>JABIVD010000037.1 GCA_018667335.1 Rhodospirillaceae bacterium
CATCAGCCGCGAAGCCTCGGTTTCAAGTCTGTTCAATTAGAATTCGGCGCATCCGGCGTCGATAATTAACCGTCCCGGTTGTGGCACCCTTGGAGGCATGGCCGGGTCAGAGGAGTGAATCATGGCGGAAACCGTGACGTTTAACGCGGAATCGCGCGCACAGGTCGGCAAGGGGGCCGCCCGTGCAATTCGCCGGACCGGCAAAGTGCCGGCGGTGATCTATGGCGCAAACAAGGACCCCGAACCCGTTACCATCAGCCCGGCGCAGTTGCGCGCCGCGCTCGCACAGCCCGGCTTCTTCGCCACGCTGTTCGACATGGACGTTGAAGGTAACCAGCAGCAGGTCTTGTGCCGCGAACTGCAGGTGCACCCGGTCACCGATGTGCCGATGCATCTGGATTTCCTGCGCGTCACCGAACGCACGCGCATCAACCTGGAAATTCAGGTCAACTTCACGAACGAAGAAGAATCCCCCGGCCTCAAGGGCGGCGGCGTTCTCAATATCGTTCGACACGCGGTCGAGGTTGTTTGCCGCGCCGGTGCGATTCCCGAGGAGTTCGTGGCCGATCTGACCGGCCTGGACGTCGGCGACAGTATCCACATCTCCGACATCACGCTTCCCGACGGGGTCAAACCGACGATCACGGATCGTGACTTCACCGTCGCAACCATTGCCGCGCCGACAGTCGCGCCGGTCGAAGAAGAAATCGACCCGGATGCCGAACTCGAAGAAGGCGAAGAGGGCGAAGAGGGCGAAGAAGGTGAAGGCGAAGGCACCGACGGCGAGGGCGACGAGGACTAACCCGCCGTCCCACAAACGGGCGAGCAGAACATGCGATTGGTTGTGGGCCTCGGAAATCCCGGCCCGAAACACCGAAACAACCGACACAATATCGGTTTCATGGCGGCGGACGAGATCGTCCGCCGCCATGGCCTTTCTGCGCCCCGCGCCAAGTTCCAGGGCGACGTCAGCGAGGGCCAGATCGGCGACGAACGGGTCATTGTCCTGAAACCCGCCACCTTCATGAACGAATCCGGCCGCGCGGTCGGAGACGCCGTGCGCTTCTACAAGCTGGCACCCGCGGACGTCATCGTGATCTATGACGAGATCGACCTCGTCGCGGCCAAGCTCAAGGTCAAACAGGGTGGCGGCAACGCCGGGCATAACGGCCTGCGCAGTATCGACGCCCATCTGGGCGACAAGAATTACTGGCGCGTGCGCCTCGGGGTGGGTCATCCCGGCGACAAGGCGCAGGTCAAAAATTATGTGCTGGGTGACTTTGCCAGGGCCGATCAGGACTGGCTCACCCGCGAACTGGACGCGGTCGCCATTGAACTGCCCGCCCTGTTCGAGGGCCGGGCGAGCGACTTCATGAGCCGGGTCGCCATGGCCGTTCATGGGGCTGCCCAGGGCGACACCCAAAAAGAGACGACGCCCGCTGGAAAAGCGGCCGCACCGAATTCCGCTGCCGCACCGGCAGCCTCATCCGAACCGGACACCGCGATGGGCAATGCCCTGTCGCGCGCCATGAACCGGCTGCGAGGACGCGACTAACATGGGTTTCAATTGTGGGATCGTCGGTTTGCCCAATGTCGGCAAATCGACGCTGTTCAATGCGCTGACCGCAACCGCGCAGGCGGAATCGGCGAACTATCCGTTCTGCACCATCGAGCCGAATGCCGGACGCGTGGCGGTCCCGGACGACCGGCTGGCCGTACTCGCCGGTTTGGCAAAATCCGCCGAGATCGTCCCGACCTATCTGGAGTTCGTCGACATCGCCGGCCTCGTGCGCGGCGCCAGTAAGGGCGAAGGGCTGGGGAACAAGTTCCTCTCCCATATCCGCGAGGTCGATGCCGTCTGCCATGTGCTGCGCTGCTTCGATGACAGCGGGATCACCCATGTCGAGGGCGGCGTGGATCCGGTGCGCGATGCGGAGATCGTCGAGACCGAATTGCTGATCGCCGATCTTGAGGCCATGGAGCGCCGGGTCGACACCACCGAGAAGAAAGCCAAGGGCGGCGACAAGGATGCCCGCACCCAGCTCCAACTGCTGACGCCGGTGCTGGCCGCCCTGCAGGACGGACGCGCGGCCCGGACCGCCAGCATCCCCGACGACCTGCACGCGGAGTTCCAGCAACTGCAGCTGCTCACTTCCAAACCCGTCTTGTATGTCTGCAACGTGGACGAGGATTCCGCCGTCGACGGCAACGCCCACACGAAGGCGGTCGCCGAGATGGCGGCCGCCAACGGTGCCGGGATTGTTATCGTATCGGCGGAAATCGAGTCCGAGGTGGCACAGCTCGACGACCTCGCCGAACGGGCCGAGTTCCTCGAAGGTCTGGGACTGTCCGACACGGGCCTCTCGCGGGTCATCCGCGCCGGCTACGAGCTGCTCCACCTGATCACCTTTTTCACCGTCGGACCCAAGGAAACCCGGGCCTGGACGGTCGCAGGCGCGGCCACCGCCTACGACGCGGCCGGCCGCATCCACACGGATTTCCAGAAGGGCTTCATCCGCGCGGAGACGATCGGATATGGCGACTATATCGAGCATCGCGGCGAACAGGGCGCGCGCGACGCCGGCCGCATGCGGCAGGAAGGCCGTGACTACAAGGTCCAGGATGGCGACGTGCTGCTGTTTCGCTTCAACGTCTAGCGCTCTAGGATAATTCAGAAACGAAATTTGAACCTGGTTCGGGAGAAACAAAAAATGGGTAAAGATCTAAAACTGAAGGCCGCAGACGGGCATGAACTCGACGCATACCGGGCCGAGCCTGACGGCGTCGCGCGCGGCGGGATCGTCATCATTCAGGAGATTTTCGGCGTCAACGACGACATCCGCGAGACCGTCGACAACTTCGCCAAGGAAGGCTACGTCGCGATCGCACCGGCCTTGTTCGACCGTCACGAGCGCGACGCGGTCCTCGAATTCAACGAGGACGGCATGGCCAAGGGCCGCGCGCTCAAGGGCGCGCTGGACTGGGACGATGTGGTCAAGGACGTCGACGCGGCGATCGCAGAGATCGACGGCGTGGGCAAGATCGGCGTGGTCGGCTTCTGCATGGGCGGCTCGGTCGCATGGTTTGCGGCAGCGCGTTCGTCCGTATCAGCGGCGGTCTGCTACTACGGCGGCGACATCCTGACGAACAGCGGCGAGACGCCCAAATGTCCCGTCATGTTCCATTGGGGCGCCGAAGATGCGGGCATCCCGCTCGACGGAGTCCACAAGGTCGAGGCCGAACATTCCGACATTCCGAGCTTCATCTATGAGGGCGCGGGACATGGCTTCAGCTGCTCGCGCCGCGGCTCCTACCACAAGGAAGCGGCCGGCCAGGCGATGGGGCGTACGCTGGAATTCCTGACGGCGAATATCGGCTAGCGGACCCGCTAGCTTCCGGGCGCGTCAGCAAAAACGAGGAAGGTCCCGCAGGCCTCCTCCGATGAGACAATCACCGCATCGGTGCTGTCGCGCTCGAACGCCACCTGCTGACCGGAAAGATACAACGCCGTCGCCTGGGTGTCGGCGACCTCGAGGGTCAATGCCGCCAGCCGCGGCAGCGGCAGACTCTCGTCGATGGTCTTGTCGTAATGCCGTTCCGGGAAGGTCTTGGGCGTGACGAACCACAATTCGTCACGGCCCGTGTCGACTGTGATGTTGCCCTTGCGCTCGTCGCCCGACACCGCATCCTCGCCAAACAAGCGAACATAGGCATCCCGGACGCCGTCGAGGTTTTCCATCACGATGGTTACTTCCGAAATACGGCGCGCGCCGTTGGGGTGCGACAGCCAGCTCGCACGCCTGATTTTTTCCGGCGTGAGATGTTCGCACGCGAAGGTGTTCAGGCCCGGCGTGAGGTCGCCCGGAATATAGACATTCCGGAACTGCAGGGTTTCATCCCCCTCATCCGTCTCGAGCAAACGCTGAAGCTGCTCGGCCGGCGCGGCATCCATGCCCTGCGCCTGAAGCCAGCGAAAGGCGGCTTCAGCATCATCGGTACCCAGCGCGACGTTGAGAAGTCCCTCCCCGGTTTCCAGGAATTCGTCGAGCCGGTGAATATACTGGGACGGGTCAACGACACCGAGCAGTTCCACATAATCATGCTCGAACATGATCGTGTAGTTGCCGGTGCCCCAGCCGATGTGGCGCCCACGCGGTGACATGGTAAATCCGAGGCGCGTGAAGGTATCGCGCGCCGCATCCAGATCGGCGACACCAATCAACGCATGATCGATTCCGGCAATCGGACGATCGGTCACTGTGTCGTGGCCGTTCGCGTCTGGCATAACTCACTGCTCCCCGGGCAACCACACTATCCCCGCATGAGGCCGGGTTGCCGTTTGGCCCATTCTATTACGTCCGCGCCGATGCCGGAAGGACACCCACGCAACCATATGATTTTAAACGGATTTAACCGAGAACGCGGCCGGCAATCGTGGACAACCGGTCGATCACGGCCGGATCACGCGCGTCCGGCGCCGTGATCAGGGCGTTGTCGAGACTGGTCTGACAATTCCGGGCACAAAGGTCGCCGCGCCCCGCCAGCCGCGGCGCCAACGCACGCACCAGGCTGCGCGCCTTCTCGGCATTGCTCATGAGAACTTCGATGATCCGATCGACCGTCACATCGTCATGGTCTTCGTGCCAGCAATCGAAATCGGTGACCATCGCAACCGTCGCGTAACAAAGCTCGGCCTCGCGGGCGAGCTTCGCCTCGGGCATGTTCGTCATGCCGATGACCGAACAGCCCCACGACCGGTAGAGTTCTGACTCCGCGCGCGTGGAAAATTGCGGCCCCTCCATCACCAGGTAAGTGCCGCCCCTTGAGATGTCGATATCCAGGCCATTTGCCGCGGCCTCGATATGGTCCCCAAGCCGGGCACAGACCGGATCGGCCATCGAGACATGGGCCACGAGACCAGACTCAAAGAAGGATTTAACCCGCGCGAATGTCCGGTCGATGAATTGATCGACGATCACGAAGGATCCGGGTGCGAGGTCCTCGCGCAGTGACCCCACGGCCGACAGCGAGACGATCTCCGTCACCCCGGCCTGCTTCATCGCATAGATATTGGCCCGGAAGTTCAGCTCGGACGGCGGCACCCGGTGACCGCGACCATGGCGCGGCAGAAACACGATCGGAAAACCATCCAGCGTGCCGAACATCAGCTCATCGGACGGGTTGCCGAACGGCGTCTCGACCGCCTCCCAGCGCACATCCGTCAGGCCCTCGACGTCGTATATTCCGCTGCCGCCGATGATCCCGAGCATCGGCGGCACGCCAGCGTGATTGGCTTCCATGTGGCGGCCTATTGGGCGCGCGGCAGGAGGTCGAGCATCTCGGCGGCGCGCGCCGGCTCGACCGGTTCGGCGTCGAGCTCACGCATGATCCGAACCGCCTTGTCGACGAGCTGTCCGTTGCTCGCGAACTCACCCTTCGTCAGATAGAGATTGTCCTCGAGCCCGACACGTACATGGCCGCCATTGTTGACGACTTCGGCCACGATCGGGAACTCCCAGCGGCTGATGCCGAAGGCCGCCCAGTTCGCATCTTTCGGCAGCATCGAGTGCATCACCTGCACCATTTGCGGCGTCGCGGGCGACCCCCATGGAATGCCGAGGCAGAGCTGGAAGAGCGGCGGAGATTCGATGAGACCGTTCTTGATCATGTCCTTCGCAAGCTGGATATGGCCCGGCTCGAACACCTCGATCTCCGGCTTCACGCCGGCGTCCTTGATCAGATCCGCCATCCGGCGCAGATGGGCCGGCGTGTTCATGAACACGGCTTCGCCGAAATTCATGGTCGCCACATCGAGCGTGCAGATGTCGGGGCGCAGGTCGAGCACATGGCGGACACGCACCTCGGGGGTGGACAGAGACGTGCCCGGCCCGCCGACGGCGGGGTTCTCGTCGCTGGGGACGTAGCGGCCGCCCTCGCCGGTGGTCAGGTTGATCAGAACATCGCAATCCGCGTCACGGATACGCTCGACCACCTCACGGAAATAGTCCGGGTTGCCCGAGCGCGACCCATCGGGCTCGCGTACATGAATATGGGCCACCGCGGCCCCCGCCTTGCGCGCCTCGATCGCGGAATCCGCGATCTGCTTCGGCGAGATGGGGAAATTCGGATGGTCCTGGAAATTCTGGTGACCGCCGGTCACCGCACATGTGACGATGGTTTCACGCGCCATCTGATCCTCCCAATGCGATTGTTGTGTTGTTGCTTGCGGCCGAGTTTAGCGAATGCGCGCGAACGCGCTTAACAAAAAGGCCGCTTGCGAGCTCGCAAACGGCCTTTTCATTGAACTTGTCTCGGTCAGTGGTCGATGTTCGCCCACAATTTGCGCTTCCCGGCATATAACAGCGCGCTGAGAATGATCATGAAGATCACGACCTTGAAGCCCATCTTCTTGCGTTGCTGCATCTCGGGCTCTGCCGTCCACTGCAGGAAATTGACCACGTCGGTCGCCATCTGGTCGACGGTCGCGGCGGTGCCGTCCGAATACTCGACCCCGTCCTCGAAGAGCGGCTGCGGCATGGCGATGAACCCGCCACGGAAGAACGGGTTGTAGCTGGCCCCGTCCGGCACCTCGACACCGTCCGGCGCGTCGGCATAACCGGTCAGCAGCGCGTGGATATAGTTCGCACCGTCGGGATGGACCTTCACCTGCAAGGACAGGTCGGGCGGGTTGGCACCGTTGTTCGCGGCCTTGGCGGCCTCTTCATTCGGGAATGGCGACACGAAGTTATCGGACTGGATTGCGGGGCGCTGGAACATCTCGCCCTCGCTGTCCGGACCGGCTGTGACTTCGAAATCAGCGGCGATCGCCTTGATTTCCCCCTCGGTGAAGCCGAGCGCACTCAGGTTGCGATAGGCAACCTGCTTCAGCGCATGACAGCCCGAGCAGACCTCCAGATAGACCTGCAGGCCGCGCTGGGCGGAATGCACGTCTACGGTCCCGAAGATCCCCGAGAAGTGCCAGTCGCGCTCTTCGGGGTGCTTGGTGTCACCGGCGGCTAAAGCGGCCGTTGATACCATCGCTGCGACGGCTGCGAAACCGGCCACCGCCGCTGTGCGGCGCAATTTGGAAACGATACCCATTACGCCTTCTCCATCGGCTTGGCAGTTGCCGAAGCGCCCGCATTTCCGCCCCCGAGAACGGATTCTGAAATACTCTTGGGCACTGGCTTCGGTCGTTCGAAAACGCCGAGCAACGGCAGCAAAATAATGAAGTGGAAGAAGTACCAGAAGGTCGAGAGGTAGCCGAGGTGGATCACCTTCAGGGCCAGGCCTTCAAAGACCAGATCGTCCGGCGCGCGCCCGCCGACCCAACCGAGAAGGAGGCAATCGAGCAGGAAGATCCAGAAGAACCACTTGTAGACCGGCCGGAACTTGGCGCTACGCACCGGTGACTTGTCGAGCCAGGGCAGAACGAACAGCACGAGGATCGCACCGAACATGGCGATCACGCCGCCCAGCTTGGCCTCGATGAACCAGATGTCGAAGTTGATCGAACGAAGGATCGCGAAGAAGGGCAGGAAATACCATTCCGGCACGATATGCGCCGGCGTGGTCAGGGGCTGTGCCGCCAGATAATTCTCCGGCTCGCCGAAGAAATTCGGCGCGAAGAACACGAAAAACGCGAAGATCGTCACGAAGATCGCGAGGCCCGCGCTGTCCTTCATTGTGTAATAGGGATGGAAGGACACCGTGTCCTGCGGCCCCTTCGGATCGACACCCAGCGGGTTGTTCGACCCCGACACATGCAGCGAAATCACATGCAGGATAACCACCCCGAAGATCAGGAACGGGAGCAGATAATGCAGCGCGAAGAAGCGGTTCAGGGTCGCGTTATCGACCGAGAAGCCACCCCAGAGCAGGGTGACGATTGAATCGCCCACCAGCGGGATCGCCGAGAACAGGTTGGTGATCACCGTGGCACCCCAGAAGCTCATCTGGCCCCAGGGAAGCACGTAGCCCATGAACGCGGTCGCCATCATAAGAACGAGGATGATGACGCCCAAAATCCAGAGCAGCTCGCGCGGGTTCTTGTAGGACCCGTAATACATGCCGCGGAACATATGGATGTACACCGCGATGAAGAAGAAGGTGCCGCCGTTCGCGTGCATGTAGCGCAGCAGCCAGCCGAAATTCACATCGCGCATGATGCGTTCGACCGAATCGAAGGCCAGCTCGGTGTTGGGCTGATACTGCATCGCCAGGAAGATGCCCGTGATCATCATCAGCACGAGCATGAAGGTCAGGATGGCACCGAAGTTCCAGAACCAGTTGAAGTTCTTCGGGGACTGGAACTCGGCATATTCCTTTTGCAGATAACTAAAGACCGGCAGGCGGGAGTCGATCCACTTGACCAGGCCGTTGCCGACGGGTGTTTGGTTTCCAGCGCTCATGATTCGCCTCAGCCGATCTTGATTTTGGTGTCAGTCAGGAACGCATGCTCGGGCACCGGCAGATTAAGCGGTGCCGGTCCTTTCCGGATGCGACCAGCGGTGTCGTAGTGCGAACCGTGGCAAGGGCAGAACCAGCCGCCCCATTCACCGCGCGGCTCGGAGGCCTTCTGGCCGAGAGGTACGCAGCCCAGATGGGTGCAGACCCCCACGATGACGAGCCACTCGGGCCGGTCCGTGCGCTGCGCATCCGTCTCGGGATCGCGCAGATCACTCAACGGCGTATTCACCGCCTCGGCGATCGCCGCTGGCGTGCGCCGGTCTACAAAGACCGGCTTGCCGCGCCATTTCACCGTGACCCGCTGTCCGACTTCGACCTGCGACACGTCCACCTCGACCGAGGAGAGCGCCAGAACGTCGGCGGAAGGGTTCATCGAATCGACGAACGGCCAGAGCGCAATCGCCCCGCCTACCCCGGCGAACGCGCCGGCGGACAGGTAAAGGAAATCGCGTCGGCTCCCAGAATGATCGTCGTGATTCTGAGTATCATCGCTCATGAGCAAATGTCCTTGGTTCGGCGGTCTGCGTCCGCCTTGAGACCTGTTGTGCACATGGTCTTTGGGTATGGGATTTTCCGAGCCTCAGCAATGTGACACCGTGCCGCAACAGGATATGTCCCCCGCGTCGCGATCCGTCTGCACGCTGTGACCAGAATGCCCCCCTGGAACCATGTGTGCCTTACACTTCGCCCGGATATAATCGAAGTCCAAAGCGTTTGCCAAGCCCGCCTTGAACGCTTCTCCACAACGTTTTGCC
>JABIVD010000062.1 GCA_018667335.1 Rhodospirillaceae bacterium
TGTGATCTGCGCCACCGCGTCCCGTTTGAAATCGTCGCTGTAACTACTTCTGCCCATCATGGCCTCCTTGCCTCAAAATTAGGAAAGAAAGCGTCTACAAATCTAGGGGCTATTCACTTTTCCGTGAGTTCCCCCGATTCATAACAGCGGAATGAACAGCCGCACAAGTGTCATTTGATCGCATGGTGAGATGCATAGGATGCAGGGGCCCTCGCCCCGCACCAAAGGCCTATGATTGCGATGGCAGGTGTCGACCCTGTAGCTTGCATCCGGAATCAAACGAACAGCTTTCGCCTAGGGGAAATACGTATGTCTGAATATGACTTGAAAGGTCGCGTGGTGATCGTGACCGGCGCCGGGCGCGGGCTTGGCCGGGCCATGACCGAAGCACTGACCGAAGCCGGTGCAAATGTGGTGGCCGCCGCCCATATCACCAATGACTTCCCCGAGCTCGAAGCCGCCTGCGCCGGCAATCCCGGGAAAACGCACTGCGTGACGGCCGACATCCGAAATTCCGAGGATTGCGACCGGATTGTCGCCGAAGCGCTCGATGCCTTCGGCGCCATCCATGGCCTCGTCAACAACGCCGGCCTGACATTCACCTACATCTGGCCGGACGGACACAAGCGGCCGGAGTGGCGGGCGACCGGCGAGATGCCAAAATTCTGGGAGGCCTCCGACGAGGTCATCCAGAACGTCATGAACGCGAATTTCGTCGGGGCCGACAAACTCGCACGCCGTGTTGCGCCATTGATGGTGGATCAAGGCTGGGGCCGCATCGTCAACGTGACGACCATGTACCGGACCATGACCAAGCAGGGCTCCTCACCCTATGGTCCCTCCAAGGCTGCCCTCGAAGTTGCCACCGAAATCTGGAACAAGGATCTCGGCGGCACCGGCGTCACGGTCAACATCCTGAACCCGGGTGCCGGCGCGGCCACACCCGGCATGTCCGATGAAATGAAAAAGCGTGACGAGACGCTCGCAAGCCCGGTCCTGATCGAAGCGGATTTGATGAAGGCCCCGATCGTCTGGCTAATGTCCGAGGTCACGAACGAGGTCAGCGGCATGCGCTACGACGCCAAACCCTGGGACCCCTCGAAGCCGGCTGCCGATGAGGCCGAACGGATCGGCGCCAAGGCCGGTGTCCTGCTCTATTCGATGCCCGACTATTAGACCGGACGGGCCACAACCCCATGCGTGAACGCGCGGCCTATGTCGGCCCGACAATCCTGCTCACCCTGGTTCAGACGATGATCTCGTGGGCCGTGTTCGCACCGCCCGTGCTCGCCAAGCAGGCGTTGCCGGAGATGGGTCTCGACCCGGCCTGGATCGGCATACTGCCGACCATCCTGTTCACGGCTGCGATGTTCAGCGCGATGATGTCAGCCGGCCTGGTCACGCGGTTCAATCCGATGCGCGCGTCCCAGCTCATGGTCCTTTCCTGCGCACTGGGAAGCGCCTGCATCGCATCGGGGAACCTCGGACTTGTCGCGCTGGGCAGCGCGTTGATCGGCGCTGGGCTCGGCCCGGCGACCCCTGCGAGTTCACATATCCTTTCGCGGACGACACCGCGGCATCTGCAGCCCCTGGTGTTTTCCATCAAGCAGACCGGCGTCCCCATCGGCGGCGCGCTGGCGGGTTTCGTCGGGCCGCCGCTAACGCTGCTCTGGGATTGGCAAACCGCGATCCTGGTGGTGGCCGGGGCCTGCCTGGCCACAGCCCTGATCATCGAAATCTGGGCGCGACGCTACGCCGAATTCGCCGACGCCGCGATCCGGGTGAAACTCGAACTGATCGGTCCGATCCGCCTCGTCCTGTCGAGCCCGGTCCTGCGCTGGTTGATGGCCGGTTGCGTGCCACTGGTCATCGCCCAGTATGCGCTGACCACGTTCATCGTGTTGTATCTGCAGGAAGATATTGGCCTGTCTGTCATCTCCGCCGGTGCGGTTCTGGCCGTGGCCCAGGCCAGCGGCGGCACGGGCCGCATCATCTTCGGCGCCGTCGCCTCCCGGTATCTGAACCCGTTGACCACGCTCCTGCTGCTCGCACTGGGCGGCTCCCTCGCCGCCTTCCTGACGGCATCATTCACCGTCTCCTGGCCGCTCGCCCTGATCTACGCCGTGGGCGTCATCTTCGGCGCCAGTGCCGCCGGCTGGAACGGTGTGTACCTGGCGGAAGTCTCGCGCCGGGCGCAAGCCGGCGAGGTCAGCCGGACGACGGGTGCCGTCACGTTCATCATTTTTGGCGCCGTGGTCATCGGCCCGGCGGTCTTCGGCGCGGTTGTCGCCCTGGTTTCGTTTCAGGTTGCCTATATCGGGATCGGCTTCTTCGTGCTGATCAGCGTCTTCGCATTCCTGCGGGCCCTGAAGCATGTTCGCGCCGACGCGCCGGCTTAGCGATCAACCGGGTTCTTCGTTGTCGGCTTCCAGCGCCTCGAAAATGATCGCCAGCTCCTTATCGAGCAGCCCCATCTCCGCGACCCTCTCGTAGAGGTCCCGGGTGATGGTCGAGACCGGCGCGGGCACACCCAGCGCCTTGGCATGCTCGACGATGTAGCGCGTATCCTTGTGCACCAGCCGCGCGGGTGCCGTCGGCGGATCCCATTTGCGCTCGGCCATCAAAGGCCCGCGCAGCTCAAACTGCGTGGATGTGGCGACGCTCGGCAGCACGACATCGATGATCTGCTTCGGGTCGAGCCCGGACGCGATGCCCATGTTCAGCGCTTCCGCGGCGACCAGAACGTGGTTTATGACCAGCGAATTGAGCACGAATTTCAGCTTCATGCCGTGGCCGAACGGCCCCACATGGGGGCATTTCGGCGCGAGGATCTCCAGAACCGGCCGCACGCGCTCGCACGCAGCCTCATCTCCGCTCAGCATAATAACGGCCCGGCCCGTTTCTATGGCCTGCGGTGTTCCGCTGATCGGGGTATCCAGGGCGACAGCCCCCTTTTCCTCGAGAGCATCGCGAACCCGCTCCTTCAGGGCGACGGAAAACGTGCCGATGTCGGCGACGATCAGCCCTTCCCGGCCGCCCGCGGCAAGACCCGCTTCACCGAATATCGCGTGCTCGACAGCATCTTCGGTGGCCAGCAGCAAAATGACGATATCGGCCTGTTCCGCGAGGGTCTTTGCGTCGGCAATCAGTGTACCGCCGGCCTCGGTCAACCAGGCCGCGCTGGGGCGATCCACGGCCGACACCGCATAGCCCTTGGCCAGCAAAAGACGGGCCGCCGTGCCGCCCATTTCGCCGAGACCCAGAATGCCGATGCTTTGATTCATGATGCGAGGCCGGCGCGCTAAACGGCGCGGTCCCGGCCCTCCCAGAATTTCTCGCGCATATCCTTCTTGCGCACCTTGCCGACCGGCGAGCGGGGCAGTTCATCCCAGAACTCGACGGTTTTGGGCGCCTTCACGCTGCCCAGCTCTTCCTTGCACAGCGCGATAATCTCGTCTGCATCGGCGCTCTGGCCCGGCTTGAGTTCGACGATGGCCTTCACCGCCTCGCCCCATTTGTCGTCGGGCACGCCGATCACGGCGCAATCCTGCACGGCGTCATGCCCCCAGACGACCTGCTCGATCTCGGACGGATAGATGTTGAACCCGCCGGAGATGATCATGTCCTTCTTGCGATCGACGATATAGATGAAGCCGTCTTCGTCCTTCACGCCGATATCGCCGGTGCGATGCCAGCCGTTGGACGTCGAGACTTCATCCGTCGCCGCCTTGTTCTTGAAATAACCCGCCATGACCAGCGATCCCCGCACCACGATCTCACCACGTTCTCCGATCGGCAGAAGATTTTCGTCGTCATCCATGATCTCAACGGGCGTCAACAGCGACGGCTGCCCGCAACTCGCCAAACGGTGCGCCTTGTTGGTCTCCAGCGCCTCGATATGCGCCTCGGGCGAGAGATAGGTGCAGATCATCGGCGCCTCGGCCTGCCCATAGGATTGCGTCATCACAGGGCCGAACACGTCGATCGCCTCTTTGAGCTTGTCGACCGACATGGGTGCGGCGGCATAGACGAAATATTCCAGCGAGGAATAGTCGCAGTTGCGCACCTCGGGATGGGCGAGCATCACGTAGATCGCAGTGGGCGGCAGGAACAGCGTCGTGACGCCATAGCGCTCAATATTCTGCATCAACTCCGGGAGTTGCACCCCGTTCATGATGATATTTGTGGCCCCCTCGGCCATCATCGACAGCGCGACCACCCCGGCCGCGTGGGTCATCGGGGCGGCGCAGAGATGAACCGGCAGCTGTTTCGGCGGCATATGGGCCAACCACGTTGCGGTCATCGTTTCGAACAGGCGGTTCGTCCAGAGAATGCCCTTCGGGAGGCCTGTCGTTCCGCCGGACGAGAAGATCCCGCAAATGTCGTCGGGATTGTCGGGGAAATCGGGTGCGATGCCCTCATGGCCTGCAACAAAGTCATGGAACGATGGCGCATCAACGCCCGAACCATCCAGGCAGACATAGTTTGTAATTCGCGGACACTTATCCTTTAGAACTTTAATATTATCCTCGAACTCACTGTTATAAAACAGAAATTCAACATCATTATGGTCGAGAATATAGGCGTTCTCAGCGATGGCGTTGCGGGCATTGATGGGCACCCACGCACCGCCGGCACGATAAATTCCGAGCAACGCATCAAAAGCACCGGGTGCGTTCGGGCTGTAGATCGCGGCGTTCTTGCGATAGCCGAACCCGGCCGCGACCATCGCCAATGCGGTCCTGTGCGAGAGGGTCTGCACGTCACGATAGGTCGTGATCGCGCCATCCTCGGCGATCATGAAGGCACGGTCCGGGTGGAGCAGAGCTCCACGGTCGAAAAAGTCGATCACGCGCATGGCGTTTGCCCCCACCCGGTCGTTTGCTGCCTGTCGTTTTGCTGCCCTCTAGGGGACCAGCATGGTGATGCCGGTCAGCTTGCGGGATTCGATATCCTTATGCATCTGGACGGCATCCTTCAGCGCATAGCGCTGCTTGATTTTGACCTTCACCTTGCCCGACCGGATCATCGCGAACACGCGCTTGGAGCTGTGCAGCAGATCCTCGCGGCCGGCCGTGTAGTTGAACAGCGAGGCCCGGGTCAGCCGCCAGGCACGGGCCATATAG
The DNA here is from genome assembly GCA_018667335.1 of Rhodospirillaceae bacterium. Taxonomy (GTDB): domain Bacteria; phylum Pseudomonadota; class Alphaproteobacteria; order UBA6615; family UBA6615; genus UBA8079. The sequence continues at coordinate 5,127 of JABIVD010000062.1, forward strand.
CGGAATTCGTTGAGATTGACGTCCGGCACCGGGCCCGAGGCGCCGCCGAAACTGGCGAGCAGGCCACGATCCTTCAGGCAGGCCAGCGACGTCTCGTAGGTGTCCTTGCCGACCGGATCGAACACCACGTCGACGCCCTGCCCCTTGGTGATCTTGGCGACCTCCTTGGCGACGTCCTTCTTCGAGGTGTCGATGGCGTGCTTGGCGCCTGCGCGGGTGATTTCCTTGCACTTCAGCGCCGAAGACGCAGTGCCGATGACCGTCGCGCCACGCGCCTTGGCCCACTGGCAAAGCAACAGGCCAACGCCGCCGGAAGCGGAATGCATCAGGACGACGTCGCCCTTCTTCACGTTACCGACCCGCTCGACGAGCATTTCGGTGGTCATGCCCTTGAGGTGGGTCGCGGCAGCGAGTTCATCGGTGATATCGCGGGGGATCGGCACGCAGATGTTAGCCGAAACATTCTGGGCCTCGGAATAGGTGCCGACGGCGCCGATATAGACCACGCGCTGGCCGACCTTCAGGTCGGTCACGCCGCGGCCAACCGCCTCGATGACGCCTGCGGCCTCGGAACCGATGCCTGTGGGCATTTCCAACGGATAGCGCCCGGTGCGGTGATTGATGTCGATGAAGTTGAACCCGATGGCCGTGTGACGGACGGTGACTTCGCCCTTCTTCGGCTTGGGCAGATCGATCGTCTTCAATTTCATGACCGACGGGCCACCGGTCTTGGCGATCTGGATTGACTTGGTTTCCATGGAAATTCCTCTTGGTTGGATGAATGGCCGCCTCAGGCAGAGGTGCGGCCACCGTCAACTTTCAGCAATGTACCTGTCATATGCGGCGCCTCGTCGGACAGCGCGAACGCAACCAGCGCTGCGATTTCCTCCGGTTCCACGACAGCGTTCATCGGGACCATCTTCAGCCCCGTTTCGATATAGCCTTCGGTATCCTCGACCGGTGGGGTGCGGGCCATGCCCGGCACAATCGTGTTCACCCGGATATTGTGGGGGGCGAGCTCAACGGCCAGCGCCCGCATCAACTGGTGGACGCCGCCCTTGCTGGCCACATAGGGCAGCGCGTTGGGGACCGGGCGGATCGCCGTCGATGAACCGGTCGCCAGCAGCGAGCCACCCTCACCCTGTTCGATCAGCACCCGCGCGGCGGCCTGCAGGGTCATGAACACGCCCGTCAGGTTGACCGCAAGCACGCGATGCCAGTCGGCGGGGTCCCAATCCTGGAAGTTGGTCGCGGTGATAAAGGCACCCGCGTTGGCGATCGTGCCGTCCAGGCGTCCGAACGCACCAACCGTCCCGTCGATCATGGCCTGAAGTGCGGCCGGGTCGGTGACATCGGTGGGGATGGCGATACCTGTTCCCTCAAAATTGGACATCGACGCGACCGTCTCATCCAGCCCCTGGGCATCGAGGCCGGCGGCCGCGATCAGCGCCCCTTCGCTGGCGGCGCGCAATGCCATGGCGCGGCCCAGACCCGATTCTGCCCCGGTGATGGCGATCGCTTTTCCGGCCAGACGACCTGTCATATTCCGCCCCTGGATTTATTGTTTGCGTCGAGGCCCGAACCCGGGCACGACCAATTGCGCCAGACTGTATTACATCGTGAGCATCCACGCGACCGATTGACGCCCGCCGATAACCAGCCGCTATAAAATGCGCGTGAGGGAGATAAACAAGCGATGTCAGACAACACAAACCCGCAGATGAACCCAGATCTTCTGGTCTCCACGGACTGGTTGGCGGCCCATCTCGATGATCCCGACCTCCGCGTCTTCGATGCGACAACCGTGCTGGTCCCGGACCCGGAGCTCGAATACCGGGTCGAGGGTGATCGCGACGGCTGGGCGGCCGGCCATATTCCCGGCGCGGGATATATCAACTGCCAGGACGACATGTCGGTCACGCCGCACGAATACCGTTTCATGCTGCCCGATCCCGCGGATTTCGCGGCGCGCATGGGCGCATTGGGCATCGGCGACGACACCCGCGTGGTGCTGTACAGCCGCACCCAGCCATTTTGGGCGACCCGCGCCTGGTGGGCGCTCTACGCCATGGGCTTCGACGGCGGCATGGTGCTGGATGGTGGCTACGCCAGCTGGACCTCCGAAGGGCGCACCGTGGCCACGGGCGAGGAAATCATCCCGCCGGCGACCTTCACCGCCCGGCCGCGCCGCGAGGTCATCTTCGGCAAGGATGATGTCCGCGCCGTCCTCGGCAATCCCGAAGTCGCCGTGGTGAACGCGCTGTCGGCGGAACAGTTTCACGGCACCGGCGGGCTCGTCTTCGGTCGCCCGGGCCGGATCGCCAACAGCACCAACGCGCCCTATGCCGACGTCTGCGACATGGAGTCCGGCGTCTTCTCCGATGCTGACGCCCTCAAGCAGATGTTCGACGCGGCCGGTGCCACGCCCGACAAGAAAATCGTCAACTATTGCGGCGGAGGTATCTCCGCCACGCTGGCCTTCTTCGCCCAGAAGGCGCTCGGCTATGAAGATGTGGCGCTCTACGACGCCTCGATGCAGGAATGGGGCAAGGACGAGACCCTGCCCATGGAAATCGGATAAGGACGTAACCCAACAATGTTTTTTGACCCCCGCGAAGCCGGCATGAAGCCGGAACCGTTCAAGCATTCCGTCTACAGCGCCCTGGTCGTGCCCCGCCCGATCGGCTGGATATCGAGCCTGAGCGCCGAAGGCGTGGTCAATCTCGCGCCGTTCAGCTTCTTCAACGCGCTCAGCGGTGATCCGCCCTGCGTGATGTACTGCCCCAACGCGGTCAAGCCGGGCACGGGAGAGAAGAAGGATTCCTATCAAAACGTGCAGGATACCGGCGAATTCGTGTTCAACATGTGCACTTGGGATCTGCGCCACGAGATGATCGCGACCGCCGAACACGCGCCGGCGAGCGTGGACGAAATGGCCAAGGCCGGGCTCGAAGCCGCACCTTGCAATAATGTAAGCCCGCCGCGGGTCAAAGCGTCGGCAATCGCGCTGGAATGCAAACATATTCAGACGATCGACCTGCCGCCCGGGCGCAACTCTCAATCTCATGTGGTGATGGGCGAAGTCGTGGGCGTCCATATCGATGACGACGTGATCACCGACGGCATCGTCGATATTCACAAGATGGAGCTGATCGCCCGCCTTAGCTATCTCGACTATGCCAAGATAGAGTCCGAGAACATCATGCCGCTGAAACGCCCGGACAATGTGGTGCATCCGAGCGAGCGGACGTAACGCGCAAAAAAGCGCGCGACGACAAAAAGACCCCGGGGAGAAAACATCATGATGATTGCAGATTCACAGGTCCATCTCTGGAACTTCCGGGGAGACGGCAATCCGTGGCATCGCATGGTGCCCGCCTTCACCGCCGACGAATTGATCACGGAAATGGACGAAGCCGGCGTGGACCGGGCCGTGGTCGTACCGCCAATGTGGATGGGCGAAGACAACTCGCAGGCCTGCGCGGCCGCCGCCAAGTATCCTGACCGGCTCGCCATTCTCGGCCGTCTCTCCCTGTTCGATCCGTCGGCTGCCGAGCAACTGCCCGACTGGACCAAACAATCGGGCATGCGCGGTCTGCGTTTCACCATGGGCAAGCCCGAGGAACAGGAACTGTTGAAATCCGGCGGCCTGGAATGGTTGTGGTCCGCCGCGGAAGCCAATGATCTGCCGGTGATGTTCATGCTGGCCGGGAGTGCCGCCGAGACGGCGAAGATCGCCGAGGCCCATCCGAACTTGCGTCTGACCGTGGACCATCTCGACCTGGCTGGTCAAAAAGTCGACGACGAGGCCTTCGGGCGGCTCCAGGTTCTGCTCGATTTGGCCAAGTACGAGAATGTCTCGGTGAAGGCCTGCACGATCGGCGCCTACTCCTCGCAAGACTATCCCTGGCCCAACACCAGCGACCATCTGAAACGCGTCGTCGATGCGTTCGGGCCCAGCCGTGTGTTCTGGGGCTCGGACCTGACCCGCCTGCCCTGCACCTACCGTCAGTGCGTCACACATTTCACCGAGGAGCTCGACTGGCTCTCGGGCGACGACCTGGAACTGGTGATGGGACGCGCATTGTGCGACTGGATCGGCTGGACCTACTAACCCGCAAAAGGACTTGCACGATGGCGCATGACGAAACCGAACTCACCCCCGAGGACATGCAGAAGCGCGTGGCCCGGTACGCGGACCTGGTGCCCTATAAGGACACGATGAATGCGGCGCATGGGATTGCACCCGAAGCGATGCAGTTGATGTCATCGGACAAGGTGTTCCCGGTGATGAGCCCCGAAGGCTGGGCCGGGCGCAGCAAGATCGCACCGATCAAGGGCGCGCCGGGGCTGACCGTTACCATCGCGGAATGCCCGCCCGGTGACAGTTCGGGCCTGCACAAGCACACCGACACGGTCGAGAATTTCTTCTGCGTCGAGGGAGAAATCGAAATCCTCTGGGGCAGCAAGGGCGAAAACTCGATCACGCTCGGACCGCTGGACTTCGTGTCTGTGCCCGCCGGTGTCTACCGGGAGTTTCGCAACAACGGCACCGAGATGGGGCGCCTGTTCGTGGCCATTCAGACGCCGCCCGATGAGAAGAAGGATACGGTCATCCACGCTGCCGCAGCCGGCGAAGAGGTCGAGCGACGCTTCGGCCGCGAGACCTGTGACGCCATGGCCGACATCGGCATCAAATTTGGCGAATAGCGTCGACGCGTTTTCTTGTTCGACCTGACCATCCCCGCCGACCTGTTCGGCAATGATTTCCTGATTGCGGGCCTGGCGGTCTTTGCCGCATCGCTTATCCGCGGCTTTTCCGGCTTCGGGTCGGTTCTGATCACCGCGCCGATGCTGAGCCTGGTCTGGGGCCCCACCGTGGGCGTGCCCGTCGCCGCCCTGATCGAGATCGTTCCCGCGATTCAGCTGACACCGCATGCCATACGCACCGCCCACTGGCCGACGGCCTGGGCGATGGGATTGCCGGCGGTGGTGCTTCTGCCGGTCGGCTCCCTCGTGCTCCTCAACGCACCCGCCGAGGAAATGCGCCGCGTGATCGCGGCAATCGTGCTCTTGCTCGCGATCGTGATGTGGATCGGCTGGCGATACCGCGGCCCGCGCGGGCTGGTGCCTTCGGGCGTGGTCGGGGCGCTGGGTGGCGCGCTTGCCGGGGCAACCGGCATGGGCGGCCCGCCCGCGATCCTTTACCTGATGTCCGGCGATGACGACGCAGCCGGGGTCCGCGCCAACATGATCGCCTATTTCACGATCATCTTCGTCGGCATCCTGATCACCTACGGGGCACTGGGCCTCGTCACGGCCGAGGTGATCTGGCGGATCGCCCTGATGGTCCCGATCTACGCGGTCGGCGTGGTGATCGGGACCAGGATGTTCGGGCTCGCGAGCGAGCGCACCTTCCGCAACATCGCGCTGGCGACACTCGCGGCATCCTCGACCTGGGTGTTGCTGGCCTAGGCCGCCCGGCCAGAGAACAACCGGCAAGCGCGAACTGGCCTCCTCGCCCGCGCAATGCCAATATTCCGGCGGGGGGAATTCATGATGAAACGCACACTCTTTGCCGGCCTGCTGCTGGCCGCAGCAACCACCGGGGCGCAGGCGGACTCCACGTCGACCGCCATGTACTTCCATAGCCAGGTCCGCGACGCGCCGGAATGCACGGCCACCGCGACCGACGGCACCATCACCTACCCCGAAGCGATCAACAGCCCCGCCGCTTCCTGCGCGGACACGTTCGCCTGGGCATCGTTCCTGGAGACCATCCAGGCGGAATTCTGGAACCAATGGGCGAATGACGAGACGGTCTGGGTGGCCGACCCGAAACCACTATGCTCGAGCGATGGCGCGACCGATTGCTGTTTCGTCAACATCGACGCCACACCGCAGGTCGGGTATCGCGACGCATCGGGCAAGGTGCGCGAGCCCGACGACATCGGCGCGCCAGGCAAGCACTGCCCCTACATTCCCGCCGACTGGGGCGGGTCGACCGAGACGACATTCGCCGGCGGCAAACCCGGCAACAGCCACAACGCGACCTTCCTGCGCACCCTCGACCCCGCCCGGGTCGCGCGCCAGGGCCAGGTTGAGGTTGTGTACCGCAGCGATAACTTCGTCCGCTATACGACCGAGCAGGAGCTTTATTCCAAGCCCGGCCTCGCGAAGCTCTATGCACGGGTTGCCGGCGAAGCCAAGAACTCGAGGCCCCATCGCCCGACCGGCCAGAGCGTCACCTATCCGTCTTCGGCCATGATGTTCAAGGTCGCCTGGATCGATCAGGAGACAATGGTCGCGCTCGGCTATGTCTCCGACCACGACAATGACGCAAAGACCCCGCCGCAGAACCCGGACCGGCCCTATATCACCCAGAAGATCCGCGCCTCATCCGACGACGGCAAGACCTATCACGAGCGGATTTACTATCTCGCGAGCGTCGCAGCCTCGTCCAAGGCCCTGCCCGGCTGGCACTGGTTTGCCTTCGAGCATGCCGAAAATCTCGGCCGCTGCGACTTCACGGGCTGCAACGACAGCTTCGGCGCCCTGCATGAAGTCACGGTGGGTGCGCCGCTGCAGCCTGAAGCAGGCAAGACGCTGACCACCACCTTCGAGAGCAATTTCATCGCGCCCAACATCATGGACGACGCGCTGAACGACAATCAGGACCTGTTCGATCTCGGCAAACGCTACCCGGCGGGCGAGATGACGAAGGCGCTGACGGACATGTTCGACGGCATGGGCATCGGCACCGGAGACGGGGCGGTCGACCCGGAGAACCCGGACCTCAACGACCCGGCGTGGAAGAGCTACCGGCTCAAGGGTACTCAGACCCAGTTCACCAACTTCGACGGCTACCCAACGATTCTCGGCTCGTCGATCAACGAGGGCGGGTTCGTAAACTCGGCATCCTGCATCAGCTGCCACGTCCAGGCCTCGGTGAATGCCGACGGCGGCAACGGCGCGCCCGGTGTTGGCGCATCAGGTCGCCTCAATAATTTCGGTATCGGCAGCCAGGTCAGCGGCGAACCTGTCACCGGCGACTTCTACGATCGCGGCACCGCCAATCGGCGCGCCGTCCAGACGGATTTCGTCTGGGGCACACTGTTCGCCAAGGACCCCGAAACGAAATAGTCGGCACCAGATTAGATAACCGGCGGGCGGGTTTGAATCCCGCCCGGAGACGCGAGATTTACAGCCCGGCGGCGGCGATCACATCCTGCATGCTCTTGCCGGCATCGGCGCAGGCCGCCTGATGGGCCTTGGAAATCTCGTCGATCTCCGGCGGGTTCGCGACCTCGCGCTTGAAATCCTCACGCGCGGCGATGCGCTCGTACCACGCCAGCAGCCTGGGGAAACGGTCGGTCGGGAAGCCCATGGAGGTGATCCGGAACACGGTGATCCACCAGGCGATATCGAGCGCGGAAAACCCGCTGGCCAGCAACCACTCCTGCCCGTCCAGGCGCTCTTCCAGTTCGGCAAACGCCTTCAGGAATTCACCCGCCGCATCGACGATCTGCGCGTCCGTGATGCCGCCATTGGCGTTCATCTTGCGCCAGAAATCGACCTCGATCGCCTTGCGGCCGTCGACCTCGCCACCGACGGTCTCGGCACCTTCGGCCTCATAGACATCCACCGCCGCATCGTCCTTCCGCATCATCTCGACGGGCAGGAAATAGCGGAACGTCAGCGCCCGCACGCACAGATGCAAATCATCCTCGCGCTTCATCGAAGCCTGCATGAAAGCCTGCTCGTCGGGGTCGGTCGGGTACAGCTTCGGGCCGTCGAACGTCGCGTCGACATATTCGATGATGTCATTGCTCTCGATATGCACATCGCCGTCATGCACCAGGGTCGGCATCAGGCCGCGCGGATTGATTCCCATGAACCATTCGGTGAAATTTTCGAAATGGGCGATGTCCACATGGTGGGATTCCCACTCGACACCCTTGGCCGCGAACGCGATCCGGGTCTTCTGGGAACAGGACGAGCCCATGAAATGGAAGAGATGCAGCCCTTCCCAGTCCAGGACCTCCGTCGTCTTGATGTCCGTTGTCGCGAGTTTCACCATCTTCGTTCTCCCAAACCCTGAAACTGTTTCTCGCACGGTTGGTCCGCGCGGTGATTCGGTGCGATCATAACGACCAACAATCCGGAATCACAGGAGTGCCGCCATGTCCGACGAACCGCAAACCACCCGCTACGAGAGTCTGATCCACAATCTCGATGACCTGCCTGTGCACGAGATGCCGGGCGGCGAAGTGAAGGTCCTCGCAGGTGACCAGGTGCAGGCCCTCTGGGCCAAGTTCGAGGCAGGAACCCATATCCCGTCCCATTCCCACCCGAACGAGCAGATCACCTGGCTGCAAAAGGGCCGGTTCGACTACAAGTTCGGCACGGGCGAAACGGCAACCTGCGAAGCGGGATCGCTGGTGCTCATCCCCGGCGGAATCGAGCACGAGGTCTGGTACGTCGAGGATTGCGAGATCGTGGAGTTCTTCTCGCCGCCGCGCACGGACATGTGGCCCGCGCTGGCGACCAACCCGTATGGGGTTGAGGAATGAGGAATAGCATCGGACTCTGATTCGACCCGGGCGGTGGCGCCGCTCGAATAGTTTCTTGTGCAGAGGTTCCGTGGGGCACCAATTAGAACGTGACGTTATTCTGACAATTGTTTTTGCCAAACTTTGTTGTCGCAAACCAAACACGATGGAGAACATTCCATGTCATTGCGTTTCGAAAACTCAGCTTCCGCATATGATTCAAGCCGTATGACCATGAATTTTCGTGCCGTCGACAATGACAAGAATGTTGTCTTGTGTCGTATTTCTCAAGAAGCGCTTCAAGACTATTTCGGCGATGGTGAGCCAAAGTCTATTTTTGATTCAAACCGTAGCCAGATCGAATCTCGAGCCAATGTGAAACATGAAATGGGCCAAATTGAATCGGATGGCAGCATACTTCTCACCACCCGAGATTTCTAATTTGAAACACACACCGCCACAAAACAGTTTACCGATCTATCTTTCACTCGCCGTGGTGCTGCAATCGGTTGAATTGCTCTCCTCAAGACCGAACCTTGAGCAGCGTGCGCAAAGATGCAAGCTCAGTTCCTAGCGCTGGCGCGCCTGGACGAGTATGCCGACGATGGTTTCCTCACCGAGAGACCTGCAGGCTTCGAGCCGGTGCAGTCCCTCGACCAGGATCAGGCGCTTGCCGTCGTCGCGCACCATGATCGGGACCTTATGGCCCTCTTCGAGGATGCTTTCAGCGATTTCCGCCACCTTGTCGGGGTCGATCTCCGTCCGGCGCTTGGTCGGCACGTAAATCTCGTCGATCTTGTAGTGCAGGTCTTTCATCGGCAGAGCCCCTCGGCCACAGGCGGATACAGGCACGCATGGCTGACGTCGCGCGCACAGAAGCCTAACATTGTTTGCGCCCTGCACCCGGGGCGAACGATCCACAGCCAACACACAGGATAGTGCCATGCAAATTCCCGGGAAGATCGTCGATATCTCCATGGCCCTCGATGATGAGATCATCGTCGACCCGCCGGCCATGCGCCCGAAGATTTCCATGATGGAGCACGGCGACAATCTGGAGCGGTTGCAGCGCAACTATCGACCTGCCCGGCGGCCTCTATTCGGCCTATGAGACCATCACGCTGGCCACCCATAACGGCACCCATGTGGATGCGCCCAAGCATTATCACCCGGTCGACAAGAATGGCGACCCGATGCCCGGGATCGACGAGATGCCGCTGGACTGGTTCATGCGACCCGGGGTGAAGCTCGACTTCCGGCATTTCGACGACGGCTATCTGGTCACCGAGGCCGATATCGAGGCCGAGCTGGCCCGCATCGACCACGAGCTCCAGCCTCTCGACATCGTGCTGGTGAGCACCTCTGCCGCAGCCGCCTATGGCAGCGACCATTATGTGGATTCCGGCTGCGGCATGGGGCGCGAGGCGACGCTCTATCTCACCTCACGCGGCGTGCGGGTGTGCGGCACCGACGCGTGGACATGGGACGCGCCCTTCAAGCACACGGCCGAACGCTGGAAGGAGACCGGAGACGCCTCGCTCATCTGGGAGGGACATTATGCCGGGATCGAGGAGCCCTATTGCCAGATCGAGAAGCTCCAGCATCTCGAAGACCTCCCGGACAAGGGGTTCATCGTGGCGTGCTTCCCGACGAAGATTCGTGGCGGGACCGCCGGATGGACAAGGGCCGTGGCGCTGTTTGGGTGGGAGGCATTGCGGCTTTACTTACTTCGGTCTACGCCAACTTCGCTTCGATCCGGTCCACGAGTTCGCCAAACGGTGGATATTGCCTGAGGTCGAGATGTTTTGCACAACCACGAACAACCCCCTCAGGGCTGCCACACATTGAAAGCGGATATAACTTCCCCAGTAGATACTTCCCCTCGAAGATTTTCAGTATTTCTTCCACGTCCTTGCCATCGAGAGAGCTTTTACACCTCTTCCACTCGTCGCCGCACAAAGCATTTATGACTTCATCAGAAAGCTGTTCCCGAGCTTTCGCCAACTGACCATCTCTAGATTCGACAATCGCACCAACCAATGCGTCCACACTATCTAGTCGCTCGACAATTCTACGATCGAGTGACGGCCTCACTGGGAACACGAGCCTTTCGAATACGCGTTTTGCTACAACGTGCAACAGCCTTTCTTCTGCCACCCCTACAAGTCGTTCTACTATCTCGTCCTCAGTAATACTTGTTGGTGCGGTGCCAATCGCATTACCCAAGTCGAACAACAATTTAGGAATACAGAAGTACGATTCAGATTCGTGATACTCCAGAATAATCACCCTATCATGTTCTGTATTTTGTATTTTTTCCTCGCTCTTAAAATCGCGATCGACAATCCCGACGATCCGACTCGTCGGTGATATTTTTTCCCAAAGACCTGAACCAGATGCAGCCGCAACAACATTCTTGCTACCGCCCAATGGTTCCACGACAAGCCCCTTCGAGCCTAAGATCGCTTTGTAGAAAAGCGAATCAAACGATTTGTATTCGCCTTCAACAACCAAACACCGGTCGGACGCCAGTATTGCCGGTATCGAACCGAGAAACGGACGCAGCGTTTCGTCGGGAAGTTCTATGGGAGATTGAACTGTAAGAGTTTCTTGATCAGTTCGATTCAATACAAATATTGAGTCGACATGTGATCTGAGAGCGAACGATATACTATGTGTAGCATAAATAAACCGACAGTCAGGATACCTACTCTCGATAGCATTCCATAAATCGTCCGATAAATGAGGGTGAAGATTTAACTCCGGCTCATCGACAATTATTAAAGAATCATCGTCCGACAAAAGAGCAATATCTGCCAGTAAACAAAGCGCTTGTTTTTCGCCATCAGACAGGTCGGATGGTGAGTATCGATTCCCATTCTTTTCGCACTTTATCTCGAGCGATTCACTTTCGAGCGTTAGGATAATTTCTGGGAATACATCATGAAATAAACCGAACAAGTCTTGCAAAGGAGCCATTGGCCGCTCGGGAAATTCTCCAACTTGTCCGTTCCTGTTCCATTCATCCGCGTGTCTTGCGAATTCATAATCGATTTCATCGCCAAGCTTTTTGAGAAATAGAAAAGCTTCAGTAACTCGACTGCTCAGAAGGTCGTGAAGTTTTGAATTTCTCGTTTCGCGAGCGGACGCCAATGTTTGAAAAGGCTCAAAATTTTGTCGAGTTAGCTTGACGTTGTTGGGTGGTGTTACTACGCGCCCTCCTTCGACAAATATTACCTTTCTGCCTAAGCCAAGACTCCCAAAATTTGCCTTTATGTAGTTGAGTATTCGCGATTTCCCGCTGCCGTTGGCTCCAAGAATAACACTTACTCTTCCGAGTTTCCCGGAGAAACGTGGATGACCAACACTAGCGGGGATATCTACTTCTACATCGTCAACCATCTTTTGGTGCCCTTTCAAATACCTGGCTTTGTCAGAAACATTTACCGCGTCCAGCCACGCATCTTCACCAGCGTCGTCTCGCCCTTCCGCAGGATTTCCATCGTCTCCGCCTCGTTCGCCTCGCGCGTGATCGAGGCTTCGATGACGGCGGCCGCCATGGCCTTGGGGATGACGACGACACCATCCGTGTCGCCGACCACCAGATCGCCCGGCTCAATAATGGCCTCGCCGATGGCGATCCGCTCGTTGATCCGCAGGTCGCCGTTGAGATCCTTGAGGGTTCCACGCATGGCGAGCCCGCGCGCGAACACCGGCCAGCCCATCTCGGCCAACTCCGCGCCGTCGCGCACGCAGCCGTCTATGACCAAGCCACCAAGCTTCCGCGCCCGGGCCGACGTGCACATCACCTCGCCGAAATAGCCGCCTTCGTAATGCCCGCCAACGTCGGCGATGATCACGTCGCCGGGTTGGGCCTCGTCGATGCCGAAATGCAGCGCCAGATTGTCCAGCGGCGGCCCCTTGACCGGAAAGGCCGGGCCGCAGATCCGCATGCCCGGCGCCACGGCCTTGATCGCGGACGGCAGCGCGCCGATCCGGCCCGCGGCCTCATGGATGGTTGAAGACGCGATCTTCGCCGCCTGTGCGAGCAATTCCGGTGTGAGTTTTCCGCCGTCGGGCATTCGTGACACTCCGCAAAAATGATATGTTCGCGATGATTGTAGACGCCGGAACGGCGCAGGTCATTGGGGAGCGATGGCATTTCTAGTTGCGCGTCATGCCCGGGCTTGACCCGGGCATCTCTTCACCCGCATGTGATTTATGGACAAGATGCGCGGATCAAGTCCGCGCATGACGCAGAAGAGAAAGAAAGCTCATGAGCGGCGTACTGGATGGTTTGCGCGTGATCGAAGGTTCGGCCTTCGTCGCGGCGCCCACGGCGGGGATGACCCTCGCCCAGATGGGCGCGAATGTAATTCGCTTCGACATGATCGGCGGCGGCATCGACTATCGACGCTGGCCGGTGACCCGCGACGGCAACTCGATCTACTGGGCCGGGATGAACAAGGGCAAACGCTCCCTGGCCGTGGATTTCCGCAAGCCCGAGGGCCAGGAATTGCTCACCGCGCTGATCACCCAGCCGGGCGAGGATCGGGGCATTTTGCTGACCAACTTCCCCATGCGCGGCTGGCTCGCCTACGACACGCTGAAAGCGAAACGTGACGACCTGATCGCGCTCAACATCATCGGCAATCCCGATGGCTCGGTCGCGGTGGACTACACGGTCAATGCCGCGGTCGGCTTCCCGTTCGTCACCGGGCCGGATGCCGAGACCAACCCGGTGAACCACGTGTTCCCGGGCTGGGATGTGTCGACGGGGTATGCCGCCGCGACCGGCCTGTTGGGTGCCGAGCGGCATCGGCGACGCACCGGAGAGGGTCAGTATGTGTCCCTCTCGCTCGCCGACATGGCCTTCGCGACCGTGGGCAATCTCGGCTACATCGGCGAGGTCCAGATCAACGGCGAATCCCGCCCCAACATCGGAAACGACGTCTATGGCAGCTACGGCCGGGATTTCGCGACAGCCGATGGCCGCCGAGTGATGGTCATCGCGGTGTCAGTCCCCCAGTGGAAGAAGCTGGTCGAGGCGACCGACACCGAGGAAGCGATGGAGGCGCTGGAAGCGGAGCTGGAGATGAACTTCACCCGCGAGGAACATCGCTTCGCCGCGCGCGACGCGATCAACGAACATATCGGCGCGTGGTGTGCCGCCCACAGCCTCGACCACATCCGCACCGTGTTCGATGCCCATAATGTCTGCTGGGGGCCGTATCAAACCTTCCCGCAGATGGTTGGCGAAGATCCACGTGTGTCGACCGCCAATCCATTGTTCAGGGAGATCGACCAGCCCGGGATCGGCCGCTATTTGGCCCCCGGCACACCGAATAATTTCACCGCTGTTCCCCGCGCCGTACCCCGCGCGCCCGTGCTCGGAGAGCATACCGACGAGATACTGGCCGGCGAGCTCGGCCTGTCCGACGGCGAGATCGGAAAACTACATGATGCCGGCGTGGTGGCGGGGCCCGATGACCAGTAAACCATCATCGTCATGCCCGGGCTTGACCCGGGCATCTCATCAAAGGCACGACCAACGCAAACAAGATACGCGGATCAAGTCCGCGCACGACGGAATTTTTGGACCATGACCGACACCGATATCCGCTACGGCGACTGGACACCCCAGAACGAAGTGATCACCGAACGTATCGATGCGACCCAGGCACGAAAGCTGGCCGCGACCCTCGACCGGACGGAAGATGGCATCGAGGACGGCGCGCCCCTGCCCGCCATGTGGCACTGGGTCTATTTCCTGCCGCGCGCGCCCATGGCGGCCATCGGCACGGACGGACATCCCGAACGCGGCGGTTTCTTCCCGCCCGTGGAGCTGCAGCGGCGGATGTTCGCCGGCGCTCGTACGACCTTTCACAAGCCGTTGCTGATCGGCGAGGAAGCCACGCGTACCGGCGCCATCACCGCGCTCGCCGAGAAGGAAGGCCGGGCCGGCCGCATGGTGCTGGCGACTGCGCAATACACGATCGCGCAGGGCGGCGAGACCTGCATCACCGACACCCATGACATCATCTATATCGCCGGCGGCGGTGAGACTCCCCAACCCGGGCCCGACGCCTGGTCCCCGCCCGATGATGGCTGGCACAAGGCCGTGCATGTGGACGGCGTGATGCTGTTCCGCTACTCGGCGCTGATCTTTAACGGCCACCGCATCCATTTCGACCGGGAATACACACGCGACGAGGAAGGCTATCCCGGCCTGGTCGTGACCGGCCCGTTGACCGCGACCCTGCTCGCCGGGTTTGCCGACGAACACACGGACCGCGAGATGACGGCATTCAGTTTCCGCGGGCGCGCGCCGCTGTTCGACTTCGCCCCGTTTCATCTCACCGGCCATCTGGACGGCGACACCGCCGCGCTCGAGGCCCAACGCAATGACGGCGTCACCGCCATGACGGCCACCGCGGAGTACGCAGCATGAGCGCGCAAATGGAAACGGCCGCCGAACTGATCGGCCTGTGCCGGGACTCCCTCGACGACGTGCGGGCTTTCCGAGACGCCGGGCAGCGCGCGGCAACCGGGCTGGCGGCACCCGGCGGCCCGGTCGAGCCGGCGTTGCTGGAAACCCACCAATATGCGGTGCACGGCTTTGCCTGGATGGCGACCTATGCCGCCGCACTCGAGCAGTTGCTGAGTTGGGCCGAGCGTCTCGACGCCACCGGTCGGCTAAGCGATCTGGAGCATTCGATGCTGTCGGCCGGCTTCGGGGCCTATCTCAATCAACTCAAATACGGCATCGCCATGAGCCAGGACGAAATCGTCCGGCCCGGTGATCTGGGTATCGACGAACGCGAACACTTCACCGGTGCCGCGGCCCGGCACCTGATGGCCCATGGCAACGCCATCGGCGTGCGACAGGCGATCGCCGAGTGCCTGCGCGACCGCAGCGGCGATTTCGGTGATCGCGATCTCGACGAGACCAACGCCATGATCGCCGATCAGTTTCACCGCTTCTCCGACGAGCGCGTCAGCCCCCATGCCCATGGCTGGCATGTGCGCGACGAGCTCATTCCGATGGAGGTGATCTCGGAGATGGCCGAACTTGGCGTCTTCGGCCTGACGATCCCCGAGGCCGATGGCGGCCTGGGCCTCGGCAAGGTCTCGATGTGTGTCGTGACGGAGGAGTTGTCGCGCGGCTATATCGGCGTCGGCTCGCTCGGCACCCGGTCCGAGATCGCCGCCGAGCTCATCCGGCTCAACGGCACAGCGGAACAGAAGGAACGCTACCTGGCGCCCATCGCGTCGGGATCACTCCTGCCGACCGCGGTTTTCACCGAGCCGAACCACGGATCCGATCTGGCGCGCATCCGCACCCGCGCGGTCCGCGACGGCAATGTGTACCGGGTCAAAGGGAACAAGATCTGGATCACCCACGCCGCGCGCACGGACATGATGACCCTCATGGCGCGCACTGATCCCGATGAAGACGGTTATCGCGGTCTCAGCATGTTCCTGGCGGACAAGCCCCGCGGGACGGCGGACAACCCCTTCCCCGCCGATGGGATGACCGGCTCGGAAATCCGCGTACTCGGCTATCGCGGCATGAAGGAATATGAGCTCGGCTTCGACGGGTTTGAAGTATCGGCCGACGGCTTGCTCGGCGGCCGCGAAGGCGATGGCTTCAAGCAGCTCATGACCTCGTTCGAGACCGCGCGCATTCAGACCGCCGCGCGTGCGATCGGCGTTGCCCAAAATGCCCTCGAACTGGGCTTCGGATACGCCCAGGATCGCGAGCAATTCCGCAAGCCGATCGTGGAGTTCGCCCGCGTGGGCGGGAAGCTCGGCTGGATGGCCACCGAGACGATGATGGCCCGCCAGCTCACCTATTTCGCCGCCCGGCAGAAGGATTCCGACCAGCGTTGTGACATCGAAGCCGGCATGGCGAAGCTTCTGGGTGCAAGGGTCGCCTGGTCGAATGCCGACAACGGCCTGCAAATTCATGGCGGCAACGGCTATGCCGAGGAGTACGACATCAGCCGGGTTCTGTGCGATGCCCGAATCTTGAACATCTTTGAAGGCGCCGCAGAAATCCAGGCCGGTATTATTGCGCGCGGCCTCCTCGGGCGCCCCAATCGCCCTGCTTAGTCTCTGAAATATAAAGAATTTTTCAGACTTTAAGCGCGATATTTAAATCATTACTCTACTCATGCGTTTCTATCGTCCTTTCGATACACGCAATAGTATGCTTCTTCTTGCCTCCTCAATTAGGTCTAAGTCCCGGAGACCAAAAGGCTTCTGCCTTGTCAGTGAAACACTTAATAGTCAGAGTTGTTTCATTAACCATATTTTAAGCACCTGGCGGTGCTCCATCCGAGGAGGCAACTATGAACACACTCACCAATGTTTCGAACTTTCGAACACACCCCAACGACGCACCGGTCTCACGCAGTGACGCACCAACGGGTCCGGCATTGCCCGTCGGGCCACTTGCGCCCGAGCAGATCAAAGAGATTCTGGAGTCCCAGCGCTACGAAGAGTTGACGATCGAATTCGACATCCACGAGCGAATTCTCTGGTATTTCATGTCTCCGGTAACGCGCCCCAGCGCCACCGTCGGCCTGATGCAGGACATCAAACGCCTGCAAGCCGTCGTCCGGACGATCTTTGACGCCCACAACAACCCGACTGATCCGCCGATCCGTTACATGGCCCTCAGTTCCCGGTTGTCCGGCATCTTCAACCTGGGCGGCGATCTCGCGCTGTTCGCCCAATTGATCCGCGAACGCAGCCGCGACGCCCTGGAGCGTTACGCAAAACTGTCGATTGATGTGATCCACACAAACTCGATGAATCTCGACCTTCCGATTATCACGGCATCCGTCGTGCAGGATGATGCACTCGGTGGCGGATTCGAAGCCGCCCTGTCGTCGAACCTGATTATCGCCGAAAGAAGCGCGAAATTCGGCCTCCCGGAAGTTCTTTTCAACCTGTTCCCGGGCATGGGCGCGTACACATTCCTGGCGCGCCGGATCGACCCTGCCAAAGCCGAACGCATGCTCCTGAGCGGAAAAATTTACAGTGCGGAGGAGTTGTTCGAGACGGGTGTGATCGATGCCGTGGTCGAGGACGGCACCGGCGAACAGGCCCTGTATGACCATATCATCAAGCATGGGCGTCAGTTCGTGTCGCACCGTTCGATCTACAAGGTGCGCGGTATCGTTAACCCGATCACCTATGACGAGATGGCGCAGATCACCGATGTTTGGGTGGATGCTGCCATGTCGATCGGAGAAGATGATCTGAATCGCATGGAACGCCTGGCTGCAGCTCAGGACCGCCGCTGGGCCAAACAGAGCTGAAGACCGGCACCAGTGTCACAGACATAAAGTACGACAAGACCGGAGGAGTCCGACTCCGTCCGGTAGCAAGTATATGAGAAGGCGACGTCCGCCACCGCCTCCGGCGGGCGTCGCCGCGACAAAA
>JABIVD010000055.1 GCA_018667335.1 Rhodospirillaceae bacterium
CAGTTCGGCGGTCAGCGCTTCGGCGAAATGGAGGTCTGGGCGCTCGAAGCGTACGGCGCCGCCTATACGCTGCAGGAAATGCTGACGGTCAAGTCGGACGACAAGGCCGGACGCACAAAGGTCTATGAATCCATTGTGCGCGGTGATGATAATTTCGAAGCGGGTATTCCGGAATCCTTCAACGTCCTCGTGAAGGAACTCCGCTCGCTCGGACTCGACGTTCAGCTTAATCAGTCGACCCGATAGTCGGCCGGCTGCATGACCCTGAAACAGAGAAACCCCCTACCGGGAGCAAGTACATGAACGAACTCGTCAATGTCTTCGGTCAACCCCATGGCCCGCAGAGTTTCGACGAGATCCGAATCTCGATCGCCAGTCCGGAGCGTATTCGCTCCTGGTCATATGGAGAGATCAAGAAGCCGGAAACGATCAACTACCGGACATTCAAGCCGGAACGTGATGGTCTGTTCTGCGCCCGGATCTTTGGCCCGATCAAGGATTACGAGTGTCTGTGCGGCAAGTACAAGCGCATGAAGTATCGCGGCATTGTCTGCGAGAAGTGCGGTGTTGAAGTCACGCTTCAGTCGGTTCGCCGCGAGCGGATGGGCCATATCGAACTGGCGTCGCCGGTTGCGCATATCTGGTTCCTGAAGTCGCTGCCGAGCCGGATCGGCATGCTGCTCGACAACACGCTGCGTGATCTCGAGCGGGTGCTCTACTTTGAGAATTACATCGTCACGGAACCCGGTCTGACCGATCTGGAGCAATACTCGCTCTTGTCGGAAGAGGACTATCTCGAAAAACAGGAAGAATTCGGCGACGAGGCCTTCACCGCCAAGATCGGCGCCGAGGCCCTCAAGGATATGCTGATGGCGATCGATCTTGAGGGCGAGCGCGCACGGTTGCGCGTTGACCTCAAGGAGACGAACTCCGAGGCCAAGCGCAAGAAGTATGTGAAGCGCCTGAAAATCGTCGAGGCGTTCATCGAATCCGGCGCGCGTCCGGAATGGATGATCCTCGATGTGATCCCGGTCATCCCACCGGAGCTGCGTCCTTTGGTTCCGCTCGATGGCGGCCGTTTCGCAACATCGGATCTGAACGATCTGTATCGCCGTGTGATCAACCGGAATAACCGCCTGAAGCGCCTGATTGAGCTGCGTGCGCCTGACATCATCGTGCGCAACGAAAAACGCATGCTGCAGGAATCCGTTGATGCGCTGTTCGACAATGGTCGTCGCGGGCGAGTCATCACCGGTGCCAACAAGCGGCCGCTCAAGTCACTGTCCGACATGCTCAAGGGCAAGCAGGGCCGGTTCCGTCAGAACCTGCTCGGCAAGCGCGTCGATTATTCGGGCCGTTCGGTCATCGTTGTTGGACCAACGCTGTTGCTGCATCAGTGTGGGTTGCCGAAGAAGATGGCGCTCGAGCTGTTCAAGCCGTTCATCTATCACAAGCTCGAATTGTACGGTTATGCGACCACGATCAAGGCCGCCAAGCGGATGGTCGAGAAGGAACGCCCGGAAGTCTGGGATATCCTCGAGGAAGTGATCCGCGAGCATCCGGTCCTGCTGAACCGTGCGCCAACACTCCATCGCCTTGGCATCCAGGCTTTCGAGCCGGTGCTGATTGAAGGCAAGGCCATCCAGCTGCATCCGCTGGTATGTGCCGCGTTCAACGCCGACTTCGATGGCGACCAGATGGCGGTCCATGTGCCGTTGTCTCTGGAAGCTCAGCTCGAAGCACGCGTGCTCATGATGTCGACCAACAACATCCTGAGCCCGGCCAACGGCAAGCCGATCATCGTCCCGTCGCAGGACATCGTGCTGGGGCTCTACTATCTGAGCTACGAAGTGCGTGAAAATGCCGGCGAAGAGATCAGCTTCGACAGTAAGAAGTCCCTCGACGCCGCTGTGGCTGGCGGCGATGTGATCTTCATCGACGCAAAGAACCCCGCCGAGCCCGTGGATCTCGATTCATTGACGCTCAAAGCGGTCAACGATGGTGACGTCAAGGCGCATCGCGTTCCGGGCTTCACTTCGGTTGACGAAGTGCAGCAGGCGCTCGATGCCGGCGTGCTTCATCTGCATTCGCGCATCAAGGCGCGGATCGACACGGTCGATGCCGACGGCAACCCGGTCGTCGAACGCGTTCTGACAACGCCGGGTCGTCTGCTGATCGGACGCATCCTGCCGAAACACGCGAAGGTTCCGTTCGAGCTGATCAACCGACTTCTGACGAAGCGTGAGATCAGTGAGATCATCGACATGGTCTACCGCCATTGCGGTCAGAAGGAGACGGTCATCTTCGCCGATCGTATGATGGGCCTCGGTTTCTCGAACGCCTGCAAAGCCGGTATCTCGTTCGGCAAGGACGATCTGATCGTTCCCGATCTCAAGACCAACCTCGTCGAAGACACGACGAACCGGGTCAAGGAGTTCGAGAAACAATATCAGGACGGTTTGATCACCAAGGGTGAGAAGTACAACAAGGTCGTTGATGCCTGGACGCGTTGTACCGACGATGTTGCCGACGCGATGATGGCGGAAATGGAATCACGAGATTCCTCCGGCATGATCAACGCCGTCTACATGATGGCTCATTCGGGCGCGCGTGGTTCAGCGGCACAGATTCGCCAGCTGGCGGGTATGCGCGGTCTGATGGCCAAGCCGTCGGGCGAGATCATCGAAACGCCGATCATCGCGAACTTCAAGGAAGGCCTGACGGTCCTCGAGTATTTCAACTCGACCCATGGTGCCCGTAAGGGACTGGCCGACACGGCACTCAAGACCGCGAACTCCGGTTACCTGACCCGTCGTCTGGTCGATGTCGCACAGGATTGCGTGATCATTGAGCAGGATTGCGGAACGGATGATGGCCTGACGATGACCGCTGTCATCGAGGGTGGTGATGTGATCGTGCCGTTGTCCGAACGTCTGCTCGGTCGCACCAACTCGGAGGATATTATCGATCCCCTGAGCGGCGACAAGATCCTCAAGAAGGGTGAGCTGATGACGGAGCCGCTGGTCGAGAAGATCGAGACCGCGGGTGTCGAGACCGTCAAGATCCGTTCGGTCCTGACCTGCAAGAGCGATGGCGGCGTGTGTGGCAAATGCTACGGCCGGGACCTCGCGCGTGGCACGCCGGTCAACGTCGGGGAAGCTGTCGGTGTTATTGCCGCGCAGTCGATCGGCGAGCCGGGTACGCAGTTGACGATGCGGACGTTCCACATCGGCGGCGCAGCGCAGGGTGCGTCAGAGCAGTCCAGCGTCGAGGCGCCATTCGATGCCACCGTCAAGGTTGAGAACAGGAACGTCGTGGTGAACTCGGAAGGCATTCCGATCGTCATGAGCCGCAACACCGAAGTGGTGTTGATTGATGAGGCCGGGCGCGCGCGTGCGCATCACAAAATTCCTTACGGTTCGCGTTTGCTCGCTGACGAAGGCGACACGGTCGAGAAGGGCCAGCCTCTGGCGCAGTGGGATCCCTACACGTTGCCGATCATCACAGAGAAAGAAGGCTATGCCGACTTTGTCGACATGCTCGAAGGTGTCTCGGTGCGTGAGGCCACGGATGAGGCCACCGGTATCGTTTCCAAGGTGGTCATCGACTGGAAGCAGCAGCCGAGGGGCACCGATCTGCGCCCGCGGGTATCGCTGCGACCGAAGAAGAACTCCAAAGAGGGCGAAGTCGTCAAGCTCGCCAACGGGCTCGATGCGCGCTACTTCATGTCTGTCGATGCGATCCTGAATGTCGAGCAAGGCCAGCATGTGCAGGCCGGCGACATTCTGGCGCGTATCCCACGGGAGAGCTCCAAGACGCGTGATATCACCGGCGGTCTGCCGCGGGTGGCAGAACTGTTCGAGGCGCGACGTCCCAAGGACCATGCGATCATCGCGGACACGAATGGACGGATCGAGTTCGGCCGTGACTACAAGATGAAGCGTCGGATCGTGATTGCGCCAAGTGAAGAGGATCAGGCGAACGGCAAGGAGCCGGTCGAATATATGATTCCGAAGGGCAAGCACATCTCCGTGCAGGAAGGCGATTATGTCGAGCGAGGCGATTCGCTGCTCGACGGTAATCCGGTCCCGCATGACATTCTGCGTGTGCTTGGCGTCGAGGAGCTGGCGCGTTATCTGGTGAAAGAAGTCCAGGACGTCTACCGGCTCCAGGGTGTTGCGATCAATGACAAGCATATCGAAGTGATCGTTCGCCAGATGCTGCAGAAGGTCGAGATCATCGATCCGGGCGAGACCACATTCTTGGTCGGTGAGACCATCGACAAGGTCGAGTTCGATTCCCTGAACGCCAAGACGGTGGAGGAGGGCAACAAGCCGGCGACGGCGTCTCCGGTTCTTCAGGGCATCACCAAGGCGAGCCTGCAGACCAGTTCGTTTATCTCGGCCGCCTCGTTCCAGGAGACCACGCGGGTCCTGACCGAAGCTGCCGTGCAGGGCAAGGTCGATCGCCTCTATGGCCTCAAGGAGAATGTGATCGTTGGACGCCTCATTCCCGCCGGTACCGGCGCGGTGATGAATGCGGTCCGTTCGATTGCTGCCGATCGCGACAGCGTATTGGCAGACGAAATTGCCAAGCAGCTTGCCGCAGAAGAAGCCGCTGCTCAGGCAGAAATCGAAGAGGTCGGCGCCGCCGAATAGCGCCTACTCCAAAAGTCTGAACGTGGCGCGCCGCTCCGGATTAACCCGGGGCGGCGCGTTTCGTTAACAAAGACCCGCTTCGCGCAATTATATTTCTTAAGCAGACGTTAAACGGGTTCGAAAATTGCTCTGTGGATTGACGTAGAGATGACCCGCAACTCCCCGATTTTTATGGATTTTCGTTGTTGACGACCATAGGGCTCGCCAGTAGTATCCGCGCGCCTGAACGGGGCCGGTCGTAGACCTGCGCAGTCTAAACACTGCCCCTGGCAATACGAACTATTAGCGCGAACGCTTACGAGCTAGCGAAAATTGCTCGCAGGGACAGAAACGTTTTCTGTCCCGAGTTTGCTTTGTGCAGACGGTTGACGAAAAACGTAACGGGAAGAATCAAGGAAGCCATATGCCGACGATCAACCAATTGATCCGCAAGCCGCGTAAGGCGCCGATCAAACGGAACAAGGTTCCCGCCCTCGAGGCGTGCCCGCAGAAGCGTGGTGTTTGCACGCGTGTCTATACGACCACACCGAAGAAGCCGAACTCGGCCCTGCGAAAGGTCGCGCGTGTGCGCTTGACCAACGGGTTCGAAGTCACGAGCTACATCCCCGGTGAGGGCCATAATCTTCAGGAGCATTCGGTCGTTATGATCCGC
>JABIVD010000029.1 GCA_018667335.1 Rhodospirillaceae bacterium
GCCATCGCCGCCGCGACATGGTCGGCATGAAACGCCGGTGGCGACGCAATTGTGACAATGTCTGCCGTGCCGATTTCGACCTCTTCCGGCGCGGCGCATAGCTGCGGCGCATCGGCCCCGTCACCCGAACCGCCGGCATCGTGCCATGCGGTCAGCGCCGCCGACCGGGCGTCCGGGTCGGGGTCGACCAACCCCCGTACACGCATCCCGGCCGCCAGAACCGCGCGCAGGTGATTGCGCTGGACATTCGCCCCATCAGCATCCCGCACGTCGGGATTGATCGCACCCGCGCGCCCAAGACCGACAATGACAACACAAGGCGCAACCATCGTCGCTCAGCCCGCCGCGAAATGTTCGAGATACTCGTCGCGCAGAATGCTCATGACGATGGCGTCATGATATTCGCCGGCCGCAAACACAAAGCGTCGGCGCACACCTTCACGCACGAATCCCGCATTCTCATAGGCCTTCACCGCGGCCACATTGTCGGCGTTCACGCCCAAATGAACGACCTCCATATTCGCCCGCTTGAACGCATACTCGACCACCATTCTGGTCGCCCGCGTGCCATGTCCCTCGCCGAACACGTCCGGCTCACCAAGCATGATTCGAAACTCCGCGCGACGACCGGGCCAGAAAATTTCGTACAGGCCGCAGGACCCGATCAGTCGGCCTGCGCCCGCTTCCACTGCAAACACAATTGCCCGGTCATCGGCCTCGACCAGGTCCGTCATCGAACCTGCGATCGCTTCGGTGGACGGACGCCACCCCGATTCCATGTTCTGGGTCACCTCAAAATTATCCCACCAGCGTCGAAACGCCCCGATATCAGTCGGCCGGAAAGCCCGCAGGGAGGTATCTCCAGATTTCATATAAATCTGGGAATGATTGGCAGCTTTCGGATGTGTCATCAAATCCCCTTCATGCCAGCCCATCAGGCACGCCCGGCAGGGCTCGTCACTGCAGACCCCTCCGAAACAAGATTGGCGATTGCCTGGGAGTATTTGTCCAACGCGCCGCCATCAGGGTCGGAGACATACTTGGCAAACATCTCTCGGCGTCCCGCCAAATCCTCTTCGGAAATCTCGCCGTCAAGAATGCGCCCCTTGATCAAGCGCACCATATCCGAAGAATTACCGGCCACGTCTAAATAGTCGAAGGCTTCCACGAACTTTATGGAATCCACGTAGGCCTTCTGCTGCAACTCGTCAAAAAAGGTCACAACCACAGGTTTTTTTGCGATGCCCGCCTCCAGAAGGGTCGTGGTGTTCAGACCAACGACCACGTCGGAGTTCAATATGAGTTCCTGGGCGTCAAGGTTCGCGTCAATGATCAAATTTGGAATGGCATCGGGATCGATACCTGCTTCGGCGAACGCCATGTCCAAATGTATCCGCCACCCCTTCAAGACCTTGGGCTTGGGTTTGAACACGACTTCTATGTCCGGATTGTCTGCAGCGAGCCTGGCGAGGGTGACATGAATGTCACAGAACATTGGAAAAAAGACATCTAGCGGAAAGCTTGCTCCGGGATAGTCCTTGAGAGAGAAGGGGAAATAGGCAACCCGGCGGGGGCCATCATGCCCGCGCTCCGGCACCGCCTTGATCGTCTGTAGAAATTCGTCCATCCGCAAGCAGCCAAGAGCGCTCACCTTGTCTGGGGCAGCCAGTCCGGTTTCGATTGTGAGGTCGCGACAACTTTCGTTGTGGACGATCAGGTGGGACCCCCAAAACCCGAACCGCTCGAACAATATCGGCATCTTTCCGCGCAGGCGGGGGCCGGAGGCGAACAGACCTTCGCGGTACATCACGATGTAGGGAAAACCCGCTTGGTCGGCAACCATCCCGAAATCAACGTCCATCGGCACCCGGATATGGTAACTCACGACACAATCAATGCCGCAGCTCGACAGAAGCCCCGGCAGCCATTTGAGATAAAATCTGTGCAACGCCTTCTTCTGGCTCATCGTTTTGCTATCGGACGCTGGGTTTAGATAATCCATGGCCCGCAGGCCCCTCGGATAGAAAAGATACATAATCCGGTATGGCCATTTGCTCGGCAGGAGAAGGACACGGAAGCGGCCCGATTTCGCCAGAACTTCGAGATCGCGCCTGAACCCCTCAGGAGACAGGGCCAGTACCGTGATTGTATTTTCGTCGCAGCTGTCCACGTTATCCGGGTGCTCCGATATTGCACGACGCAGGACGAAAGAAAAAAACGGGTAAAATCGTACCCGTGCAATGGCGCCCACGACGATTTGAAAAATTGTTCTCAGTAGACTTTTCATTGTTCTCTCTATGCTTTTCTCCCGGTGACACGCCGGAATTTGTTAGCGCCCCAAATCCACGAGGCCCTTTTTCATCATCATTTCCGCAACGACCAGTTGCCATTCGAAATCAATGTCCCAAGCGTAAACATCATCGATCAGGACCGATCCCTTGACGGCCCCGAACCGCCCTCTTTTGAGGAATGTGGAAGCTTTGGCCGCGAACAGATTGCAAAACATCTGCGCACCGGGTTTTGACTGCCGACTTCGTGCCGCCTCGCGCTCTTCCGGAAACATAAATTCCCACCTGCCATTCTCTCCGATAAAGGACAGATTGTAGGGGTGCTTTCGATGATCCAGTTGCGACATCGTTGTAACCGAATCCAGCGCCGGATCCTGCGCGAACTGGTCGACCGCCGCGTCGATATGCTCAGGCTTCACAAAGGGTGATGTCGGTTGAATGAGAACGACAATCGCATCGCCCAACCCCTCATGATTCTGAAGATACTGAACCAGGTGCCGCACAACATCATCGGCCGTGACGTCATCGCCAGAAAGTTCCGCAGGCCGCAAAAAGGGCACCTTGGCGCCATACTGTTCCGCCACGGCCTCGATCTCCGGATCCTCGGTGGAGACGTAAATATCGCCGACCTTTTGCGCAGCCTCTGACGCGCGGATCGCATAACTCAGCAGCGGTTCACCATCCAGCAGCGCAATGTTTTTTCGCGGGAATCTCTTCGATCCCCCCCGCGCCGGAATTACGACGATTGCTTTTTCATTCATTGGCGGAGATTCCTATGACCGGTCGAACTAGTAGCGAAGCTCGCCGGATTCCAGATAATGCTCGTAATCTGCATAGACCAGATCCGCGGCAGCCCGTTCCTCTGCGTTGAGAGACCGGAAAGGTCGCGCACAGGTGTCCTGGCAAATGCCGCGTCGAGAAAGCAAATATTTCAACTCCGCAGTCGATTCGCCGTTATGCCTGTACGCCCCCTTGGGTATGCGCTTCAGAAATGCCATCACGGCACGATTTTTCTCCCTTGCTGCGCTCAATTTGTCCGCCTGTATCGCCTCATAAAGCTCGACCAGGAGTTCGGGAAAACAGGCGGCTGTGCTGGTCGAACTGCAGGCAGTCCCCAGGCACATGAAGGAAAAGAACTGACTGTCGGCCGCGCCGACCATCTGGAAATCCTCTCGGTCGAGCGCGAGGAAAGTCTGGTTAAGACGCAGATCAAAGCCGGCGACCTTGCACCCCGCAATGTTGGGATGGTCGCGCAGTCGCTGTACTGTCTCGATTGGAATCCCGCTGGTCCTCGTCGTGTTCTGATAAAGCCAGATCGGTAGAGGCGAGCGGTCCGCAATCGCGATATAGAGCTCTTCGACGGCTTCGCCGCTGACTTTGCCGTCATACGGAATGACATGAATACCGTCGATCTTGGTATCGGCAACCTTGTCGATATAGTTCAGCGCCGCCTTGACCGAGAACGTCCCGCCGCCAACGAGCAATGGTGTCCGCCCGTCATTGACCTCCGCCATGTGGCGCGCAGTGGCCACGCGCACATCTTCGGTGAGGTTCATCCCCTCCCCAGCCGAACCCAGAGCAAACATCGAAACATTATTGCCGGCGAGAAGATCTGTAATCCGCTCTACCCCTTCGACGTCGGATTCCTCGTCTTCGGTCAACGGAGTAGGCACCACCGCCATCACACCCTTAATCAATCCCATTTGTCTTTCGCCCTTTGTTAAGCGGATTCCCTGGAAAGACGCTCCCCAGAGAACCACGCAGGTTCCATTTCGCCGGCTGCACTCAGAACCGGAAGTAGATAAACGAATCCGATCGATCGAACATGATGATGCAGATGAACAACAAGGCGCCGTAGCATACGCCCACCAATTTCAGCCGCGCTATCACATGCGCTTTATCCGCCCAGTCCTCCACATGGAACCGGAAACAAACAAAAGCAGCGATGGCCAAGACCAGCCAACCAAGCCAGTTCAATTCGGATCCTGGGCCGGCGAAATCAACCAGTCGCGTCAGGAAGAGGCCCGCATCGGCGAAGTCGAACAGGAACAGGATCCAGCCGAACGAAACCAGCAGAAATGTCAGCGCCCTTTGCATCAACAGCGGCAGGCTGCCCCATTGCTTTTCGAACCGGTGTGCCAGCAGAACAAGCGCCGCATGAAACGCACCCCAGGCGACAAAATTCCAGCCGGCGCCATGCCACAGCCCGCAAGCCAGGAAGATGATGACGATGTTTCTGGCGTATTTCTCGTTCCCCCCGAGGGGTAGATAGAGATAATCCCTGATCCAGTAGGACAGGCTCACATGCCAGCGTCGCCAAAAGTCCTTCGGCGAAGCCGCCTCATATGGCCGGCGGAAATTGGCCGGCAGCCGAATACCGAACCAAACACCTAGACCAATGGCAATCAGCGAATAGCCATAAAAATCGAAGTAGATCTGGAAGCTGTAGGAGAACAGAACAAAATACGCATCCAGCGCCGACAGTTCGGCAAGACGCGCAGTCATTGGGTCGATCAAATTACCCAGGCTGTCGGCTATCAGCACCTTATAGGTCAGCCCCGCCACAAAATAAGTTAGACCAAATAGGATCGCATTGGCGTCCGGAGAAAATTCGGATATCCGCCTGATCTGCGGCCCCATCTGGTTGAACCGGACAATCGGTCCGGCCACAAGCTGGGGAAAGAAAGAAATGTAGAAAACAAAATCGAGAAAGGGTGGCGCCTGAACCTCTCCGCGATAGCGGTCGATCGCGTAGGAAATGGTCTGAAACGTGAAGAACGAAATGCCTGCAGGCAGCAGAACATCCTGAAACAGGGAGAATGAACGCTCATCAACCGCCGGAATGATGCCGATGACATCTGAAAGCAGAAAACTGGAATATTTGAAATAGATCAGAAACGAGATGGGTAGGAGGATCGAAAAGGTCAGCGCGACCTTGCCAATTCTTTCATTCCTGTAAGTCAGAAAATAAATGACCAGTATATCCAGGACCAAGACCGATAAATGGACCAGCCCCGAGATACCGTAAAAAACAAACGATGCCAGGATCAGGATGGGAATCCGCAGGCGCCTTGATCCGTAAAAATAGAACAAGCACAAGACAACCGGCAGAAAAACAAAGACAAAGCTAAACTGGTTAAAAATCATAGTTGTTTCAATTAGCTATCGGCACAACGCCGCTATTGCCCGTCGGCAATCATCTCATCAAGCTCGGCGGAAAGAAATTCCCCAAGATATGATGCGGGAGGATGATCTCCATCGGCCCACGGATGCTCTATGGAATGGGGGAAGGATGGTGCCCTCACGCAGCGAAACTTCATCTGCTCGCACAATTGGAACATCCGCGCCCTAACATCCCTGGCGTTCTTGCTCAGATTGGCCTCGATCTTCCCAGCCAAAGCGGGAAATATCGGTGTTTCATAGATCAGTATTTTGGCTCCCGTTAGCGTGGCCACGTCGCGCAGCGCGCGGAAATCGGTCTCCATCAGCGGATAATCAGAATTCCGGAGACCGCGGACATAGCGGTAGGAATCAGGGTCAGCTGTGTCGAGATGGAACAGCGGCTCTCGGCTCCCATCCTCACCGTATCGCGATATTCTGGCCTGCCCAAAGCGGGTGCCAAGAAGACCGTTCAGCCGCTTGTACGCCGGCACGAGATGCAGCCGGACACGGGAAGCCAGATAACGGGCGTTCAATCCGGACGCCTCCCGATCCAATTCGTGATAGCCAATGTTGTAAAGGTGCAGAACGATAGATTTCAAAGACTGACGCTGACTCACCAGGATACGCGCCTCTTCAATCCGTTCCGTTACGAAAGCGGCGCTCCGCGGATATAGGGGCGCCTCGTTGTCGAAGGTGATCTCTGAGTGATTGAACTGCAGGACGGCATATTTGGGTGTTTTCCCTATTTCTTCCAGGGCGGCCATCATCCGCACGCTGTTCCTAAAGGACTGCGATCCAATTGAAAAATTGAACAGACTATCCGGCCTTTTCACGTCTTTCGTACCAACAGGATATGTCCGGCTATTGCCAAACAATCCAATGTCATAGGCAGGATGGGACGCAGCGTGGGCAAGCTTGATCGGCAGGATGTCCTCAACCGGCAATACATCCAGTGCGGCACGGTAGGGTTTGTTCTCGAGCGCCAGTGGCTCCCAAACAGGAGGCATCCAAAGCAGGAAGGAAGCCAGCAGAAGCAAGGCAGCCGTCCCTAACGCCCAGACCGTCACCGTATTCGGATGTCGTGATTCCGTTTCGGAACGGGTCAATTGCCAATCCCCCGGTCTGCGCAAGACAATAGTTGCATGTTCCAGGAATCCGCCGCCCTGCACCGGGAGACCCCAGGCAGTTCACACAAAACATCGCCGGCTCGCACCACCAGCGTTTTGCCGCCGATTCTCCAAAGAATCTTCTTCGCAAAGGCGCTGCTCCCGCCTCGTGCGGCAACAACTGCAAAACAGGTTCTGTCCGCAAACATCTTTCGTCAGCCCCGTTCCGTGCCCGTCAATTCGGCGACCTGCCCGTTCCCGGCAACTTCGACGTCAACAACACTCTTCACCGCGCCGTCTTCGATATGAATCACGACATCGGAGATATCCGCCAAGGCGGGCCTGTGCGTGATTGCCACCACCGTCACTTGCGGCGTCAGCGAACGTACAGTCAGAGCAATCTCCTGCTCTGTCCGGCTGTCGAGGGCGCTTGTGGATTCATCGAGGATCAGCAGCTGCGGCCGTCGCACCAAGGCCCGGGCAATGCATATCCGCTGACGCTGTCCACCCGAAAGAGTCACACCGCGCTCACCCACCTGGGAGTCCAGTCCACTGTCCAGCTTTGATATGAATTCCTCAGCCCCGGCGCGAAAAATAGCTTCGTAAATTTCGCTATCCGAGTAGATATCGTCTCCCATGGTTATGTTGTCGCGGATGGATCCATTGAACAGAAAAACATCCTGCGGGACATATCCGATGGCACGGCGCCAGGCGTGCAAACTAAATTCCTCAAGAGGCGTATCGTCGACCAGGATTCGGCCTTCCTGCGGCAGGATCAACCCAATGAGCAGATCCGCGAGCGTCGTCTTGCCCGCGCCGGAACTCCCCAGCAGGCATACAAATTCGCCAGCACAAATCCGCAGGTTCATATCCTTAATTACAGGGACGACGGGCGCATCCCCCTCGGAAGACCGGAAGTACAAATCCGCGCCCCCGCCGTCGTCGGTCGAATAGGCAAAGCTGACATTCTCAAATCGGATATCGCGGCTGAGGCTGATGCCAGAGATATCGCCATTGTCCCGCTCCTCGTTGACACGGGCGTAATCCAGCAAACCCCGAACATGCCGGTACGGAACCTCTGTTTGGACAACCCCCTGCCATTGTTTTTGGAAACGCCCAAAGGTCTCGAGCGTACGCATGAACACAAACGCAATGACGAGCAGGGCCTCTATCGACGTGGGGCTGAAAGCGGAGAAAATATAAATCACACCAACGAGTGCGACCGTCCGGATGATCTCCTGTGACGAAGTAAGGGCCTTCTTAAGCAGCAAGAGTCTGACTGAGATCTGCCGAAGCATCCGGATATCTTTGTGTAATATCGGCTGCAACTGCGCTGCCATGCCCATAGCTTTCAGCGGCTTCATACCCATCAGGCTATCGATCAGGCGCGCCGAAAAACCCGACGTCAGCATCGTCATTCGGCGGCTGTTACGCTGTGTGGCGCCGATGAAGCGCGACAGCAGAAGCAGCATAACCGCGCCGACTACGATGGCACCGAGAGTAACTTGCGAGGAAATAGCCAGCGCCGTAATCAAGTAAGCGCAGGCCTGCAATATTGTTGAGACGATGTCGGCAAACTGTGAATAGAGTTGGCCGAAACTTCGTGATTCATTGGTAATCGCGTTGGAAAGTCGACCTGTTGGCTGCCGCGTGAAAAATTCCCACCGCGCCTGGAGCAGCCTCGATATCAAGTCGCGCCGCATCTGCTCGACCGACTGGGATTGCGCCACGGCAACTTGAATATGCGCAAACAAGGTGAAGATCACCTTGAACAGGATCACTGCCAGGATGAAGCCCAGAAGTGTCTCGAGATTGAACGGGATTCCAACGCTTTCGAAGACCCGGATAAAACCCTGAATGACCGGATGAGGATCTGATTCGATGCCCGTACCGCCGAGGAACATCCCGATAGCCGGAAGCAGGGCGAGAACACCGATCCCATCCAAAATAGCGGATATCAATAGGAACACGACCGACAGCGACATCTGTACCGGCCGCGTCCGTGCAACACCGAACAACAAGACGATACGATCCACTGTCGAGATGTTCGGGGAGCCCTTGTCTGTCATGGCCGCCTTCTTTTCGAGGGCGGACGTGGCGCTGTATCGATGTGGCTCATGCGACCCTAACTCGGCTAAGAGGTATCGTAACTTTGACCTGACGCCCCATCAGCTGAAGTAGAATTTCGGCCCGGCGCGGCCCAGTCAGCCGATGAATGATCCCCGGCTGACAATCGAGCGGGCCATCGGAAAGCACAATCTCGTCACCGGCCTGAAGCATCGGATAGGGATGTGGCAGCACGATCAGGCCATCTTCATTCTCGCGACCGATGATGTCTTCGACAATGCCGGCCGGCACCGCGCTCGGCCTGGGTCCGAACTGGACAAGACCGACGACGCCGAACGTGCCGTTGACCGAACGCCACAAGTCGGCGTCGAGATCCAGTTCAACAAACAGATAGCGCGGGAACAGCGGCACCCGGCGCACCTTCGAAGGGATCGCAGAAATCTGTGGGCAGAAGGCACGAAAGCCCTGTTGCGCGAGGTTGACCTCGGCAATGTGCTCGCCGTTTGGTTTGGTGCGCACCACATACCAGCGCTTCATGTCGCGTCTCCGACATCCGGTGGTGCCGCCCGGGAAATCTTCAACATGTCGACCGCCAGCACTTGATCTGCCGACAGACGTTCAGCCCACTCCTCATAGGTGCGTTGAGGCGCGCGCATGTCCGTGATTATCACCGCCTCGACCGGATCCAGTTCACCAATATCCGCAACAACGCGCAGACCGGCGAGGCGGCTGCCGGCAGCGCTCGGGTCGACGACACCCACAATTTCGACGGGACTGTCGAGCGCGGTCAGCGCCGTGATCTCGGCAAGCTCGCCGGCTCCGATAAGCGCCAGCCGCGTAAGCCTGCGATTCGCCGCCATCACACAGATCGTCGAAGACTGCTCGCGCGCATGACGAAAAAACTCGAGCGAGGTGGAGAGATACTCACCCGTCAGACGTGCCTTTTCCGAGAAGCCGTTCGGCGTGATGTAATAGGCATAACGGTTCGCGGGAACCTGCTGCACCTTGATCCAACCCTTTTTCACACACCGCTTGAGGTAGGCGTTGGCCAGGCCCAGAGCAATTCCAAGCTCTTTTGCGAGCGAACGTTGCGACAACGCACTATTCTCTTCGATCGCTGACAGCATCCCGAGCGTGATTGCCACCTCGTTCGAAGATGTTTCTTCTGCGGTGTTCAAAACCGGTTTGTGTATGGTAACGTTCACGAAATGAACATACGGTGTTCGAGTCGTGAACGTCAAGCGCGCGAACCCGTCTCCTCACAAATCCTGGCCTGCGAGAACATCTGTGCTTGAGGAATTCCGAAACGACGCGCTAACAGGGTGTCTCCAGCAGACACGCATGAGACGTACATGACCAGTGTGAAGATAATTGGGGCCGGATCGATCGGTAATCATCTCGCCAACGCCGCCCGGAGCAAAGGCTGGGATGTCACCCTGTGCGACATCGACCCGGCTGCGCTCGAACGCACGCAAACCTCGATTTATCCGTCACGCTACGGAGAATGGGACACAGCGATCCGTTTGAGCACGGTCGCAGATGCACCGCGCGGCGAGTTCGACTGGATCTTCATTGGCACACCGCCGGACGTTCACATGATGCTGGCGCTCGACGCGCTGGAAGAGCGCCCAAAGGGAATCCTGATCGAAAAGCCACTGGCGACCCCCGATCTCGCCCATTGCCAAAGCGTCTTCGAACGATGTGGTGAATTGGGCGTCCGCGCGTTCGTGGGCTACGACCATGTCGTGTCCCAAAGCGCCGAGCGGTTTTGCGCCCTTGCCCGTACCGTTGACGACGTGAAGACGCTGGACGTCTCGTTTCGCGAACATTGGCAGGGCATATTCAACGCTCACCCATGGCTGTCCGGCCCGGCTGATACCTATCTGGGTTACTGGGCCCGCGGTGGTGGCGCCTGCGGCGAACATTCGCACGCCCTCAACCTTTGGCAAAATTTCAGCCATGTCATCGGCGCCGGCCGGGTTAGTAAGGTCTCCGCCATGATGGACTATGTAGAAAATGGCGACGCGAAGTATGACCAGCTCGCCCTGTTGAATCTGGAAACGGAGTCCGGGCTTGTCGGCCGTGTTGTCCAGGATGTGGTGACCCAACCGGCCCTCAAATGGGCACGCCTGCAGGGCGGCGACACCGCGATCGAATGGCAATGCAACGCCGCGCCCTATCTCGACGTCGTCCGCGTCGAGGGGGCGGTGCCCTCTGAGGACGTATTCGACAAAACCCGACCGCTTGACTTCATCCAAGAGCTCGATCATCTCGAAGCGGCGGTCGCGAGCGGCGAGCCCTCGCCAATAGATTTGGCGCGCGGTCTCGATTCTATGCTGGTGATCGCAGCCGCCCACATGTCAGCGCAGCGTAGCTGCAATGTCGCAATCAATTATAACGCCGGCTATTGCAGCGACGCGCTGCACCCGGTCCAGTGACGGTGATCGGAGACCTCAAATGACAGAAGATGGTTCACGCTACAATTTCGACGGCCTGGTGGTGTTCGATCTCGCCAACAATCACCAAGGCGACATCGATCACGGCTGCCGGATTATCCGCGCAATGGGCGAGCAGGCAGCCAAACACGGCGTCAAGGCGGCGATGAAGTTCCAGTTCCGGCAACTGGATACCTTCATCCATAAGGCGCATCTCGATGGCAGCTCGAACAAACATGTCTCGCGGTTTCTATCGACACGGCTCGACCTTGACGGCGTTCAAAAGCTGTTCGACGAGGTGAAAGCGGCCGGACTGCTGAGCATGTGCACGCCGTTCGACGAGGAATCGGTCGACGTTATCCAGGACATGGGCTTCGACATCCTGAAAATCGCCAGCTGTTCGGCAGCGGACTGGCCGTTGCTCGAAAAGGCCACCGGAACGGGGTTGCCCATCGTTTGCTCCACCGGCGGCCTTGATCTGTCGCAGGTCGATGACCTCAACAGTTTCTTTAACCACCGTGGCGTCGATTTCGCGCTGATGCACTGCGTGTCGGTCTATCCGACGCCGGCGAACATGCTTGAGTTGAACCAGATCGACCTGTTTCGCAACCGCTACCCCGAACCGCCGATCGGCTGGTCGACCCACGAGGATCCGGACTCCCTGGGACCGGTCCAGGTTGCGGTGGCAAAGGGCGCTCAGCTGTTCGAGCGCCATGTCGGCATATCGACCGATACCATCCAGCTCAATGGTTACTCCTCGACTCCCGAACAAGTCGACGCATGGCTGGGCGCGCTGGTCGAGGCCCGCGCCATGTGCGGTGGCGTGGCACGACCGGAGGTCAGCGAGGAAGAGCGCGAAGCGCTGCTCACGCTGGAGCGGGGGGTCTACCTGCGCGAACCCGTGACGGCCGGTGAAGAAGTAACCGCGGACAATATCTATTTCGCGATGCCGATCGAGCCAGGCCAGTTGGCGAGCGGGCGCTTCAGGCCCGGCATCGTGGCAGAACGTGACTTCGCAACCGATGCCGCACTGGCCCTGGATGGAATTGCACTGCCGGCGCCACCGGCGGACCATATCCTGAAAAAGGCCGTCCACGAGGTGAAGGCCATGCTGCACCAGGCCGAGGTGCATCTGAACACGGACTTCAAAATCGAGTTCTCGCACCATTATGGCATCGAGAAATTTCGCGAGGTCGGCGCCATCCTGATCGACATCGTCAACCGGGAATACTGCAAGAAGATCATCGTGCAACTCCCGGGACAGGTCCACCCGCAGCATTTCCACAAACGCAAGGAAGAGACGTTCCAGGTTCTCAACGGAACCCTCAACGTCACGGTCGATGGTCGCAAACGGGTGCTAGAACCCGGCGACACCTGCCTTGTGCAACCGGGCATGTGGCATAATTTCTGGACCGAGACCGGCTGTATCTTCGAGGAAATCTCGACCCGCCATTACAACGACGATTCCTATTATAAGGACAAGAGCATCAACGCGATGGAACGCGCCGAGCGAAAGACCATTGTAAACCACTGGGGGCGTTACGAACTGCTGGACCAAATCGATCCGGCGTAGTCGCACCACCCGCACGTTAGCCCAGGGACATCGCGTGTGAAGGCTTTGAAGCGCAAGACGGTCTTCCTGTTCGACTTCGACGGCACCCTCATGCAGTCGAACGCGATCAAGCGCGAAGCGTTCTTCACCGCCATTTCCGACCACCCCGAAGCAATCGACACGTTGCGCCATATTCTCGATGGACCGAATCCCGGTGACCGATACGCGGTATTCCGCGAACTCGAGCGACGCCTTCCCGATATTGACGCCACAGAACGCACGCGTGCTTACGGCGACATCTCCGAGCGCGCGATTCTGGAGGCCGAGGAAGTGACGGGTGCCAGTGCCCTTTTGGAAACACTGCATGATCGCGGGGCGGCGGCGGTGATAAATTCCGCAACACCGGAAGCGCCGCTACGCGAAGTCGTCGCCCAACTTCGGTTTGCCCGGTGGGTCAATAGCGTTCATGGCGGCCCCGCGGCAAAGGCGGAGAATGCCCGTCAGGCATTGTCCAAGCTCGGCCAGGATCCCCACGATGCGGTGGTCATCGGAGACGGAGAAAACGACCACGCTTGCGCGCGTGAGCTTAACTGCGCGTTCATTGCGATCGACAGCGACGGCAATGATTTCGACACGCCACCGGCGGTTCGAGCGCCGGATCTGGCCACCGTGCTGCGCTGGTTGCAGTCCTGACATGTGCGGCGTCACCGGAATATTTGCACCCGCACAATCGGTTTCGTCCGACGACCTGACACGCTGGACTGACTGCGCAGCAAATACACTGCGCCATCGCGGGCCTGACGACGGTGCCGCATGGGTGGACCCGGAGGCCGGCGTGGCGCTCGGGCACCGCCGGCTGTCGATAATCGATCTTTCGGCGACCGGACGGCAGCCAATGACATCAGCCACCACGCGATACGTGGTGGCCTTCAACGGTGAGATCTACAACTACCCGGCAATGCGCGCGGAGTTGGCGGCCGGCGGCGCCAGTTTCAGGGGTCATTCCGACACCGAGGTTCTGCTCGCCGCGGTCGAACGATGGGGGTTCGAAGGCGCGTTGAAGCGGGCGAACGGTATGTTCGCGGTGGCGATGTGGGACCGCGAGAACCGCTGCCTGTATCTGGCGCGCGACCGGTTCGGCCAAAAGCCCCTGTACGTCGCCTGGGCCAAACAGGCCTTGGTGTTCGGCTCGGAGTTAAGCGCCCTGCGGACGTATCCGGGTTTCGATACAACCATCAATCAGGATGCGTTGACCCTGCTGCTGCGGCACAGCGCGATCCTCGCGCCCCACACGGTCTACCGTGATTGCTGGAAGCTGATGCCCGGCACTTTCTTGCGGATCGACACTGACGCCATCACACGGCGGACATTGCCCGATCCGGTTTCCTACTGGTCCGCAGCCGACGCCGCGCAGACAGCTTTGGCGGACCCATGGCAGGGCTCGACCGACGAGGCCGTCGACGCACTCGAGGCCTGTCTGTCCGACGCGGTCGGCGCCTGCATGGTCTCGGACGTTCCGATCGGGGCGTTTCTTTCCGGCGGCATAGATTCCTCAACTGTCGTCGCCCTGATGCAGGCGCAAAGCACACAGCCGGTGCGCACTTTTTCGATCGGGTTTACCGAGGCCGCATACAACGAGGCCGGAGACGCCGCGGCAGTAGCCGAGCATCTCGGCACCAACCACACCGAGCTCTACATCACCCCCGACGATGCCAAGGCAGTGATCCCCGACCTGCCGCGAATTTACGATGAGCCCTTTGCAGATTCGTCTCAGATTCCGACCTTCCTGGTCTCGCAACTCGCCCGCGCGAACGTCACCGTCAGCCTGTCCGGGGACGGTGGCGACGAAATGTTCGGGGGCTACAACCGCTACACATGGTCACGACATCTCGACCGGGCGATCCGGGCGGTCCCCGGAGGATTGCGCCGCTGGGCCGCGCGTCGTGCCCTGGCGGCCACGCCGGAACGTTGGGACCGACGTTATGACCGCGCGGTGTCAATGCTGCCCTTCGATCCTCGCCAGGACCGGTTCGGCGAGAAACTCCACAAGCTGGCCGGCATCATCGACGCCCCGACACGCGAAGAGATGTATCTGCGGCTCGTCTCCCAGTGGCAGGACCCGCGCAGCGCACTCATCAACGGCGAGGAGCCCCCAACACGACTGAACTGCCGGAATGAATGGCCGGATATGCCCGGATTCGCAGAACAGATCATGCTCCTCGATTCACTCGTCTACCTGCCCGACGACATTTTGGTGAAGCTTGATCGTGCGAGTATGGCGGTCAGCCTGGAAAGCCGCGTTCCCCTGCTCGACCATCGCGTGTTCGAGTTTGCCTGGGGCCTGCCGGAGAATTTGAAAATACACAAGGGACAGGGGAAGTGGATTCTTCGCAAAGTGCTTGAGCGCCACGTTCCCCGGGCGATGTTCGACCGCCCGAAGATGGGCTTCGGCGTGCCGATTGGCACATGGCTGCGCGACGGCGACCTGCGCGACTGGGCCGAAGATCTCCTGTCTTCAGAATCGCTCGCGCGAAGCGGGCACTTCCGTATCGAAACTGTACGCAACGTCTGGCAGGAACATCTCGCCGGCACCCGCAACCACCAGCACAGCTTGTGGCCGGTCCTGATGTTCGAGGCCTGGCACCGGCATCAAATGGCGGCCGGGACGAACCCGGGTCACGACGCCGCCGTGCCCGCCGGGAGTGCACAGTCATGAAAATATGCCAGCTCTGCACGGTCGATTTCACCCTCTATCATTTCCTGCTGCCGCTCATGCATCGGTTGCGCGACGAAGGCCATGATGTGGCCGGCGTCTGCGCCGCCGGCCCACTCGCCCAAGCCGTGGCCGACAACGGCTTCACCGTCCACGACATCCCGCTGCACCGGTCCGCCAACCCACTGCGGAACCGCCGGGCCTATACGGCGCTGTGCGATCTGTTCCGGGCGGAGGCCTACGACATGGTGCATGTCCACACGCCCGTCGCCGGGTTCGTCGGCCGTGCCGCAGCGGCCCGAACCGGGGTGCCGCGCGTGGTCTACACCGCCCACGGTTTCTTCTTCCACGAACACATGCCGCCCGTGCGCAGGGCCTCCCATATCAGCCTGGAATGGCTCGCCGGCCGGGTCACGCACACCTTGTTTACGCAAAGCGAAGAAGACGCGGCCACAGCACGGCGCCTCGGCCTGTGCCGCACGGGTGACATCATGGCGATCGGCAACGGAAGCGATCCCGGTGTCTTCCGGCCGGCCGCCGGCGGCGACGCCGGCAACGACGGCCAAGTACGCGCCAAGCTCCGTACGGCGCTGGGCACACCCGAGGCGCGCGTTGTCATCGTCATGATCGGACGGCTGGTCGCCGAAAAAGGATATGTCGAGCTTTGCGAGGCGATGCGTAGCGTCAACGCTGAACTCTGGGTGGTCGGCGAGCGCCTGGAAAGCGATCATGCCGACGGGGTCGAATCGCTGATCGATGCCGTGGCGATGGATCCCGATTGGGCGGACCGGATTCGCTTTCTAGGCTATCGCGATGACGTCCCCGACCTTCTCCGCGCCGCAGATATATTCACCCTGCCGTCACATCGCGAAGGCATGCCGCGCTCCGTGATCGAGGCCATGTTGACCGGGCTGCCGGTCGTGGCCACCAACATTCGCGGCGTGCGCGAGGAGCTCGTCCACGGAACGACGGGCCTGTTGGTGCCGGTGCGCGATTCCGCCGCGCTCGCGACAGCGCTGAACCAGCTGGTCGCAGACAGCGATGAACGCGCCCGGATGGGGGCCGAGGGGCTGGCCCGCGCACGCGCGCTATATGATGAGAGTCATGTGCTGGACCGGCAGATTGATCATCTCGCTCTACGGCGAACCGGCGGCTGAACCCAGGCTGCGGCGCAAACTCTCCACCCGAATTCGCGACGGGCCTTGCCCGCGCGGTTGGATTCCGGCAAAAGCCGGGATATGCACGCCCTCGCCTCACGGATCGGACCCGATTACGTTCTTCCAGCCTGCGCGCTGCTCGTGTTGCCCGTGGCGATCATCGCCCCGCTCATGACAACCTGGCTGGCCATCCTCGCCGCGCTCGCCTGTCTGCCGCATTTGCGCGTCGGCGAGTTCGCAAGTCGCCCGACATACCTGTTGTTCGCCGGCGCCGCGGGCTTCTTGATCGTTTGGGGGGCTGCAAGCGCGTTTTGGTCCGTCACGCCCGACCATAGTCTTCGAAAGGCCGGCGAACTCGCCGGGTTCACTATCGGCGGTATGGCTTTGCTTCTGGGCGCCCGGCGGGTTAGCGCTGCAGGACGTGATCGCATCGCGATGGCTGTCCTGATCGGACTGTTGATTACCCTGATCACAATCGCCTTCGAGAAAATTTCCCAAGGCGCTTTGGGAAATTTCATCGCCGGCCCGAGTGAGGGTCGTCTCTCGACGCTGTCGCATCTGAACCGCGCAGCCAGTCTGTTGGCCATCTTTAGCTGGATCACCGTGGCATTGCTGTGGCGCCGCTTGCCGAT
The DNA here is from genome assembly GCA_018667335.1 of Rhodospirillaceae bacterium. Lineage (GTDB taxonomy): Bacteria > Pseudomonadota > Alphaproteobacteria > UBA6615 > UBA6615 > UBA8079. The sequence continues at coordinate 17,113 of JABIVD010000029.1, forward strand.
CGCCGCCATCGCCGCCCTGATCGCGGTCACCTTCGGTGTGCTGATGCTGCTTGACCCGTCGACCCCGGTTCTCGCCTTTGCGATTGCCGGCATGATGTTCGTGTCGGCGCGGCTTTGGCCAGGCGCGAGCGGGATTGCACTCGCGGCCATCGTATTCGTCCTGTTTCTCGGTGCGCCTTTCGCCGAAAGCATAAGCAACGCCGTCAGCACGCTGCTGGACAGCGTTGGAATCACCGAATCGACGATTCGACACCGCCTTGATATCTGGGCGTTCGTCAGCGAGCGGATCGCGGACCGTCCTCTGACCGGTTGGGGTCTCGATTCGTCACGCGCAATTCCCGGCGGAGACGCCGTAATTGCCAATGATGCAGGCGAAATACCCAATCTTCTCGCCACGAAACTGCCGTTGCACCCCCACAATGCGACTCTTCAATTCTGGGTCGAACTGGGATTACCCGGCGCCCTGATTGCCTCCTTGATCGTTTCATTGGCAATCCTCGCCGCCGCGCGTGCCGCGAATGATGTTGCCGTGCGGGGCGCCCTGCTTGCGGCAATCGCGGCAGCCCTGGTGGTTGGTCAAATGAGTTATGGAATCTGGCAGGGCTGGTGGCTTTCCACGTTGTGCCTTTTGGCGGCATTCGTGGTCGCCGCCGGGAGCCCCGAACGAAAATCCGGTGGCTGACGGAGCGCCCATGCTGGAAGTCCGCACGGCCGTCATAATATTTGTTGCGATTGTCGTTGCCGCCGCCGTCCTCGTCGGATTAAGCCGCCGGCTCCTTCTCCGGCACCAAATTCTCGATCGGCCCAACGCGCGCAGCTCACATGAAACACCGACCCCGCGGGGCGGTGGACTTGGCGTTCTCGCCATCTTGCTGCCCGCATGGGTCGTTGTGTCATTCACAATCCCGTCGACCATCGTCGGGGATTCGGAAGCGCGCTGGGTGATTCCACTCGCCGCTCTATTGCTCGCTGCTGTTTCCTGGATTGACGATGTGCGCGGCCTCGCGCCCGGTCCGCGGTTCGCTGTCCAGTTGTCGGCCGGCTTCGTCGGCGCCCTCCTGATTCCGGGTCAGGTGTTCCAGGGATTGCTGCCCGGTCCCGTCGATACGGTCGTCGCTGCAATCGGCTGGGTCTGGTTCGTGAACCTGTTCAACTTCATGGACGGCATCGACGGCATTAGCGGTGTCGAAACCATAACAATTGGGCTTGGCATAACCCTCATTGGCATGCTGGCCGGCGGGAGCCTCGACGCCATCCATGTCCAGTCGCTGATCGTTGCCGCGGCGGCCGCCGGGTTTCTCGTCTGGAACTGGGCGCCCGCCAGAATTTTCCTCGGCGATAGCGGCAGCGTACCGCTCGGTTACCTGCTCGGCTGGCTACTTCTTTCTCTGGCGGCCAGCGGGGAGTGGCAGGCGGCGGCCATTCTGCCGCTTTACTATCTCGCGGATGCGACGATCACACTTTTCCGACGGATCGCACGGCGCGAGAAATTCTGGCATGCCCATCGCGATCATTACTATCAGGCGGCGATCAAGCACGGCATGTCCCATGCCCGCGTGAGCACCGCCATCGCAGTCGTGAACCTGTTGCTCGTCGGGCTGGCGCTGGTGAGTGTTTCGGCCGGGCCGGGCACGCCCTGGCCCTGGGTCGCGTTGCTCGCCGCGGGAATTCTGGTGGCATTGCTCCTGGCGTGGCTCGCGAGACCGCGCACCACTGCGAAAAATTGATGGAATTACCCCCCGCCAGGCTCATGAAGGGGGTCTTGGCCCCGGTCTCGGGAATGGTATAAGCGGGCTATCCAACGGGGCCCGTTCATGCGCGGAAAAATTCGACTGAGTCGGGCGAATATCGCCTATGCGCACGACATCTTTATGGCGGCGGTCTCGCTGCCATTGTCGCTCAGACTGCGTATGGGCCCGTCTATCGAAACGGTCCCGACGGATTTCATCCTCCAGAGCACGGCCCTGTTTGCCATCATCGCGGCCGCCGTTTTCCTCCCGATGGGGCTGTACAAGGGAATCTGGCGCTACGCGTCGATGAACGACCTTATCCAGATCACCAAGGCGGTCACCCTCGCGGTCCTGGTTTTCTCCCTGATTTCGTTCGTCGTCACGCGCTCGGAATTCCTGCCGCGCTCCCTGCCGGTGATCAACTGGTTCGTGCTGATGGCGCTTCTCGGTGGGCCACGGTTCATCTACCGGCTGGTCAAGGATCGCCACTTCGAGCTGGCCGTCGACAGCAGCGGAAAATCCGGCATCCCCGTGCTCTTGATGGGCGCCGGTGACGAGGCTGAAACCTTCATTCGGGCCATCCGGCGTCAGTCGGGCGCCGCCTACCGGATCGTCGGCGTCCTCGACGAGAAAGGCCGGCGCGTCGGCCGGCATATTCGCGACATCCCGGTCCTGGGCACACCCGTCGACCTCAACGCGATCATGCGGCGGCTGGCCCTGCGCGGCGAGCGCCCCCAACGCATGATTGTCACCAAGGCCGGGCTCGATCCCGCCTTGATGCGGGAACTGCTCGACCTCGCGGAGGCTCAGGGCATGACGATGGCCCGCCTGCCACGCCTTACTGCGTTCCATGCCGGGCTTGGCGATGAGATCGAGGTGAAACCGGTCGCAGTCGAGGATCTGCTCGGGCGCCCCCAGACCGTGCTCGATCGCCCGGCCATGCAGGAACTGATTTCCGGCCGCCGCGTCCTGATCACCGGTGCCGGCGGTACGATCGGTAGCGAGCTCGCACGCCAGATCGCAGCTCTCGGGCCCGCCGAGCTCGGCCTCGTGGACAGCGCCGAATTCAACCTCTACTCGATCGACCTCGAGATCGGCGAGGCGGCACCCGAGATCACCCGGCACGCCCATCTCGCCGATGTTCGCAATCCAACCGCGATGGCAGCGGTGTTCGCCGGGCTCAAGCCGGAACTGGTTTTCCACGCCGCGGCCCTGAAGCATGTCCCGATCGTGGAGAACCATGTCGCGGAGGCGGTGCAAACCAACATCGCGGGTTCGCGCAACGTCGCCGATCTGTGCCGCGAGCACGGCACGCAGATCATGGTCCTGATCTCGACCGACAAGGCCGTCAATCCGACGAGCGCGATGGGAGCGACCAAGCGTGTGGCGGAAAGCTATTGCCAGGCCCTCGACCGGGCCCACGACGATGGCGGCTGCCGTTTCCTGACGGTGCGGTTCGGCAATGTGCTGGGATCGACCGGCTCCGTGGTGCCATTGTTCGAGCGCCAGCTTGCCGCCGGCGGACCGCTCACCGTGACCCACCCGGATATCACCCGCTATTTCATGACCACCCGCGAGGCGGTCGAACTGGTGCTGCAGGCATCGACCCTGGGCACATCAGAGAACACCATGGCCGGTGGGATCATGGTCCTTGATATGGGCGACCCCGTGAAAATCCTCGACCTTGCGGAACAGATGATCCGCCTGGCCGGCAAGCGCCCTCACGAGGATATTGACATCAAATATGTCGGCCTGCGCCCCGGAGAGAAACTCTATGAAGAGCTGTTCCATGACGCCGAAAGCCTGGCGCCGACCGACAACGCCGCGATCCGGCTCGCGACGCCACGTGTGGCCGACCGGGAAGTTTTGGTTCGTGCGATCGACGAAATTTGCGCCGCCGCGCGCGAGAACAACAATGACAGCTGCCGCAGCCTGTTGGCGCATCTGGTGCCGGAATTCCAATCCAGCACAGCAGACACCAACGCCGCGACGGCACAATAGGTTCGCCCCTGGCCCGGACAGAACCCACCCACCAGCACTTGATGAAGGACAACCAAACCGGTGCCAAGCAATCATGACACGCCGATCACGCGCGCAATTATTTCCGTTTCAGACAAGTCACGGCTGACCGAACTCGGCCAGGCCCTCGCCGGACATGGTGTTGAAATTCTGTCCACGGGCGGTTCCGCAAAGGCGCTCGCCGAGGCGGGCATTCCCGTCACCGAGGTCGCGGATCACACGGGCTTCCCCGAGATCATGGACGGGCGGGTCAAAACCCTGCACCCCAAGATTCATGGCGGAATCCTCGCCCGGCGCGATCACCCCGAGGACCAGGCCGCGATGGCCGAGCATGGAATCGGGCCGATCGATCTGATCGTCATCAACCTCTACCCGTTCGAGGCCACGGTTGCCTCCGGAGCGGACTACGACGATTGCGTCGAGAATATCGACATCGGCGGTCCGGCGATGATCCGCGCGGCAGCAAAGAATCACGCCCATGTTGCCGTGGTCACCGATCCCGAGGACTACGACGATGTGATTGCAGCCCTCGGTGCAAACAACGGCGCTCTCCCCGCCGACCTCCGCCGCGGCCTCGCCGCCAAGGCCTATGCCCGCACCGCGGCCTACGACGGTGCGATCACCGCCTGGCTGTCGGGTGAGTTGGGAGACTCCTTTCCAGAGACCCATGTCACCGCAGGCCGTCGCGCCAGTGTCTTGCGCTATGGCGAAAACCCCCATCAGGAAGCCGCGCTGTACATCGGCGGCGCGGCCCGGCCAGGGGTCGCCCAGGCCGAACAGGTTCAGGGCAAGGAGCTCAGCTACAACAATCTTGGCGACGCGGACGCGGCGTTCGAGCTGGTCGCAGAGTTCGACGAGCCCTCGATCGCCATCATCAAGCATGCCAACCCCTGCGGCGTCGCCACGGGTGCCGACCTGGTCGCGACCTATCGCGCGGCCCGCAAATGCGATCCGGTCAGCGCCTTCGGCGGGATCGTCGCCGCAAACCGTCCGCTTGACGGCGCACTGGCCGAGGCGATCACCGAAATTTTCACGGAAGTCGTCATCGCACCCGATGCTGATGCCGACGCCCGCGCGATGTTCGCCGGGAAGGAAAACCTGCGCCTGCTTCTCACCGGCGAGATGCCCGACCCACGCGTGGCCGGGCGCCTACTGAAGCCGCTCGCCGGCGGCTTCCTGGTCCAGGACCGGGATGCCGGGCATATCACCCGTGACGATCTGAAGATCGTGACCCAACGCCAGCCGAGCGATCAGGAGATCGCCGATATGCTGTTCGCGTTCACGGTCGGCAAGCATGTGAAATCGAACACCATCGTCTATGCCAAGGGCGGGGCCACCGTCGGCATCGGCGCGGGCCAGATGAGCCGGGTCGATGCGGCCCGGATTGCGGCCCACAAGTCAGGCGAGGCTGCCGAGGCGGCGGGCGAAAGCGAACGGCTGACGACCGGATCGGTCGCCGCGTCGGACGCGTTCTTCCCGTTCCCCGACGGGCTCCTGACCACAGTCGAGGCAGGTGCGACCGCCGTCATTCAGCCCGGCGGCTCGGTGCGTGACGACGAGGTGATCGCCGCGGCCGATGAGGCCGGAATCGCGATGGTGTTCACCGGCATGCGACACTTCCGCCACTAGGCGCCTGCGGGTTTTAATCAGCGGCTCCCGGGCGCAATGGAGCGCTCGGGCGGGACATCGCGCACGGTCAGCCAGAGCAGCACCCCGCCGACCACAAGGAACGGCAGCACGCTGGCCATGCCCCAGCGCTGACTGCCGGTCAGTGCCGTGATCAACGCCACCATCCACGGGCCAACAAATGCTGTTGCCTTGCCGGACAGCGCGTAGAGACCGAACATCTCTCCCGCCATTCCCGCCGGCGTGATGCGCGCCATGAGGGATCGGCTGGCGGCCTGTACGGGACCGAAGAAGATGCCGAGGACGGCGCCGAGGACCATGAAGACAAGCTTCGACTCGACCAGCAATAGCGGCACGCCCACGATCACCAGGCCACACAGCCCCAGAAGGATCGTGCGCTTGGCGCCGATCCGGTCGTCGACCCAACCGAACACGAACGCCCCGGCCCCTGCCGTCACATTCAGGATCAGGCCGAACATTATGACCTCGGCCACGGGCATCCCGAAGGTGCCCGCCGCGAACACGCCACCAAACGCGAACAGCGTGTTCAGCCCGTCCGTGAAGATCATGCGCGCCAGCAGATAACGCCAGAGCTGCGGATGCTGGCGCAGCCGCGCGAGCGTCGTGCGCAGCTCCGCAAGGCCGGAACGGACAGCGGCCCCCGCGGCCAACCCGTGCCCGCGCGGATCGCGGGTCCATACAAACAACGGGATGCAGAACAGCAGCAGCCAGAGGGCCACGATGGGCCCCGAAATCCGGATATGCTCCAGCGCCCTTTCGGAGGCATCGAGGCCAAAGAGCGGCGGGTCCGCCAGCACGAACCCGAACAGCACGAGCAACAATCCGCCAACGCCACCGAAATATCCAAGGCCCCACGCCCAGCCCGAAATGCGCCCGAGCCATTTTCGCGGCACCAGCGTGGGCAGCAAGGCATTGTAGAAGACCATCGATAGCTCAAAGGCCACGACGCCAACCCCGACAAGCACGAGGAGAAGGATCGCCTGGTCTGCCTCCGGCCGCACGAACCACAGCAGAGCCGAGGCAATCGCCATGATAATCGTGAACACGGCAAGCCAGGGTTTACGGCGGCGGCCCTGATCCGCAATGGCGCCGAGGATCGGGCTCAGCACCGCGATCGCCAGCGCCGCCGTCCCCGTCATGATCGCCCACCAGGTGGTCGCGGTTGCCGGGTCGTTCATCACCGCCTGGGTGAAGTAGGCCGGAATCACGAACGTCAGGACGATCGCCGGGAACGGTGAGTTGGCCCAGTCATAAAAGCACCATGCGCCGACGGATTTGCGGTCAATATATTTCCCGGGATCAGGGGCCATCGGGCTTGTCCTGACTGCGGTCCTGCAGTTGCCAGTTGGTCGCCAGAATTCCGCCGGCGATACAAGCCAGACCAATCCACACACCCAACGTGATGGTTTCATCCAGGATGATCGCCGCGGCGACCAGCGCGCCTACCGGGTTCATGGTCAGACCGATCGCGACTCGGGTCGGGCTCGTGTGGCGCAGCGCCCAGAGCCACAGGAAATATGTGAACGCGCTGCCGACAATGCCAATATAGAGAACCGCCAAAATCCCGTTTTCCGATGCCGCGACACTGGCGAAGGACGCCGCGCCGACCCTGCCCGTGAGAGTCCCGACGATGCCGAGGAACAGCGCACCCGGAAGCAGGTTGCAAACCACAAAAATCAGCGGTGGATAGCGGCGTATGACCTTCCGCGTCGCGACATTGTAGATCGAGAGTACGAGCGACGCGGCAAACATCAGCAGATCCCCGCGCCAGCCACCCGGGATCGCGCTCGCGTCCTGCCACAGCGCGAAGGCCACCCCCAGGGTCGCGACGCCGACCCCGACCGCCTTCAGACATGTCAGCCGCTCGGCCCGCAGACCCACGGCGAAGGCCAGGGTCATGAACGGCACCGTCGAGGCGAGAATACCGCCCCGCGCGGCCGTGGTATAGGCGAGCGAGGCCGAGACCAGCCATTGGCTGATCCCGAACATCAGGACCCCGAAACCGATCACGATCCAGAAATCACGGCCCCGCGGCCAACCGCGCGCAAAGACCAGTGCGAGCGGCAGCAGAACCGCCGCCCCGATACCCAGGCGCAGGATGGTGATCGTCAGCGGATCAATATCGTCCGCGACAAACCTGATCGCCCCGAGGGTGGTGCCAGCCGCAAAAGGTGCAACCACGGCGGCGATTGCCGCCAGCATGGCCAGCCGCTTGGTTGCAGGCGCTGTGCCCGTCACGCCGGAGCGGCCTTGCGCGGCCAGTTCGCAATGGCAATGCCGGCAATAACCAGCGCGAACCCAACCAGGATCGCGACCGTGATCTGCTCGCCGAGCAGCAACGCACCCCAGATCAGAGCCATCAGCGGGTTCACCGGCAGTGCGACGGCGACGAGCGTCGGCGTCGTATGACGCAACGCCCAGACCCAGAGCGTGTAGGAAATGGCGGCCGCGCCGATGCCAAGAAAGGCGACTGCCATCCAGCCTGTATGCGAGAGCTCTGGTGTGAACGCCGGCGCATCCGTGGCCAGCGCGACCACATAGAGAAACGCCGAGCCCGGTATGACCCCCGAAACCACGGCTACCAGGGGCGGGTGGCGCCGAAGCCAACGATTCGACCAGACGCCATACACCGCTGTGATCAACGCGCCAACCAGGATCAGCCCGTCGCCGATCCAGGCATCCGGTGGTGCCCCGGCGCCCTGCCCCAACGCAACGGCCACACCCAGCGTCGCGAGCACGATTCCGATGATCTTGTGCCGCGTCGGTCGCTCGATCCGGAACGCCGCCGCGATCAGCAGGGTCAGGAACGGTGACGTCATGTAAGCCAGGGCGCCACGCGATGACGTCGTATAGGTCAGGGCGTTGGCGAAGATGAACTGCAGGCCACCGAAGAAGATTGCCCCCATGAATCCCATGATCAGAAGTTCCCGCGGCGACGGCCAGCGCCGGACAATAACCAGGGCGATCGTCGTTAGGACGATCGCGGCGATCACGTTGCGCAGGAAGGCAACCGTCACCGGGTCGGTCTCGGTCACAAGGAACCGCATGGCGACAAACGCCGAGCCGCCCAGGGCCGTCGACAGGCACGCGGACAGCGCCGCGAGGATCGCCAGATTTCCGGCGGTGGGATTGAAAAATCGGCTCACATGAGGTCCGGTCAGGGCAGAACTACAGGGCGCGCCAGACCTTTATCCGACACGCGCTGCGACCATGGACCCGCAGCCGTTTACCCGGCAAGCAGATTTCGCAATTGCCCGCTGGCGACCGACAGCTTCGCCAGATCAACAGATTCACCGGCCCGCAGATCATCCAAAAGCTGGCAGGTGCGTTCCACAGCACCATTGCGCGAGCCGATCCAGGTTTCGACCACCCCGGCGGCCACCTTGGGCCCGAGCTTGCCGCCACCCGCGACGTCGAGAACCCGATTTGTCAACGCCGACTGATGGCGATAGCTGTCGTCCACGATGGTGTCGATCGCGATCTTCTCCCACTCGCTCTCGGGTGTGATTTCCTTGGATGCATGACGCACCCAATCGATACCAAGCCGGGCGCCGAGCTCGAAATAGACCCGGCCTGTATCCAGCACAGGCACGCCTGAATCACGTGCAATCCGCACGACGTCTCCGCCGGCCGCCAGGACATCGAGACTCGCAATATGTTGGGCCAAAGCCTTGGGCACACCTTCGTCGGTCAGCCGCCCGATGTGCCGATCAATGCCCTGCCGATCCTCCGCCGCGACAATGTCGGGCAGTTTCTTCACCAGCTCGCGAATGCCGGGCGCGTAGCGCTCGATGGTGGCCGCGATATCCAGCGGTCGCCGGGCATTGGACAGGAACCAGATCGTCAGGCGCTCGACCAACTCCTCCAACTCATGCGCCATCCTATTCTGGGTCTCGGTGGAAACCTGGAGGTCGAGCGCTTCAATGTCGCGCCACAACGGGCGCAGATCGAAAACGTCTCGCGCAATAACATAGGCCCGCGCGACATCATCGGCGGACGCACCCGACCGTTCTGTCAGATCATGGACAAAAGCGGCCCCCACGCGATTGACGAGAGAGTTGGTCACATAAGTGGCGACGATCTCGCGACGCAGGCGATGACGCGCAACCTGTTCCTCGAAGCGCTTGCGCAACGGTCCGGGAAAATAACGGGCCAGGTCTTTGATCAGATACGAATCATCCGGAACGTCGGTCGGCAGTAGATCACCGTAGAGCGCAATCTTGGCGTGTGAGAACAACACGGCATATTCCGGCCGGGTCAGGCCCATCCCGTTTGACTGGAGATCGGCCATCCGTTCGTCGTCGGGCAGATGTTCGATAGGGCGGTCAAGCAGGCCGCGCCGCTCCAGCGAACGCATCACCCGCCATTGCGATTCGAGCAGTTCGGGTGCCCGACGCTCCGCCTGTGAAATCGCCTGGGTCTGCAAATAATTATCGTTCAGGACAAGGTCCGAGACCTCGTCGGTCATCTCGACCAGAAGTGCGTCGCGCTGCTTCAGGTTCATATCGCCGCCCGACACAACATCGTCCAGCGCAATCTTGATGTTCACCTCATGATCCGAGCAATCGACGCCGGCCGAATTGTCGATGAAATCCGTGTTGAGACGACCACCTGCGCGGGCATACTCGATGCGGCCCAGCTGGGTGACACCCAGATTGGCGCCCTCGCCGATCACCTTGCACCGCAGAGTTTTCGCGTCGACGCGCACCGCGTCATTCGAGCGGTCATCGGCATCGGCCTGGCTCTCGCCGGTCGACTTGATGTAGGTGCCGATCCCGCCAAACCAGAGCAGGTCGATCTCGGCCACGAGAACCGTTCGGATCAACTCGTTCGGCGTCATCTGATCGCGGGTGACGCCGAGCATCTGCTTGATCTCCGCGCTGAGCTTGATCGACTTGGCCGAACGCTCGAAGATTCCGCCACCCTTCGAGATCAGCTTGGTCTCGTAGTCGGTCCAGCTCGATCGTGGCAACGCGAACAGGCGCTTGCGCTCGGCGAAGCTCTTCGCCGGATCCGGATCCGGATCGATGAAAATGTGCATGTGGTTGAACGCGGCAACCAGCTTGATGTGCTTCGACAGCAACATCCCGTTGCCAAACACATCGCCCGACATATCGCCGACGCCGACCGTTGTGAAATCTTGCGTCTGGCTGTCGTGTCCGAACTCCCGGAAATGGCGTTTCACCGATTCCCAGGCGCCCTTGGCGGTGATGCCCATCTTCTTGTGGTCATAGCCGGCCGAACCGCCCGACGCGAACGCGTCGCCCAGCCAGAATCCATAGTCCTGGCTGATACCGTTGGCGATATCCGAGAACGTTGCCGTGCCCTTGTCTGCCGCAACCACGAGATACGGGTCGTCCGCGTCATACCGCACCACGGTCTCGGGCGGCACAAGCTTTCCGCCAACCAGGTTGTCGGTCACATCCAGCAAGCCGCGGATCAGTGTGCTGTAGCAGGCGATGACCTCTTCCTGCGTGGCCTGCCGGTCCGCCTGAGGGTCACCCGTGGGTGCCGGCAGATTCTTGCACACGAAGCCACCCTTGGCGCCGACAGGTACGATCACCGAGTTTTTGACCATCTGGGCCTTCTGCAACCCAAGGATTTCCGTGCGGAAATCCTCGCGCCGGTCGGACCAGCGAATGCCCCCGCGCGCGACGTCGCCGCCCCGCAGGTGGCAGCCCTCCATGCGCGGGCTGTAGACGAAAATCTCCTTCTTCGGTCTCGGCTCGGGGAGGTCATCAACATTGGTGCTGTCGATCTTGAAGGAGGCATAGGGTTTGAAGCCCCCATCCTCGGCCGTGGTGAAAAAGTTCGTGCGCAGCGTTACGTCAACAGCGTTGGCAAACCGCCGGATGATCCGGTCTTCATCCAGATTGGAGACGGCATCGAGGCCATTGGCGAGGTCCTTGCGCAGTTTCTGGACTCGGCGCTCGCTCGCCGGCGTGCCGGCCTGCGCCGGGTCGAACCGCGCGATAAACAGCTCGACGACGATGCGCGCCAGCTGCGGATTGTTCGCCAGTGTCTCTTCCATATAGGACTGGGAATAGGCGACGCGGCTCTGTAGCAAGAACTTGCAGTAAGCGCGCAGTATCAGAATTTCACGCCATTCGAGACCGGCCCCCAGGATCAGATTGTTGAAGCCGTCATCCGCGACCGACTGGTCGCAGACCCGGGCAAAGCCTTCATGGAAGGAGTCGCGCACCGTCGCGAGATCGATCTCCGCGCCGGCGCGAGACTGCATCTGAAAATCATGGACCCAGACCGTCCCCGACCCGTCACCATACTGATACTCGACCGCGAACGGCTCCTCACCGATCACCTTCAGACCCATATTCTCGAGCATCGGAATCACATCCGACAGGGGCAGCGCGCGCTCGGCATGATAGAGCTTCAGATGCACTGTCTGCGTGGCATCACCCTCCGGGCGATACAGGTTCAACTGCAGGTTATCCGAAATTCGCGCGGCGTCGATCGAGGCAATATCGCTCACTGCCGCGGCCGGGTCGTAACGGTCGCGATAGGCCGCAGTGAAGGCGTGCCCATAACGCTGGAACATGACCAGGCCGACCTCTTCACCACGCGTCTCGACCAGCTCATCTTGCAGCCGGTCCTCCCACGATCGGGTTGCCTCGCGCAGCGCCTCCTCAATCACCTCGATCCGGTAAGCCGGAATTCGACCGGGTCCGGTTTTGATAACGAACAAGATTCTGGCCAGGACGGAATCCGTTCCGAATTCGGGGAAGAACGCGACGCAACTTCCGTCGAACGCCTCTTCAAGAATTTCCGCAAGCTTTTCGCGAAGTTCCGTACCGAAACGGTCGCGCGGCACAAATGTGAGCGCCGTGATGTAACGCTGAAACGGATCCTCACGGACGAACAGCGCCGTCCGTTGGCGTTCCTGTAAATGCAGGATGCCCAGTGCGTTTTCGAGCAACAGCTCCTCGTCGATCTGCAGCAACTCGTCGCGTGGGTAGGTCTCCAGGATGTGCGCCAGCGCCTTGGCATCATGGCTCGACACCGGGAATCCGGCGCCGTCCATCGTCTCCGCGATTTTTCGGCGCAGCATCGGAATTCGTGACGGAGAGACGCTGTAGGCGGTCGAGGTGAACAGGCCAACGATCATGCGTTCGCCCGTCACCTTGCCGGACGCATCGAATTTCTTCACGCCAACCACGTCCATATGTACGCGCCGGTGGACGGTCGCGCGCTGGTTCGCCTTCGTAATCATCACAAGATGAGGCTGGCGGATGAAGGACCGAACCTCCTCGGGAAGGGGCGCGTCATCGGCCCAGTTTTCAAAGATCGCCCGATCGACATCGCGCAGAAGGCCGAGCCCGCCAGGTTGCGCCTTCAACTTTTGCTTCGCACCCGAGCCCACATGGTCATATTCGCGATAGCCCAGAAACGTGAAATGATCGTCGAGCATCCATTCTACAAACGCGCGGGTTTCCTCGATCTCTGCCTTGGCAATTTTTTTCGGCTGTGTGTCCAGATCTTCCAGGATGCCGGCGACCTTGCCCTGCATCGACTGCCAGTCCTGAACTGACGCGCCAACATCCTGCAGCACCTGCTCCAGCCGGCCCGTCAGATTGGCCAGCGTCTTGGGATCAGTCAGCTCGTTCACTTCGAAATGCATGAAGCTTTCGGCGCGCGCGCCATCAGCGGGGGTGCCCGCGCAATTCTTCATCGTGCCCGCCGCCGTGCGAGTCACCTGGAAGATCGGGTGAATTACCAGATGCACGGTCAGGCCCTGATAATTCAGCTCCGCCGTGACCGAATCGACAAGAAACGGCATGTCCTCCGTCGCGATCTCGACCACCGTGTGCGAACCGTTCCAGCCATGATCATCCTGGCGTGGATTGAAGACCCGGATCAGCGGTTCACCCGGCAAACGCTTCTGCGCAAAACGAAGAAAGGACTCCGCGGAAGCAAAGAGCGTTTCCGCGTCCATCTCGGCGATGTCGACCGGCGGCACATTGGCATAGTAGGCGCTCACGAAGTCCGCACAGGCGGCTCCGGCATCGCCACCAAGACGCTTCCTGGCGAGCTGCGTCGCCTTGCTGACCAGATTTTTCTTCCGCGTAACGGTGCGCGTCGCCATCGAATATTTCCCTTTAGTCCCATGCGTCTCGCCGTCCGAATCGATCGGGCAGCCAGCTGACGCATCTCGGTTGCGTCAAAGATACGAACCGAATGGTAAAACATGGTTAACACCGGCAAGCATTCGTTAACCATGTCTTTTCATACTGGTGGGCGATGACAACTGCGCCATCGCGCTGAACTTCCGGAACGTGAAACACGCCATGACCGCGCAAGATATCAACTCAACGAACATCAACACCGGCCCCGAGCGCCCTATTCCCCTGCTCGACCGATTGCCTCAGGCGATCCGCGCCAGCCTGACGCCCGAACAGCAGCAAGCGCTTTCGGCTTTCATCGAACCGGCGCCGGCAAACGCACATCCGGTCGACCTCCGCCTGACCGTACCGGTTCCCGGCCGCCCTGTGTTCTTGTCAGTCTTGGCCGGTCCCGAACGGCGATCTAAAAGTCGCCGCCACCTCGAACGCCGGCGTCATCCGCTGCATACCATCGGCAACATCATCTTCCTCGGCTCAAGCCTGGTAGGCCTTTACGTGCTGGGACTGATTGCCTTCCTGGCCGCGGGCTCCATCCTCCAGTTCTGACGCCGACGTTTCGTCCCACATGCTGAGCCCGGCCCCGCCATGGCGCTTGTACCGGGTCGGGAATTACGAGACCCTTTGACGAACATAAGTTCGTTTTGGGGGAAATCGCTTTGCGTCTCGTTACATTTTCCATTCCGGGGCAGGCAGCAATGCGCGTCGGCGCTTTCGTCGACAACGACACGAACATCGTCGATCTCGCTGCCGCCGCCAAAGAGATCTTCCCCGATGACGACCGCACCGCCCTCACATCGATGCTCGCGCTGATCGATGGCGGCGAGGCGGCGCTCACCCGAACCTACGAACTCTGCGATCGGACGGTCACCTGGGGTGTCGACAGCGCGATCCTGGCGCGCGACGCCGTCCGGCTCGAGGCGCCGTTGCCGAACCCGCGACGCCTGCGCGACTGTGCGTGCTTCCTGCAGCATCTGCGAAACGCCCGCGAAGTCCGGCACACCCGATTGGCCGCCCGTGAGGCAGACCCCGAAGCGGCGCTCGAGCGCTACCGCGCAGCCGGCGCCCTCGACGTGCCGCCCGAATGGGTCGCCGCGCCCGTGTATCTCAACAGCAACCATCTCAGCGTCATCGGTCCCGAGGACGAGGCGATCTGGCCCCATGGGGCACGACGCATGGACTACGAGCTCGAATGGGCGATGGTCACCGGCCGCAGCGGCGCCAACATCACCACCGCTAGCGCCGCCGACCACATCTTCGGCTACACGATCTTCAACGACATCAGCGCCCGGGATGTCCAGGCGATCGAGATCCGCAGCGGCGCCGGCATGGGCGGCCCCGGCAAGGATTTCGATGCCGGCAACATCTTCGGGCCCTGCATTGTCACCGCCGACGAAATCTCAGATCCCTACAATCTGGACATGTGCGCCCGTATCAACGGCGAAGAATGGAGCCGCGGTAACTCGTCGATGATGGACCATCGCTTCGAAGATGTGCTGTCCCATCTCAGCCGCAATCAGACCATCCATGCCGGCGAGGTCTTCGGGTCAGGCACCGTGCCAACCGGCTGCGGGCTCGAACATAATCGATACCTCGAAGACGGTGATGTGATCGAACTCGAAGTCGAAACCCTCGGCATCCTGACCACCCGGCTCGTCAAGCCGGCAGACTGGCGCGACCGCGAAAACCCCGACAAGAACTGAGGAAACCGACATGCCACGCAACATCCGCCGGGTCATCACCGGCCATGACGAGAACGGCAACTCGATCGTCACAATCGACGAGACCATGACCCCCGACATGGGCCATGTGCTGTCCCCGGAAGGGCAAGCCAATGTTCGGCTCTCGGACGTCTGGGTTTCCAGCAACATCCCGGCCGACAACACAGGCAACGCCGACACGGTCGGCGACAAGGTCACGCTGGAGCCGCCGGCCGGGGGTGCAGTGTTTCGCGCGTTCGAAGTGCCGCCGGATTCCCAGCGCAACTTCGACGGCATGAAAAAGTATTTCGAGCAGATGGGCGCCAGTGACCGGCTCGACGGGCAGAAGCATCCCGGGATGCACAAGACTCAGTCGGTCGACTACCTGATGGTTGTTTCGGGCGAGGTCTGGCTGATCCTCGACGAGGAAGAAGTCTGCCTCAAGGCCGGCGACACCTGCGTCCAGCGCGGCACCCTGCACGCCTGGTCGAACCGCACGGAAGAACCCTGCCTGCTGGCGGGGATCCTGCTCGACGCAGTATCTCTCGACTAGCCCCTCGACCAGAACGACCAATTCCCGGCCACAAATCGCGCAATTTGGAATTCTGGCCAGAGAGTCAAGGCGGAGAAAATTTTCCTTTTGGAAAAAATATTTGCTGTCCGGTACCCGATAGAGATACGTTTTCCGGACAATAAATCAAAAACCATCAGGGGTGGTCCCAATCATGAAACGTTTTACATCATTCGCATTCGCGGCAATGGCCGTGGCCGGATTCACATTCGTGGCGCCGGGCACTGCATCTGCCGCAGATTTCCCAAGCAAAGCCGTTCAGCTCCAGGTGCCGTTCGCACCAGGTGGCGGCGCTGACCGGACGTTCCGTCTGTTTGCGCCTTATCTGGCCGAAGAACTCGGTCAGCCCGTGAAAGTCACCAACGTCGCCGGCGGCGGCGGCTGGGTCTCTTGGGGCCAGGTCGTCAACGACTGGAACGCAAGGCGCGACGACCACAAGCTGGCCGTCGTCAACATTCCGCACATCTTCTCGTTCCTGAACCCGGCCATGAAGCGCAGCGAAAAGCTGGAATCCTTCAACTTCCTGGCCTGGCATTCCTATGACCCCGGCCTCTGGCTGGTGCGTTGGGATGACGAGCGGTTCAGTAACCTCGACGATGTCCTCTCCTACGCACAAGAGCAGCCGATCATTGTTGCCCCGGGCAGCTTCGGCAGCGATGACCATATCGGCGTCGCGTTCGCACAGCAGGCGGTTCCGGGCTTCAAGGCGAAGTTCGTAACCAGCCGTGGCGACAACTCGAAGATCCAGCTGTTGCTGGGCAACCATGTCGACATGGTTGCGGCCAATGTCGGCTTCTTCGTCAACTCCATCATGGAGCGCAAGCTGCGGCCGATCGCCGTGTTGCATTCGTCACCCTGGGAGGTTCTGCCGAGCGTCCCGACGTTCGAGGAGATCACCGGCAAGGTGAACATCACCTATGCCGGTCGCACACTCGCAACGGCAAACGGTCTCGAAGAAGAGAAGCGTACGATCTATCTCGACGCGATCAAGCGGGCCATGGCCAATCCTGAGTACATCGCCAAGGAAGCCGCCAACAAGAACCACCTGATGTTCGCCGAGGGCGACGACATGTGGACTCTTCTGCGCGAAGGCCAGAAGGTCGCCGAGCAGGCCGCCTACTGGGAGCAGGAAGGCGTCCAGTAAGAATACGGGTACCGGAAACTCTGTTTCCAACACGCACGCCCCGTCGGTTTGATCCGGCGGGGCGTGTTGTCCCGTTCGTGACCTGCATAGAACGTTCCGGTCGCGAGACATCCTGGGGGGGAATTTCATGACACGATTGATGGCCGAACGGCTCGTCGCCATAGGTATGATTTTGGCTGCTGGGTTCATGTACACCCAGACGATTGACTGGCCGCAACGCGCCGGTGCATTCCCGCAGTTCGCGGAAGTCGGCATCATGGTGCTCGCATTCGGCATGCTCCTGCGATCCCTCACGAAGCGGGACAAAGAGCGCCTCAAGGGCATGGTGAAGTTGGACTTCTCCTACACCGCCTGGAAGCCCGTCTACATCATGCTGCTCGGCGTGATTTATTCGGCGGCCGTGTTCAAGGTCGGCTTCTACGTCACTTCCTTCTTCTTCTATTTCATTGCGGCATATATGACCGGCCTGAGAGATCACAAGCTGATCCTGATCACCGCCGCCATTCTGTTCCCGCTGCTGTATGCATTCTTCACCCTGACCCTCGGCGCATTTCTGCCCGAAGGCATCCTCTTTTAGCGCCGCGCGGAGATACGGATCATGGAAAGCATCGAATTTCTCCTGAACGTTCTGACGCTCGCCAATATGGGCGCAATGTTCGTCGGCATCGTCGTCGGCCTCATCATCGGCGCCATCCCGGGCCTCGGACCGCCCATGGCCATCGCCCTGATGATCCCGATTTCGTTCGAATGGCCGGCCGAGACCGCACTCATCCTGATGGTCTCGACCTATGCCGCGGGCATCTATGGCGGCTCGTTCACCGCGATCCTGCTGCGCGCACCCGGCACCTCAGCTTCGGCGGCATCGGCCATCGAAGGCTATGAGATGACCAAGCGCGGCCGCGCGACCGAGGCCATCCGCATGTCCACCTTCGCCTCGGTGATGGGCGGCCTGATCAGTGGCTTTGCGCTCCTCTATCTCGCGCCGCCGCTCGCCAAGATCTCACTCCTGTTCGGCCCGGCGGAATTCTTCGTGGTCGCCCTGCTGGGCCTAACGGCAATTGCGGCCGTGTCCTTCGGCGCCGTGCTCAAGGGCCTCATCGCGGGTTTGATCGGGTTGCTGATCAGCACGATCGGTGTGGATGCCGCATCGGCCTATCCGCGATTCAACTACGGCATGACCGGCCTCTTGTCGGGCGTTGGTATCCTGCCCGCCGTGATCGGCCTGTTCGCATTTGCCCAGGCGCTGACCCTGTGTGAGGGCAGCCCGAAAACCAACATCTCGGGCAAGGCCAAGCTCAGCTGGAACATCTGGCCCCGCTGGTCGGAGATCATGCATTGCCGCTGGTCTCTGGTGCGCGGCTGGGTGACCGGCTTGGTCATGGGCATCGTGCCCGCAGCCGGCGCCAGTGTGGCCCAGTGGATCGCCTATGCCTGGGAAATCCAGCGCGGCAAGCCCGGTGACAAGTTCGGTGAGGGCGAGGTCAAGGGTCTCGCCGCCACGGAAGGCTCCAACAATGGCGTGACGGGAACTTCCCTGATTCCGATGTTCGTGCTCGGCATCCCCGGCGGCATCTCGGCGGCCGTTATTCTCGGTGCCCTGATGATCCACGGGCTGCAACCCGGCGACCGTCTGTTCACGGATTCACCCGAAGTCATCTTCACGGTGATCTGGGGCTTCATCCTTGCCAACTTCTTCATGGGCGGGATCGCCGCCGTGATGGCGCGCTTGCTGGCCTATGTCACCCTGTTCCCACGCGGCCTGCTGGCGCCGATCATCATGATCTTCTGCGTCGTCGGCACCTTCGCCGCGAGCGGCAATCCGTGGGATGTCTGGATCATGGTTGCCATGGGGGTCATCGGCTACCTGGCGCAGAAGTATAACTTCTCACCCGCCGGTATCCTGCTGGGCATCATCCTCGGTCCGATTGCCGAACAAGGTCTGCGAAACGTCCTGATCGTCTCCAGCGACAGCCCGTTCAGCTTCATCTTCAGCCGATGGATCTCGGACGTCATCATCTTCATGATCGTGGTCGCGCTGTACTACTCGTTCAAGCCGAAGGCCTGGGATCAGGCCGTCGAGCAGGGTGAAGCGACACTCGCGGCTGGCGGAGAGAAGAAGGATGACTAGGTCCTGATGTCCGCTTCGCTGGTCCGAGAGCCGCGAACCCCTGCGTTTTTCGGGGGCTGTTGATGCGCGAATATGGCATCGGACAGTCCGTGCCGCGGGTGGAAGACCGGCGCCTTCTCACGGGCAAGGGCAACTACACCGACGACCGCAAGGTGCCGGGCGCGGCCTACATGGCCATCCTGCGCTCGCCCCACGCGGCGGCGACTATCCGCACCATCGACACATCTGCCGCCGCGGCCATGCCCGGTGTTATCGAAATACTGACGGCGGACGACCTCAAGGCCGACTCCATCGGCGGCTTGGCCTGCGGCGTGAAACGCAAGCAGCGCGACGGCTCACCCATGGTCGAGCCCCCCTATCCCCTCCTGGCCGACGGTGATGTGCATCTCGTCGGCATGGCCGTCGCGGCCGTGGTCGCAGAGACCTACGCCGAGGCGGTGGATGCCACGGAGGCGATCGAGGTCGACTACGACCCGCGCACCCCCCTCATCGAGACCGGTCTCGCCCGGTCCGAAGGCGCCCCCGAGGTCTGGGATTCGGTGCCCGGCAACGAGAGTTTCGTGTTCGCGCTGGGTGACAAGGACGCCACCGATGCGGCCTTCGCGGCGGCGGCCCACGTGGTCGAGCTCGACTATGAAATCAGCCGTGTCTCCACCAACACGATGGAGGTCCGCGCGGCGATCGGCTTCTTCGACCCGCTGGAGGAACGCTACACCCTGTATGCCGGGGTCCAGTCGCCCCATCGTCTGCGCTCGGACCTGGCCAGGAATGTGTTCGCGATCCCCGAAGGAAAACTGCGCGTGATCTCGCCCGACATGGGCGGCGGCTTCGGCATGCGCGGCAGCCCCTTTGTCGAACACGCGCTGGTCCTGTGGGCGGCACGGCGCACCGGGCGACCCGTGCGGTTCACGGCGACCCGCAGCGAGGCGCTGGCCAGCGATTACCACGCCCGCGACAACGTTTCCCGTGCCGCGCTGGCGCTCGATGCCGATGGCAAGTTCCTGGGCCTCAAGGTCTCCACCGACGCGGCGCTGGGCGGTTATCTCAGCAACTCCGGGCCCCATTCACCGACCAACAATCTCGGCGGCCTGTCGGGCGTCTACACGACACCCCATGTGCATGTCGAAGCGCGCGGCGTGTTCACCCACACCAGCCCCACCGCGACCTATCGCGGGGCCGGGCGCCCCGAGGCGTCCTATGGCCTGGAGCGCCTGATCGACGCCTCCGCCTATGATCTGGGCATCGATCCGGTGGAGCTGCGCCGACGAAACCTCATTCCCAACGACGCGCTGCCCTACGACACCGGCTTCATCTTCACCTATGACAGCGGCGATTTCACCGGATGCCTTGAGCGGGTTGTGAAGGCAGCCGACCGCGATGGCTTCGAGGCGCGGCGCGCCGAGGCCGCAGCCCGCGGCAAGCTCCGCGGCATGGGCATCGCCACCGTAATCGAGATCGCCGGCGGCCCCCTGCCGCTCCCCAACGAGGAAAGCGCAGCGGTGCGCTTCGACACCGATGGCGGCGTGTCAGTGCTCATGGGCACCCATTCTCACGGCCAGGGGCACGAAACAGCCTTCGCCCAGATTGCGTCCGAGGTCCTGGGCGTGCCGTTTGACTCGATCCGCGTTCAGTATGGCGACACAGACCTGGTGCATCACGGCAAGGGCACGTTCGGGTCGCGTTCGATCAGCGTCGGCGGTGCGGCGCTGCTGCGTGCGTCGGAAAAGATCATCGCGCGCGCGACCCTGATCGCCGCCCATCTTCTCGAAGCTGCGGCCGCCGACATCCAGTTCGACGACGGCGTCTTCACCGTGTCCGGCACCGACCGCACCATCACGTTGACCGATGTGGCCACGGCGTCCTACCAGCCGGCCAAGATGCCGCGCGAGATGGATATGGGACTTTCCGAAAGCGCGATCATCGTGCCCCCGGGGCCGACCTATCCCAACGGCGCGCATGCCTGCGAGGTCGAAATCGATCCCGACACCGGCGTGGTCGAGATCATCGCCTACACGGTCTTCGACGATGTCGGGGTCGCCCTGAACCCGATGATGGTCGAGGGCCAGGTGCATGGCGGGGTGGTCCAGGGTGCCGGCCAGGCGCTGCTCGAGCGCGTGGTCTATGACCCGGACAGCGGCCAGTTGCTCACCGGCTCCTTCATGGATTACGCCATGCCGCGCGCCGACGATTTCCCGAGCTTCGACGTGCACGAACACAACATCCCGTCGAAGAACAATCCCATGGGCCTCAAGGGCGCGGGCGAGGCCGGCACCGTGGGGGCGCTCCCGTCGGTCATGAATGCTGTGTGCGACGCGCTCCGCCCGCTCGGCATCCGCCATATCGACATGCCTGCCTCGCCGGAAAGAGTATGGCTGGCTATACAAAACGCGAAACAAAACGCCGTATAATAGGCACCAACAAACCAACAAGAATTCCAATCCAAGGAGAAAACACGATGGCTGGTCCTGAAATCAAGAATATGACGCTGCTGTCTCAGGACACGCTCGTCGGTCATGGCGGCATGGGCGAAGGCATGTCCATGCAGGTCGCACCCGACGGCCGCCGCATCATGTGGCTGGCCCATGAATCCGGGCCCAAGAATTTCACAGGTGTGGACGTCACCGACCCGCGCAAGCCCAAGGTCGTCGTGCAGACCGATCTGCCCATCGTCAACATGCGCTCGAACTCCCTCGAAGTGACCGGCGACATCATGGCCGTCGCCTACCAGACGCCCGGCGTGAACGAGCAGAAGGTCGGCGTCGAGCTGTTCGACCTGTCGACCCCGGAAGACCCCAAGTCGATCTCCTTCTTCGATTGCTCGGGACCTCATTCGCGCGGCGTCCATCAGCTCTGGTTCGCCGACGGCGAGTATGTCCATTTCGCCGGCGGCTCTGACGACTTCGTGCCGACCAACCCCAAGGACGACCAGTTCTACCGCTGCATCGACGTGCGTGACCCGTCGAAGCCGAGCGAAGTCGGCCGCTGGTGGTACCCTGGCACCCGCGAGGGCGACAACGTACCGCCGCCGCCGCGCCACCCGGACATCGATTCCGGTTTCCGTGCACATAACACCAACGTCTATCCGCAGCGTCCCGACCGCATGTATCTGGGCTATCTCGACGGCGGCACCTTCATCATGGATATCTCCGACAAGTCGGACCCCAAGGTGCTCGGCGAGTGGAACCCCCATCCGCCCTATCCGGGTTTCGCCCACACTGTGTTGCCCCTGTTCAGCAAGGACATCCTGATCGTCACCGATGAAAGCGTCCGCGACGACGCCATGGACTGGCCGAAGCTGGCTTGGGTCGTCGATGCGCGCAAGGAAGACAACATGGTGCCGATCGCCACCCTGCCGATGCCGCCGCTCGATGATTTCCGCAATCGCGGCGGTCGTTTCGGCGCGCATAACCTGCATGAGAACCGGCCAGGTCCGTCCTTCCAGTCGGACGATTTGATCTTCGGCACCTTCTTCAACGGCGGCATGCGCGTGTTCAACGTCGAGGATCCGCTCCAGCCGAAGGAAGTGGCGTATTTCATCCCGCCCAAGCCGGACAACTCACCGGTTGCGACGGCGCAGATCAACGACGTCTATGTCGATGAAAACCGCATCGTCTATTGCGTGGACCGCCATGCCGGTGGCCTCTACTGCCTGTCGCTCGATATCTAGTGGATCGACCGGGGCGTTTGAATCTGCCCGCTTGTGCCTGATGGCCTCGCGGGCGGCCATTCAAACGGCGCGATAAGTTGATCCACCCGGAGCCTAACCGAGCAAACCGGCCAGCGGCCGCCGCACAAACGGATGGTGCGGGGCCGCGACGCCGGTCAAATAGTCCAGCAGGCGCGGATCGATATCCGCGTCGAGCTGGGCGACCAGCGGCCCGTCGGCCAACCAGAACAGAATCCCGGCCTCGAACACATGCCCGTCATGTTTGAGTTTAGCGCGGATCAACGGCCGGTAGGCGCCATAGCACCAGGCGCGATGGCCGTTCGCCACCGCCCCCAAACCACCCGGAACAGGCAATTCGACACGCGCCGCGTCGGCCCGGGCGATCACCGCATCGAAATATCTCATCAGCCAGCGCCGTGCCGCGATGTCGAAGACATCGATCAGGCTTAAATGCAAATCGCGCAGAAACGCCAGGCAATCATCCGGGGAAGCCACGGATTCCGGGGCCGGCGGCTTGAACAGCGGATAGTTACCGTCCGCCAGTCGCAGCCCGCGCGCGGGCACAACATCAACGCTATGGCGCCCAGCGTGGGTGATGGTGATCGTTTCGTTCATCGCAGCCCGAACAAAGCGCTTTTCTCGCGCGCACACAAACCCGAATATGCACAGCAACGACGCCCGGCGTCATGATGGGGGACTAAAAATGCGAACGCTGACAATCAACGTGTTTCCGGGGGCCATCAATGTGCCCCTGTGGGCCGGACTCAAGCAGGGGTTTTTCGGCCGGCGCGAGCTCGACCTCGACATCATCTTCACGCCGAACTCGATCGAACAGCTGACCGGCATCGCCGCGGGCAAGTTCGACATCATGCTCACCTCGGTCGACAACATCATCGCCTACAAGGAGAAACAGGGCGAAGTGCCGGCCGAGGGCGACACCGACATGTTCGCCTTCATGGGATCCGACGACGCGTTCCTGCGCTTCGTCGTTCAGGAAGACATCAAGTCATTCGCCGACCTTCCCGGTAAGATCCTGACAGCCGACGCGCTCACCACCGGCTTCGCCTTCGTGCTGCGGCGCATGCTCGCCCTGAACGGCATCGATGAAAATGACATCGAGTGGCTGTCCACGGGCGGCGTCCTCCAGCGCTGGCAGGCGATGATGGAGCACCCTGAGCAGAAGGGAACATTGCAGGTCACGCCGTTCGAGATCATGGGTGCGTCCAAAGGCCACCATGTGCTGGCCCGCGCGGCGGATGTCCTGGACTCCTATCAGGGGATCGTCGGCGGCACCCGGGTCGCCTGGGCACAGGAGAACGCCGAAGATCTGTCGGGCTTCATCGCCGGCTGGCTCGAGGCCGTGAACTGGCTCTACGACCCGGCCAACCGGCAGGCCGCGCTCGATATCATCGCCGAGAACATGCCGCAGATGCCCGAGGCCGTGGCCGCCGGCGCGCTCGATATTTTCTTCGACCCCCAGACCGGCATGCGCCGCGACGGATCGTTCGACATGCCCGGCATCGCCACCGTGCTCGACCTGCGGCGCGAGTTCGGCCCCGCCCCCGACGATCTGCACGGACCGGAGCATTACATCGACACGTCGTATCTGGAGGCCTCAAAAGGCCGCTAGGCCCGACCGATGGCGTGCCGCTAGATCAGGAGCAGCAACGCACCGATCACGGCGATGTTGGAGAACACGAACGACAGGTGCAGGTGACGGCGCAGCGGGTCTTCCATGGTCCAGAAGCGGTGGAAGATGGCGCTCGCCAGCACCGTAAACACGATCAGAAGGATCGCGCCCAGGCCCGCGTTCCAGTCGATCGCGACCATCGTGCCGCCGACCGCCTGCAACGCGAACCCCGCCCACAGGGTGGCCCGGGGCAGCGGGATGCGCATCGCCGCCATCCGGTCCACATGCTGTTGTTCCTTGGTCCCGGCGTTGATCACCAGGGTCCCCAGGAACAGGGTCGCGATCATCAGTTGCCCGGCGATCTCGAGCGGCGTGTTGTCGGCGTAAAACATGGCGCTCACTTCAGATGGGTCAGCGGATCGAGGCCCAGCGCCACCCGACCATAGGTCGTGGCAGCCACGTCCCAGTTCAGCGCGAAATGCCCGCTCATCGCGTGGATGTCCCTGAACTTTCGTTGCATGGCGTTGTCGAGGAAAATGCCCTGGCCACCCAGGGTCGTGAACAGCCGGTCCACCGCCGCCCGGCATTCCCGCACCAGATAGGCCTGATCACGGCGGTTGCGCACCCGCTCCAGGTCATCCAGCTCACGCCCTTCATGCATCGCCACCATCGCCTCGCCCGTGTCTCGCTGCATCAGCAGGCGCGCCGCATCGATCTGCGCCGCCGCCTCGGCGATATGCACCTGAATTGTCTGATGCTCGGCCACGCGCACGCCGCGGGAACTCCGCCCGGCCATCTGTTCGGTCACCGCATCGAGCAGGCTCTCCGCGACCCCCAGCGCCGGCACGGCGAGCATGAACGGGACACAGGGCGGGTGCGGCAGCCGGTACAACGCCGGGGCGTCCGCCTGGCCACGCGCCGCGCCGCCGGCGCCAGCCATGCGAAATGGCAGCGCGCGATAGTCAGGCACGAACGCACGCTCGACATGCAAATTCTTGCTGCCGGTCCCGGCCAGCCCCATCACATGCCAGTTGTCCTCGATGACCACGTCGTCGCGCCGCGCGATGCAGTAGTTGGGCTCAATCGCGCCGTCTTTTCCCGTCGGCAGCAGACAGCCGAGGATCAGCCAGTCGGCATGGTCGCAGCCGCTGGACCATTCCCAGCTGCCGGAAATCTGCCAGCCGCCATCGACCCGCTCGTTGTTCCCCCCGGGAGTGAATCCGGCGGAGACCAGCGCGTCGGGATTGTCGCCCCAGACATCGTCGGCCGCGCGGGGATCGAACATGCCGATCAGGATCTGGTGGTCGGTGTAGACCCCGGCCACCCAGCCGGTGGAACTGCAACCCCGCGCCAGGGTGGCGACGATATCGCAGGCCGTGTCGAGGGGGGCCTCCGTGCCCCCGAATCGTGCCGGCTGACAGAGACGATGCAGCCCCGCGGCCGTGAGATCTGCGATCGTCTCGTCGGGAATACGGCGCAACTGTTCGGTCGCCTCGGCGCGGCCCGCAAGGGTCGGCTCCAGCGCCGCGGCGCGCGTCTTCAATTCAGATGAGGTCGTCCCGGCGGCTGTGTCTGGCATGCTGTATCCTGTCCCCAATTGCTCCCAGTGAAGGCGGCGCGAGCTGCCCGGTCAAGTGGGTAGAGTCATGCGGATTGGTGCGCCCGCCCCGTTGGACTAGACTTACCGGCGAAACAGGGGAGGTCGATCATGGACGGAACGGTCAACAACACGGATCAGGTGCCAGAGGAAGACGTCGTCGCGCGTGCGCGCTACTACAGCCCGGCGAACATCTTCAAGGTCGAACGCCCGCCGATCCCGCAGATGGCATTCGTCGACGCGCGCGACCAGGCGATGGCGCCAGACGCACCCACGGGCTGGATTTCCCTCGATATCGGCGCAGAAATCGGCCTCGACGAACCTGCGACCACACCCCTGATGCTGGCCCGCTATGCCCGGATCGCACCCGGTGAGACCCTGAAAGGGTCCTTCCGTGCCAGCGGCGAGTTCTACTTCGTGATCACCGGAGACGGCCGGGCCAGCAAGGACGGCGAAGCGTTCGACTGGCAGGCTGGTGACGTGTTCTCCCTGCCCGGTGGCGGCGAGACCCGCCTCGATGGCGGCGGCGCTGACGCGGTCCTGCTTTTGGTGACGAACGAGCCAGAGCTTGCCTTTCACAGCCTCGAGGCACCCGCGCCGAACGCGGCGCCGACCCAGGCCGTACGCTATCCCATGGCGGAAATTCTCGCCGAGATGGACCGGGTCCGGTCCGATCAGTCGGCCGACCCCAACGCGTCGGGCCGTGCGTTGCATCTGACCAGCGAGCGCAAGGGAAATGCCGACGCAGCCCATCCATCGATCAAGCTCGCCATGAACACGCTCGATCCACACAGCGTTCAGCGCCCGCACCGGCACAATTCTGTCGCGCTCACCCTGCCGATCGAAGCCGACAATGTGTATTCGGTGATCGAGGGGAACCGGCTCGACTGGCATCAGTTTGCGCTGATGATCACGCCCCCCGCCGAACTGCACGAGCATCACAATGAGGGCGACACGCCCATGCTCAGCCTCGTCATCCAGGATGGCGGCCTCTACTTCCGCTGCCGCACCATCGGCTTCAGTTTCGATTAAACCCGCTTATCAGGAACAAAGAACATGTCCATTTCCATGCACGCGATCACCGTCCCGGTCTTCCAGACGATGCTGACCAACCTCGACTTCGTCCTCGGCCGGGGTGCCGAATTCGTCGCCGAGACCGGCTTCAATGAAGGCGAACTGATGGCGCGGAATTTCGCACCCGACATGCTGAAATTGGGCGAGCAGACTCGCCAGGCCTGCGTCCACGCCACCGGGGCGATGGCGCGGCTCGCCGGTGTCGATGCGCCTGAAGTTTCGATGGAACCGGACGCCGACATCGCGACCGCCCGCGCACGCATCGCCGCCGCACTCGCCTTCGTTGGCAGTTTCTCGGCCGCGCAGCTCGACGGAGATCCCAACCGCGAGGTGATCGTCAAGACGCGCCTCGGCGAGCTCAAATTTGGGGCGCTCGATCATGTCCTGCACATCGCCTACCCGCAGGTCTTCTTCCACGTCACCACGGCCTATGATCTGCTGCGCGCCGAAGGTGTCCAGATCGGCAAGGTCGACTATCTCGGCGCGCCGATGAAGAACCTGCTCAAGGACAAATAGGCCCGGCCCTGAAGCCTTACCGCCCCCGCAGCATCCGGTCATACATCGCATAGATGTACTCCCAGTCCCGGTAGGTCGCCTGCTTGTCGTAGGCGTCACGGTCGGGAATCGCATAGCCGTGCGGCGCACCCGGGTGGATGATCTGCGTGTAGTCGCAGTCCTGGCCGGCAAACGCCGCCTCGACCGCGGCCGCCGTCTCGCGCGGCGCGTAATGATCATTTTCGCCGATGCCGTTGTAGAACATGCCGCGCACGCGCGGCGCCTCGGTGTGGGGCGAATCCGCGCCGTCCGTGAACAGTCGCGTGCCGTGCAGGCTGGCGTTGGCGACGAACGTCTCGGGAAACGCCCCGGCGACCCGCAGCACGTGACGGCCCCCCATGCAGTAGCCAACCGAGCCCGCGGGGCCCGGGAGCACGGCAGCGTCCTGGGCCAAAACTTCCATCAGAGAGCCCGTGTCCGCGACCGCCATCGGGTCGCTCACATGGGTGCGGTAGGCCTGGATCTTCTCCTGGTCCGCTTCGGGCAGATCCTTCAGCGAAGAGGTCGTCCCGTCCGGGTTGCGGTAGTCGAAATGCTCCCCACCCATCCGGTAATAGATGTTCGGCAACGCCACGGTGTAGCCGACGCAGGCGATCTGCCGAGCAATATCGCGCAGCTGCTCGCGAATGCCCCAGACATCCATGAACAGGACAACCGGCGCGAACGGACCACCTTCTTCAGGATGGGTGATGAAGGTTTCCATCACGCCGTCGGCGGTCGGCACATCCACGGTTTTCTCAAGCATCCAATCACTCCCATAGCGCCACCGATCATGGCCGGAATCTTCAGGCCATGTAAGTCCCAACAGCCAGCAACGATCAGTCGTCCGAGGCGAGAATCTCCGCCACCGTCACGTGACGGCCCTCGGCGACCGACGTGATGCCCGCCTTGACCACCGCCAGCGAGGTCATGGCGCTCTCGCCGCCCACCTCGGGTTCCGCGTCGCCGGCAATGGCATCCGCCCACTCGATCAGCTGTTCGGCGATCGCGTCGTTCTTCTCGACCGCCACCGGCTGCTGGTTCGTGTCCCCCTGGTGGAGGCAGCGCAGCCCGTCGAACAGATTGTAGTAGGCGCTCATCTTCTTGCCGTAGATGTTCATCAGGTAATACTCGGACGCCGACGCGTAACTGGTCGAGAGCGACGATACCGCGCCATTCTCGTGCTGCATCATGAGCGTGCCCACATCCGGGTTGTCCCCCGGCAGCACCAGCTGGGCCGCCATACCGGAGACGGATTCGATCGGCCCGAGCAGCATGGTCAGCACATCCACATAGTGCAGCCCGATCTGCAGCATCACGCCGCCCGGCATGCCCTCGGCGGTGTAGCGCCAGTGGCCCAGCTCGAATTGCCCGGCGCGGTCGCGGCTGATATTCGCCTCGGCCTGCACCAGCGTGCCGAACTCGCCGGCCGCGATACGATCCTGAATCCAGCGAAAGTGGCTCTCGCGCCGGCGCTGATAGCCGACGGAAAGAACGACGCCCGCATCGGCGCAGGCCTTGGTGATCGCGCGGGCCTCGCCGATCGTGTTGGCCACCGGTTTGTCCAGGAACACATGCTTGCCGGCCGCCGCCACCGCCGCGGTCGTCTCGAGATGGACATGGTTCGGCGTGGTGTTGATGACCGCGTCGATCGAATCGTCGGCGAGGATCTCATCCAGGCTCGACGCGGCGGCGCAATTGTACTTCGCAGCGAAGGCCTGGCGCTTGTCCTCGGAGCGGGTAAAACAGGACGCGATCTCAACCCGGCCATCGGTGCGGCCGGCCGCATCGGCCAGAACATCGGACCACCAGCCCAGGCCAACAGATGCGACGCGAAGGGGTTTGGTGCTCATGAGGAACTCTCCTTGTTGGATGATTGCTCCGACTTCCGCCGGAGCCGGGCCGAACGCAGCGACCAGATGATAGAAAGCGCCGACAGGCTGAGAAACGCCACACTGATCGGCGACGAGAAGAAGATCGAGATGTCGCCCTGGGATGACGTCAGCGCGACACGCAAATTCTCCTCCAGAGGCACGCCGAGCACGAGGGCCAGCAGCAGCGGCACCACCGGCATATCCAGCCAGCGCATAGCCAGCCCGACGAGGCCGAAGAACAGCATCACATAGACATCAAAGAAATTGTTGCGCAGCGCGAAGCTGCCGATCACGCACAGGACGGCAACCGTCGGCATCAGCAGCGCACGCGGCGTCGCCAGCAGCTTGACCAGAAACCGCAGGGCGGTCAGCGCGATGATGAAGTTGAAGATGTTGGCCCAGAAGAACGAGAAGATCAGGCCAAACGCGAAGTCGCCGCGCTCGATGAACATCAAGGGGCCCGGTGCCAGACCATGGATGATCAGGGCGCCGATCAGGATCGCCGTCACCGGGTCGCCGGGGATGCCCAGGGTCATCATGGGAATCAACGCGCCGCCGGTGACCGCGTTGTTCGCCGATTCCGGCGCCGCAACACCCTCGATCGCGCCCTTGCCGAAATCATCCCGACGTTTGGAAATGCGCCGCGTGTAGTCGTAACTGATGAAGGCCGCGATCGGCCCCCCCGCGCCCGGCAGAATGCCGAGGAAGGCCCCGGTCAGCGAGCCGATGGTGACCGGCAGCCGAATGGCCTTCAAATCCGCCATGCGCGGCAGCACCGATTTGAGCTTCGTCTGGATGCGTGCCGCCCCGTCCTTCACATCCGCCAGATTGCTCACCAACTGCGGAATCGCGAACAGGCCGATCATGGCCGTCAGGAAGTGGATTCCACCCAGCAGGTTGACCTGGCCGAAGGTGAACCGCTGGGACCCCATCACCGGGTCCTGGCCGATGGTGACGATCGCCAGGCCGATCGCCCCCGACAGCAATCCCTTGACCAGAGACTGGGCCGCGAAGCTACAGATGATCGTGATGCCGAAGAACACGAGCGCGAACATGTCTTCGGTGCGGAAGCTCAGCGCGACCTCGGCCAGCAACGGCGCGATGAACAGAAGGCCGAGGAAACTGACCATGCCGCCGATAAAACTCGACGTGATCGCAATACCCAGCGCCCGGCCGGCCTCGCCGCGCACCGACATCGGGTAACCGTCGATCGCCGTGGCCGACGCCGACGGCGTCCCGGGAATATTCAGCAGGACCGCCGAGAAACTCCCGCCGGTCATCCCGCCCACATACAGGCCCAGCAGCAGGGCGATGGAGATATCCGCCGGCAAGGCGAACGTCACCGGCAGCAGGATGATGATGCCCGTGCTGATCGTCATGCCGGGAATCATCCCGACGGTCAGGCCGATGAAGACGCCGACCGCCGTCGTCAGCAGAACGAGGAGGCCCGACGCCTGGGCAATGCCGGCAAGGACATCCGGGCTCATGGGACGATCCCCTTCAGCAGCCCTGTCGGCAGGAACACGTTGAACCCGTGGCGGAATAACAAATAGAGCAGGCCCGTCGCGACGATCGCCCCAACCGCGACACGCAGCGGTCGCGCCTCGCCGAACAGCACCATCAGCGCCGCGAAGAAAGGTGCGGTCGCGAGGATGAACCCGAGACCCGGAAGGGTCGCCAGATAGACGACAAACACCCCCAACGCCCAGATGGCGCGCTGCCGCCCGGCGGCGCGCGGCGGCACCGGCCCATCGGCACCCACCAGGCCCTGAACGAGCAAGGTGGCCGACAGGGCGAGAATCACGATCGTGTTGATCCAGGGGAAAAACGGCGGTCCCGGCGTGTCGGGAAGGCTGCGCACCGGCAGTTGCGTCGTCAGTATGCCGTAGCCCGCGCCCAGCGCGAGCAGGAACAGTGCGGCAATTAGATTACGGCGGCGCATGGTACCCGCAGGAAAATGGATGGACCCGCCCGGCCAAAGCCCGACGCTATAAAAGGGCGATGGGCCCGCCCGGGGGAATATCCCCAAAGGACGGGCCCATACCAATTCACTTATTTGGTCTTCAGAAGCCCGGCGCTCGCGAAGATAGCCTTCACCTTCGCATTCTCGTCAACGAGCAGAGCCTCGAACGCCGCGTGGCCCAGCGGGGCAACGGTGAAGCCCTTGGCCTTGGCGAGCTTCT
Source organism: Rhodospirillaceae bacterium (assembly GCA_018667335.1). Taxonomy (GTDB): domain Bacteria; phylum Pseudomonadota; class Alphaproteobacteria; order UBA6615; family UBA6615; genus UBA8079. The sequence goes on from JABIVD010000029.1 coordinate 48,746, forward strand.
GGAATTCCGGCGAGTTGGCCGCCTTGGCCATCGCGTCGGCCAGCTGCGCCTTCACGTCGTCCGGCGTGTTCGGTGCCACCGACAGTCCGCGGAACAGGTCGAGCGACACATCGAAGCCCGCCTCCTTGGCGGTCGGCACGTCCGGGAAGACGGGACTGCGCGCGGCCGTCGGCATCACCAGGATCTTCAGCTTGCCGGCGTTGGTCAGGTTCACGGCGCCGGTCAACGGCGCGATCATCGCGTCGGCTTCACCATTCAGGACCGACTTGTTGCGACCCTTGATGCCCTTGGGCAGATGCACGACCTTGCAACCGGCCGCATCCATCAACTGGATGGCCGCGGCGTGGGTGGCGCTGCCGGTGCCCGAGTTGGCGACCTTCAGCGTGCTCGGCGCGGCCTTACAATCGGCGACAAACTCCGCAAAGTTGTTCCACTTGGCGTCGGCCTTGACGACGAACGGCTGGGGCTGGAACTCAACCCGGCCCACATGGTCCATCGCGTCATAGGCGAAGTCGGTGTTGCCGAGATTGGTCGTCGTCAGAACCGAAGTCGAGTTCCACGCGACCGTGTGGCCGTCGGGCTTGGAGTTTTTGATGTAGGTGTAGGTCACGGCACCGCCGCCGCCCGGGCGGTTCACCGGCGTAACGGGCACCCCAAGGATCGCGCTCATTTCCTTGGCGAGCAGACGGCCTTCGATATCGGCCCCGCCACCGGCGCCGAAGGGAATGACGAACTCGATCGGGCCGTCGGGAAATGCCTGTGCGGGCGTCGCCGCAGCTGCAAGGCCGAGCGCAGCCGCGCCGACCATCATCGTACGGAACATGTTCATATTGGAATCCTCCCAGATTCTTTGCGTGTTGCTTGTTGCTTAACTTGAGATGCCAACCGCTTCGAGTGCGGCCTGTGCGATATCCGCGTCCTGCTGCCAATCACCACCGCTGACGCCGATGCCGCCAAGGCATTCGCCATCCAGGATGATGGGGTAGCCGCCTTCCATGGCAGTCCAGCGTTCGGGACCCGCGGCCAGGGTCAGACCGATGGCGTGCAGCGTGTCGAGGTCCTGCCCCTGTGCGCCCTGGGTCGTCGTGATCCGCTTGTTCGAGGACGCGGTGACCGCCTTGACCGTGGACGAGTGCACGGTGTGGAACCGTCCGCCGTCCATGCGCTCCAGTATCATCGGATGTCCGCCGGCATCGACAACGACGACCGTCGCCGCGATTCCGAATTCCTCGGCCTTGGCGATGGCCGCAGCCACCATCAGTTTCGCGCCCGCACTCGTCAGACGTTTGGTTTCTACAAATGACATTCCTGATTGTCCTCCCAGACGGCACGCCGTCGAAACGGGGCGCAAAACCTGGCCGATATTTATACGTGATTGCTTTTGTCTCTCGGCCAGAGACCCGGCACCGTAGGGCGTCGGGTCACCTCCCGGCAAGGCCCGCGGACCGCACTAAATTTGTGCCGGTTGAGCGCAAGCGCGATCGACAGGGAGAAGAAATAGCGCGGGTGGGTGTTGGCCCCCGACGTCTCGACCGGACGGGTCAGGGGCTGCGTCGCCTCAAGGCTGACGAAAATCGACCGCGGCAGGGTGGCCCGCAGACCGACCCCCGCCGACGACAGCGAGTGGCGCCGGAACGGTCCACTCGCGTTGCGGTTCCACACCGCACCCATGTCGTAAAAGCCGTAGAACTGCAGCGATTCCAGCACGTCGCCGGCATCCTCAAAGCTGTAACGCAGCTCCAGCGAGCCGGCGACACCGTCCTCACCGGTTACCTCTGCGAAATCATAGGCCCGGCCGAAGCGGCTGCCACCGACGGCAAACTCTTCGGACGCCAGCAACGAGTTGGCTGATTTCTGGCCGATCGCGGAGACCTGAGCAGACACGCCGCCATAGATGGACTGCGCATGAGAAAGCTCGGCGCTGACCTTGGTGAATTTTGGCTGACCATCGAAGCGCGACAACGGTTCCGCCCGCTCCCGCGACGCGCCCAGCACATCAATCCCCTGGCTTAGCCGCACCAACGCCGAGGAATAGAAGGTCTCGCCGGACCGATCGTAATTCAGCCGCAGCCGCACGACCCGCAGGCGGTCATCGAAATTCTCCGCACCAGACTGGTCTTCCGCGGCGTTGCGATACTCGGCGAACCCGTTGATCCAGAGATTCTCGGTGCGGCTCCGGATGATCGGATGACTGAGCCGCAGCGCGAACCGGTAGGATTCGCTCGACGTGTTCAGCTCCCCGGAACTGCTGCCGGAATCGATGACACTGTGGGAGGCCGAGAGCAGCGCCTCGGTGCCCGCGTTGCCCAGCGGCTGGAGGTAGCTGATCTCCTTGTAGAGAAGTTCTTCGGGCTGGTGGGGCACCGTGAAGATGCCCGCCTGAAGACGCTCCCCAAGCCCCAAAACGGAATTCGTGCCACCGCTGAGCCACGCCTGGAGCCGCCCGACGGATGGCGTGCCGCGGTTGTCGGTATAGGCAGTGCCGTCTACCACGTCATATTCAATGTCCAGTGTCAGTCGAAAGGCACCGGAGCCCTCTTCATCTTCGTCGAGGCTCGATTTCGCCACCGTGATCCCCGGCAGATCGCCGATCAGCAGGAGATTGCGTTCGAGCGTGTCGAGGGTCAGCGGCTGCTCACCACGGATCGCGCGCGCATAGGCCGAGAGATCGACCGGCGCGCCATCGAGGCCCTCAATCACCACCTCCGTCACCGAGCCCTCGGCGACCTGCACCGTCAGCACCCCGGTGTCGATGGTCTGGGGTGGCACGAAGGCGCGGGACAAAACGTAGCCCGCGTCGCGATAGATTTGGGTGATCTCGTTGGCGATCTCCGCGGCCGTCGCGGTGGTCACGGTCGTCGCGAGGAGGTCCTCATAAGTCGGCGCCAACGCCTCGGCGTTGAGGGTCTCCACCCCAAGGAGAGACACGGCGGCGAGGATAAACTCCACAGCGTCGTCGCCTGCCTCCTCCGGGAGGTCCGGGAGATCCGTGCCCCGCTCGGGCTGGCGCGGCTGTTGCGGTGTCGCGTCGTCGATACGCCGCTCGATCTGCCCGGCATCCGTGGTCCCGCCGGTGGTCTGGGCGGCGGCGGGCGCGACCCAAAGCAGCATGACGAAGCCAAGCGCGAGCAGCGCGACAGGCGTCGCAACGGGGGTTCGCCGTCCGGCCGAGATCGATCGGAACGAGGAATATGTCTTCTTGGGCTCGTTCATCGGTTTTGAATGGATTCGCCGGGCAAGTGGTTGAAATACTCTGATACCCCGTAAATCCTTAATAAACCAATGCATTCCCAGATATCTAAAATTCATGGAAAGTTTCAAGTTATTTGTAACTAATTGAAATTGCTTACATTTTTTCTACGAACTACAATCTTCTCAACATCAACCAAGGCGTCACCGCACCCCGTAATAAGAAAGCATGCAGGGTCGGCGATTGAAAGGCAGGAAGCCATGTTCGCCAGAACGACGATGAAACAGTATTTCGCAGGAGCCGCAGCGGCCGTCATGATGACAGCCACATTCGGCAGCCAGGCCATGGCCGCATCGAGCGATGCACCGTGGAAAATCCAGGAAGTCACGGGCGAAGCCCGCTTCGTAGATCAGGAGAAGGGTGCCGAGGCCGCTTCGGCCGGCACCATCATGGACGCAGGCGACCGCGTCAAAACCGGTGCGGATGGCCGCGTGGTGATCGTGCGCGGCGAGGAGCGGATCACCGTTTCCCCGTCCAGCGAGATGGGTCTGCCGGTCAAAAATGACGGGCCCTACAGCACGCGCATTCTCCAGAACCTTGGCACCATTCTCTTGAAGGTGCAGAAGCAGCCCAACCAGCATTTCGAGGTGCAGACTCCCTACATGGCCGCCGTGGTGAAGGGCACGACCTTCACGGTGAGTGTCGGCAACAAGGGTGCAGCCGTACACGTGGTCGAGGGTGCGGTGCAGGTCGCCGACCTGGCGGGCCAGCAGGTTCAGCTGATCCGTCCCGGACAGACCGCGACGCGCAGCAGCGATTCCAGTGCGCCCGTAAAAGTCACCGGTGTCGGCGCGGCACCGGCCGGCAAGCCCGACAAGGCCGAGGTCGACAGTCCGGCCGCAAAGCCGGATGCCAAATCCGACGACGCCAAGGCCGCGCCGGGTTCGCGTGGCAATGCCGCAGCAGCGGCGGCCAAGGGAGGCCCCAGCGGAGATGGCACCAAAGGCGACGCCAACAAAGGCAATGGCAACGCAAACCAGAACACGCCAAGCAAGGGCGGACCGAAGATCGCCAAAGCGCTGGGTAACCTGAACCTGAATGTCGCGGCGGTGACGAACGGCCTTGCGACCGGACCGGGCAAGTCGGCCGGCGCGGGACAGAGTAACGGTCAGGGCAACGGCAAGGCGAAGGCCGCGTCGAGCGCCGGCGGTAACGGGTTCGCTCCAGACGTAGCGAAAGTGCCCGTGAACGTTATTGTCGCTCAGGCCACAGGTAACAGTGGCAACGGCAACAGCAGCGCCTCGTCCGATGGCAGCGGAAACGCAAACGGAAACTCAAACGGCGGCGGAAACGGCAATGGCAACGGCAATGGGAATGCGAACGGAAAGGGCAAAGGAAAGGGAAAGTAAAGAAATAGGGGCTTAACTGAGTGTCCGCCGCGCCCCCAGGGTGCGGCGGACATGCGTTTCCAAATGTCGTCAAATATCGCCAAATATCGCCAAATATCGAAGGTATCGATGAAACGACACGCGCCATATTTGCTGATCGGGCTCGTCTTCTGCGCCATGCAGGCGCTCGGATGGATGACCTCGATCGACAACGCGCTGCAGGACCTGCGGCACAAGATCGATGGCCGCCCGGCAACGGGAGAGGTCATCCTTGTAGATATCGACACCCGCAGCCTGCGGGCCATCGATGTCTGGCCCTGGCCCCGCTCTCTTCACGGCGCGCTTGTGGACCGACTGGTCGCCGACGGGGCCGAACGGATTGCCTTCGATATCGACTTCAGCTCCAGGTCCACCGACATCGAGGACCGGACCTTCGCCGACGCGCTTGCCCGATCCGACGGGCGCGTTGTCCTCGCGGCACTTCAGCAGGTCACCCACAACCAGGACGGCGCCGAGAGCCTGGTCTTCAATGCGCCGATCGGAATGCTTCGCGACCACGTGACGCTGGGGCTGGTCAATGTCTTCCCCGGCACGGATTCCTTCATCCGTCAGTATCGTTCCGGTACGGAAGTCGCCGGTCGCTTCGTATCCTCTCTGCCCTTCGCCCTGGCGGAGCAGAGCGGCGACGGCCTATCTGAAATCACGATCGATTACGGCATTCGACCGACAACGATTCCACGTGTGTCCTTTGTGGATGTCCTCGCCGGGAACATCCCGCCGGGAACGTTCGACGGCAAGGCCGTGGTGGTCGGCGCGACCGCGCTCGAGCTCGGCGATCAGTTCGCCGCGCCCGTCTATGGCGTGATCGATGGGCCGATGCTCCAGGCGATGGCCTACGAAACAATCGTCCAGGATCGCGACATTATCCCCGTTGGCAATCTGCCCGCCATGCTCGGCATCATGACGCTGGCGGTGCTGTGGGCGTTCATGACCCGGCACCACTGGGCCGTTCGCGCCACCGCCGTTCTGGCCGCTATCGCAATCGGTCAGATCGCGGGCCTGCTCGCACTCCATGAAGGCGCCTGGGCTCTGGAGACCGCCGGCGGCACGGGTGCGGTTTTCTGTTGTTTCGCGTTCGAGCTGGTGAAGGATATCGAGCGTCAGGCGGTGACGATCTTCCAGCAACGGCTGACCCTGGGCCGGAATGCCAAGATGCTGGACCGGGTCGTCTCCGACAGCTTCGATGGCATCGTGGTCACCGACGAAGACGGCCAGATCGAAGTCTTCAATGCGGCAGCAGAGACAATATCTGGCATCCGGCGGCGAGACGCGAAGACCCGACATATCGATGAGATCATCATCGGGGCGAGCCAGCCGGTTCGTGAATCGATCGAGGCCGGCGATGAAAGCCTCGGCCCTCTTTTGATCGCGCCCATTGAACTTGAGCTCATCTCGGCGGACGACGACCGGGCGCGGGTGCCCGTTGAAACCAGTGTCAGCCGGTCATCGGTTCCCGAAGCGGTAAGCCGGCGCAAGCGCACCACGCGCGAACGCCCGATCTATACTTACACGTTCCGGGACATCACAAATCGCAAGCGCGCCGAGTCCGATCTGATCGCGGCGAAGGAAAGTGCAGAATCGGCCAACCGTGCGAAAACCGAATTTCTCGCCAACATGAGCCACGAACTCCGCACGCCGCTCAACGCCGTGATCGGCTTCTCCGAGCTCATGAAGGACGAATCCTTCGGACCCATGGAAAACGAAGATTATCTCGAATATTCCGGTGTGATCCACGACAGCGGCAATCATCTGCTGTCGGTCATCAACGATATACTCGATATCTCGCGCATCGAAACAGGGTCGTTCGAACTCGATGACACGCCGTTCGATTTCGCCGACGCACTGGGGGCCTGTGTCCGGATCGCCCAGGGGTGGCAGCTCAAGCAGCCGCGCCGCCTGGCAGTCGAGATGGCGGAAGATCTCCCCTGGCTCGTGGGCGATGAGAGGTTGGTCCGTCAGGTCACCCTCAACCTGTTGTCGAACGCGTTCAAATTCACCGAAGACGATACCGGCATGGTGACCCTGCGCGGATTCGCGCGCGAGGACGGCGCGCTGGTGATCGAGGTCGCCGACAACGGTATCGGCATTCCGGAAGATGCGATCCCGCGCCTGACCGAGGCCTTCTATCAGGTCGACGGTACACTCGCCCGCTCCCACGACGGGACCGGCCTGGGCCTGTCCCTCGTCAAGACGTTCGTCGAGGCGCATCAGGGCGACCTGGCCATCAGCAGCAATATTGGCGTCGGCACCCGTGTCCAGGTCGTGTTTCCCAAGACGCGGGTTTGCGCGCCGTCGGAGGCCGAAGGCAGTGGCCACGAGGCCGTCATCTTCGCCTCCTGACCACCACGCGGCAGCTTGCTGTTAACAAAATTGCGCTAACATCCTAGCCCCGGTTGGCGGTTCATGAAGAACCGCGACAATGAGAGCAGCGATGACGTCAGTGCGCGACCAAACCTCACCCGGCCTCTGGCGTTGGGCGGGCCTTCGCGAAATCTTCGCGATCGACCTGCGCACCCTGGCCCTGTTCCGGATCGGGCTGGCCGTGATGATCGTCGCCGACCTGATTCTCAGGGCCCGCGACCTGCGCGCCCATTACACCGATTTCGGAATCATGCCCCGCGCCGTCATCGACGGCTTCATGCATCCGGCGTCGTTCTCATTGCATCTGATGAGCGGCGCAGCCTGGTTCCAGGCCCTGTTATTCCTGCTCGCCGGTCTGCTCGCACTGTTGCTTATGGCTGGCTACCGTACGCGGCTCGTGACGGTGTTGAGCTGGGTGATGTTGGTCTCCCTACAGATGCGCAACCCGATGATCCTGTCGGGTGAGGATAATCTTCTGGTCCTCCTTCTGTTCTGGGCGATGTTTCTGCCCATCGGCGCCCGTTACTCGGTGGACGCCGCCCTCGACGACAGGTCCGCAGATACACCCAACCGGTTCGTGTCGATCGCCAGCGCCGCGCTGTTGATACAGGGCATGTCCATGTACTTGTTCAGCGCGTTCCTGAAATCTGATGCGCGCTGGGTACCTGACGGGACCGCCGTCTACTTTGCACTCCAGCTCGACTATCTCGTCACCCCCCTGGCGCTCTGGTTCCGGCAGTTCGAGGCGTTGCTCCAGGGGCTGACCTACTATGTCTGGGGGCTGGAGCTGATCGGCCCGATCCTGATCTTCTCGCCAATCCTTCATCGACCCCTGCGCGCGCTGTTTCAGCTCGCCTTCATGTCGATGCATTTTGGCTTTTTTCTGTTCCTGCAGATCGGGCTGTTTCCCTTTGTCAGCATTCTGATGAACCTGACCTTCACGCAAGGATGGGTCTGGGACTGGCTCGCCACCCGCCTGCGGCGCCCGTCCGGCGCGGGCATGGTGATCTACTATGACCGGGACTGTGACTTCTGTTTCAAGATATGCCGCCTGCTCAAGACCTTCCTGATTTTGTCCGACGCGCCCATCAGGCCGGCCCAGTCGAAGCCGGACGTGTATGCGCTCATGCAGGAGCATGACAGCTGGGTCGTCCGCGATGGCCTTGGCCGGGATCATGTGCGCTGGCAGGCGATGCATGCCGTCTTCGTCGCGTCGCCCGTCTTTTTCTGGCTCGCGGGCCTGATCGCGCTGCGGCGAGGCGGTGACCGAATCTATGGATTTGTAGCGCGCAACCGCGGCCGGTTAAGCCGGTTCACGGCTCGCGCGCTGCCCTTCCGTTCCGTGCAGATCAAGCCATCCCTCCCGGGGCAGCTTCTCGCGCTCGGGTTTACGGGCTTTGTTCTGACCCAGAATTTGTCGACCCTGCCCGCGCTGTCGTTCCGGCTGGGCGATTCCTTTATCGCCGTGCGTCAGGCCCTGAACCTCTACCAAAACTGGACCATGTTCGCGCCGCACCCGGAAATCACCAGCCCCTGGCCCGTGATTCCCGGCACACTGCGCGACGGCACGGCGGTCGATGTCTACAACCACGCGCATGGTGCTCCGTCGCTTGAGAAGCCGGCGATCGTGTCCCACGTCTATGAGAATTATCGCTGGCGCAAATATCTCTCAAACATCGAGGACCGCAGCTACGAACCCGACGCCGGTGACTCAGCGCTACAATACGGGCGCTATCTTTGCCGCCGCTGGAACGAGGATACACCCGTCGGACAAGAGCTCGCGCGATTCGAAATCCTGTTTCCCGTGGAGTGGACCAACCCGCCCGGCCAGCCGAAGCGGTTCAAAACCCGCCGCGTCTGGGTGCATGAGTGCTTCGGTTGAGAGCCCCCCGAAACGGTGTGATGGGAACGACAAAGGGCCCGACGGAGGTCCGTCGGGCCCTTTGAGAATTGGAGCGGGAAACGAGATTCGAACTCGCGACCCTCACGTTGGCAACGTGATGCTCTACCACTGAGCTATTCCCGCATCGAGAAGCCGGACATAACCGCAACCGGCGATCGATTTCAAGTGCCGATCGATGGGTTTCGTTCAATTCCCTCACATTCGCACCGGCTACCCACGTCGCGACAAAGCCGGTATATCCCCCAATTATGACTGGTCCCCATGATACGGAAGCACCGCTGCTCGCCCGGTTGAGCGCACTGGACATCCCGGTGGAGATCCACCGGCATCCGCCGCTACACACCGTGGCGGAGTCCCGGGAACTGCGCGGGACCCTGCCCGGCGGCCATATCAAGAATCTCTTTTTGCGCGACAAGAAACGCAACCAGTGGCTGGTCACCGTCCTCGAGGACGCCACGGTCGACCTCAAGGCCCTGCGCCACACGCTCGGCGCCAGCGGCAACCTGAGCTTCGGCAGTGCTGATTTGCTCGCCGCCTCGCTCGGCGTCGCGCCGGGCTCCGTGACACCATTCGCGGTCATACATGACGCCGACGAGGTCGTGACCATGGTGCTCGATCGGGCAATTCTCGATCACGACCCGATCAACGCCCACCCGCTGCACAACGAAGCCACAGCCGCGATCGCGCGGGACGATCTGCTGCGTTTTCTGGCAGCGTGCGGCCACCCGCCGGAACTGATCGATCTCGATTAGTCGCGTCGAATTGCCCGCCCGGGCGCGCCCCAGCGCCAATTGAGGTCAATTGGGCCCACTCGGGACTTGATAGCCGGGCAGCGAGGCTCCATCTTCTGCCTCGTACATATAGAAATACGAACCAGGCAGAGTTTTCACGATGGATCCGATCCAGACCGACCCCACAGCCGTCCCCCAGGCCGCCGCCCAAACTGCTACTGGCGGTGCGTCCGCCGCGGTGATCATGGACGCCGACCAGAACAGCTTCACCCGGGACGTGATCCAGGCATCGCGCGAATACCCGGTCATCGTCGATTTCTGGGCCACCTGGTGCGGCCCCTGCAAACAGCTGACACCGCTCCTCGAGAAGGTCGTCATGGAAGCCGGCGGCGCTGTGCGCCTGGTCAAGGTGGACGTGGACAAGGCCCCCGACATCTCCGCGCAGCTGCAGATCAAGTCGATCCCGACTGTCTATGCGTTCCGCGACGGCCAACCGGTGGACGGTTTCCAGGGCGCGCTGCCGGAAAGCCAGATCAAGGCCTGGGTAGACCAACTGATCAAAGTGCATGGCGGGGCAGGTGCTGCCGGACCGTCGCCCCTCGACGAGGCACTCGACGCGGCCGACACAGCCATGAACGAGGGCGACATCAGCAGCGCCGGCGCGCTCTATGCGCAGGTCCTGAATCAGGAACCCGAGAACCTCCGTGCGCTGTCGGGCATGGCCCGGGCCTATGTCAAAGGTGGCGCCATCGACAAGGCGCGCGAACTCATCGACGCCGCGAGCGACGAGGCACGCGCGAGCGAGGACCTCAAGAGCGTGATCTCGGCGGTCGAACTGGCCGAGGCCGGTGCCGTCAATGCGGGCGAGATCGACGCGCTGCGCGCAACCGTCGAGGCCGACCCGGCCGATCATCAGGCGCGGTTCGACTATGCGGTCGCGGCGTATGCCGCGGGCGACCCCGTCGCCGCCATCGACGCGCTGCTGGAGATTATTCTCCGGGAGCGCGCCTGGAACGATGAGGGCGCGCGGACCGAGCTGCTCAAGATCTTCGAGGCGCTGGGCCCGACCGATGAGTTCACGGTCGCCGGCCGCCGCAAGCTTTCCTCGATCCTGTTTTCGTGAGCTCCGTCTCATGAACTCCCCCTCATGAACACCGGCGCGCCGGACTCGCCTCTCAATGCACTTCCGGGTGAGCTGCCCCTGTTTCCCCTGAACGGCGTCTTGTTGCTGCCGCGCGGCACCATGCCCCTGAACGTCTTCGAGCCGCGTTATCTGGCGATGGTCGATGCCGCGCTCGCGAGCGGGCGCATGATCGGCATCATCCAGCCCGCCGCCGACGGCACCGTCGGGCTGTCCGCGCCGGACGGCACCAATCTCTACCGGACCGGATGTGCCGGGCGAATCACCGGATTTCAGGAGACCGAGGACGGGCGCTACCTGATCGAGCTGCGTGGCATCTGCCGCTTCGACCTTGCCGAGGAGCTTGAGCTCCGCGACGGCTATCGGCGCGTGCGGCCGGATTTTGCGCCCTATCACCGCGACCTCACGCCGGACGCCGACACCGCAGATGACACACCCATCGAGCGGGACCGGCTGCTCAGCGGCCTCAAGGGCTACTTCGAACACCAGAGTATCGCCGCCGACTGGGACGCCCTGGTCAAGACGCCAGACGAACGTCTGGTGACGACCCTGTCGATGGTCTGCCCGTTCGATCCGGCCGAAAAGCAGGTCCTTTTGGAGGCCGAAACTCTGGCCCAGCGCTGCAAGCTGCTGATCGGCTTCGTCGAATCCGCCTTGCGCGCCGACAATGACAACGGCAACACTGCGCTGAACTAAGGAGCGTTCATGACCACCCCCGACACAAAAGCGGGCACGACGAAAGTCGATCCGAAATTGCTGGAGATACTCGTCTGCCCGGTCACCAAGGGGCCGTTGGACTATGACGCTGCGGCCCAGGAGCTGATCAGCAAGCAGGCCGGCCTCGCCTATCCGATCCGCAACGGCATCCCGATCATGCTGGCCGACGAAGCACGGGCGCTCGACGCCGACGGCAAGTAGCCGTTGCGCGTATCGATGCCCCCGACGGCACAAAACACGGCGGCCATAAACACGTGAGCGATCCCTGGCCCACCGACCTTCGCTACAGCAAGGAAACGAAGCAACTGACCGTCACCTTTGATGACGGTGTCGAGCACGCGCTGCCGGCGGAGTATATGCGGGTCTACAGCCCGTCAGCCGAGGTCCGCGGTCACGGCGCCGACGAGCGCAAGATCGTGCCGGGACGGCGACACATCGGAATCATGAAAATCGAACAGGTGGGCAACTACGCCGTGCGACTGCATTTCGATGATTTGCACGATACGGGCCTGTTCACCTGGGCCTATCTGCGTGAGCTCGGCGAGAAACACACCGAATGGTGGGCGCAGTATTTGGCGGACCTGGAAACGCGCAACCTATCCCGCGATCCCTGAGCCTAAAGCGCCTCGCCGCGCACCAGCCGCGGCAGGTCGCCCACGACACCCATCGCATGGCGCATCGAAAAACGTCGGGCGGCCGGTATGGCATTGACGATGCCCAGACCCAGATCCCGTGTCGCGCGCAGCGGCGCGATATCGTTTGAGAACAGCCGCAGCAGATTGTCGGTCACGACCGCCAGCAGCATGTTGTCGAAGCGCCGCCAGCGTTCGTAATCCGCGAGGATATCCGGATCGCCGATGTCGCGACCGAGCCGGCGCGCATCCACGACCACTTCGGCCAGCGCCGCCACATCGCGAATGCCCATGTTTAGGCCCTGGCCAGCAATGGGGTGAATCCCGTGGGCGGCATCCCCGACGAGCGCCAGGCGCTGGTCCGTATAGCGCGCCGCATGGCTGAGCCCCAGCGGATGCACCCAGCGCGGACTGGCCAGCGCGATCTCCCCCAGAAACCCGCCGACCCGCTGCGCGAGTTCCGCGGTGAACGCGTCGTCGTCAAAGGTGCGGATCGCGGGCACCAGATCGTTGGCCTCGCTCCACACGATGGACGCGGCATGGCGCAGTTCCCCGGACGCCGATCGGATGGGTGTCTCGAGGTCACGCAGCGGCAGGATCGCGAAGGGTCCGCCCGGCAGGAAACGCTCATGGGCTATGTTCTGGTGCGGGCGTTCATGGGCAATCGTGCACACGAAGCTGGACTGGTTGTAGCGCCATTCGGTCACCGGGATCCGGGCCTCCCGGCGCATGGATGAGCCCCGCCCGTCGCAGGCAAAGATCACCCGTGCACGAACTTCCCGATCATCGTCGAGGCGGATCGAAACGCCGCCCGACCCTCGTTTGACGGACTCTATGGTCGCCGGCGCGAACAGCGCGATGTGCGGCGATGCCGCGGCGGCGGCCAGAAGCGGCCCGCGGATGTCGCGGTTCTCGAGGATATAACCGAGCGGATCGTCCCCGACTTCGTGATGGTCGAAATGCAGGAACATCAACGCATCGCCGTCGCTGACCCGGATCGTGTCGATCGGACAGGATTTCGGCGCCAGATCCGGCCACAAGCCGATCCCGTCGAGCACATTCGCGCTGCCCGTCGCGATCGCCGTCGTGCGCCCGTCGAACGCGGGATCAATGAAACTCGACGGATCGGTCCGGTCCACCACCGCGACCTCGATCCCGGCACTCGCCAGCGCATGGGCGAGGGTCAGCCCGGCCATGCCGGCGCCGACGATGATGGCTTCAACGGTCTGGGTGGCGCTCATGCGGGAAACTTGGCCCGCCATTGCCGCAAAGTCTAGGCGCGGCACGAGGATCACGATGCGGCGATTCCGCACAAAGACAATGCCCAAAAATTAGGCGCGCCAGAACGACTGGACAAAATTTGTGCACTTATGCTCGGGGGCTTTGGAAGTGAATCTTATAACCTATTGTTTATATGATGTTTTCCTTATCCACGTGTTTGGCACGCCTCTTGTAATGCTCAGTGGAGAGATCTGCGGCCGAATCGTCGTCCGTGGCCATTGGCTCGCGCAGAAGGGGGCTTTCATGAAGCTGGTAATGGCGGTGATCAAACCGTTCAAACTCGATGAGGTACGCGAGGCGCTGACCGAATTGGGGGTTCAGGGCCTGACCGCATCCGAGGTTAAGGGGTACGGGCGCCAAAAGGGACAGACGGAGATTTATCGCGGCGCGGAATATGCCGTGAGCTTCCTCCCCAAGGTGAAGGTCGAAATCGTCGCCGAAGACGATCAGATCGATTCCGTTGTCGAGGCAATCACCAGGGCGGCCAACACCGGCCGGATCGGTGATGGCAAGATTTTCGTCCTGGACGTGCTCAGCGCTGTGCGGATTCGCACCGGCGAAACCGGCGCCGAAGCGCTCTAGGCAGAGGAGTTATCAAGAAATGTTCCGTTTAACGACCAAAACAGCCATCGGCATCGGCGCGGCAGGCGCAGCACTCCTGGTCGCCCCGCCGGCCATGGCCGCGGTCGAGGCCGAGACCGGCTATGTGTTCAACACCTTCTCGTTCCTGTTCTCCGGGGCGCTGGTCATGTGGATGGCCGCGGGCTTCGCGATGCTCGAATCGGGCCTTGTGCGGTCCAAGAACACGGCCACGATCTGCCTCAAGAACATCGCTCTCTATTCGATCGCCGGCATCCTCTACTACCTGGTCGGCTACAATATTATGTATGTCGACGTCGGCAGCTTCATGGGCTCGATCTTGTTCCTCTACAACCCGAGCGAGGCGGAATTGACCCTGCTCGGCGCCGAAGAGGCGACTGAAGCCATGGTCGCCGCCGTGGTCGACAACAGCTACTCCGTGGGCTCCGACTGGTTCTTCCAGATGGTGTTTGTCGCCACCGCGGCCTCGATCGTCTCGGGCACCGTCGCCGAACGTATCAAGCTCTGGCCATTCCTGATCTTCGTCGTCGTGCTGACCGCGATCATCTACCCGATCCAGGGTTCCTGGACCTGGGGCGGCGGCTGGCTGTCGGAAATGGGTTTCTCGGACTTCGCCGGTTCCACCATCGTCCACTCCGTGGGTGGCTGGGCCGCGCTGACCGGGGCTTTCATCCTCGGCGCACGAAAAGGAAAATACGGCCCGAACGGCCAGGTGAACCCGATTCCGGGCGCAAATCTGCCGCTCGCGACCCTCGGCACGTTCATCCTCTGGCTCGGCTGGTTCGGCTTCAACGGCGGCTCTCAGCTGGCGCTGGGCTCGGCCGCGGACGCCACCTGGATGGCCATTGTCTTCACCAACACCAACCTCGCCGCCGCGGGGGGTGTGGTGGCCGCGATGCTCATGACCCAGATCATGTACAAGAAGGTCGACCTCACGATGGCGCTGAACGGCGCTATCGCGGGCCTCGTGTCCATCACGGCCGGGCCGGATCTGACCAACCACCTGATGTCGATCATCGTTGGGGGGATCGGCGGTGTCCTTGTGGTCATCGCCATACCCCTGCTCGACCGGCTGAGGATCGATGACGTCGTCGGCGCGATCTCGGCCCATCTGGTGGCCGGCATCTGGGGCACCCTCGCCGTCGGCATCTTCGGCAGCGGCGATCTGGGTGTCCAGATCATCGGCATCGTCGCCATCGGGGCCTTCGTCGTGGTGACGAGCTCGATCGTCTGGCTGGCCCTCAAATACACGATGGGGATCAGGGCGAGCGAGGAAGACGAGGATATGGGGCTCGATTCGGCCGAACTCGGGCTCGAGGCCTATCCGGAATTCGGACGCGGTTCGCAGCGCGCCTGACAGACCAGGTCCAACCTTCCTCAAGATCGGGGCTCGGTGGTTCGTCCGCCGGGCCCCTTTTTTGGTCGAATGCGCCAAAATCACCAAAAATGCGCTTAATTCGATGATTTTAACGCATTTTTTGAGTTATCCACACATGATGTATTACTTTAAGCAGGCTGATTCAGCCGGTAATACCATGGTAAGTAGGCATTTTTCTTGAGTAATATATTAGCTTATAGATACAACCCTCTGACTCTGGTACACTTTTACGGCTCTCACTCGTTTCGGGGGCGGCAAACACGCGTCTGGCATGCACAACGACGTACTCGATACGCTCACGGATTATCCGTTCGACCGCCTGCGGGCGCTGCTCGGCGACAGCACGCCGCCGGACGGCTGTGCGCCCATTCATATGCAGATCGGCGAGCCCAAACACCCGCCGCCCGACTTCATCGCGCCGATCCTCACGCAAGACATGTCGGGCTGGGGCAAGTATCCGCCACCGAACGGCCCGGATGACCTGCGCGCCGCCATCGCCGCATGGCTGACCACCCGCTATGACCTGTCGCCGGGCACGATCGACCCGGCGCAACACATCGCCATCGTGTCGGGCACCCGCGAGGCGCTGTTCATGGCCGCCCTCCTCGCCGTGCCGCGCGAAAAGAACGGCGCCCGGCCCGCAGTGCTCATGCCCAATCCGTTCTATCAGGTCTATGTCGGCGCCGCCGCGCTGGCGGGCGGCGAGGCAATCTACCTGGCGGCCGGGCCCGAGACCGGCTTCCAGCCCGACTTCGCGGCCGTCCCCGACGCGGATCTCGACCGCACGGCGCTCGCCTACCTGAACACGCCGGCCAATCCGCAAGGCTCGGTGGCCAGCCTCGATCGCCTGAAATCCGCTGTCACCCTGGCCCGGGAGCGGGATTTCATCCTCGCCGTGGACGAGTGCTACTCGGAGATCTACACCGGCGACAAGCCGCCGGGCCTGTTCGACGCTTGCCGCGAACTGGGTCCCGAACCGGGCAGCGACGATCCCTTCCGCAACACCCTCGTCTTCCATAGCCTCAGCAAGCGCTCGAACGTCCCGGGCCTGCGGTCCGGCTTCGTGGCCGGCGATCCCGCCCTGATCAGGCTGTTGTTGCGCCTGCGCCAGTATGGCGGTGCCCAGGTACCGCTGCCGGTGATGAACGCCTCGGCGGCCCTGTGGCGCGACGAGACACATGTGACCGCGAGCCGGGACCTGTACCGGCAGAAATTCGACCTGGCGCTGGACATGCTCGACGGTGCGTTCGGCGCCACCAGGCCGGGTGGCGGCTTCTATCTCTGGCTCGACGTCGGCGACAGCGAGACGGCGGCACGCAAACTATGGACCGAGGCCGGCCTGCGGGTGCTCCCCGGGGCCTATCTCGCGCGCGACAATGACGACGGCAGCAACCCGGGCGCGGCCTATATCCGCCTGGCACTGGTGCATGATTTGGACACGACCCGGGAGGCCATGACGCGGCTCCTGGACACACTTGCGACTCAAACCGGCCCAAAGGCCTGACAAAAACCTCGAAAGAGAGACGACGATCATGGTGGCAAAAACACATACCGGACCCGGCCGCGGACTTGCAGCAAAGCTCGCATTCCTGCCCGAACCCGTGCGCCTGTTTGCAAAACGGCGGATGTTCGAACTCGCCGGCGCCATGTTCATTGGCAGCGCGGCAGCACTCTCCATCGCGCTCGCCAGCTACAACAGCCTCGATGTCTCCCTCAACAACGCGACCAGCCAGGCCCCGGCCAACCTGCTCGGCACGACCGGCGCGACAATTGCCGATCTGGCGCTGCAATCCTTCGGTATCGTCGCCATCCTGCCCGTCCTCGCCCTCCTGGCATGGGGAACACGGCTGGTCCGCCACAGCCCCGTGCCGCGCTTCGGCTGGCGGGTTCTGGGCATGCTCATCGCCGTCTGCGCGCTCGCCTTCGCCCTGCACCGGGTCCCGGCCTTCGCCGGCTGGCCCATCCGCGCCGGGCTGGGCGGCACCTTCGGCGACCTGACATTCCCCGGGACTGCGGCCTGGCTTTCCGGTTTCGCCATTCCCGCGATTGCGCTCGCCGCGGCCGCCGGGATTGTTGCCGCACTCCTGACGTTCCTCGCCCTCGGCCTGACCCGCAGCGAATGGCGCAGCATGGGCCTGGGCGCCGCGCGGGGCCTGCGCTTTGGCGCTCGCGGTGCGAGCCTGGGTGCCGGCTGGTCTGCCCGCCATGGCGCGGGTGCAGCCCGGCGCGCAGCCGGCGGGGCCAAACAATTCATCGCCGAACGCGGCGCCACGCGCCAGGAGCCCTCGCTCGTTCCCGGCCGCATTCCGGGCGGCGCACCAGTACCGCCGCGCCTGTCGACGCCGGAACCCGAAAACCATGGCGACGACGATGAAACCACCGCCGAAGAGGCAGCACCACGGGTCGCCCCCCGGGCGCCGAAACCCAAGGCGAGCAAACGCGCCGAAGCGGCCAAGCAGCGCAAGTTCGACCTGCCGAGCCCCAACGGCGCCTATGAATTCCCGCCGCTGGATCTGCTCGAGGAGCCCGACGAGGCCGCCCGCGTCGTCGGCCGCGCCAAAGATGATTCCCTCGAGGCCAACGCCCGGATGCTCGAATCCGTGCTGCAGGATTTCGGCGTCCACGGCGAAATCGTCCAGGTCCGCCCGGGGCCGGTCGTGACCCTGTATGAGCTCGAACCCGCGCCGGGCACCAAGACCAGCCGGGTGATCGGCCTGGCCGGCGATATCGCCCGCTCGATGAGCGCCGTGTCGGTGCGCATCGCGGTGGTGCCAGGTCAGAATGTCATCGGTATCGAGCTGCCAAACGTGTCGCGCGAGATGGTCTATCTGCGCGAGCTGCTGGCCTCAAGCACGTTCGAGAAACACAATGCGGGCCTGTCGCTGGCGCTGGGCAAGGATATCGGCGGCGAGCCGGTCATGGTCGATCTCGCCCGCATGCCCCATCTGCTGATCGCCGGCACCACCGGGTCGGGCAAGTCGGTCGGCGTCAACTCGATGATCGCATCGTTGCTCTACCGCCTGCGGCCCGAGGAATGCCGGTTCATCATGATCGACCCCAAGATGCTGGAGCTGTCGGTGTATGACGGCATCCCGCATCTCCTGGCCCCGGTCGTGACCGACCCGAAGAAGGCGGTGGTCGCCCTGAAATGGGTCGTGCGCGAAATGGAAAACCGCTACCGCTCCATGTCCAAGCTCGGGGTGCGCAACGTCGCCGGCTACAACCAGCGCCTCGAGGATGCCCGCAAGAAGGGCGAGGTTCTGTCCCGCAAGGTCCAGACCGGCTTCGACGAGGAAACCGGCAAGCCGGTGTTCGAGGAAGAACCGCTCGATATGTCTGCCCTGCCTTTCATCGTCGTCGTCGTCGACGAGATGGCCGATCTGATGCTGGTCGCGGGCAAGGACGTCGAGGCCGCGATCCAGCGCCTGGCGCAGATGGCCCGCGCGGCGGGTATCCACCTGATCCTGGCCACCCAGCGGCCCTCGGTCGATGTCATCACCGGCACGATCAAGGCCAACCTGCCGACCCGGATCTCGTTCCAGGTCACCACGAAAATCGACAGCCGGACCATCCTGGGTGAGCAGGGCGGCGAGCAGCTGCTGGGCCAGGGCGACATGCTCTACATGGCCGGCGGCGGGCGTATCACCCGCGTCCACGGTCCGTTCCTGGCCGACACGGAGGTCGAGGATCTCGTCGCCTTCCTGAAGGCCCAGGGAGAACCGGAATATATCGACGCGGTCACGGAAGACGAGGGTGCCGCCGACGGCATCCCCGGCTTCGAGCCGAGCGACGGCGAGGGCAGCGGCGACGATCTCTACGATCAGGCGGTTGCTCTTGTCGCCCGGGAACAGAAGGCCTCGACCAGCTTCATCCAGCGCCATCTGCGGATCGGCTACAACCGTGCCGCCACGCTCATTGAGCAGCTGGAGAATGACGGCGTGGTCAGCCAGGCCAACCATGTCGGCAAGCGCGAGGTGCTGGTCAGCGACCACAGCCACTGACCACAGCATGACGGCGGCATAACCACGGCGCCGGCTCGCTGCCACAAAATCGTCACTCGCCCCGGCGCGTCCGGTTGCCTATCTTGGGGCCATGTTTGATTTGAAGTTTCGATATCTGGCGATCGCCCTTCTCGCGTCCCTGTGGCTGCCCGTCTCGGCCGGGGCCGCCGCCGATGCCGTGCCGGCGACCCTGAGCGAGGCCGACCGCACGGATCTCGCACGCATCGAGACCTATCTGAACGGGCTCACCACCATGGAGAGCCGGTTCCTGCAATTTTCCGAGGGGGGTGTGGCCGAGGGCCGCATCATGCTCGACCGGCCGGGCCGCCTGCGGATCGAGTATGCGCCGCCGGTGCCGGTTCTGATGATCGCGAACAACTTCCTGCTCATGTATCACGACACCCAGCTCAAGCAGACCACCTTCCTGCCGGTCAGTGAGACCCCCGCCGCACTGCTCATCGACGAGAACATTGCGCTCTCGGGTGATGTGACCGTGACGGCGTTCGAACGCGCACCCAAGGCCTTCCGGATCACGCTGGAAGACACCGATTCTCCCGACACCGGGTCGGTCACCCTGATGTTCGAGGACACCCCCATGCGGCTGGCGAAATGGCGGGTGATCGACGCCCAGGGGACGGTGGTCGACGTGTCTCTGCTCGAGCCCCGGTTCGGCGTCAAATTCAAGAACGCCGGGGAACTGTTCTCAACGGTCGACCCGAACAACGATATCCAATAGATTTCCCGGCATCTTTTCCGGCACCTCTGCCGCGCGCCTATTGCTTGAGAGCCTCCATGTCCCGCCCCCACACCATCCGCCCCCTGATCGGCGTCAACGCCGACGTCAGGGACACCAACGGCATCGATTTCATCGGCACCGGCCTGAAATACGTCACGGGCGTCATCGAGGGCGCCGGCGGCATTCCCGTGATGGTCCCGACGCTGGGCGATGTGGACGAGGGCGGCCAGTTGCATGTGGACGACCTGATCGACCGGCTCGACGGACTGGTCCTGACCGGCGGGCGCAGCAATGTGGAGCCGCACAATTATGGCGGCGCGCCGTTCCGCCCCGAGACCCTGCGCGATCCCATGCGCGACCAGACCACATTGCCGCTGTCGCGCAAGGCGATCCGGGGTGGCCTGCCCATCTTCGGCATCTGCCGCGGCATCCAGGAAATCAACGTCGCGCTCGGCGGATCCCTGCACCCGTATTTGTGGGAGCTCGAGGGCGTCAACGATCACCGCATGCCCCAGACCGACGTGATGGCCAACCGCTTCGCGATCCGCCACCCGGTCCACCTCACGCCCGACGGCCTGTTCGCCGACATCGCGCGCGGCGCCGGTATCGAAGACAATGCCGTGATGGTGAATTCCCTGCATGGCCAGGCGATCGACCGCGTCGCCGACGGGTTGCAGGTCGAGGCGCTCAGCGACGACGGGGTGGTCGAAGGGGTCTCGATGCCCGGCAATGCCAGCTTCGTCGCCGCGGTGCAGTGGCACGCCGAATACAAGGTCGAGGCCAACACATTCAACCGGGCCCTGTTCGAGGCCTTCGGCCATGCATCGCGCCGCCGCGCCGCCGCGCGGGCCGGCGCAGATGTCGCCTGAGCATTCTGACAATTCCCGGACCGGCAGTTATTCCGGCCCGGCCCCGTGACATTCATCGGTCGAGCGGCCTAAATAGGCGCAACAACCAAGCCACAGACAACAACTCAATTGAAAGCGAGAACAGGGATGGATTACGTCATTCCCGCGCCGGAACAGGTTTCCGTCGCCGTCGTCGGTGAAACCGCCCGATACCCCGTGCGCCGCATCTTCTGCGTCGGCCGCAACTATGTCGCGCACATCCGCGAGATGGGCGGCGACGAGCGCGATCCGCCTTTCTATTTCTGCAAGCCGGCCGACGCGATCGTCCCGACCGGCGGCACCATCGACTACCCGCCCCAGACCAGCAATTTTCACTACGAGATGGAGCTGGTTGCCGCAATCGGGAAGGGCGGTGCGAACATCACCGAGGCCGACGCGCTCGACCATGTCTATGGCTACGCGACCGGCTTCGACATGACCCGCCGTGACGTCCAGATTGCCCACCGCGAGAAGGGCCGCCCATGGGACATGGGCAAGGGCTTCGATCAGTCCGCGCCGTGCGGCGACATCCACCCGGTGGGCACCGTCGGCCATTTCCCCAAGGGCAACCTCTGGCTCAAGGTCAATGGCGAGACCAAGCAGGATTCCGATCTCGAACTGATGATCTGGAACCTCCAGGAAACCATCGCCAACCTGTCGGGCCTCGTGACCCTCGCCCCGGGCGACCTGATCTACACCGGCACGCCCGACGGCGTCGGCCCGGTGGTCTCCGGTGACAAGATGCATGGCCATATCGACGGATTGAGCGACATCGAAATCACCGTCCGCTGACCTGATGCGGATCGCGACCTGGAACATCAACTCGGTCCGCATGCGGGCCGGCCACCTCGAACGCCTCGACGAACTCGCGTCGCCCGATGTGGTCTGCCTGCAGGAAACCAAGGTGGTCGACGAGCTGTTCCCCCACGACGCGGTGGCGGATTTGTATCCCCACCGCCACGTGCGCGGGATGAAGGCCTACAACGGCGTCGCGATCCTCTCGAAACTGCCGTTCACCGCCAAGGGCGGGCGCGACTGGTGCGGGCGTGAAGACGCCCGCCACATCTCGGTCAAGGTCGCGGGCGGCATCGAGATCCACAATTTCTATGTCCCCGCCGGCGGCGATGTGCCCGACCCGAAGAAAAACGACAAGTTCGCCCACAAGCTCGCCTTCCTCGACGAGATGACGAACTGGCTCGGCGAGATCGCCAGCCCGCGCGCCAAGCGCGTTCTCGTCGGCGACCTGAACATCGCGCCGCTGGAATCAGACGTCTGGTCCCACAAGCAGCTGCGCGATGTGGTGAGCCACACAGAGGTCGAGGTGGACGCGCTGGCAAGAGTGCAGGGCGCCCATGACTGGGTGGACGCGGTCCGGCACTTCGCGCCCGAGGACGAGAAGCTCGCCAGCTGGTGGAGCTACCGGGCCAAGGACTGGCGGGCATCCGATCGGGGCCGCCGCCTCGACCATGTCTGGGTCACGCCGCCGCTCAAATCAAAGTTGCGTTCGTATGAAATCCTGCGCGACGCGCGGGACTGGGAGAAATGCTCCGACCATGCCCCGGTGATCGTCGAAATCGACGCCTAGGCCGTCACCCGATACATGAAATAGCGTTCGGCTGGCACCCCGTCGGGCAGGGGCAGGGGTTCCCATTTTTCGGCCGGGAATTCATTGTTTGCGATCAACAACCCACCCGGGCGCAGCAACGGTGTCAGCAGCGGCACAACGGCCGCCGCCAGGGCCGCATCCCCATCGGTCCCCGTCCCGAGATCGGAGTGCACCAGCGCCACTGTCCGGCCGAATCGCGCCTGGGCCAGGCGCAGCTGTTCATCGGCTTCACCCTGGAACAGATGCGCGGCGTCGGGGGTGCTCTTGGGGTTGGCGTTCACAACCCGGTCGAAGACGAAGATCTCACGATCCGGCAGGATTTCGCGCAGATGATCGAAGGTGCGGCCATTGCCCAGGCCCAGCTCGAGGACCGGACCCGGGACATCCGCGATCATGGCAGCGGCGGCGTTCAGGCAGTCGCGTTGCGCCTGCATGCGCCGGATAAAACTGTCGAGACGGCTCACTTGTTGCTCGCCAAGGCCTCGCGCAACTGCTGGGTCGTGTGCTCCAGGCGCGACGCGAGCTCCCGCATGATCTCGACCGACATCTCCGGGAATTCCGCCACCAGCCGGAAGAACAGATCCTTGGTGATCCGCAGGGTGACGGTCTTCGCGCTGGCGCGCACGGTGGCCGTGCGCGGCACGTCACACAGGATCGCGATCTCGCCGACGAAATCATTTCGCCCAAGCGCCGCCACTTCAAGTTCGCCGTCCGGCGTGTCCACGAGCACCTTCGCGGCCCCGTCCACGATGATATAGGCCGCGTCGCCCACATCGCCCTGCTTGAACAGGACCTGGTCCGGCTCATAGGTGATGCGCTCGGCGGTAAAGGCCAGCAGCTTCAGCTTCGACGGTTCTAGTTTCGAAAACAGCGGAATGTTCCGCAGCAGTTCGACTTCTTCGTTCAGGCTCACGTCTCGTTACTCCCCATCGGCCCGGGTCTCACGCGCCTGCGCATTCCTTCTACGAGGATTGCAGCAGTTCGTGCAGGGCCGTCCCCTCTTTGTTCAACTCGTCAAAGGTGCCTTGTTCGGCGATTTGGCCATCCTCCAGAACGACAACGCGCGCAAACCGCGACGCCATCGAGGCCCGGTTCGCAACCCAGACCACGCCCTGGCCGCCACGGGCCTCAAGCACCTTTCCGGCGAGGCGATCCTGCGCCGCCGGGTCGAGCGCCGACGTGGATTCGTTCAACACCATGATGTCGGCGCGCTTGAGCAGCGCCCGCGCGATTCCCAGGCGCTGGCGCTGGCCGGACGACAGGCGGCTGCCGCCAACGCCGACCTGGAACTCCAGCCCGGCCTCGAGGACCGCGCCGCGAAGCCCGAGATTGTCGAGGGTCTCTGCGACCAAACCGCCGATCCGGCGCATGCCCTCAGCCTGTCCGTAGACCAGCTTGCCGAACAGGATATTGTCCTGGAGCGAGCCTGCGGCATTGTATTTTTCGGGCTCGAAGAACTCGACGCCGCCGCGCAAATCATCAGGCAGGCCTGCGGCGAAGATTTCCCGGGCGCGCAGAATTTTCGTCTCCAGCTCATCGGTCACGACACCGAGCCGGTGCTGCGCGGTCACCACCTTGAACGGCAGCGACAGCAATGCCGCCCGGTCTTCCGCGTTCATTTCGTCGACCCCGCTCTTTTCGGTGCGCGACAGGAGCGTGCGGAACTCCGGCAGATCGTCGGAACTGATGAACGAATATTGTTCGAAAAATTCGTGCCCCGGCGGCAGGTCTGCGAAGATTTCGATCATCGTCTCGGCCACCGATCGTCCGGCCGCGAGCATGTCGTCGATCAGGTCGGCATCGCGCAGGACCTGCAGCACATAGTCATTTTCGGCCATGCGGTCATGATCGAACGCATCCCCGACCGTGGTGCCGAACAGGAGATTCTCCGCCACGCTGGCATTGGTGTTGTAACGCGACCGGTCGAACTTCTCGACCAACCCTTCATACTCGGGCTCGCTCAGACGTTCGGTGAGGCCGGCGCGGGCCTTCAGCGCAGACTCGGCGATATCCCGGCGGCGGTCCGGGTCGACCGTCCCGCGCAGACCCAGATTGTAGATATCCTCGGACATCTCGACGATATCGAGCACCTGGACCAGCCGGGTGAACAATTCGTCCAGGTCCTTAACCCCGGCCGTCTCGAAATCAACCCAATCCGCCTTGTAGTCGGACACGATATTGCCCGTACGCGCGGCCTCGGCAAAGTCCCGTTCGCGGCCCGGCGCCTCTTCGTCATCATAGTCTGCCGGCCGCAGCGGGCGATTCTTGAGTCCGTAGAGAAGATTGTCGCGCACACTGGCGGACTGCATGAAGGGCGCGCCCGATACATAGGTCATGCGCCGACCCGTGACCGATTCCGGCAGCACCGTCAGATCGTGACCGGCGACCTTGATCTGCCCCGATGTGGGGATCGCGAGCCGCGCCAGGACCTGGCCCAGATAATCCTTGCCGCTGTTGCCGGAACCCACGACCACCAGGTTCGAATCCGACCCGAGCTTGATCGTCAGATTGGCAAGCCGGCGGACCTCGTCCTCATCGACCAGACTGACATTCGAGATATCGATATCGCCCGCCAGCGAGAAACCGGGCTCGGCGTCGGTGTGCTGCATCGTAGCGTCGAGCATGCCGTCGACGTCGAACTGGCTCACCACCTGGTCATACTTGACCCGCGCATCAGCCTGCTGCTGATACCAGTTGAGCATTTCCTTCCACGGTGACGACATCTCGCGATGCGCCCCGATCACGGCGACGAGCTGCCCGATATCGAGCTTGTTGTCGATCACCAGCAGGCCGCCGAACAGGTAGAAAAGGAACGGGGCCAGCTTATCGAGGAAATTGTTCAGCGCCTTGATCATGTATTTGCGCTGAAAAATTTCAAACCGGATGTTGTAGATGTTGCTCAAACGGTCGGTGAACCGCGCGAGCTCCAGGTTCGAGGCGTCGTTCGCGTGAATATCGACGATGCCGCTGACCGTCTCGCCGACATGGTCCGACAGGTGACGGATTTCCCGCAGCCGGGCCTTGCCCAGCGCGCTGACTTTCTTCTGCAGGCGCGGCACCACATAGATCTGCAGCGGATAGAACGCAGCGGCGGCCAGGCCAAGCCACGGGTTCTGGACAATGATGAAGCCGATGGCGACGAGCAGCAGCCCGCCCTGAAAGATGGGATCAACCACCGCGCCCACAAAGAAGGCGCCCACCGGTTCGGTCTCGGCAGTGATCATCGAGATGATCTCGCCCTGGCTGGTCCGTTTGAAGCGCGGGATCGGGAATCGCAGAACCCGCGAGAAGAGCGCGTAACGCAGGCGGCGCAGGAGCCGCTCGGCGGCGCGGCCTTTGCTCGTGTTGATGTGGAACTTCAGCGCATTGTTGGCGACCACAAGCACCAGAAAGACCGAGCATAAAATTACGAGGAACGTGGACTGGGAGACCTGTAGCGGAATTTCCGCGAAACCCAGAACCGCGATGCGGAAAACCTCTTCCTTGGCCTCCAGGGCCCGGTTGATGATTTGCTTCGGCAGGTCCAGGAGCATGAAGCCGATGGGCCAGGAAAACACCACGAAGGCCAGTATGTACAACTGATTCCGGCCGCTGTAGCGCAGCACAAAACTGTACATGCTGCGTTCGAGACGTTCGTTCACGCGCTTCTCCCGGAAACCATCTGACTGACGCACATCAGGGCAAAGACTAGCGCATCCACACAAAAACGGTAACTCATTCGCGACCAAGTTCTTCCGATTGTTGATGAATCAAGGACTTTCGGCGAATAACCGGGTTGTGCCATAGTCCGCCCGAACGCGCGCAACGAACGGGAGTTGGTTTTGCCCACGCGCAACCGGCGAGTCCTGATTTACAGCCACGATACGTTCGGCCTCGGACATCTGCGCCGTTGCCGCGCCATTGCGCACGCGCTCGTGCAGCATGATCCCGGCCTCAGCGTCCTCATCCTCTCGGGTTCCCCGATCATCGGGAACTTCGATTTCCGCGAACGGGTCGATTTCGTGCGCATCCCCGGCGTTATCAAGCTGCAGAACGGCGAGTACACGCCCTTGAAGCTGCCGATGGACATCGAGGAAACGGTCGCGCTGCGCGCCAGCATCATTCGCCACACCGCGCTGTCCTATGCACCGGACGTGTTCATCGTCGACAAGGAGCCCCACGGCCTGCGCGGCGAGGTGCTCGACACGCTCATCGCGCTCAAGGAACGCGGCACCCAGTTGATTCTCGGCCTGCGCGACATCCTCGACGATCCGTTGCTGCTGGCGCCCGAATGGCAGACCAAGAACGTGCTGCCGGCGCTGGAGAATCTCTACGACGAAATCTGGATCTACGGCCTGCCCCAGGTCAGCAATCCACTCGAGGGGCTCGACCTGCCGGGCGCGATCGCCCGCAAGACGAGCTACACCGGTTATCTGCGCCGCGCCGTGCGAAACGGCGCCGCCACCCTCGACGCGGACAAACCGTTCGGCGACCAGCCCTATATCATGGTGACGGCCGGCGGCGGCGGCGATGGCGAACTCATGTTCGACTGGGTCTTGCGCGCCTATGAGAATGATTCCGCGCAGCCGGTGCCTGCGTTCTTCATGTTCGGCCCGTTCCTCGACCCCGATTTGGTGTCGCAGTTCGCCGCCCGTATCGCCCGGCTGGACAATGTCGAATCGGTCACCTTCGACACCCACCCCGAGGCCCTGATCTCGGATGCCGCCGGGGTCGTCGCCATGGGCGGTTACAACACGGTCTGTGAAATCCTGTCCTTCGACCGGCCCGCGCTGATCGTGCCGCGGACAAAGCCACGCCTGGAGCAGTTCCTGCGCGCGTCCCGGATGCAGGAGATGGGCCTCGTGAAGATGCTCGTGCCCGAGGAGGCAGCCGTCGGTGAATCATCGCTGCCCGACTGGAAGGTCATGGCGACCGCGCTGCGCCATCTGCCGCAACAACGCGTACCGTCGAAAGTCGTCGTACCGGGCCTCCTCGATGGTCTGCGCAATGTAAACCGGCTCGTCGAGATCGCCGCCGGCCGCCGCCGTGCGAGCATGCATCTCGTTGGCCGCGACACGACCGGGCAGCAAACAGGTCACTCTTGAGCCCCGGGAAATTGCAGGCCGGGTCACGGATCACCGTGATCGTGAAGGGCTATCCACGCCTTTCGGAAACCTTCATCGCACAGGAACTTCACGGCCTCGAGGCACGCGGATTCGCGCTCGATATCCAATCCATGCGCGCGCCCTACGACCCGGCGACCCACCCGATTCATGAAGAGATCCGCGCACCGGTAACCTATCTACCGGAGTATCTCTGGCGCGAACCGTTGCGGGTGTTTCGTGGCTGGCGACGGGCCCGGCGCATGCCAGGTTATCGCGCGGCCCGGACAAGGTTTCGGGCAGACTGGCGCCGCGACCGGACACCAAACCGCATTCGACGGTTTGGTCAGGCTTGCGTCCTGGCCGCCGAGCTCAACCCAAAAACGGATCTGCTCTACGCCCATTTCCTGCACACGCCGGCCTCGGTCACGCGCTACGCCGCCGCGATGCGTGACTTGCCATTTGCTGTCTCCGCGCACGCCAAGGACATCTGGACGACCCCCGACTGGGATATCTCCGAGAAGATCACCGACGCGGCCTGGCTGACCACCTGCACAAAGGCCGGGGCCGAGCGCCTCCGGACCCTCGCCGGCGGGGACCCGGACAAGGTTCGACTGCACTATCACGGCCTCGACTTCGCGCGTTTCCCAACACCCGACAAATCCGACAACACAAATGGCCCGGTACTATTCGCGTCGGTCGGTCGTCTGGTCGCCAAAAAGGGCTATGACGACCTGCTCGACGCGCTCGCCCGTCTTCCCGAAGACCTCGACTGGCGGCTCGAGCATATCGGCGGCGGCACCCTGTCCGGTGAACTTCTGGACCAGGCAACGCGACTGGGAATCGGCGGCCGCATCGACTGGCACGGACGGCAGCCCCAAACCGAAGTGCGGGCCTTGCTCGCCCGGGCTGATTTGTTCGTGCTGGCCAGCAAGATTGCACCCGATGGCGACCGCGACGGCCTGCCCAATGTGCTGCTCGAGGCCCAGTCCATGGGCGTGGCCTGCGTCGCCACCGACGCCGCCGGCATTCCCGAACTGATCACCCATGACGAGACCGGTATTCTCGTCCCGCCGGCCGACCCCGCAGCGCTCGCCAGCGGCATCCAGGCCCTGGCCTCGGACCCGCAGCGCCGCGCGGAGATCGCCAGGGCGGGCGCCGCCGCCGTGCGTGCACGCTTCGATATGAATGCGGGCCTCGACGCCATTGCCAAAGATTTGCGCGCGCCCCTGACCAGCAAAAATGCGGTGGCCGCCTGACATGCGCGTCGCCTTCTATGCGCCGATGAAGCCGCCCGACCATCCGGTACCCTCGGGCGACCGGCACCTCGCGCGGTTGCTCCTGCAGGCACTGCGCCATGCGGGCCACGAGCCCGAGCTTGTCTCGCGCTTCGTCAGTCGGGACGGGGCGGGTGACCCCACACGCCAGGCGCGGCTCAGGACCCTGGGCGAGAAACTGGCTGATCGCCTGATCCGCAGGTTTGCCGCCCGGCCACCACAGGCACGGCCCGAGGCATGGTTCACCTATCACGTCTATCACAAGGCACCCGACTGGATCGGCCCGCGGGTCGCCGATGGGCTGCACATCCCCTACATCATCACCGAGGCGTCCTCGGCACCAAAGCGCGCCGGCGGCCCCTGGGACATCGGCTACCGCGGCGCCAACGCGGCCATCGCACGCGCCGACGCGATTCTCACCCTCAACAGCGACGACTGGGATTGCCTGCAGCCGATCGCCACGCCGCCGGTCCTGCACCGTCGGATGTTCCCCTTCGTCGATGCTGCGCCCTTCACATCTGCGATGGCCCGGCGCGGCAATCTGCGCGACACGCTCACGCGTGATGCCGGATGGCCCGACGACACATCGATTTTGCTGGCCGTCGGCATGATGCGCGCCGGCGCCAAGCAGGGTTCCTACGAACAGCTCGCGGCAGCACTGCCCCAACTCTCCGGTGAGAACTGGCGCCTGCTCGTCGCCGGCGACGGCCCACAGCGCGGCGAGATCGAGGCGATGCTCGAAGCGGCGGCACCGGGCCGGGTCAAACTCCTCGGCGCGCTCCCGGCAGACCGGCTCGCCGAGATCTACGCACTCTCCGACATCCTTGTCTGGCCGGCCGTGGACGAGGCGTTCGGCATCGCGCTGCTCGAGGCACAGGCGGCGGGCCTGCCCGTGGTCGCCGGCAAGGCGCGCGGCGTGCCAGACATCATCGGGTCGGGCGTCACCGGCCTGCTGCCGCCCGCCGGAGACCCGGGCGCCTTCGCAAAGGCGGTCCAGCGGTTGATCGACGATCCGGAATTGCGCGGCCGGATGGGGTCTGCGGCCGCACGCCGGGTGCGCGCGAAGTTCGATCTCCCGACCGCGTCCGCCATGCTCGCTTCTACCCTCAACACCGTCTCCATTGCGCGGCCTGCCCCATGACCGAAGCTATGACCCGGCTCGTTTTCCTGCGCCACGGCCTGACCGACTGGAACGTTGAACGACGGATGCAGGGCCGCCGTGACATCACGCTGAATGACGACGGGCGCGCCATGGTCGCCGCCTGGCGGCTGCCCGAGGAGCTGGCCAATCTGTCCATCGTCGCCAGCCCGCTTATTCGCTGCCGCGAGACCGCGGACATCCTCAAGGCCAACAATCCGGGGCTCGGGCCGATCACATTCGACGAACGCCTGGTCGAGAAATCATGGGGGGTGTGGGAAGGCCGGAATCTGCACGAGATGGAGGCGGAGCTCGGCGACGCGGCCCACGCAGGCGATCACCGGCCCGAAGGTGGCGAGAGCCGCCAGGACATGCTCCCGCGCATCAGCGACGCGCTGGCCGACATCGCAACGGACCCGACGCCACGCATCGTCGTGACCCACCGCGGCGTCATCCGCACCGTCTACGCACTCGCCACCGGCTGGGATATGACCGGCGAAACACCAGACGAGATGTCGCGGCGCAAGGCGCAGATCTTCCGCGGCGCAGCTGACGGCAGCGCCGAGATCGACCGGCTCAATGTCGCGCTGACGAACACCCCAACAACCGGATCCGACACATGACGGGCCGCCCGAAGATCCTGTTCTACGTCCAGCATCTGCTGGGCATCGGCCACCTGATGCGCGCCGGCACGCTCACCCGCGCGCTCGAGCAGGGGGGCTTCGAGACCCTGCTCGTGTCCGGTGGTACGGACGTGCCGGGCTTCGACGCCGGCGCGGCGCGCTTCACCCAGCTGCCCCCGACCCGCGCCACCGACAAATTCTTCAAGGTGCTGGTCGACGAGAATGACGACCGGATCGACGATGCCTGGAAGGCGCGGCGCCGCGAGCGCTTGCTCGAGATATTCACCGAGGAGCAGCCCGACATCATTCTGATCGAGATGTATCCGTTCGGCCGCCGCCAGATGCGTTTCGAGATCGAGCCGCTGATCGAGGCCGCGCGCGCGCAGGGGGATCAACGCCCGCTGATCGTCTCGTCGGTGCGCGATATCCTGGTCGAGCCGGACAAGCCGGGCCGGGTCGACGAGATGGTGGCCCGTACCCGCAATTATTTCGACCTGGTGCTGATCCATGGCGATCCTGATTTCATCGCCTTCGACGAGACCTTCTCGCGCATGTCCGAGATCGCGGACCTGTCGCGCTACACCGGCTATGTGGTCGACCCGGCACCCGCCCGTGACGAGGCCGGGCCCGGGGCGGGCGAGGTGATCATCTCCACCGGCGGCGGCGCGGTCAGCGACGACATGCTCGAAGCCGCCATCGGCGCGCGTGCCCTGTCGTCCCTGGCCAACGCCTCCTGGCGCGTCCTGATCGGCCACAATCTGCCCGAGGCGGACTTCACGGCCTACCGCGACAACGCGCCCGACGGGATCACGGTCGAGCGGTCACGACCGGACTTTCCCCAGCTACTGGCCAACTGCCGGCTGT
Organism: Rhodospirillaceae bacterium; assembly: GCA_018667335.1. Classification (GTDB taxonomy): domain Bacteria; phylum Pseudomonadota; class Alphaproteobacteria; order UBA6615; family UBA6615; genus UBA8079. The sequence continues at coordinate 80,341 of JABIVD010000029.1, forward strand.
CGATTTCCCAGGGTGGCTACAACACGGTGATGGAGGTGCTTGCCGCCCGCACGCCGGCGGTCTGCATCCCCTATGCCGGCGGGCTGGAAAGCGAGCAGACCCTGCGCTGCCGCCTGCTGGCAGATCGCGGCGCGCTGGAGATCATCGAACCCGACGCCGTAAACCCGGCTGCGGTCGCCGCGGCAGCAGACCGGGCCGTTGCGGAAACCCGGGCGACGGCGGCCGGCCTGGACCTCGCCGGCGCCCAAAACAGCGCCAGAATCCTCAAATCGGCACTGGAACGGCACAGAAACGACGCATAACCGCCACCGTCCGGCATGACCCGCCTCATACGGCCACAAAATTCCCCGAAACCCGGGTTACTCCCGCCACACGAACCGTCTAGTCTGACGGCTGGGAGACAGTCTGGATTGGGGAGTCCGGGCGCGCAGGGAGTGTTTAAAACCCATGGCCTTGGCTATGCCCGAAAGCTCTGACATGCACGAACCGGCATGGGACGCCCTGTTGGGCGAACTCGACGCATGGGCCGCGGCCGGCCGGGTCGCGACCTTCTGGTGGCGCGACGACGATGCCGCAGACACCGGCCCGGCCCTCGAACGGCTGCTGGCGATGCACGCCGAGACCGGCGCGCCCCTCGCCCTCGCCGTGATTCCCGCCACCGCGACCAGCGACCTTTGCGACCGGCTCAACGCCGAAGCCGAAATCGCGGTCCTGCAGCACGGCTACTCCCATAAGGACTTCACCGCCGGCGAGGGCCGCAAGATCGAGCTCGACGACAGCCGCCCGGCCGAATATGTGGTCGCCGACCTCGCGATGGGTGGCCAGGCGCTCGAACGGTTCACAAACCGCGCGCCTGTTCTGGTCCCGCCATGGAATAGAATCGCCCCCCACCTTGTTCCCTTCCTGCCGGAGATCGGCTTTCAGGGACTGAGCACAATCGGCGCACGCACACGCGAAAAACCCATTCGGGGCTTGCGACAGAACAATGTTCATCTTGATGTGATCGACTGGCGGGGCAAGCGCACCGGTTTGGCGCGTGGGTTTATGGGGGCAGACAACATCATCAGCGACACCCTGGATCACCTGTCCGCGCGCCGCGCGGGTGACGCAGACCCGGGCGAGGCGACGGGCCTGATGACCCATCACGCCGACATGAATGACGAGATGTTCGGTTTCGTGGCGGAATTTGTGAACCGCACCCGGGCCCACCCTGCGGTAGTCTGGCAATCCGCCACCGAGGTATTCTCGATTTCATGACCAGCCATCGCTACACGCCCCGCGCCCTCAACGCGGATTTGCTGCGCGCCGGCATCGGGCTTTTCTGCTGCCTCGTGCCGCTGGCCGCCGTCGATTTCGGTACGGTCATGACCCTGGTCTTCGCGATCCCGGCCGCGCTGTTCGCCATCTTCGGTCTGCGCACCTGGCGCCACCGGTCCGTCACGGTACATCTGGACGCGGACGGCATTTCGACCGAGGGCCCGGGCGCCACGCGCATCGCCTGGCGAGACCTTGGCGGCCTGAAGCTGTCCTATTTTTCGACCCGGCGCGACCGCGAGTCCGGCTGGATGCAGCTCAAGCTCCGGTCCCAGAACGGCACCATCGCGCTCAACTCGGCGCTCGAGGATTTCGACGACATCTGCCGCGCCACGTTCGAGGCCGCGCGCAGCTTCGACATCGAGATGACCGATGCCAGCGCGCGCAACTTCGCGGCGCTCGGCCTGGGCGCGATCGCGCCGGACCATGAACCCACACCCGCGGCCCTGACCGGCTGGGGCAATCCCGCGGATTGGCGCCGATGACCGACCTCCTGACTGTCCGCGACCTCAAGGTCGATTTCACCGTGCATGGTGACCAGCTCCGCGCCGTCGACGGCGTGTCCTTCCGGGTCCGCCAGGGCGGCACCACGGCGCTGGTCGGCGAGTCCGGTTCGGGCAAGTCGGTCTGCAGCCAGGCCATCATGGGAATTCTGCCGAACATCGGCTCCATCGCCGGCGGCGAGATTCTGTTCACCGATCCGCGCGGCGACGGCACCCCGGTCGATCTGGCCAAGCTGGAACGCGACGGCCGGAAGATGCGCTCGATCCGCGGCGGCCGGGTGTCGATGATCTTCCAGGAACCGATGACATCGCTGTCGCCGCTGCACACGGTCGGCGACCAGATCACCGAGGCGTTGCACCTGCACCGCAGCGTGGACAAGCAGACCGGCAACGAGCTGGCCACCGAAATGCTGCGCCTGGTCGGTTTCCCCGACCCGCCGCGTGCGCTGAAAACCTATCCGTTCGAGCTCTCCGGTGGGCTGCGTCAACGCGCGATGATCGCGATGGCCCTGGTCTGCCGCCCGGCCCTGCTGATCGCCGACGAGCCCACGACCGCGCTGGATGTGACGATCCAGGCGCAGATCCTGAAGCTGATCAAGGATCTGCAGTCGGAACTCGACATGGCGGTCCTGATGATCACCCATGATCTCGGCGTGGTCGCGAATGTCGCCGAGGAGGTCGTGGTGATGTTCCGCGGCAAGGTGATGGAGAGCGGCACACTCGAGGATATCTACCGCAACCCCAGCCACCCCTATCTCAAGGCGCTGCTCAACGCCGTGCCGCGCTTCGGCCTCGCCGAGGGAGAGCGCCTCGTGCCCCTGCGCGAAATCAAGGCGGAATCCGGCGAGCTGATCAAGCCCGAGGCTGACCGCGCGCCCCAGGCGGCCGCCGGCACTCCGCTGCTCAAGGTCGATGGCCTCTCCAAGAGCTTCCTGATCCGCAAGGGCAGCTATTTCGGCTCCCAGGAGGCGCGCTCCGTGCTGGCCGTCGACGATGTCAGCTTCGAGATCGGCCGCGGCGAATGCCTCGGCCTCGTGGGCGAGTCCGGCTGCGGCAAGACGACGACGTCGAAGATGATCATGCGCGCACTGGCCACCGACACCGGCACGGTCACCTTCTACGACGGCGGCGAACCGGTCGACGTGCTGGCGCTGAAGGGCCGCGAGCTCAAGGATTTCCGCCGCCGGGTGCAGTTCATCTTCCAGGACCCCTTCGGCTCCCTGAACCCGCGCATGACCGTGTTCGAGATCATCGCCGAGCCGCTGGTGATCCACAATATCGGCACGGCCGAAAGCCGCGCCGACACCGTGCGCGAGCTGATGCGCCTGGTCGGCCTCGACCCCCGTTTCCTCAATCGCTACCCGCACAGCTTCTCCGGCGGCCAGCGGCAACGCATCGGCATCGCCCGGGCGCTGGCCCTGAAGCCCGACCTCTTGATTTGCGACGAGCCCGTCAGCGCGCTCGACGTGTCGATCCAGGCCCAGATCCTGAACCTGCTGAAGGATCTCCAGTCGGCCCTCGGGCTGACCTATCTGTTCATCAGCCACAACCTCGCAGTCGTCGACTATATCGCCGACCGGATCGCGGTGATGTGCGCGGGCCGCCTGGTCGAGCTGGCGCCGGCCAAGACCCTGTTCGCCAACCCGGCGCATCCCTACACCCAGGCGCTGCTCTCCGCAGTGCCCGAGCCGAGCCTCGAGAACCGGCTCAATCTCAGCGATCTGATGGAGGATCGCGCATCGGATCCGGCCCACTGGCCGGCCCCGTTCACCATCGACAACCAGTCCCAGCCCCGGCTCGTCGAGCTGGAGGACGGGCACTATGTCCGTGCCGACCCCGAGCGCGGCGCCCTGCCGGAGGTCGCGTGATGCGCCTGAAGAATTTCGTCCCCACCGCCCTGTCTCCCGCCATGTCTGCAGCAGTGGCAGCTCTCGCCGCACTTGTTCTGATGCCGTCGCTGGCATCTGCCGACTTCGCCCAGTCCCCGATGCTCGCGGCCGAGGTGGCCGACGGCAAGCTGCCGCCGGTCGACCAGCGGCTGCCCCAGCCGCCGCGGGTCATCGAGACCGGCCCTGGCGCCTATGGCGGCGATCTACGGATCGCGATGTCACGCTCGCGCGACACCCGCCTCATGACCGTCTACGGCTATGCCCGGCTCGTCGGCTATGACGGCGACTACAATCTCGTCGCCGACATCCTCGAATCCTACGAGGCGGTCGACGACAAGGTCTTCACCTTCAAGCTGCGCAAAGACCACAAATGGTCCGATGGCCACCCCTTTACCACCGAGGATTTCCGTTACTGGTGGGAGGACATGGCCAACAATTCCGACCTCTCGCCTCTTGGACCGCCGGTCCTGCTGAAGGTCGACGGCGAAGTGCCCAACGTCGAGATCCTCGACGAACACACCATCCGCTTCACCTGGTCGAAGCCGAACCCGTTTTTCCTGCCCGCGCTCGCCGGACCCCGCCCGCCGTTCATCTACCGGCCCGCGCACTACCTGAAGCAGTTCCATGAATCCTACGCCACGCCCGAAGAGCTGGCCGTATTGATCAAGAAACGCCGCATGCGCGGCTGGGGACCGCTGCACAACAGCCGGGACAATCTCTACGACATGGACAACCCCGCGCTGCCCACCCTGCAGCCCTGGTTCAACACGATCCGCCCGCCGTCGCAGCAATTCGTGTTCGTCCGCAATCCCTATTTCCACCGCGTCGACGCGGCCGGCAATCAGCTGCCCTATATCGACCGGGTCCTGATGAACATCTCCGACGGCAAGCTGATCCCCGCCAAGGCCAGCGCCGGCGAAATCGACCTGCAGGCCCGCAGCCTGTTCATGAGCCACTTCACATTTCTGAAGCGGGCGGAGGAGAAGGAGGGCTTCCGCACCCTGCTGTGGGACACCTCCCTGGGCGCGCGGATCGCGCTGTATCCCAACATGCACATCGCCGACCCGGGCTGGCGCGAGATATTCCGCAACCGTGATTTCCGCCACGCGCTGAGCCTCGCCGTCGACCGCGAAGAGATCAACGAGGTGATCTATTTCGGCCTGGCCACGCCCTCCAACAACACGGTGCTGCCGCAGAGCCCGTTGTTCCGCGAGGAGTTCCAGACCAAATGGGCCACGTTCGATCTCGACCGCGCCAACGCCCTGCTCGACGGGATCGGCCTCGAGAAGCGCGACAAGGACGGGGTGCGCCTGTTGCCCGACGGACGGCGGCTCGAAATCGTCGTCGAGACGGCCGGCGAGGAGACCGAACAGACCGACGTGCTCGAGCTGGTCCATGATTCCTGGTTCGACATCGGCGTGAAGATTTTCACCCGCCCGTCCCAGCGCGAGGTCTTCCGCAACCGGGTGTTCGCGGGCGAGACCATGATGGGTGTCTGGTTCGGCGTGAACAACGGCGTCGTCACCGCGAATATGAGCCCCGAGGAGTTCGTGCCGACCCGGCAGGATCAGTATCAATGGCCGAAATGGGGCCAGTATTTCCAGACCGAGGGACAGGCCGGGGACGCGATCGACATGCCCGCGGCCCAGGAGCTGTTCGACCTGTTCCGCCGCTGGCAGTCCGCATCATCGGAGGCCGAGCGCACGGAAATCTGGGAACGAATTCTGACAATCAATGCCGACGAGACCTACACGATCGGCGTCGTCTGCTGTACCAAGCAGCCCGTCGTGGTGATGAACACGCTCCGCAATGTGCCCGAAGACGCGATCTACGCCTGGGACCCCGGCGCGCATTTCGGCATCTACCTGCCCGACACCTTTTACTTCGCCAAGCCCTAGTTCCCAAGACCGCGTTCATAGAGCCCGAGATCGATCATGTTTCGCTACATCGTTCACCGATTGCTTTTGATGATCCCGACACTGCTCGCGGTCTCCGCGATCGTGTTCATCATCATCCAGTTGCCGCCGGGCGACTATCTCGAGACGCTGATCGCGGAGATGGCGTCGCGCGGCGAAGCCGTGGATCAGAACCAGATCGAGGCGCTGCGCCAGGCCTACGGCCTCGACAAGTCGCCGGTCGAACAATATTTCTCCTGGCTCTTCGGGCTGCTCCAGGGTGATTTCGGCTGGTCGTTCGAACACAACCGCCCCGTCTCCGAGCTGATCGGCCAGCGCATCCTGCTGACGTTCGTGGTGACCTTCTCGACCATCGCCTTCATCTGGATCGTCAGCTTCGTCATCGGCACCTATGTGGCGACCCGCCAGTACAGCGTGTCCGATCACGTCGCCACCCTGATCGGCTATCTCGGCCTCGCGACACCAAACTTCCTGCTCGCACTGGTGCTCATGTACTTCGCCAACCAGTGGTTCGACACGTCCATCGGCGGCATCATGGACGACAAGTATCGCAACGCGCCCTGGACCCTCGACAAGATGTTGTCGGTGCTCGAGCATCTGTGGATTCCCGTGATCGTCATCGGCACGTCGGGCACCGCGGGCATGATCCGGCGGCTGCGGGCCAACCTGCTCGATGAGCTCCAGAAGCAATATGTCGTCACCGGCCGGGCCAAGGGTCTGGCGCCGCGCAAGCTGCTCTGGAAATACCCGTTGCGCATGGCCCTCAACCCGTTCATCGCGGATATCGGCTCGATCCTGCCTGAAGTCATTTCGGGCTCGGCGGTCGTCGCCGTCGTGCTCAACCTGGATATCACCGGCCGCATGCTGCTCGACGCGTTGCGCGCCCAGGATATGTTCCTCGCCGGCTCGTTCCTGATGTTCCTCGCCTTGCTCGTGGTGATCGGCACGCTCCTGTCCGATCTCGCCCTGGCGGTGCTGGACCCACGGATCCGGCTCAGCGGGGGGGCCACGCGATGAGCCCCGATAACGAGACGCCCGGCGGGGACAAATCCCCCGAAAAGCCGGACGAAACGATTCCCCATTTCGTCTCCGATGAGCCCTTCGACGCGGATGTCGAAGTTGTGCTCACGCCGGAGCAGGAAAAATACTACATGGCGTCCCAGTGGAAGCTCATGTGGTGGAAGCTCAGGCGCCACAAGATCGCGGTCGCCGCCGGTTTCTTCCTGATTTTCCTGTATCTGGTCGCCGCCTTCGCCGAGGTGTTCGCGCCGTACGAATTGCAGCACCGTGACGTGCGCAACGTGTTCGCGCCGCCACAGGCCATCCATATGTTCCACGAGGGCAAGCTCGTCGGCCCCTTCGTCTATGGCTACACTTCCAAGCGCGACCCCGAGACCCTGCAGAAAATCTACACGGTCAACACCAAGAAGGTGAATCGCATCCGGTTCTTCTGCTCGGGCGGCTATCCCGGGTCGGAGTATAATTTCTGGGGCCTGTTCAAGGGCGACTTCCACCTGTTCTGTCCCGAGAGCCGCCGCGCGCCGGTGTTCCTGCTGGGCACCGACCGGCTCGGCCGCGACATGCTTTCGCGCATGATCTACGGCTCGCGGATCTCGCTCTCCATCGGGCTCATCGGCATCGTGCTGAGCTTCAGTCTGGGCATCATCATCGGCGGCGTCGCCGGCTTCTACGGCGGCTGGGTCGACAACGGCGTGCAGCGGCTCATCGAGGTGCTGAAATCATTCCCGCGCCTGCCGCTCTGGATGGCCCTGTCGGCGTCCCTGCCGGCCAAATGGTCGCCGATCGTGATCTATTTCGGGATCACCCTGATTCTGGCGATGCTCGACTGGCCGTCGCTCGCGCGCGCCGTACGGTCCAAGCTGCTGTCCCTGCGCGAAGAGGATTTCGCCATCGCGGCCACCCTGATGGGGGCCAGCACCAAGCGCATCATCGGGCGCCACCTGGTGCCCAGCTTCGCCAGCCATCTGATCGCCTCGGCGAGCCTCGCGATCCCGGAGATGATCCTCGGCGAGACCGCACTCAGCTTCCTCGGCCTGGGCCTGCGCCCGCCGGTGACCAGCTGGGGTGTCCTGTTGAACGAGGCCCAGAACATCCAGGTGGTGGTGCTCTATCCGTGGCTGATGGCGCCGATGATCCCGGTGATCCTGACGATCCTGGCGTTCAACTTCCTCGGCGACGGCCTGCGTGACGCAGCGGATCCTTATAAGTAGGAAATCCTAAACTTCTCTGCGCCGCCCCAGTGCCACCAGATCGACGAGCCCGCCGACCCCTTCGACGGACCGGCCGATCCGCCGGTCGCCCGCATGGCGCGGGACGAAGCCCTGGGCCAGGGCGAGGTCGTAGGTCTCGGTCGTGACGACGGCGCAGGCATCCTCATACTTGGTGTGCTTCTCCAGCTTCGCGGCAAGGTTCACCGTGTCGCCGATCACCGTGTATTCGAGGCGGTTCTCGTCGCCGACCGCGGCGAAAATCAGGTCGCCCGAAGCCGCCGCCGCGTTGACCGTCAGGGCGGGTTTCCCGACCGCGACCAGGTTCGTGTTCCAGGCATCGATCACCTCGATCCCCGCCTCGATCGAACGCAGCGCGTCGGCGGCATAAGTCGTGCTCGGTGCCACCGCACCGAACGTCGCCATCACCCCGTCGCCCATGAACTTGTCGATGATGCCGTCATTGTCCTGCACGATCGGCACGATCCGTGACTGATATTCCGAAAGCAGTTGCACGAGTTCATCGGCGTCGAGGCGATCCGACAGGGCAGTGAAGCCCCTGATGTCGAAGAACACCACCGCGGCGTTGCGATGCTGACCCTCGCCCGCGCGCAGCTCATGTTCGCTGCCGGTGATCCGGTCGGCCACATAGGTGTCGAAGAAGCGCGAGAGATCGCGCTTGGCCGAGCCTTCGGAGACCGCCGTAAACAATGTCTGGCGCGCCCGCAGGACCGCGGCCGCCAGCACCGCCGTGACGATGGCGATCGTGATCAGCTTGTCGAGCTCGGCCCCCAGCAGGATCGTGTTGCCGGTCATGTATTCCACATAGTTGCGGGTCAGGGTCATCTCACCGGTCTCGAACGCCGCGGCATAGAGCACCAGGATCGACCAGCCGGCGATGGCGGTGAACCCGGCCAGCAGCACATAGCGCGCATCGAAACGCAGGGCGCGCAGCGCGATGAAGATGAACACGTAAAGCAGCGTCGGCGCCTTCAGATAGAAGGACGGCGGCTGCTGATAGGTGCGATGGAAGCTCCAGATCAGGACCATCAGCAACGCCATGTCGGCGATCACGGACAGCGTCAGAAACCAGCCCGGCAGGCGCGTCTTGCAGCTGGCGGCGAACCGCATCACGGAGAAAACCAGATACCCGCCCAGCGCCCAGGGCGTCAGCTCGAATGCCAGCTCGCCGCCATCAACGCCAACCGGCCCCGTGGCGACCAGGAACAAACCGCCGAACAGCAACACGATCATGATCTGCACGACCGAGATGATCTGCTCCGAGCGGTCCTGCTGGCGCGCGACATCCTCGCGTACCCGGGACGGCAAGACCGGCGCGGTCCCGCCGCGCAATGTGGTGAGCACACGGGTGATCAGGTTGGTTGAGGACTCGTCATTCTGTGCCGTCATGGTTCCGGGTTCCGCCAGTCGTTCAGGGGCCGGTTCTTCAACGATTAGATATGGCGTCGCGCGGCGGTCCGTTCCCGTCAAAGGCTCGTGATGCGCGGTATTAACCCGAACAGATAACGGCCCGGCACGGACACTAGAACTTCAGGGTCAGGCCTTCGCGCGCCACGATCGTGTTCTCGAACCGCGCCTTCGCTTGCGCCTCGATCTGCGTCATCACCGTGTCGTCATGGGACGGGTCGTGATGGAACGGCACATAGGTCCCCACATTGGCGAGTTCGGCCAGTGCGGCACCCTCCTGCCAGGTCGAGTGCCCCCAGCCCACATGGGACGGATATTCCGCGTCCGTATAGGTCGTGTCGTAGATGAACAGGTCGGCCCCCTGGATCAGCTCCAGGATGTTCTCGTCATGAGTGCCTTCGGCATGCTCGGTGTCGGTGACGTAGCAAATCGCGCGGCCATCCTGTTCGATCCGGTAGCCGGTGGCGCCGTTGGGGTGGTTCAGCGCGCAGGTCCGCACGGTCGCACCGCAGGCCAGGTCGAAGGTCTCGCCGGCGTGGAAATCGTTGAAGCTCTTGTCCGCCGCCATCACGTCCATGGGGATCGGAAACAGCGGGTCGGCCATCATCGCGCACAGAACGTCGGCGAGCTCCCGTTCGGGCTGCAGATGCCCGGCCCACATGCGCAGCTTGCTGTCTTCGCAATAGGCCGGACCGAAGAACGGCATGCCGACGATGTGGTCGATATGGGTGTGGCTCAGCAGGAGGTCCGCATCCACCGGCGCGCCATTTTTCAACAACGCATTGCCGAGCGGGCGGATGCCGGTGCCGGCATCGAGGATGATCCGGCCCTCACCGCACTCCACCTCGACGCACGACGTGTTGCCGCCGAACTGGTTCATCTCGGGGCCGGGGCACGCGATAGAACCGCGCACGCCCCAGAAGGTGACCTCGACCTTCGCGCTGTCGGTATGAGCGTCGCTCATCCGGCATGGTCCGGGCAACGAACGCGCGCGTCAGACCCCGTGAACGCCGACGCCGTCAGTGCGTTGTATGACAGAGTAGAATACATCGTTCTGAATATTGCCCGATTTCCGGATCCGAGGGTAATACCGGACCGATATAGCGACCGGCGGTTCTCCCGCCACTGTTGATAGCGGGGAGCTTTGCAGAGGCCAGCCCTGTTTGATCGCGGTAATTTCGGGCCAAACGCACAGAATGCAGACCAGCATCCTGTCCAAGCCGAAGAGGGAGCGGCCCAAACGACCTTGACCTTCCTGTAGATGGAAGCTGTAGAACATGATCTGCACTTGGTGAGCAGGTTTATGTCCAAACGAAGTCTGGTGATAACGGTTTTTGTGATCGCGATAGTTGCCGCGGGTGTTTATCTCGCGGTTGGCAAACCAACTGCCGAAGCAACTCTTTCGGCCGACCCTTCAAATACGGAACTCGTGGCGATGGGGCGGCAAGTATATGCATCCCAATGCGGAGCTTGCCACGGCGCCAATCTTGAAGGTCAGCCGAACTGGCGATCGCGTAAGGCGAACGGTAAGCTTCCAGCTCCCCCCCATGACGCGTCAGGCCACACCTGGCACCATGACGACTTGTCTTTGTTCAATCTCACGAAATTCGGATTGTCCGCTCTGGTCGGGCAGCCCGTACAGTCGGACATGCCGATTTACGAAGGAAAACTTTCAGACGGGGAAATTTGGGCGGTGCTCGCCTATATTAAGTCGCGCTGGCCCGACAAGATCCAGCAGCGACAGAGCGACATCAACGGACGCGCCAAAGGTTCCTAACCATTGAGCAATGAATACTCAGTAGCGTCGGAAGGTCATACGGTCCTTAGCATACGACCGGAACGGTCTCCCGGCAGGCGCAAAACATGACTCAATTGGGTTTGGACAGCAGCCTCATCGACAAGCTTTTTTCAAAGACCACGCTTTTGTGGGCTGCGGTTGCATTTGCATTTGTGCTGGTCGTGGGCACCGCATCTCCTGCTCACGCTCATGCCGATCCGGTAAAGCCGTCAGAATATACAACGCAAGTTGTGGCGGAAACGCTGACCCCGGGTCACCCGCAAGACGGCCATGAAGAACCGCGCACGTGCCATCACGGCGCTGTTCCCTGTTCATCTGGTCATTCGATGTCCAATGCAGATCTGGCCGGCGTGCTTCGGTCTACAACCACCGTGCCATTCTCGGTCATAACGGGGTTTCCGCCCGTTTCATTTCTCACGATTGATCCGCCGCCTCCGAAGCAGAGAACAGCTGAACTGAACTAGCTGATTTTCTTTCAATGCCTTTGCTATCGCGCTCCCAGCCCACGTGAGCCGGGAACATGACACCTGCGAGGCCAATGCTCGGAAGTAGGAAGTGAATATGAAAATTTTCAATCTCAAGGTTTTGGCCCCGGTCGGGGCACTCATCATCGTGGCCTCAACCAGCCTGGCCTTTGCCCATGGCGGTGCCACCGGAATCGTTAAAGAGCGGATGGACCTCATGGCTTCGGTCGGTAAATCCATGAAGACCATCACGGAGATGTTTCAAGGCGAAAAACCATACGATGCGGCGATTGTTCGCCAAGCAGCGAGCTTCATAGGGAACCATGGCGGCGAACAAATGACTCGATTGTTTCCCGAGGGGAGCATTCAGGGCCCGAGTGAATCGTTGCCTGCGATTTGGCAAAATTGGCAACGTTTCTCGGAACTCGCGGACGACCTGACAAAGTATGCCGGCGCGCTGGCAGCGGCAGCTGACAACCCCCGCGGTCCGGGCATGGGTTCGGGTATGAATCAGGGACGCCAGGGCGGCCTGGGTGCGAGCCCAATGGGACGCCGAAACCCGATGATGGGCCAATCTGCCGACGGGATGCCGATGAACGACCCCGCGGCCTTGGCTCAGATGTCACCCAATGCAGCCTTTGCCCGCGTCACGCAGACATGCAGCGCCTGTCACACGCAATTCCGCAAGAAACAGTAGGCAGCACCCATGAGAAATATTTACCTGGTGGCTGCCGCGGTGATCGTGGCGGTCACGGTCGGCGCTGCCGCGACCATTTTCCGCGGCAATCCGGTACCTGAAAACGTTGTCGCGACGCTCGAAGGTGATCCGGATCGTGGCGCGTATTTCGCACGCCTGGCAGGCTGCATAGCATGTCACACGAACGAGTCAGGTGGCGGAGATCTTCTGGCGGGTGGCCCGCCTCTCAAGACGCCATTCGGTACTTTCTATGGGCCAAATATAACGCCGGATCCGGCGACAGGGTTGGGTGCGTGGTCTTTGAACGACTTCGCGCGCGCCTTGCGTCATGGCATTTCCCCGGAAGGCGAGCCGTACTACCCAGCGTTTCCGTATACGTTCTACTCAAAGTTCACGGATCAGGACATCGCCGACCTTTGGGCCGCCATGAAGACCGTTCCGAATGCAGACACACCCTCAAAACCACAAGATCTCAAATTTCCATTTGATCAACGGTGGGCGCTGCGTGGATGGCAGAATCTCTTCTTTGACTCTGAGACGTTTCAGGATGATCCCACCAGAAGCGAAAGTTGGAACCGCGGCAAGTATATCGTCACGGGGCCTGCCCATTGCGGGGCGTGCCACACGCCGCGGAATCCACTCGGCGCCAGCGATGCTGAATTGGCGCTCCACGGTGCAGGGGGATTGCCGGGCGGAGAACGTTCTCCTCCAATCACGCCCTCTGTGCTCGGGGAACGCGGCTGGACAGAGAACAACCTGGCTTTCGGACTGAGGTTCGGCACGAAACCCAATGGCGACGTACTTGGCGGCAGTATGGGAGAGGTCATTCGCGACGGCACCTCATGGCTTTTTGATGAGGACCTGCGTGCGATCGCCCACTACCTTCTGAACAACGACGATACTGAATAGGCCGCGGACAAAGTCGTTCTCAGGTTGTGGTGCATCGAGCCGGCCCAGGTCAGGCCTCGTGACTTGGGTCGGCTGTGCATTTAATTCCAAAGTTCTGGGGGCAGAAAACGTACATTTTCTAGACAGTTCCGCAGTCAGGAACTCCAAGAGATGAGTTCAATCTCTCCCTTCGAAATCATCCATGCGGACCCTTGCCCTTCGCGATCATGAGGTGATGTTCCTGGTGATGCATACCCAGCGCCATGACCCCTAAAAAACCGAGACCCTCGAGTTTGGGCAGATCCGCCGGCGCGGCCACAGTTACGGTCATTATCGTTCCATCAGGCAGGGTCGCGGCTGATATCCGCATGCCGTTTACTCCGTCCATTGTCTCGGCGTGCGCCTTGATCATTCGGTCGATAGAGTCACGGACCGCACCTGCTCCGGTCACCAAATAGCTCTTTCCGCCCGCAATGTTCGTCGCCGTAACGTCGGCGCGCAGTGTCACATTATCCATGTCGATCAGATGCTGGCGGAGCCCGTTGATATCGACCATCGCCCAGTCTGTGTCCGCATCGGATTCCAATAGGGAGACAATCTCCTGAACTGCGGCGAAGGCACCCTGGCCGGGCTCCCGGGCAGCGACGTCCCTCGCGCGTTCAATCCCAACACCATGATCGACGTGAGACATACCGGAATTATGCGCCCGGTCGGCAGGCTGTGCCTGCGCGGCAAGCGGCAGCATCAAGACCGCAGCGGTTACGATGTACTTCAGCATTTCCTGCTCCTGAGTATGAATTCGTTCCCGACCTTGCCAGCGTAGCGAAAACGCTGACATGATCTTGATCATGTCTTCCGAGATTTTTAATTTACTGCGATCGTCGGGCGGTTCCCGGCGTACGCTCAATCCGGGTGCGCATCTTTTCCACCTTGGAGAGCCCGTTCGTCGACTCCACCTGGTGCTTTCGGGTGAAGTGCATCTTGTTCGATTCGATGAGACCGGCGGCTCCGTCATACTGCAACGAACGCGGCCCGGTGACGTTGTCGCAGAAGCGTCTCTGTTCGCAAAAACCTATCACTGCGACGCCGTCGCGAAGGATGCCGCAACTGTCCAGAGCATCCCACGGAGCGCGTTACGAAAGCGGCTGCGCGAAGAACCGGATATCGCGGAAGCCTTTATGGCCCATCTGGCGCACGAAGTTCAGAACACACGCTTTCGCGCTGAGATGCTTTCGCTCAGAACCATCGAAGCTAGACTGGGGGCATGGGAAAGCTGGTATGGCGATATACCCCCAAAAGGCGAATGGAAAAATCTCTCACAGCAGATCGGCGTGAGCCCGGAGGCGCTGTACAGGGCGTTGGCAAAGCGGAAGAGCGGGGGCTGAAATTTTCCGCGGAACGCGCGAAAGAAACTCAGACCGCGATTCGATTGTAGATGCGCGCCACCAGCCAGACGACCAGGCCCGACAGCACGGACCAGAGCACCAGCCCGCCGATGAAATTGGCAAAGGTCAGGGACCACTGGAACGCCGCAAGCTCCGCATGAACCATGTAACCCGTCATCCTGAGCGTCGCCCCGGGGATGAGCGCGACCAGCGCGCTGCAGATAACCCAAAGAAGCCCGAACGTGATGGCTGTGGAGAGGGCCAGTTTATTTGCATTGAGGTTCATTTTTTATCTCCGGTAAGAGTTCTGATACGTGAATCGAAAGCCTGAGCACCGCGGGTGCGGCAGGAATCGCAGCATATGGACATCGCGATCTGCATCGTCGCGTCGCGACGGCTCACTCGTTCAACAGGACCAATACCTTCCTGGCATCAGATCGTTTTGGGCAGCAACTCCGCTCGGTCGGTCGCTTCACGGATGTTCGAATGACCGGCCCCGTGTTTTGCCGGTCATGCCAACCGAAGAACCGAAACTAGTCCTTCCAGCAGATGGAGGGTCAAGGAGGATCGCGACCCGGCGATCGCTTTCTCTGGTCGGTCGGTACGCCGGAAACATTCTTCGCCGCGAAACGCGAAGCGAGATGGCCCTGCGTATAATATTGGGTGCGCTTTTGTCACGCGCGCGCGCGGTGGTAGAAGCGGAGGAAGAAAGTTCCGCCAACCAGTTGCCGCTGAAACAGCAATAATCGGCGACAGCCAAGAGCCCGAAGCATGTCCAACCCCGCCACACAAACCTCACAGACAAACTGGACCGGCGTGTCCTACGGCATCGTGCTGGGGTTCGTTGCCGCCTATTTCCAGTTCAAGGTGCCGCCGGTCCTGCCGGTGATGTTCGACATCTACGGCTACAACACGATCGTCGCCGCCGGCTTCATGTCGATCTTCGCCATCGCCGGCATGCTGATCAGTGTGCGGGTCGGCCGCGCGATCCGGCGCGACGGCGCCCAACGTTATCTCATGGCGGCCTTCGGCCTGATGCTCGTGGGCACGGCCCTGGGGCTCGCCTTCCCCGAGAGCGGGTCGGTGATGCTCACCTCGCGCCTGATCGAGGGGTTCGGCGCCGCGGTGCTGGCCGTCTGCATGCCGGCGTTTGCAAACATGAGTGCGGGGCCCGGCCATCTGCCCATCGTCATCGCCGCCCAGGCGACCTGGATTCCCGTCGGCCAGCTCGTGGCCAACATCGTCGCCCAGCCCTCGGTCGCCATCGATATCTGGCAGCCGGTCTGGTGGTTCGGCGGCCTCGCGACCGTCGCGGTGGCGCTATGGACCTGGTGGATCGTCAAGCGTGGAACGGTCCCGGGTGTCGCCCATATCCGCACCGCGCCACCCGGCGCGCCAGAAACATCGGCCAAACCCGAGGTGGCGCCGCTGACATCAAAAGAGATCCGCGCGCTGTGGGTCGCGGCCTCACTGTTCTTCCTCTGGCAGGCCCAGTTCATGGGCTACTTCACCTGGCTGCCGGTCTATCTCGTGGACGTCCGCGCCTTCTCGGCCGATGGCGCGGTGCTGATCAACCAGATCCCGGTGATCGTGCTGCTCGTCTTCTCACTGATCGGCGGGATGATCTTGAAGACCGGCGTCGGGGTCATCAAGCTACTGACCTTCGCGCTGGCGCTGCAGGCCGTCGGCTGGGCGATGATCCCGTTCGCGGGCACGCCCGTCATCGGGCTCGCCAGCCTCGTCGTCTGGGGGGTCGCCGCGGGCCTGACCCCGACCTCGCTCTGGGCGCTGCCCTCGACCCTGGTCGGCGGCCATCGCGCCGGAACCGACGCGTTCGCAGTCGTCCTGACCGGGCGCTATCTGGGCATTCTCGCGGGGCCGCTCATCGCGGCGGGCATGTTCGAGCTGACCGGCAATTGGATCACCGTCGCCTACACGTTCGTTGCCATTGCCGGCGCGACGATCGTGGGAACACTTTATCTCGGGGTACGCATCCGCGACCTGAAGACAGGCAGCTAGGGCCACCCGCGAGAGGTCAGGCCGCCCGCCGCCCTACTACGGAACCAGGCGGTAGCCGCCCGGCTCGGTCACGAGGATTCGCGCGTTGGACGGGTCGGCCTCGATCTTCTGGCGCAGGCGATAGACATGGGTCTCGAGCGTGTGGGTCGTGACCCCCGCATTGTAGCCCCAGACCTCACCCAGCAACGTGTCGCGGCTGACGACCTTGTCGCCGGCCCGGTAGAGATATTTGAGGATCGCCGTTTCCTTCTCGGTGAGCCGCACCTTGCGCTGCTCGCCATCGACCAGAATTTTCTGGGCCGGCTGGAAGGTGTACGGGCCGATGACGAAGACCGCGTCTTCGCTCTGCTCGTGCTGGCGCAACTGGGCGCGCAGTCGCGCGAGCAGGACATTCAGGCGGAACGGCTTGGCGATGTAGTCGTTGGCGCCGGCGTCGAGACCGAGAATCTGGTCCGCGTCGGTGTCGTGGCCCGTCAGCATGATGATCGGCGACTTCACGCCATTGCGGCGCAGCAGGCGGCAAAGATAGCGCCCGTCCATGTCGGGCAGGCCGACATCGAGCAAAATGGCGTCGAAATATTCGGTCTTCGTGACCTCGAGCGCATCGGCGGCACTGGTGGCCTCCGTGGTGACGAACTCCTCGTGCAGGGCCAGCTGCTCCGAGAGAGAATCACGCAACGCGTCGTCATCATCGATCAGCAGGATCTTCTTGCCGTTCGTTAACTTGGTTTCCACCGCATTCGTCATAGCCAGACTCATCATCGTTTAGGCGCTCACCTGGACGCCGCGCCAGAAGGCGACGTGGTCGCGGATGTTTTCCGCGGCCGATTTCGGATCGGGATAATACCACGCGGCGTCGGCGTTAACCTCGCCTTCGACATCCACGGAAAGGTATTTCGCCGTGCCCTTCCAGGGGCAGCCCGTGGTCGTGGCACTTTCCGTGAAATATTCGCGCTTCAGCGAGTCCATCGGGAAATAGATATTTCCCTCGAC
Organism: Rhodospirillaceae bacterium; assembly: GCA_018667335.1. Lineage (GTDB taxonomy): Bacteria > Pseudomonadota > Alphaproteobacteria > UBA6615 > UBA6615 > UBA8079. The sequence continues at coordinate 97,863 of JABIVD010000029.1, forward strand.
GGTCTCGTAGGTCTCGCTTTCGGCAAGGACGATGTTATTCCAGATTGCTTTCGCCATGACGGCCCCCTTTGTGTTGCTAAACACGTAGCGTCTCGGGAAGCCATTGCAAGAGGTGGCCCCCCCAATCCGGGGCCTCACGATCGATCACGTTCGAGAGAGCGGGAAAGCATCCCCGGACCCGGATCGGCCCCCGGATCGCGGCACGAGACAAGTTCCCCACCCGTATTGCCGACCGATCACTGTTGGCGCATATTCCGCCACACCTCGAACCAGCAGACCCCGTGATGCAGCAACTTCCAAACACGCTCCAGCCCGTTGAACGCGCGATCTCCGATCTGCGCCGGGGCGCGACCATTATCCTGTTGGGGCCGGATCAGGCGCTGCTGGTCCACCCGGCTGAAGGTGCTTCGGCAAGCCAACTCGCGCACATCGCCGGGCTTTCGAAGGCCTCGTCCTCCCTGCTGCTGACGGGGCGGCGCGCGTTGGTGCTGGGGCTGACCGACAATCCCGACGGCGCGGTCCGCGTGTCGCTGGCCGAGGGCATGACCGCCGAGACGGTGCGGATGATGGCTGACCCGGCCGGCCCGCAATCCGACCGGCCCGTGTCTGCGGTTTCGATCGCCCAGATCGACCCGGCCACCCGGCCCGGTGCCCCCGGTACCGATGCCACCGAGATCGGCGCGATCGAGTTGCTCAAGCTGGCTGGCCTGTTGCCTGCCGCCGTGGTCGCACCGGTGCCGACCGAGCGGCTGGAATATTTGCCCTCCTGGGCCGAATCCGAATCCCTGCTGATGGTCGAGCTCGAACATGTGCGCAACTACCAAGAGATCGAGGCACGCACGCTGCAGCGCGTCGGCGCGGCACGCGTCCCGCTCGACGCCAACGACAATGTGGAGATTGTCGCGTTCCGCCCGAGCGACGGCGGGCGCGAGCATCTGGCCATCGTCATCGGCGCGCCCGACACGGCAGAGCCGGTTCTGGTTCGGCTCCATTCGGAATGTTTCACGGGCGATCTGCTGGGAAGTCTCCGGTGCGACTGCGGCGACCAGCTGCGCGGCGCCATCCAGGAAATCGGCAAGCAGGGCGGCGGCATCGTTCTGTATCTGGCCCAGGAGGGCCGGGGCATCGGCTTGGTGAACAAGCTGCGCGCCTACACGCTCCAGGATCAGGGCTTCGACACCATCGAGGCCAACCAGCAGCTCGGTTTTGAGGCCGACGAACGGCTGTACCGGCCGGCGGCCGAAATGCTGCACCAGCTGGACGTGGCTGCGGTGCGCCTGCTCACCAACAATCCCAACAAGGTGGCGGCGCTGCGCGAATGGCAGATCGACGTCGTCGAGCGCGTCGAGCACAGCTTCCCGTCGAACCAGCACAATGAATTCTATCTGGCGACGAAGAAGTCCCGCGCGGGCCATTTGATCACACCACCCGGCAAATAATGCCGGGTTGGCACCGCCGGACGAGATCCGTCAGCGTCGCAACCAACTGATTCAACACAATATTTTAAACCATCCGCGGGGCCGGCGGGTGGCCCCGCGCTTGCAACGTCATCCAAGACATGAGTCTGATCGACACCAGCGCCAATTCCGAAGCCATGCTCGGCTATCACGACCCGACCCTTGGTTTGGTCTACAGCGGGACCGGTGAATCCGGCAGTACGGCGGAGGGTTTTGGTGAGGGCGAGGGCTTCTTCTCGACGCTGCTCGATGTCATCAACCCGCTGCAACACATCCCGCTGGTCTCCACCCTGTACCGCGAGATCACCGGCGATGAGATCAGCCCGTCCGCGCGAATACTCGGCGGCGGCCTGTTCGGCGGCCCGCTCGGGCTTGCGTCGGCCTCCGCGAACGTGATCCTGGAACAGGCGTCGGGCGATGACCTCCTCGGCCACACGCTGGCCATGGTCACCGGCGAACGCGAACCGGGGGTCGGACCCCAGCAGGCCGCCGTGTCGAATGGTGAGCCCATTATTCACGAACAGGCCGACGCAGGTGGGCATACGGACACAGACATCGTTCTGGGGGGCCCGCCCGCGCTCGCCAGTGTCCGCGCCGCGCCAGTGCCTTTGGTCCCGCCTGTACCTCTGGCACCGCCTGTGTCTCTGGCGCCACCCGTGTCGCAGACAGCACAGGTAACGCCGGTGGCACTCAAAACGGTGAAACCAGCCGTTATTGATCAGATGATAAATAACGAGCCTCAGAAACCCACGGCTCCCGTGCCCGAACCCGGCACTACTGCAAGCGCATTGCCGACAAACTGGGTGAATGAGGCCCTGCGCGACGCGGAAACCATGAAACAGGCCCTGCAAAACGGCGCCGCGCCGGATCTCGGCGGGACCAAGCCGTGGGTCGGCAACGCCATCCTCGATGCGCTGAGCAAATACGAAGCGCTGACCAAGGCGCGCAGCGCTCAGACGGGCGCCGGCCCTTCATAGACCGCCCGTTCTGGTCCACTGGCTCGCGGCCCGGCCGCGTCCGGTCTAAAATCCCCCCATGGACTTAATCGTCACCCCCGCGCCCGAACAACAAGCCCATCGCGGCACGCTTGTGCTGTTCGGCGAGAATTATGACTGCGCACTGGGTCGTACAGGCATTCGCCCCGACAAGCACGAAGGTGACGGCGCGACACCCGTCGGCCGGTTTGCCCTGCGCGAAATACGCTACCGCGCCGACCGGCTCACGCTGCCCGACACGCCCATTCTCGCAACACCCACCGGAAAACACGACGGCTGGTGCGACGACCCCGTCGACCCGGCCTACAATCGCGCGGTCGCGCTGCCATATGGCGCATCCGCCGAGCGAATGTGGCGCGACGACGGCCTCTACGATCTGCTCGTGATCCTCGGCCAAAATGACGCGCCGCCGGTCGCCGGGCTGGGCAGCGCGATCTTCCTGCATTGCGCGAACGTCGGGAACGACGGGGAACTGGGGCCCACCGAAGGCTGCATCGCCCTGCCGCGCGACACATTGCTGGCGCTGGTGCCGCGCCTGACCCCGGACATGATGATCGATATCCGTACCGATTAGGCCAGCCAGACCAGGCCTGCCAGATCAGGGCCTTTAGGGCTGTGTCACCCGCGGCCCGAACACCCCGGTGCCGACGCGCACATGGGTCGCGCCGAGCTCGGCCGCCGCCTCAAAATCGGCGGACATGCCCATGCTCAAACCCGACAGGCCGTTGCGCGCCGCGATCTCGCCCAACAATACGAAATGTGGCGGCGCGGGCTCGTCGACCGGCGGGATACACATCAAGCCCTCGACCGGCAGCTCGAGCGCCCGGCATTCGGCGATAAAGCGATCGGCCTGGGCAGGGACAATGCCGGCTTTCTGGGACTCCTCGCCTGTGTTGACCTGCACGAAGCACCGGCGCGGCACCCCGATGCGGGCAAACTCCCGCGCCAGATGCTCGGCCAGTTTCGGCCGGTCGACCGTCTGGATCACATCGAACAGCGCGACCGCATCCTTGACCTTGTTGGTCTGCAGCGGCCCCACGAGGTGAAGCTCGAGGTCTTCGACGCTGTCTCGTCGCCCCTTCCAATGGGTCTCGGCCTCCTGGACGCGGTTTTCGCCGAACACGCGCTGACCGGCCGCCAGCGCAGCATCGATGCGCTCATCGGGCTGGGTCTTGCTGATGGCCACCAGCGTGACATCGCCGGGATCCCGCGCTGCGCGCGCGGCCGCAGCGGCGATACGCCCGCGAACCTGTCCCAGGCGCCCCGCAATATCGGCCTTAATCCCAGCTTCGCCGGAATTTTCATCTTCGTGCGACACAACGCCCTCCATTCCTTTAACGCGATGTTCGAGCGCGTCTCATCGTATTATAAAGGTGTCATGGGAAATCGAATCGATACATTTGCCGACCTGATCGCGCCCATCGGCGAAGACGAGTTCTTCGCCGAGTATCACGATCAAAAGCCGCTGCATATTCCGGCGCCCACGCCGGACAAGCTCGACGATGTCATGACGTGGGACGCGTTGAGCGAAATCCTCAACATGACGGCGATCTGGAGCCCGACCAATCTGAAGCTCTTTCTCGATTCCAACGCCGTCCCCGTCGAAAAATATTGCCGCCCGGCCATCGACCGCAACAATCAGCAAACGATGCAGCCCGACGCCGAGAAGGTCAAAAGCTGGCTGCGCCGCGGCGCCTCCATCGTGGCCAATGACATCGACACGCTCACACCCGGACTGATCGCCGTCACCGACGCGCTTGAGCGGCGGCTCAGCGCGAAGGTGCAAAGCAACCTTTACTGCTCATGGCAGCAGCACCAGGCATTCCCGACCCATTTCGACACCCATGAGGTGTTCGCCCTGCATGTCGCCGGCGAGAAGGTCTGGAAAATCTACGAAGGCCGCCTCGAGAACCCGATCGCCAACGACGCCTACAAGAATGTCGACGATGCGTTCAACGAGCAGAACCGCGGCGCGCTGCTGGATGAAGTCACGCTGCGGCCGGGCGACGTCCTCTATATTCCGCGCGGTCAGTATCACGATGCGCTGGCATCGAGCGATGGATGCATCCACCTGTCGTTTGGCGTCACTCATGTCATCGGCTTCGATGTGATGACGATGCTGTTCGAGTACGCGCTCGCCGACCCGGCATTCCGCGCCAATATCCCGATGCCGGGCGCGGGCGACGGTGCGCAAGGCGCCTGGATCGACGATCTGGCCGATCGGCTCGCCAGGATCGGCAAGAGCGATGGCTTCAAGGCCTCGATCGCACCAATGCACGCCGCGCACCACTATCATCGCGGCGGGTTCAATTTGCCCGACGATGCGCTGGCGGAGAACGGCGAGGACCGTTTCGGGGTCTCGGTGAAAAGCCTCAAGATCCTGCACAAGGACGGCAAGGCGCTGCTGGAGAGCGACAAGGGCCAGGTGCCAATCCCGAATGACATCGTCGACCCTGTTGCGTGGATCGTCGAGGCGGGACAGTTTTCGGGCGACGAGTTCGCCGAAGCGTTCCCGGGTCTCGCGGCGGCGGCGCGAACCAAGTTGATTCAGGACCTCGCCTCGATGCGGGTCATCGCGCCGCTATAGGCGCGCGGCCAAGAAGCACGGCAAATCACACATGAGCGAGACCTCAAACGGCTCAAAGCCCGACCTTTCGGGCGCATTGAGAATGCACCAGACCGGCAATTTCGAAGCCGCGCAGAAGGCTTATGAGGCAGTACTCGAAGCCCATCCGGACCATGCCGACGCCGAAAACCTGCTGGGTGTCCTGCACGGGCAACGCGGCCGCCTGTCCGAAGCGATGGCGCGGTTCACCCGGGCCACCGAGCTCGAGCCGACCAACGCCGTTTTCTGGTTCCATCGCGGGGAATGCGCCCGCCAGCAGGAACAGATAGAAGATGCGGTGGATTGGTACCGCGCCGCACTCCGCATTCAGCCCCAGTACAAAGACGCGTTCGCCAATCTGGCGGCTGTGCTCGCGCGGGCCGACCGATACGAAGACCTCATCCAGCTTGTGCGGGGGGGGCTCGATGCGAACCCTGAGGCGACCGACCACCTGATTCAGGTGGGACAGGATATTCTGGCGCGCCGAGAATCTGATGCCGCCGCACAGCTTTTCGAGTTTCTCCTCCCGCGCCGCCCGGAAGATCCGGTCCTGGTGCGCAATCTATCCGCCGCACTGCTGCGCCAGGGTCGGATGGAAGAGGCGCTTACACATCTGCAGAAGCTGGTCCGGACACGGCCCGACTGGCCCGATGGCCTCCACCTCCTGGGCCTCTGCTTCGAAGAGCTGGGCCAGAGCGAACTCGCCGCGGAAGCGCTGTCAGACGCTCTCAAGCTGGAGCCCGGGCGAACCGACTCCGCGCTGGCGCTCGTCAGGGTCCACGAGCAGCGCCGGGACCCGCAGGCCGCGCGCAACACGATCGATGCAGCCCTGGCGACCAGCCCAAACGAACCACGAATGCTGGCCCGCCTCGCGGAACATCTCGAACGAGTGTCGCGCCTCGACGAAGCGAAACAGGCCGCCGCCAAGGCCCTGCAATACGATGCGCACGAGCCGATGGCGCATACGGTCCTGGTCCAAACGGCGGTGAGAGAGAAAGATTTCAAGCTTGCGCGTGAACGGGTCCAGGCCAGCCGGGACATCATTCGCGGTACTGCGGCGGAGCTGCGCTTCTCACACGCTGCCGGACGCGTTTGTGAGGCAACCGGCGAATACGAAGACGCCTTCAACTTCTACAGCCGCGCCAATGAATTGTTTCGCGACCTGCCGCGCGCCCGCCAGGTAAAGGCGCAAGAGCACCTGGCCAACCTGCAGGCCAGCCGGCGCGCATTCGAGGAGTCCGACCTGGACCTTGCAGCGCTCTTGAGAGAACCGCCCGCGCAGACCAACGCGCGCCCGGCAGCCAGCGACGATCACCCAACAAAACCAGGGTCGCTGATCTTCCTGGTGGGGCTCCCGCGATCCGGCACCACCATGCTCGAAAGGCTCGTCAGCGAAGGCCCGAATGTCCACATATCCGACGAACGACCGACAATGGCGCGGACTCTGGCGCGGTGTTTCGACATCACGGGCAGTCCATTTCTGAGCCCCGAAGCGCTCGGCCGATTGACCGAGGAAAACATCGAAGAGCTTCGTTCCCTTTACTGGGACAGCGTTTCAACGATGATTCCACCCGCGATGACGCCCGGCGCCGTTCTGGTCGACAAGAACCCGATGAGCATCGTCAGCCTCCCGCTGATCGCACGCATGTTTCCCGATTCTCCCATTCTTGTGATTTTCCGGGATCCCCGCGATGTCTGTTTGAGTTGCTTCACGACCGAGTTCAAACTCAATCGGACCACGCGGCTGTTCGCCGACATGCAGGATACGGTGGCATTGTATGAGGCCGTTTGGGGCCTCTGGCGCGCGTTCGCGCCGGCGCTGCACCATCAAACGAAGACCGTCTACTACGAGACGCTGACCGCCGACGTCAGCGCCCTGTTGCCTGAGATCCTGCGGTTTTGCGGCCTCGACCCTGCCACGACGAACCAGGATGACCAGCCATCTGGAACCCCGGGCGACACCCCGGACGACGCCAAGGCCGGCACCCGGGTCGGGGAATGGGTGAATACCGCGAGCTACAATTCCGTCGTCGAACCGGTGCATCAACGCGCCGTTGCACGGTGGAAAAACTTTGAGCCGTTCCTGGGGCCGGAATTCGAGACACTCGCGCCCTACGCCGCACGGCTAAACAAGGATTCAGCGCTGGGATAGACAATCTCAACGATTCAAGGCGCTTACCAACTGTTGTTTAAATGCAACAATCGATGGAATTCGTTGCGGAAAAATCACGGATTTCATTGCAACGCCCGGACTTCCGGAGTTTTATCCTTCGCAAGGCTTCGCAACTAGTGTCTGGCGTCCGCGAAAACGCCAGTTGTGTCGAAGCTGAATCGGGCCCTTAGGGCCAATCGCGGACGCAAGTCCATGATCTTGGAGGTTTAATTATGAAGAAGACTCTACTAGCCACGACGGCTTTGGTGGGTGCTTCGCTTCTCGCTGCTCCGGCAAATGCCGGCACGGTGGGTTCGAAGGACCAGATGAATGTAACACTCGGCGGAATCTTTTGGTTCTCCGCGTACCTGAAGGATGAGGACGTTTCCACGCTTAACCGTGGCGTCGGCTTCACCGTCAGTGAGTCCGAAGTATGGTTCGGCGCTTCTGCTACTGCCGACAACGGCATCAAGTATGGCGTCAACATCGAGCTGAACGGCGGCGCTGCCGACGGTACTGCAGCTGATGAAGCTTGGGCGTTCCTGGACAGCGATGCCTGGGGCCGTATTGAGCTTGGCGACCAGGACGATGCCACGAACCGTATGCAGCTTGGCGCGTGGAACGCGGCCAAGGGTGCTGGCGGACCGTTCGGTGGTCTGGGTGACCTGAACACCGTGTTCGGTGGTGCAGGCTCAGACGCCCTGCAGGCCCGTGCTGACTGGCAGGTCCTGACGACCTCGGATGCCACGAAGGCGACCTACTTCTCGCCGCGTTTCTCCGGTTTCCAGATCGGTGCTTCTTGGACCCCGGATTCGGGTGCGGCTTCGGGCGGCGCCGCAGTTGCTGATTCCGACTCCGATGGCGATCTCGAGAACGTGTTCGGCGTGTCTGCCAACTATGTCGGCAAGTTCGACAATGTTGGTGTTGGCGTTTCTGTCGGCTGGGAAGGCGGCACCGATGAGACCGCCGGTGGTGCTGAAAACGAGGATCTCTCGGTCTTCGGTGTCGGCGGTAGGGTCGACTTCGCTGGCTTCACGGTCGGCGCTCACTATCGCGACTATGGCGACACGTTCCTCACCGCTGCCCAGACGGCTGCTGGTGCGGACTCGGGTAACCAGTGGAGCGTTGGTGCTGGCTATCAGGCCGGTCCGTGGGGTGTCAGTGCATGGTACCTCAAGGGTGAGAAAGACAACTCGACCCTCACTTCGGCGGCTGGCGCGACTGACACGGAGATCGTTCGTTACGGACTCGGTGCTGGTTATGCCGTGGCACCGGGTTGGGCACTGCGCGCGGAACTCACGTTCCTCAAGCATGACAACCCGACGACTGCTGCCGGTGTTGGCGGTACGACCGACAACGACGGTAAGGGCTTCCTGCTCGTCAACCGTTTCGTCTTCTAAAGCTTCTTTACAGCTTGACGAGAAAGCAGGGCGGCAGATTACTGTCGCCCTGTTTTTTTGTGCCTGAATCTCTGCTAATGATTCGGTATTGATTTCATGACGCCACAGAATGTCTGAAACAGCTGCATATCGGGTTCGAACCATGAGTCCCAAACATACTTTGCGCGTTGCCGCCGTCCTCCTCCTGATGGGCCTGACGGCATGCGCGGGCATAGAGTCAGAACGCGCCGACGCCGATGACTTCGAGGACAAAGATATCAAGAGCGGCGGCAAGCTGTTCGGCGATATTAACCTGCTTGGTGGTGGCGACGATGAACCCACAAACTCTGGCATCGGCGTAAACGCATTCCTGTGGCGGGCATCACTCGACACGCTTTCGTTCCTGCCGCTGTCATCGGCCGACCCATTTGGTGGCGTCATAATCACGGACTGGTACGCACCGCCGGAAAGCCCGGAAGAGCGGTTCAAGGTTACCGTCTTCATTCTGGGCAGAGAGCTCCGGTCCGACGGCGTCCGCGTCTCCGTGTTCCGCCAGAAACGGGATGATGGTGCCGGGTGGCTGGACGCGAACACCGGCAAGAACACATCGACCAGCCTCGAGAATGCAATTCTCACACGCGCGCGCGAGCTGCGAATCTCCCAGCCGGGCGGCTAGCGGAGTACGTCGCCGTTCGATCCTGTAATCCAACAACAATTTCTCTGAGCCGCCGCGCCTGAGCACTTCAGGCGCCGAGAAGGTTTCCGGCCATGTCACAACGGTATAATTTTCGCGAAGCTGAACAAAAATGGCAGGCGGCCTGGACGGAACGCGGCACATTCGAGGTCGAGGCCGACCCCGATAAACCAAAATATTACGTCCTCGAGATGTTCCCCTATCCGTCGGGGCGCATCCATATGGGGCATCTGCGCTGCTACACGCTTGGCGACGTCGTCGCGCGTTACAAACGTGCGCAGGGGTTCAATGTTCTGCATCCGATGGGGTGGGACGCGTTCGGTCTGCCCGCGGAGAACGCGGCGATGGAGAAGAAGGTCCATCCCGCTGCCTGGACCCATGAGAATATCGCCACCATGCGCGAGCAGCTTCAGGCGATGGGCCTGTCCATCGACTGGAGCCGCGAATTCGCAACCTGTGACCCGTCCTACTACCGCCACGAGCAGGCGATGTTCATCGACTTCCTCGCAAAGGATCTGGTCTACCGCCAGGATGGCTGGGTGAACTGGGATCCCGTGGACAACACGGTGCTGGCGAACGAACAGGTGATTGACGGGAAGGGCTGGCGCTCAGGCGCACCGATCGAACGGCGCAGGCTCTCGCAATGGTTCGGTCGGATCACGGCATTCAGCGACGAACTTCTGGCGTCACTGGAAACCCTCGACCGTTGGCCGCCCAAGGTCCGCGCGATGCAGGAAAACTGGATCGGCCGCTCCGAGGGCGCCCATATTGATTTTGTGTTCGCCGATGGTCGGGATACGCCGTTACGGGTCTACACCACCCGGCCGGATACGATTTTCGGCGCCAGTTTCTGTGCCATCGCCGCCGATCATCCGCTGGCCGAAGAGGTCGCGCGCACCGACCCGAAGGCGACCACCTTCATCGAGGAATGCCGCCAGCTCGGCACCAGTGAAGAGGCAATCCAGACTGCCGAGAAGCGGGGCTATGATACCGGCCTCACGGTCAAGCACCCGTTCGCCGATGGCGTCGAACTGCCCGTCTACATCGCAAACTTCGTGCTGATGGGATATGGGACCGGTGCCATCTTCGGCTGCCCGGCACATGATCAGCGGGATCTCGATTTCGCCCACGCCTATGATCTGCCCGTGTTGCCGGTCGTCATTCCCGACGGGGCCGACCCCGCCACTTTCGATGTCGGCAACGACGCGTTCACCGATGACGGCAAGCTTGCGAATTCGGATTTTCTCGACGGCCTTGATGTGGGTGCCGGCAAGCGGACGGTGATCGATCGCCTGTCGGCCGCCGGCCTGGGCGAAGGTACGATCAACTATCGTTTGCGCGACTGGCTTGTGTCGCGCCAGCGCTACTGGGGCTGCCCGATCCCGGTTGTGCATTGTGCGGACTGCGGTGTTATTCCCGTTTCCAAGGATGATTTGCCCGTAGTTCTGCCCGACGACATTGATTTTGAATCACCGGGCAACCCGCTCGACCGGCATCCGACCTGGAAGCATGTCAATTGCCCGTCTTGCGGCAAACCCGCCGAACGCGACACCGACACGTTCGACACATTCATGGATTCGTCCTGGTATTTCGCACGCTTCTGTTCTCCCGACGCGGACACGCCGGTGGCACAGCAGGACGGCGAATACTGGTTGCCCGTCGATCAGTATATCGGCGGGATCGAGCATGCAATTCTGCATCTCCTCTATTCCCGCTTTTTCATGCGCGCGATGCGCGAGACCGACCACCTCAATCTGGATGAGCCATTCGCCGGGCTGTTCACCCAGGGCATGGTCAATCACGCGACCTATCGCGACGACGCGGCGGGTGAGTGGCTGGAGCCCCAGCGCGTGGCCGAGAATGAAGACGGCGGTTTTGTGCGGATCGACAATGGTGCGCCGGTGACGGTCGGGCGCATCGAGAAGATGTCGAAATCGAAGAAGAACACGATCGACCCGACCGACGTCATCGCCGCGTACGGCGCCGATACGGCACGCTGGTTCATCCTGTCGGACAGCCCGCCGGACCGGGACATGGAGTGGACCGATTCGGGCGCGCAGGGCGCCTTTCGCTTCGTGAACCGGATTGCCCGCATCATTCTCGACAACATCGACGGCCTCCCCGCACCCGAAAAAAACGGCGGGGTGGACACCGGCGGCGACGACCTGGCGTCGGCGGCATTGCGCCGCGCGGTACACCAGGCGATCTCGGACGTCACCGACGATCTTGAGCGTTTCCACTACAACCGCGCGGTTGCCCATCTTTATGAACTCGTCAACGCGGTTTCCACGTCGATCAAAAGTGCGGACGCCTCCGGGGCCGCACTGCGCGAGGCGCTGGAGACGATCGCCCTGCTGATCGGGCCGATGATGCCCCACCTGGCCGAGGAGATGTGGAAAGCCCTTGGTCGCGACACGCTGCTTTGCGATGAGGGTTGGCCCGTTGCAGAAACGTCGCTGCTCGTGTCCGACAGCGTGACATTGGCGATACAGGTGAACGGCAAGCTGCGTGGTACGGTGGAACTCGGCGCCGGCGCGGATCAGGCGGCAGCCGAAACCGCCGCCCGGGCCGTCCAGAATGTGGCGGATTCGATTGGTGACAGTGACGTGCGAAAGGTCATCTATGTACCGAACAAGCTGGTCAACTTCGTTGTCTAGGTTGCGCATCCTTCTTGTCGCGGCCCTGTTTGGCCTGTCCGCCTGCGGGTTCGAACCGCTCTATGGCGAGCAGGATAATGGCGCTGCAACGGAAGACCTGATGAGCCGTGTCTTCGTACCGCCGATCGCCGATCGCCTCGGCCAGCTCGTCCGCATTGAACTGACAAACCGGCTTACCCCGCGACCCGCCCAGGAACCGCTTTACGTTGTCAGCGTCGAGGTGTCCGAGGCCCGGCAGGGCCTGGCGGTTCGCCGTGACGACAGTGCAACCCGCGCGAACCTGATCTTGAACGCCCAGTTTGTTTTAAGTCGGACTAGTGGGGGCGATCCCCTGTTGTCGGGTGAAATCCGATCGACCAATGGCTTTGATATTCTGGTATCCGACTTTGCGACCCTCGCCGCCAAGAAGGACGCGCGCCGCCGGGGTGCGCGAGACATCGCCGATGGGATCGTCGATCGGCTCTCGCTATTCCTGTCGCGACAGAATATCTCGGCAACGGCCCCCGCCCAACGATGAAGGTCTCGGCCGGACGCGTCGCTGGTTTTGTCGCAAACCCGGATCCGGGCATCTCTGCCATACTGGTATATGGCCCCAATGCCGGGCTCGTACGCGAGTATTGCAATAGCCTGGCCCGCCAGATCCTGGATGACCCGTCGGATCCATTCCGGGCCGCGGAACTTACCGGGGCGGCAATTGCGGACACCCCGACCCGGCTGGCCGACGAATTGCTCGCCCTTTCATTCGGCGGCGACCGGCGCCTCGTGACCGTCCGCGATGGGGCGGACGGGCTGACCAAAAGTCTCGAAAGCGCATTGGATGCCGGCGCGGAGGCGGACATGAACGCCGTTGCGTTGATCGAGGCGGGCGCACTCACAGGCCGGTCCAGCCTGCGGAAACTCTGCGAAAAACGTGACGATTGCGCCGCCCTGCCCTGTTACGCCGACGACGAAGAGGCGCGCGCAAGGCTTGCCCGGGGTTTGTTGTCGGAGGCCGGTATCGGCATCGATTCCGATGTGCTGCGGACCCTCACCGGGTTTCTCGGCGACGACCGGCTCTCCAACCGGCGCGAGATTGAGAAACTGGTCCTGTTTGTCGGCCCCGAACAAACGGCCAAGGAGGCCGACGTTCTTGCCGCCGTGGGGGATATCGGGGCAACGACCCTGGACGATACGGTGTTCGCCGCGGCGGGCGGCGATATCGGACAACTCGACCGGGCCATCGAGCGATTTTGGGCCGAGGGCGGAGAGCCGATAGGTCTGATCCGCGCCACCCAGCGTCATTTCCAGCGGCTCCATCGGGTCGCGGGACAGATGGAATCCGGGATCCGCTATGAGGAGGCAGCGAAGAAGCTGCGGCCGCCGGTGTTCTGGAAACAATCGGGACCGTTCCAGCACCAGGCGCGCAACTGGTCACGTGGCCAGCTGGAACTTGCCCTCGCGCGTCTCGGCGAGGCCGAACTGGTGCTCAAGACAACCGGAGTACCGTCTCATGCGGCGTGCGGCCGCACGCTCTACGCCATCGCCAGCATGCGACGCTCAAGACCGACATAAGTCATTGTAATATATTATTTATTGGTTTTTTCGGGGATTCCGATCCCGTCGTTCCCCGGGGACGCGCCGGCCTCAGGACGGCCGTTACGATTCAACCGCCGAAGAACGTCATCGAGTTGATCAAACGACTTGAATTCGATCGCCAGGACGCCCTGGCCTGAACTTTCGTCACCGCGTGCGTTGATCGACACCTTCAGGCCGAGAACATCCGACAGGTCGCGCTCAAGTGCGAGCGTATCCGTACTTTTCTCGGGCTTATTCTTCTTCGATGCCTTGCGTCCACCGGATTTGCTAACCCGCCCCTCGATATCCCGGACAGTCATTCCGTCGCGGGCGATCTGTCGGGCAAGGGCCACAGCGTCTTCACGCCCCACGAGTGCCCGCGCATGACCGGCGGTCAACTCGCCGCGGTCAATCATCTGCCGAACCTCGTCGGGCAGGGTCAGCAAACGCAACAAATTGGCGATATGGCTGCGGCTTTTGCCCATGGCCTTGGCCAGCGCATCCTGCGTGTGGGAGAAATGATCCATCAGCCGTTGATAGCCCTCGGCCTCCTCGATCGGCGAGAGGTCCTCACGCTGGATATTCTCGATCAGGGCGACTTCGAGCGCCGCCTGATCGTCGAGCTCGCGGATTATGACCGGGACTTCGTGCAATTTCGCACGCTGTGCGGCACGCCAGCGCCGTTCCCCGGCGATAATTTCATACAGATCCGCCTGCACGGGATCGCGCCGGACGAGAATGGGCTGGAGGATACCCTTCTCGCGCACGGACTCGACGAGCGATGCGAGTTCGGCCTCGTCGAAATTCGTCCGCGGCTGGAACCGGCCGGGGTGGAGTTGCTCGATCGGCAGCTCACGCGCCGGCCTGGCCTTGTCCAGTTCCTGATAGTCTTCGCTGTCGTCCCCCAGGAGGGCCGACAGACCGCGGCCGAGGCGGGGCCTTGAGGTGGGCTCGCTCATTCGGCTGCCTCCCCGATCGGCCCGACGCCCTCGCGGCGCAGGAGTTCGGCCGCAAGCCGGGCATAGGCCTGGGCGCCGGAACATGCCAGGTCGTAGACCAGGGCCGGCTTGCCGTAGGACGGCGCCTCGGACAGACGCACGTTGCGCGGGATGACGGTCTTGTAGACCCGGTCGTGGAAATGCGCCCGGACATCGGCCTCGACCGAGCGGCAGAGGTTGTTCCGGCTGTCATACATGGTCAGTACGATGCCCTGAATGTTCAGGTTCTCGTTGTAGGCCCGGCGAATGCGTTCGATCGATTTCATCAGCCGCGTCATGCCCTCGAGTGCGAAATACTCGCACTGCAGGGGTACGAGGACTGAATCAGCTGCGACGAGGGCATTGATGGTGAGCAGGCCGAGAGCGGGCGGACAGTCGATCAACACATAGTCATACCGGCCGAGGACCGGGGCGAGTGTTTCGCGCAGGCGCGCCTCGCGATGCGGGATATCGATCAACTCTATTTCAGCGCCGGCAAGATCCGCGGATGCCGGCGCGACTTCGAGACCCGGAATCTCCGTCCGGCAGATCACGTCGTCAAACCGGCCGCCACCGATCAGCACATCATACACATCTGTTTCATAATCTGAAACACCGAGGCCAGTGGACGCATTTCCCTGGGGGTCGAGATCGACCACGAGGACGCTTTGCCCGCATGCGGCCAATCCGGTCGCGAGGTTGATCGCGGTCGTGGTCTTGCCGACACCGCCCTTCTGGTTCGCAACGGCAATCGTGCGCGTTCCCCGCGCGCGGGCCGGGCCTTCGGGCTTGAACGGCCCGGTGGCTGGTCGATCGTTGGCAGGGCGGTCGATGTCGGGACGGTCGGTGATGGTGTGATCAGACACGTGTCAGATTCCCTATCTTGAGCACCGTGCCATCCGGATCGGACAGGCTTTGATGCTGCTCCACTTGCATATTCCAGAATTCAGCCGCGTCGGTCAATTCGCCATCGACCCGCGCGCCCTTGAGAAAAAGGCAAAATCCATTGGATTTCATCAGACCGGACGCATGGCCGAGGAGGTCCGGGAGCGGCGCAAGGGCCCGCGCCACGACGACATCGAAGGCTCCGCCCGCCATTTCGGAAGTGTCCAGGGCTTCGATCCGGCTCTCGGCTATCTCCGCGCGCGCATCCGTCAGGCGGCGGACTTCGCGGAGGAACGCACATTTCCGGGCATCCGATTCCGCCAGCACCACCGTGGCACCGGTTATGATGGACAGGACGAGACCGGGAAATCCCGCACCGCTGCCCATGTCCAGGATCCGCATGTCCGGCGACACCCAGCGGGCGAGCTGGACGGAATCCAGGAAATGCCGGCGCCAGAGATCATCGAGGGATTTGTTGGAGACCAGATTGATGCGCGGCTGCCAGGTCCGCAGCGTCTCGGCGTAGACCTCGAGCCGGCCGAATGTTTGCTGGTCGAATGTTTGCCGGCCGAATGTTTCACGTGAAACATTCGCGAGGTCAGCCGCCAGATCGGCAAACCCGTCGCGCGACAAAGGGACCTCAATATTCATGCGCCCCCTATACCAAGGATAGGGTTTCGCACCAACCCCTATATATAGTGTATCAGGCGGCCTTGCGGGCGCGCTTCACGTGCCGGAGCAGAACCACGAGCGCCGCCGGCGTCACGCCGGGGATGCGGCCGGCCTGCCCCAGGGTCTCGGGACGCAGCCGCCCGAGTTTCTCGGAGATCTCGTTCGAGAGCCCGGGCACAGAGCCGTATTCGAAGTCGGCCGGCAGTATGAGTGCCTCGTCACGCTGGTACGCCGCCACATCCGCGGCCTGGCGCTCGAGATAGCGTGCATACTTCGCTTCGATCTCCATGGTCGCGCGGACCGGCGCCGCGATCGCCGCGAGCTCGGGCCACACGCCGACGGCCGTGTCGAAGCCCGTATCGGGCATCGACAGCAGGTCGAACGCGGTTCTGCGGACCCCGTCCTGGTTGATCCGAACCCCGTGCCGGGCAAGGGCGTTCGGTGTTGCGTTGACAGATTCGAGAAGGTCGCGAGCCGCGGCCAGAGCCGTTGCCTTCGCCTCGAACGCGGCCGACCGATCCGGCCCGACGCAGCCGAGATCGACCCCGTGGCGGGTCAGGCGCTGGTCCGCATTGTCGGCCCGAAGCAGGAGTCGATACTCGGCGCGCGATGTAAACATCCGGTAGGGCTCGTCCGCGCCACGGGTCACCAGGTCGTCGATCATGACCCCGATGTAGGATTGCGCGCGATTCGGCTGGAGCCGTTTCGTGCCGCCGGAGGCTTTCTGGGCTGCGTTAATTCCGGCCACCAGACCCTGCCCCGCGGCCTCCTCATATCCGGTAGTGCCATTGATCTGACCCGCCAGGAACAGCCCGGGAATCCGCCTCGTTTCCAAAGTAGTGCCTAATTCTCGCGGATCCACGAAATCATATTCGATGGCGTAACCGGGACGTAGTACCGCCGCGTTCTCGAGCCCCGGAATGAGTTTCAACATCGCCAGCTGGACGTCTTCCGGCAGCGATGTGGAGATCCCGTTCGGGTAGACCGTGTCGTCGTCCAGGCCTTCGGGCTCGAGGAAAATTTGGTGGCGCTGCTTGTCGGCGAAACGAACGACCTTGTCCTCGATCGAGGGGCAGTATCTCGGGCCGCCACTCTCGATCTGTCCTGAATAGATCGGCGCCCGGTCGAGATTGGCCCGGATCAGGTCATGGGCCTCGGGCGTGGTGTGGGTGATGTGGCAATCGATCTGCGGCGTGGTGATCGCCTCGGTCATGTAGGAGAACGGCACCGGCGGCGTATCGCCGGGCTGCCGGTCGAGACCACTCCAGTCGATTGTCCGTCCGTCGAGGCGCGGCGGAGTCCCGGTTTTCAGGCGCCCGAGCGCGAAACCGGCGGCCTCCAGGGTCTTGGACAGGCCCATCGACGGCGCCTCGCCGAACCGGCCGGCGGGAACCTGGGTCTCGCCGATGTGGATGACGCCGCGCAGGAAGGTGCCGGTGGTCAGAACCACACACCCGGCCGCGATCATACGCCCGTCTGACAGGACCACGCCGGACACCCGACCCTCCCCGTCAAGGGTGAGATCGTCGACGCCGGCGCCGAGAATATCGAGATTGTCCTGCTCGGCCAGAAGATCCTGTATTGCCTGACGGTAGAGCTTCCGGTCCGCCTGGGCGCGCGGGCCCCAAACAGCCGGGCCCTTCGTGCGATTGAGCATCCGGAACTGGATCCCGCCCCGATCGATGGCGCGGCCCATGATCCCGTCGAGCGCATCGATCTCGCGCACCAGATGGCCCTTGCCGAGCCCGCCGATCGCGGGATTGCAGGACATCTCGCCGATGGTCTCGAGCTTGTGGGTCACCAGGAGCGTGGCTGCGCCGACCCGGGCGGAAGCCGCCGCGGCCTCGCAGCCGGCATGGCCGCCGCCGATGACGATCACATCATAGGTCTCGGGACCATCTTTTGCTGAATCCGGGGTGTTCATCGCGCGCGCTGTGTAGGCCCTGTTGTCGTACCTGTCAAAGTACCATGCGTATGACTGATCGAAGTCCCGGAAATCCAATGTTTCACGTGAAACATTCGTCTAGGCAAGACGCTTACTTCCCAATACAGAAGTCACGAAAGACGGTGTCGAGTATGTCGTCGATATCGACCCGGCCGGTGATCCTGCCAAGCGCCCGGAGCGCGACACGCACGTCCTCGGCGGCGAGTTCCGGGTATGCCGCGTCGGGTACATGCGCCAGCGCCGTGCTCGCCTCGCCCAACGCATCGCGATGACGCCGGCGGGTCGGCAACGGCGCTTCAGACGCCCCCAGGCGGTCGTGCACCTCGCCGGTCAGTCTGTCGAGCAAACCATCGAGCCCGTCGCCGGTCTCCGCAGATACGAGTATCGGCACGATCCCTTCCGGAAGACCCGGCGCGGCGTATTTCCCCCTCAGCAGATCGGCTTTGTTCACCACCACCAGGCAATCACCGGCGATCAGCGCACGGACCTTCTCCGGCAAGGTACCGTCGGTCGCGTCGAGCACCACGAGCCTCAGGGCCGCATCCTCAGCCCGTTGCTCGGCACGCCGCACACCCTCGGCCTCAATCGCATCAGAAGCCTCGCGTATCCCCGCCGTATCGGAGAGCGTCACGGCGAAGCCACCGAGATTGAGCTGGACCTCGATGACGTCGCGGGTGGTCCCCGCGGTTTCCGACACGATCGCCGCCTCACGTTGCGCCAAGTGATTGATAATACTGGACTTTCCGACGTTCGGCGCGCCCAGGATCACGATCGGAAAACCGCTACGTATGTGCTCGCCGCGATCCGCACCTACTATATGTTGTGTGATCTCAGCATTCAGCACTGCGATGCGTTCCTCGGTCGCGGCCCTCATCCCATCCGGCAACTCCTCGTCGGAGAAGTCGATTTCCGCCTCGGCATGGCCCATCAAGTCGATCAGGCGGGCCCGCCACCCCTCATAGAGATCGGCCAGCACCCCATCATACTGGCGCAGCGCCAGTCGCCTCTGGGCGTCCGTCTGGGCCGCCACGAGGTCTGCCAGCCCCTCGGCGGCCGTCAGGTCGAGCTTGCCGTTCTCGAAGGCGCGGCGGGTGAAATCGCCCGGTTCGGCATGCCGCGCCAGGCCGGTCCCGGAAATCGCATCGAACACCGCGGCGAGGACCGCGCGACCGCCATGCACATGGAGTTCGGCCACGTCCTCGCCGGTGAAACTGTTCGGGGCCGGAAATCTCAGGACCAACGCCTGATCGAGGACTGCGCCGCCCGGCCCGGAAGTCAATTTGTGCAGCGCAACATAACGCGCCTCGGGAAGCACCGGGACGCCAAGTGCGGTCAGGACCGCATCGGCATTCGGGCCCGAAACACGCACGACCGAGACGCCGGCGAGGCCGGCGCCGCTCGACAGCGCGTAGATGGTGTCTGCAGGCGATACCACGACCGGATTACTTCTTGGTGCTGGTCGCGCCCGGATTGGTCATCGACGACCAGAAGGATTTCTGGAACTGCTCCCAGCCCTCACTGCCAGCAGGGCCGCCACCGGGCGCCCATGCCGTGAACAGGCTCTGCGGGTCCATCGACGACATCGCCTCCATGGCCTGCTTCTGCCACGCCTCGACCACGGCCTGCTGCGCCGCCGAGATGTCGGGCAGACCCATGAAGCTGCGGGCCTCCTCGGGGGTGCAATCGATATCTATCGTGACTTTCATAATCCGGTCCCTCCGCTTGCCTGCAACCCGCCTTGCCTATGCGCGAGGCGGGCGCACATTGTAGGTTGCGTTACCTTCCGTCCTCGCCCAAATCCCCGCGTCACAGAGCCAGAGACCGCCACCCATGTCCGATAAGACGTCGCGAAACATGCTGGCGAACGAGACCAGTCCGTATCTTCTGCAACACGCAGACAATCCCGTCCACTGGTATCCGTGGGGCGACGCCGCGCTGGCCCGTGCGCGCGAGGAGAAAAAGCCGATCATGCTGTCGATCGGCTACGCCGCCTGTCACTGGTGCCATGTCATGGCCCATGAGAGTTTCGAGGACGACGACACCGCAGCCGTGATGAACAAGCTGTTCATCAACATCAAGGTGGACCGCGAGGAACGCCCGGACCTCGACGCGATCTACCAGGGCGCGCTGTCGTTGATGGGCGAGCAGGGCGGCTGGCCGCTGACCATGTTCTGCACCCCCGAGGGCAAACCCTTCTGGGGCGGCACGTATTTTCCACCCCGTGCCGGCATGGGCCGGCCGGGCTTCCCGGACCTGCTGGAACATATCGACAAGATCTACCGGACCGAGGAGGAAAAGGTGCAGACCAACACCGGCGCCATCCTCCAGGCGCTCGGCGAGATGGCAAACCTGCAGCCGGGCACCGCGCCGGGGCCCGAGGACATTACGACCTTCGCCGACGCGATCGCCGAGCAGATCGATACGCGCCATGGCGGCTTCGGCACCGCGCCGAAATTCCCCCAATGCGGCGTGCTGCAGCTGATGTGGGCCCATGGCAGCGAGACCGCGCGCGACGCCGTGACCCTCACCCTCGACCGGATGGCCCAGGGCGGGATCTACGATCATCTCGGCGGCGGGTTCGCACGCTACTCGACCGACGCCGCCTGGCTGGCGCCCCATTTCGAGAAGATGCTCTACGACAACGCGCAGCTTCTGGAGCTCTATGCGCTGGCCTGGCGCGGCACCAAAAGCCCGCTCTACGCCCAACGCGCCGAGGAGACCGTCGGCTGGCTTGCGCGCGAGATGACCCATCCCGACGGCGGCCTGTATGCGACCCTGGATGCGGATTCCGAAGGGGTCGAGGGCAAGTTCTACGTCTGGAGCGAGGCCGAAATCGACACCGTACTCGGCGCGGATTCCGGGCCGTTCAAGGACGCCTACGACGTGCGGCCCCAGGGTAACTGGGACGGCCACAACATCCTCAACCGGACCCGCGACCCCGAGTTGAAAGACGCCGACACCGAGGCCCGTCTGGCCGCCGCCCGCGCCAAGCTGTTCGAGGTCCGCGCGCCGCGCATCCGCCCCGCACTCGACGACAAGATCCTGACCGACTGGAACGGGCTGATGGTCGCCGGGCTGGTCGAGGCGGCGATGACGTTCGAACGGCCCGACTGGCTGGCAGCTGCACGCAATGCCTACCGTTTCGTGCGCGAGCAGCTCAGCGCCACCCTGGCGGACAACAGTATCGAGCTGTCCCACAGCTGGCGCAACGGCGAGGCCCGGCACCTGGCTACGCTCGACGATTACGCCGCGCTGATGACCGGCGCGCTCGCGCTGCATGAGGCCACGGGAGAATTCCAACTGCTCAACGATGCGGGCGGGCTCGCAGCCTACATCGAAGGACATTTCGCATCGCCAGACGGCGCGTGTTTCTTCACCTCCGACCTGGCCACCGATGTCATCATCCGGACCCGCACCGGGTTCGACAACGCCACACCGGCGGGCAACGGTCTGCTCGCGATCGCATTGACGAGAATGTTCTACCTGACCGGCGATACCGTCTATCGCGCCCGGGCGACCGGGATCGTCGAGGCCTTCGCCGGCGAGATCGAGAACAACCCGTTCGGCTACGGCACATTGCTCCGCGCCGCGGGCCTGCTCGCCGGCGCGGTCCAGGTCGCAATCATCGGCGAGGCCCCCGACACGAAGGCGCTCCACGCCGCCGCATACAAAGGGGCGGCCGCAGACAGGATCGTCTCGGTGATCTCGCCCGGTGATGCATTGCCCGGCGGCCACCCGGCAAAGGGCAAGACGCAGGTCGACGGCAAAGCCACCGCCTATGTCTGCCGGGGGCCGGTCTGCTCCCTGCCGATCACCGACGCGGCGGAGCTCACGAACGCGCTGTCGCCATGACCAAGGCGTGCATCCTGGAGTCTCCCGTCGGCCGCATCCGGGTCACGGAATCCAAAGGCGCGGTCACCGAGCTGAGCTGGACGGATGCCCGCGCCACACCACCATCGACGCAAGTCCTCCGGGACGCCGCCGATCAGCTGGCGGAATACTTCGCCGGGCGGCTGACCGCATTCGTATTGCCCCTCGCACCCGAGGGCACCGAACATCAGAAGAAGGTCTGGACGGCGATGACCGAGATCCCGTCGGGCGCCCTGCGCACCTATGGCGATCTCGCCCGCGAGATCGGCTCATCGGCCCGCGCTGTGGGTACCGCCTGCGGCAAGAACCCGATCCCGATCATCGTGCCGTGCCACCGCATCGTGGCGACAGGCGGCGGCATCGGCGGCTATTCCGGGCGCGGCGGGGTCGAGACCAAGCGCCAACTGCTCAATCTGGAAGGCGTTAATCTCGGCGGCCCCAATCTTGAAGGCGATTTGTTCAGCCGATAGGCTCGGCCCAACACATACATAACGAAGCATTTCTCGGGGGAAGACACATGGTCCACGCAATCCGTTTTCATGAGGCCGGCGGGCCGGAAGTGATGAAGTGGGAAGAGGTCGAGGTCGGCGATCCCGGCCCCGGCGAGATCCGGGTCAGGCACACCGCGGCCGGCCTCAACTTCATCGACATCTACCTGCGCTCGGGCGCACGCCCGGTGCCGATGCCGAACGGGCTGGGCCTCGAGGGTGCCGGAGAGATCATCGCCGTCGGCGACGGGGTGAGCGACCTGGCCGTCGGCGACCGGGTCGGCTATGCCGACCTGCCGCTGGGGGCCTATTCCGAGGAGCGGGTGATGCCGGCGAAGATCGCCGTCAAACTCCCCGACAACATCTCCGACGAGCAGGCCGCCGGGATGATGCTCAAGGGCATGACCGTGCAGTTCCTGATCAAGTCCTGCTTCCCGGTCGCACCGGGCTCGACCGTGCTGTGGCATGCCGCGGCCGGCGGCGTCGGCCTGATCGCCTGCCAGTGGCTCAACCATCTGGGGGTGACCGTCATCGGCACCGTCGGTTCGGAAGAGAAGGCCGAGCTGGCACGCGCCCATGGCTGCCACCACACGATCAATTACAACGAAGAGGACTTCGTCGAGCGGGTGACCGAGATTACCGACGGCGCGGGCGTGTCGGTGGTCTATGACAGCGTCGGCAAGGACACGCTCAGGGGTTCGATGAAATGCCTGCAGCGGCGCGGCTACCTGATCACCTTCGGCAACGCATCGGGTGCGCCCGAGCCGGTGGCGCCGGGCGAGCTGTCGGAGCATGGCTCGATCTACCTGGCCCGGCCGATGCTGTTCGACTTCACCGCCGACCGCGACGAGCTGCTGGCCTGCGCCGGCGACCTGTTCGACGTCGTGTCATCGGGTGCCGTGAAGATCGAGATCAACCAGCGCTACCCCCTGTCGGAGACGGTCCAGGCGCATATCGACCTGGTCGGCCGCAAGACGACAGGCTCGACGATCTTGATGGCGTAGGGCCGCCGATCGTCATACGCGGACTTGATCCGCGTCTCTCACAAAGACCGAGACAAGATGCCCGGATCAAGTCCGGGCATGACGATTGTTGAAAGTGTGGAGTCTTACCCCTCATCCTGATGAGGGCCGCAAGGCTCATCTCGAAGGATAGGGTGATCGCTTCATGCTTCGAGACGGTGCTGCGCGCCTCCTCAGCATGAGGGGTAGCGGGAATGCAAAAGGGCGGGTTTGAAACCCGCCCCTACGCTATTCGATCTGGCTTCGATGCTTACTGGTTCATGGTGTCGTAGAAGTCGTCGTTGTTCTTGGTCGACTTCATCTTGCCGAGCAGGAACTCCATACCGTCCACGACCCCCATGGGGCTGAGGATGCGGCGCAGGACCCACATCTTCGACAAGGCGTCCTTGTCGACCAGCAGCTCTTCTTTGCGCGTGCCCGACTTGGTGATGTCGATCGACGGCCAGACCCGCTTGTCCGACAGCTTCCGGTCGAGGACGATTTCCGAGTTACCGGTGCCCTTGAACTCTTCGAAGATGACCTCGTCCATACGCGAGCCGGTCTCGATCAGCGCGGTCGAGATGATCGTCAGCGAGCCGCCTTCTTCAATGTTACGGGCCGCGCCGAAGAAACGCTTCGGACGCTGCAGGGCGTTGGCGTCCACGCCGCCGGTCAGCACCTTGCCCGAGGACGGGACGACGGTGTTGTAGGCGCGGGCGAGGCGGGTGATCGAATCCAGCAGGATGACCACGTCGTGCTTATGCTCGACCAGGCGCTTGGCCTTGGAGATCACCATCTCGGCGACCTGCACATGGCGTGTGGCCGGCTCATCGAACGTCGAGGAGATCACCTCACCGCGCACCGTGCGCTGCATGTCGGTCACTTCCTCGGGCCGCTCGTCGATCAGCAAGACGATCAGATAGACCTCGGGATGATTGGCCATGATCGCCTTGGCGATGTTCTGCATCATCACGGTCTTGCCCGTGCGCGGCGGTGCGACCAGCAGCGCGCGCTGGCCCATGCCGAGCGGTGCCACCATGTCGATGACGCGGGTCGAGGGATCCTTCATCTCGGGATCATCGATCTCCAGCTTGATCTTCCGGTCGGGATAGAGCGGGGTCAGGTTGTCGAAGTTGACGCGGTGACGGGTGTGATCCACATCGTCGAAATTGACCTGGGCGACCTTGACCAGCGCGAAGTAACGCTCGCCATCCTTGGGAGAGCGGATTTCGCCCTCGACCGTGTCGCCCGTGCGCAACGCGAAGCGGCGCACCTGGCTGGGTGAGACATAGATATCGTCGGGACCCGGCAGAAAGTTCGATTCCGGCGAGCGCAGGAAGCCGAAGCCGTCCTGTAGCACTTCCAGAACACCGATGCCCGAGATCGGCACCTCGTCCTCTGCCAGTTCCTTGAGGATCGCGAACATCATGTCCTGGGTGCGAAGGTTGCTCGCCCCCTCGATCTCGAGTTCCTCGGCAAAGCTGAGGAGATCAGCCGCGGATTTGTCTTTCAGGTCTTGGAGTTTCATTGCTTCCATGGGGAGGCCAATTCTGTTTGGAAACCTACGCGCCACAACGGCTGGGAACCGCGTTTTCGGGGGCGTTGGTGATTGTCAGCGGAAGTTCGTGGTCGCCGACGGGAAACGCCGGAAGAAAACGACTTATGCGGAAGGGAGTGCGTGCGATGAGGACTGTCTTGTGCGCGCGCCGTTATTACGCACTTAGTGAGCGTGCCGCGTCAAGTCAATCCTCGCGACGGAAATGCTGCGGCAAAAACCCGGGGCCAAAAACCTAGAACGGACGGGCGATAATCATCACCACGATCACGATCATCAGAACCGTCGGCACCTCGTTGGCGAGCCGGTAGGTCTTCGCGGGCCGGGTGTTTGCGTCGGCGGCGAAATCCTTCATCCATTTCGCGAACACATGATGGGCGACTGTCATCGCCGTCACCGCGGCCAGCTTGATCCAGATCCAGCCCGAACCCCAGTCCACGATCCCGGGCGTGCCCAGCATCAGGCCACCAAAAATGAACGCCGCGATCATCGCCGGGTTCATGATCGCGCGCAGCAGGCGCCGCTCCATGATCTTGAAGGTCTCGGACTTGTCCGACCCCACCTCCGCGTCGGCGTGATAGACGAACAGGCGCGGCAGATAGAGCATCCCGGCCATCCAGGAGATCACCGCGATCACATGGAGCGACTTGAACCAGGGATAGGCCGCAATCAGGAAATCACCCATGGTTCATCATCCGGTTTGTACCGCAGCTGGCATAGGGCATTTCGACCATTCACCAGAACAGACGCGACCGCCGTTGCCGCTGCAGATATCGCAGCCCGCCGCGATGTTGCCGCGCACCAGATCGGCGAGCCCGGCGATGAACTTCGGGGCGGTGCCCACGGTCTGCACGCGAATATATTCAGGCACGCCCGCCCCCTCGGCCAGCGCACGATACTCGATATCGAGCTCGACCAGCGTCTCGGAATGCTCCGACACAAATGCGATGGGCACGATAATCACAGATTTCCCGTCCGCCCCGGCACGGGCGATTTCATCATCGGTCGACGGCCCGATCCATTCCAGCGGACCGACCCGGCTCTGATAACAGCACAACCAGTCGAGCTCCTGTCCCAGGCTTTCCATCGCTGGATTGTTCATCACCGCGGCTGCCGTCTGTTCGACTTGGGACTGGTACGGGTCGCCGCCCTCGACGATCTGCTTGGGGAGTCCATGGGCAGAGAACAAAATTCTTACATCTTTGGTTACACGTGTGCCCGCTTCCAGCGCGTCGGCCAGCAGATCCGTCACCGCACCGATGAAGCCCGAATCGGTCGGGTAACAGCACAGCGCCGTGACGGGAATGTCGAGCTTGCGTTTGCGTGCCACGCGCTCCCAGATCCGCATCATCGACCCGACCGTGGTGGTCGAGAATTGCGGATAAAGCGGCAGCAAGACGATGCGCTCAGGCGCACTCGCGATCACCTCGTCCATGACCGCATCGCACATGGGATGCCAGTAGCGCATGGCGACGAAGCATTTGAAATCTTCCCCGCCGCCCGTGTTCAGTACGGCCTCAAGCGCATCCGCCTGGGCGCGCGTGTTGGCGAGCAGGGGCGAACCGCCGCCGATATGGGCGTAGATCTCCTGCGCAATGGGCGCCCGGCGGCGCGAGATCAATTGTGCCAGAGCCCAGCGGATCGGTGCCGGCGCGCCGATGATCATCGGGTCGTTGAACAGGTTGAACAGGAACGGCCGGACATCATCGGGCCCGTCAGGACCGCCAAGATTGTAGAGGACGACGGCGGTTGTCATGGCTTGTCGGTCATCCGGCGGGCGTCCATTCACGAACGATCTCGGCGAGCCGCTCGACATGTTCGAACGGCGTATCCTTGTTGATGCCGTGGGCCAGGTTGAACACGAACGGGCCCCCACCGAGCGCGTCCAGGATTTCCCGCGCGGCGCGCTCCATCTCATCACCGCCGACCATCAGATAGGCCGGATCGAGATTGCCCTGCACGGGACAGATCGGCTGAATCCTGCTGGCGGCTTCGCCGGCGGTCATCGATGCATCGAGGCCGACGGCATCGATCCCGGTCGCGCGGATATATCCCTCGAGGCGCTCACCGATCCCGCGGGCAAAACCGATGATCGGGATATCGGGCGCGCGCGCCTTCACCCCCGCCACGATGCGCGCGGTCGGCGAGATCACCCACGCATCGAAGTCGTTTGCCGGCACGGCACCCGCCCAGGTGTCGAACAGCTGCAGCGCCTGGGCGCCAGCCTCGACCTGGGCCACGAGATAGGCGGTCGTGGATTCCACCAGGATATCCATCAGCGATGCGAAATCCGCGCGGTCACGAACGGCCCAGCTTTTGACCGCGTTGAAGTCGCGGCTCGAGCCCCCCTCGACCATGTAGGTCGCGACCGTCCACGGCGCGCCGGCAAACCCGATCAGCGCCACATCATCGGGAAGTTCTTCGCGGACCCGCGCGACCGTCTCGAACACCGGTGCCAGATGACCGAGGGTTTTCCCGGGATCGAGCTTCGCCAGATCCGCGCCGTTCGTCACCGGGGTGAGGACCGGCCCGGTCCCCTCGACAAACCCGACCTCCTGGCCAATCGCATCGGGGATCACCAGAATATCCGAGAACAGGATCGCCGCGTCGGGCCGGAACCGATCGATCGGTTGCAGGGTTACCCTGGCGGCGCGTTCCGGGGTGTAGCAGAGATCCAGAAAACCGGAGGCCTGGGCCCGAATTTCCCGGTATTCCGGGAGATATCGGCCGGCCTGGCGCATGAACCAGAATGGTGGGCGGCCACCGGTTTTACTGGCCGGATTGCTGGACAGGGCATCGAGGAACAAGTTGGACACGGTTGGAAAACTGACGTTTGGGTTGGCGGTCTGCGGTCGGAAAGACAGGTTTCTGACGGGGCTGAATGAGGCCTGACTATGCCGATCAGGTTGTCCCTGCGCATCCTAAATAATAGTAGTTGAACGTAGTGAAATTTGAACTGTAGTTGTAGATGTGCGGTGAATCCGAGGGATAAGTCTTCGTTCACGAATTCGTACAGAACGGCGACCAGCTGTGCACGAACGAACGGACGCTTTGTTCGTAAATCTCCTAGACCGTTGATCCGCAATATATTCGTGCCGGGCCGGCTTGTGGATCACCTTGGTCCAGCGACTGGATGGCTGGTTCCGCCAGCGGATGCATACCGGCTGTTGGAAACTTTGTCCTCCGTGGGATGACAGGGGGGTGTACGAACGGCATAAGGTTGATGAAATATTTCGCGCAGGGAGAAGTCGCTACTTATCCCCGTTGTCATTGTATTCGCTCCCAGCCCAGATGGTGCCGCTGATGGCCGAAACCGAAGACGTCTTCCACCTTCACCTGGTCTCGGATTCCACCGGTGAGACGATCCGGTCGGTCTCGCGGGCCTGCCTGGCCCAGTTCTCGGAAACGCAGTCGGTCGAGCATTTCTGGCCGATGGCGCGGACACCGAAGGCGATGGAGTTGGTGCTCGAGGAGATCCACGAGAACCCCGGCCCGGTGATCTTCACCCTGGTGAACGACAATTTGTGTGAGCAGCTTGTTCGGGGCTGCCGGTTGCGCAAGGTGCCGTGTATTTCCGTGCTCGATCCGGTCATTGCCGCGGTCGGCAACTATCTGGGCCAGCAGCCGACCCACCGCATCGGCGGGCAGCATGAGCTCGACGAGGCCTATTTCGCGCGGATCGAGGCGATGGACTGGTCGCTCACCCATGATGACGGGCAGCGGACCGAGGAGCTGAACGGCTCGGATATCGTGCTGGTTGGGGTGTCGCGCACCTCGAAGACGCCGACCTGCCTGTATCTGGCGAACCGGGGGATCAAGGCCGCAAATGTGCCCTACGTGCCCGGTGTGCCGCTCCCCGATATTCTCGAACAACTGACCAATCCGCTGGTGATCGGGTTGACCAACGATCCAAAGCGCCTGGTTGAGCTGCGCCGGGCGCGGCTGACGTCGCTGCACGAGCACCAGGAGACCGATTATGTCGACCCCGAGGTCGTGCGCGCGGAAATCACCCAGGCGCGGCGCTATTTTGCCCGCAACAACTGGCCCGTCATCGACGTGACCCGGCGTTCGATCGAGGAAACGTCCGCCGCGATCATGAATGTCTACAATCGCCGGCTCGAAGAGGCCGAAAAGAGCGATGATGCCGCCGGCTGACGGGATTGCCTCGCTGGTGATATCCGGCGGACCGGCGATCGTGCTGGCCTCCGCAAGTGCGGTTCGGACCCGGCTTTTATCTGCGGCGGGCGTACCCCACGAAATCATCCCGGCCCACATCGATGAGGCCGAGGTGCGCGACAGGCTTCTGGCGCAAGACACATCGCATGGTGTGATCGCCGAGGTTCTCGCCGAGCTCAAGGCGCAGCATGTGGCGACAGATATGCTGGCGGGGCGCCCGGACACGATCATCCTCGGCGCCGACCAGATTCTGTCCTGCGAGGGTGATCTGTTCGAGAAACCGGCCGGCCTCGATGGCGTACGCGAACATTTGAAACGCCTGAGTGGTAAGGCCCATACGCTTCACGCAGCGGTTTGTGCCGTGCGCGGCGGGCAGGTGATCTGGCACTACAGTTCCGCGGCCAAGTTGCGTATGCGTACGCTTACGGATGGCTTTATAGAACGCTATGTGGACTGTGTCGGCGAGGCCGCCTGTGAGTCTGTCGGCGCCTACCTGCTGGAGGGCCTGGGCGCGCATCTGTTTTCGGAGATCGACGGGGATTTCTTCGGTATCCTCGGTTTGCCCCTGCTGCCGGTGCTGGAATTCCTGCGAAACGAAGATGTGGTGATGACATGACGGGGAAACTGAAGGCCGGGGTCATGGGCTGGCCCGTCGCGCATTCATTGTCGCCGGCGCTGCACGGGCATTGGCTGGCGCGCTATGGCATCGCGGGCCGTTACGACGCGATTCCGGTCCGGCCCGAGGATTTGCAGGCGGCGCTCGCGGGTTTGCATGAACAGGGATTCCGGGGTGTGAACCTGACTGTGCCCCACAAGGAGGCCGCGCTGGGTTTCGTGGACGCGATCGACGACACGGCACGCCGGATCGGCGCCGTGAATACCATTATCCTGGGCGATGACGGGTCACTTTCGGCGACCAACACCGACGCCTACGGATTGATCGAGAATATTCGGGCCCTTGCGGCGGCGGCGCTGGCCTCGCGGTTCAACGACCGGCCGGCGGTTATTCTCGGTGCCGGTGGTGCCGCACGGGCCGCGGTGGTGGGGCTGGCGGACGCGGGTGTCGCGGACATACGCATCGTCAACCGGACGGTCGCCCGTGCCGAGGCGCTCGCCGCCCTGGCGGACGGGTCCGGCGCTTCGGTGAGCGCGCAGGGTTGGGGTGCAGCGGCCGAGGTGCTGGCGGACGCGGGACTTTTGATCAACACCAGCACGCTCGGGATGGCGGGTCAGCCACCGCTGGAACTCGATCTTGCACGCCTGCCGTCCGATGCGGTGGTCAACGATATCGTCTACGCGCCGCTGGAGACCGATCTGCTGGCGGCAGCGCGGGCCCGGGGCAACATCGTCGTCGATGGGCTGGGGATGCTGTTGCACCAGGCGCGGGCGGGGTTTCGGGCCTGGTTCGGGGTCGACCCCGCGGTCGATGAGGAATTACGGACCGCCGTGCTGGCCGCGCGTGACGGCCGGGCAGGGTTGAAAACATGATGGTGCTCGGCCTCACCGGCTCGATCGGCATGGGCAAGTCCACTGCCGCGAACATGCTGCGTGCGATGGGTGTGCCGGTCCATGATTCCGACGCCACGGTGCACGGCCTGTTCGCCTTCGACCGGGATCTGCGCGAGGCCATATCGGCGCGCTTCCCGGGGGTCGTTACGGACGACGGTGTGGATCGCCAGGCGCTGGGTGCGGCCGTCTTCGGCGACGATGCGGCGCGGCGCGATCTCGAGACGCTGGTCCATCCGCGCGTGCGTGCCGCCGCCGGCGCCTTTGTCCGGCACCACCGCCGGCAGCGCGCGGCGCTGGTCGTGCTCGATATCCCGCTCCTGTATGAGACCGGCGGCGAAGACCGGGTCGACGGGGTGATCGTGGTCTCGGCCCCGGCCGCCCTGCAGCGCCGGCGCGTGATGGCCCGGCCCGGCATGGACGCCGAACGGTTCGCCGGGATTCTCGCCTCTCAGATGCCGGACGGCGAGAAGCGGCGGCGCGCCGACTTTGTCGTGGAGACCGGCCTGGGCAAGGCCTATACTTTCCGCCGATTGAAACGGATCGTCATGGCGGTCCGAACCGCCGCGCAGTCTGGCCCGCCCGGCACCAACTAGACCAGGATGGGCTCACACGTGCGCGAAATCATTCTCGATACCGAAACCACCGGCCTTGATCCCGCGAGCGGCGACCGCATCGTGGAGATCGGCTGCGTCGTGGCGCAGCACCATATCCCGACCGGCGAGACCTATCATGTCTACGTCAATCCGGAACGCGACATGCCGATCGAGGCGTTCAACGTCCATGGGCTGAGCGAGGAATTCCTGTCGGACAAGCCTGTCTTCGCGGAGGTCGTCGCTGCGTTTCTCGAATTCATCGGCGATTCACAGCTGGTCATCCACAACGCCAGCTTCGACATGAAGTTCCTCAACGCCGAGCTCAAGCGGCTCGGCTTCCCGGTGCTCCCCATGGAGCGGTCGACCGATACCGTGGCACTGGCGCGGCGCACCTTCCCTGGCGCGCAGGCCAGCCTGGATGCGTTGTGCCGGCGGTTCGAGATCGACCTGTCCCGGCGCGAGAAGCATGGCGCGCTGCTCGATGCGGAGCTGTTGGCGGAGGTGTATCTGCAGCTGCGCGGCGGGCGCCAGCCCGATCTGGCGCTGGCCGGTAACGAGACGAAATCCAGCGCAGGTCCGGCGATTGTCCAGCGCCAGGCCCGGCCCGCGCGACCGCACGCGCCGTCAGCCGATGAGCTGGCGGCCCACGCGACGCTGGTCGAGAGCCTGAACGGGTCGCTGTGGAACGCCCCCGATGATCAAGGGGGATGATCAGGGGTGATGACTGGGGGTTTGGACGCCTAGAGTTCGAACTCGAACTTCTGCTTGTCGTCACCATTGCCACCGGCGTCGCCGCTGCCATTGCTGTCGCCATTGGCTTCGCCGTCGCCATTGGCTTCGCCGTCGGCTGCCGGCGCTTCACCGTCACCGGCTTCGGACTGAACCTGGGCGACCCGCTGCTGGTACATCGACATGAAATCGATCGGCTGCACGAGGAGCGGCGGGAAGCCGCCGTCGCGCACCGCATCGGCGACGATGGCGCGGGCGAACGGAAAGAGCTGGCGCGGCGCCTCGATATACAGCATCGGCGGGACATACTCGTCGGGGACCTCACCGAGGGTGAAGATGCCTGCATAGACGATCTCGACGATGAACAGCGCGTCCGTGCCGGATGTGCCTTCGGCCCGCAGAGTCAGGGACACCTCGAACGATTTGTCCGCGATCTGGTCGGCGTTGACGTCGATGGCGATCTGTACGTTCGGCTCACCGCCCTGCTGGTTCAGGGACTGGGGCGCGTTCGGGTTCTCGAACGAGAGATCCTTCACATACTGGGCGTTCACAATCATCATCGGCGCGCCGCCGGCGTCCGTACCGTCGAGGCTCAGCGGCTTTTCCGGTGCTGCGTTTTCGTCGCTCATGGCGTTTCCATATCGTTCTGAAGTGCGCGCAACAGCGCGGGGGTTGAAATTCGCGCATTGGCTAACACGGACAAGCGCTGCGGGACAACCGCGTCCGCGGAGAATCAACCCGGTCCGGCCCTGATTTCGGGGGTGGTTCCGGGGGTGGGCCCGGGGGTGGGCCTAGCGACCGCTGCCGATGCGTGGCGGCGGGTCGGACGGGTTGCGGTCGCCGTCATTGTGTTCGTCGTCCTTGCGTACGCCGAACTCCTCGCCGTCGATGACCGGCCCGCCGGGACCGGGTCCTGGCTGTGAACCCGACCCCCGATCGAAACCGGCGCCCGTCGCGCCGTGCACGGAAAAATGAACGTTGCGTGAGCGGGCCAGCGCCGCCCAGACCCCGCGGCCGAGAACAAAACGAAGAGGCGGGATCAACAGCGCGAAGCCGAGCGCGTCGGTCAGAAACCCCGGCGTGAGGAGGAGGAGCCCGCCGACCAGGAGGCAGACACCATCGAACAGCTCGCGCACGGGGAGCTTCTGCTGGTCGAGCTCGGCCTGCGCGCGGGCGAGGGTCGCCATCCCTTGCTGACGCAGGAGCGCGGTCCCGATGAACGCCGTCAGAACGACGAGGCCGATCGTCGGCCAGACGCCGATCGAACCGCCGACCTGGATGAACAGGTAGATCTCGATCAACGGAATGCCGATGAACAGGAAGAGAATCAGGATGGGCATTCTTGTTCTTTCATCGTGTTACCCCTATCTAGGAGATACCAGACAACGCACCGCCGGGGGACCGGCCTTGCAACCGCCGCTGGTATCAGGCGGGACAAGAACGTAATGTTGGTACGGTTTAGACGGCGAGCAACCCGCTTCTGATCGCATTCGCAATGTTTCGCGATCTTCCAGGGGCGGCCCATCAATAGAACCGACTGCGGAACGGACGGCGCGTGGCATTCTTAGACATTATCCTTCTGGCAATGGTAGCGGCCTTCCTGGTGTTTCGCCTGCGCAGCGTATTGGGCAAGCGGACAGGCAACGAACGCCCACCCACCGATCCCTATGCTGGCCGCGACGGCACGGGCCAGCCCGAGGCGCCCGAAGGGCGTGACGACGGGACGGTCGTCAGCCTTCCCGACCGCAGCGGCCAAAACGATGCGCAAAGCGACACCCCCAGCGACATTCCAGATGGCGCGCCGGCCACCGACGGTCTGAAGGCGATTCAGGCCGCAGATTCGGCCTTTTCCGTGAGTGAATTCGTCGAGGGCGTTCGCATGGCCTTCGAGATGGTCGTCACGTCCTTCGCCAATGGCGATCGCGAGACCCTGCGGCCGCTGCTCAGCGACGAGGTCTACGAGAATTTCGCCGGCGCCATCGTCGATCGCGAATCGCGCAGCGAGACGATGGAAATGACCCTCGTCGGCATTCGTGAGGCCGAAGTGCTCGAGGCCACCATGGACGGTCGCGTGGCGTTCGTAACCGCGAAGATCGTCTCGGAACAGATCGAAGTGGTGCGCGATGCGGCGGGTGAGCCGGTGTCGGGCGACCCCACAAAGGTCTCGACGGTGACCGACATCTGGACCTTTGCGCGCAACACCCGTTCGCGCAATCCGAACTGGACGCTCGTCGCAACCGAAGCGCCGAACTGAGCCTGACGCCGGTGTTTGCCGCGCGAAATGTCTCGAAGACCCGATTTTCCATCAAGCCCGTCGTGCTGCTCGCCGGCATGATCGCGCTCGCGGCCTGCGAGACCGGGAAGACCCCGGCGCCGGATACGGCCACCACCTACACGCCCGTAGCCTTCGACACGTTGCCCGGATGGGATGCGGACGCGCTGGCTGAAGCGCTTCCGGCCTGGCGGCAGTCCTGCTCGCGCATGGCGTCCCAGCCTGACGGCAAGAATATCGGCCCTGGCTCGGGCAATGTGGCGGGGACAGTTGCGGACTGGCGGCCGGTATGTGCCGGGCTGGCAGATCTTGCTGCGGGTGATTCCGCCGCCTTGCGCGGTTTCATCGAGGCCAATCTGGTTCCGCTCCGGGTTCAGGGCAAGACCGATGACCCGGGCCTGTTTACCGGATATTTCGAGCCGATCATCGAGGCGTCGCGCGAGCGCACGCCGATCTATCACGAGCCGATCTATGCGCTGCCGCGCGACCATGTGTCGGTCCGGCTCGAGGCGTTCGATCCGGCCCTCAAGGGCCGCAGCGTCGTCGGCCGGGTCGAGGGCGGCCGGCTGGTCCCCTATCGCCAGCGCGGCGAGATCGAGGCGGGGGCGATCAACCAGACCGCCGATGTTCTGTTCTGGGCACGCGACATCCTCGATGTGTTCATCCTGCAGGTGCAGGGCTCGGGGATCGCCGCATTGCCCGACGGCACGCGCACCCGGATCGGCTTTGCCGGGCACAATGGCCACAATTACGGGTCCGTCGGGCGCTGGTTGATCGAGCGCGGCGAGCTGAGCGCCGGGCGCGCGGGATGGGAAGACATCCGCGCCTGGCTCGAGGCGAACCCGAAGATCATGCGCGACACCCTGGCGGTGAACCGGCGATTTATTTTCTTCCGCGAGATCGATGGCGATGGGCCGACGGGCGCTGCGGGTGTGACCCTGACCGCCGAACGGTCCATGGCGGTCGACCCGAAGCATGTCCCGCTGAACGTGCCGGTCTGGCTGGATGCGGAGCATCCGGACGGGGAACAGCGCCTGCAACGCCTCATGCTGGCGCAGGATACGGGCAACGCCATACGGGGCGCGGTGCGCGGTGATTTCTACTGGGGGACCGGCCGCAACGCGCTCGACAAGGCCGGCCGCATGAAGAGCCGGGGCGCCTATTATATCCTCGTGCCGCGCGCGCTGGTGCCGTTAAGCTAGTGGCGAGCCAGTGCCGGGCTGAGCGGGCTCTAGATCACCCTCCCCGGCCATCTTGGACGGCGCGCGGAATGTGCTAAACAGGATGGAAATCAAGGAGAATGCGATGAGCGACGGCCCGCGCGTGGCGCTGTTCGTAACCTGCCTGGTGGACCTGTTCCGGCCGAGCGTTGGTTTTGCGGCGGTGAAGTTGATGCAGGACGCCGGATGTACCGTCGAGGTGCCCGAGGCGCAGACCTGTTGCGGACAGCCTGCCTACAATTCCGGCGACCAGGGCGACACGATCGCGATCGCCCGCCAGGTGATCGCCGCCTTCGAGGGCTTCGACTATGTGGTCGCCCCGTCGGGTTCGTGCGCCGGCATGATCTCCAAACATTATCCCGAGCTGCTGGCCGACGACCCGGACTGGGCGGCCCGCGCCACCGCGCTCGGCGAACGCACCCATGAGCTGATCTCATTCCTGACCGACGTGCTCGAGATCAAGGCCGTCGACGCGGCGTTCGCGGGCACCGTCACCTATCACGACAGCTGCTCGGGGCTGCGCGAGCTGGGCATCCATGCACAGCCGCGTGCGTTGCTGGACGGCGTCGAGGGTCTGCATTTGCGTGAGCTCGAGGATTCCAATGTGTGCTGCGGCTTCGGCGGCACCTTCTGTGTGAAGTATCCGGATATCTCCAACAACATGGTCTCCAACAAGATGGACAAGATCGTCGCCACGGGTGCCGAGACCCTGCTGGCCGGCGACATGGGCTGCCTGATGAACATGGCAGGCAAGCTGCAGCGCGACGGCGCGAATGTGCGCGTGCGCCACGTCGCCGAGGTATTGGCCGGGATGGGCGATGAGCCGGCCATCGGTGAGCCACAAAAGGGCGAGGGCTGAGCCTCATGACCGTTCATTCCACAAGCCGCAACTTCAAGAACAACGCCCGGGATCAGCTCGCCAACGAGGATCTGCAGGCCGCCCTCAACAAGGCGCGGGGTCACTTCGTCGATGGCCGCGCAACGGCGCGGGACAATCTGCCCGAGTTCGACGACCTGCGTGACCAGGCCCGGGACATCAAGGACCACACCCTCGAACATCTCGATTTCTATCTCGAGGCCTATGAGGAAAAGGTCCGCGAGTCCGGCGGCCATGTGCATTGGGCGCGCACGGCGGCGGATGCGCAGCGGATCGTCCTCGACATCTGCCGGTCGGTTGACGCCAAGCAGGTCAACAAGGGCAAGTCGATGATCGGCGAGGAGATCGAGATCAACAAGGCGCTCGAGGCCGACGGCATTCGCCCGATCGAAACGGACCTCGGCGAATACATCATCCAGCTGCGCGGCGAACTGCCGAGCCACATCATCGCGCCGGCCGTGCATCTGACCAAGGCCCAGGTCGAGACGAGCTTCCGCGAGAACCACACCGAGCTCGATCCCGATCGGGTGCTCGAGGAACCGCTGAGCCTGCTCGACGAAGCGCGTACCATTCTGCGCAAGAAATATTTCGAGGCCGAGGTCGGGATCACCGGGGCGAATCTTCTCATCGCCGAGACCGGATCCTCGATCATCGTCACCAACGAGGGCAACGGCGATCTGTCGCAGCTGATCCCCAAGGTGCATATCGTGCTGGCGAGCCTCGAGAAGATCGTGCCGACCTTGGAAGACGCGGCCACCATTTTGCGGGTGCTGGCACGTTCGGCCACAGGTCAGGAATTCTCCAGCTACACGACGCTCTCGACGGGCCCGAAGCGCGAAGAAGACCCGGACGGGCCCGAGCAGTATCACGTGGTCCTGCTCGACAACGGCCGCACCGACATGCTCGGCACCGAGTTCGAGGAGATGCTGCGCTGCATTCGCTGCGGTGCCTGCATGAACCACTGCCCGGTCTACCAGTCGGTCGGCGGCCACGCCTACGGCTGGGTGTATCCGGGGCCGATGGGCTCGGTCCTGTCGCCGGGGCTGATCGGCGTCGACGAGGCCGGGCATCTGCCCAACGCCTCGACCTTCTGCGGCCGCTGCGAGGAAGTGTGCCCGATGCACATCCCGCTGCCGAAGATGATGCGCCACTGGCGTGAACGGGAATTCGAGAGCCATCTCTCGCCGGGCTCGGCCCGGGTTGGCCTCGGCGTGTGGGCGTTCTTCGCCCGCCGGCCGCGGCTGTATCAGATGGCGACGGGCCTGCAGATGCGGATGCTGTCCTGGATGGGCCGCAAGCGCGGGCGTCTCTCGTCGCTGCCGCTGGCCAAGGGCTGGACCAAGTATCGCGAACTGCCCGCACCCCAGGGGCGCACTTTTCAGTCCCGCTGGAAATCCGGGGAGCGCGCCTGATGAGTGACGACTCCAGCAACGGTCGGGATCAGATCCTCTCCTCCCTGCGCCGCTCGCGCGGCCGGGACGGACCCGTCGACGAAGCCACGGCGGAGACGCTCCGTGCGCGGATCGCCGGGCACAAGCGCAACATCGTGCCCGCACGAACCGACACGGATCACGCCGGCCTGGTCGATCTGTTCGAGACCATGGCCCAGAAGGTCTTCGCAACCACGACGCGGGTGTCGGACATGGCCGACGTGCCCGATGCGGTCGCCGACTATCTGCGCGGTGCGAACCTGCCGTCAGAAGTGGTGATGGCGCCGGACACGGATCTGGATGCCGCGCCCTGGGCCGAGAATTCGCTGCTCGAAATTCGCCGGGGCGTGCCCGACGAGCCCGATCAGGTGAGCATCACCTCGGCGCCGTCTGCCGTGGCCGAGACCGGCACGCTGGCGATGTATTCCGGCCCGGCCCACCCGTCGACCCTGAATTTCGTCCCCGAGACCCATGTCGTGGTGCTGCCGGCCAGCCGGGTCGTCAAATCCTATGAAGACGTGTTCGATGCGGTGCGCGAACTGGCGGCCGATCCGGATTCGGGCCGTGGCGGCCTGCCGCCACGCACAGTGAACTTCGTCACCGGCCCGTCCCGCTCGGGCGACATCGAGCAGACCCTGTTGCTTGGCGCGCATGGCCCCCGGCGGCTGCACATCGTCATCGTCGAAGACGGCGCGGACAACGGCTGAACGCGGTCATGTCGGCGCCCGGCAAGAAAAACGGCAACAAGGCGGATGACGACGACGATACGGATTTGTTTCGCCGCGCGCTCTCCGATGCCGCACCCCTGAAGCGACGGCGCCCGCAACCCTCCGAGAAAAAGGCTGTCGCGGCCAAGCCAAAGCCTGCGAAGAAACCCGTCAAAAGTAAACCAATGATCACGCCGCCCGTCGCTGCGCCGCGCCCTGTCGCACGGCCGACCCCGCCGCCAGATATCGCCGCCAGCGACTATGCGGGTGTCGACCGACGCACCGCCGAACGGTTCCGACGGGGGAAGTTGCCCATCGAGGGGCGGCTCGACCTGCACGGTCTCTACCAGGACGCCGCCCAGGACGCCCTCACCCGCTTCATTACGGATAGTGCTGCCAGCGGCCGCCGGATGGTGCTGGTGATTACGGGGCGCGGGTCGCGCGAGGGCTCGGGCGTGCTGCGCGAGCGCCTGCCCCAGTGGCTCAACCAGCCGCCGTGCCGGGCGCATGTGCTGGCGTTCACCCCGGCGCGCCCGGAACATGGCCGCGACGGGGCCTTCTATGTGCTGCTGCGCCGCAAGCGTGGGGATAGAGGATGACGCCGTTCGGCGCGAAGGTGCGGGTGTATCGCGCAGAACGGAAGCTGACCCTGAAGGCGATGGCGGCGGATCTGCAGCTGTCACCGGCGTATTTATCGTCTCTTGAACATGGCTATCGCGGCCGCCCGTCCGAAGCCCTGGTGGTGCAGATCTGCGAGTATTTCAACCTGATCTGGGACGATTACGAGGAGATGCACCGGCTCGCCGCGTTGTCTCACCCCAAGGTCACGGTCGACACATCGGGCCTGACCGCGACCCACACGGAGCTCGCCAACACC
The DNA here is from genome assembly GCA_018667335.1 of Rhodospirillaceae bacterium. GTDB lineage: Bacteria > Pseudomonadota > Alphaproteobacteria > UBA6615 > UBA6615 > UBA8079. The sequence goes on from JABIVD010000029.1 coordinate 137,139, forward strand.
CTGGCCGAGAAGGTGCGCGATCTGTCGGAACAGGACGCTGTCGCGATTCTCGCGCGGCTCCGCGGGGATTTGTTTTAGGGGGGCGGAACACCGTGTTGAGATGCCCGGATCAAGTCCGGGCATGACGCAAGTGGGGTTAGTGGTGGACCAATACAAACCCGTCATGCGCGCACTTGATCCGCGCATCTCTGTCTCAGACCAGCGTGTCGTAGAGATCGGTCCAATCAGGATTGGTTGTTTCGATAAGGCCTGTCTTCCAGGAACGCGACCAGTGTTTGATGGTTTTCTCACGCTGGATGGCATCACGGATGTCGTTGTGGGTCTCGACATAGACGAGGCGTTTCAGGCGGTAGCGTTGCGTGAACCCTTCGACGACGCCCTCGCGGTGTTCCCAGGCGCGACGCGCAATATCTGAGGTGACGCCCACATAGAGCGTCCCGTCGCGTCTGTTGGTGACAATGTAGACCCAGCCGCCCGACATGGAATCGGTCCTTTCGGGCAGACCTTAGCCGAGATGCCCGGGTCAAGTCCGGGCATGACGCAGGTGGTTGGGTGCCGTGTTTTCCCTAGTACCGTCATGCGCGGACTTGATCCGCGCATCTCGCCGACACCGAGACGAGATACCCGGGTCGAGCCCGGGTATGACGCACTAAAAAAGAGCGGGAGTGGCGGAGTGTGTTTGGTCGGTTGATTCCTGCCCCCGAAAAGCAGAAGGGGCGGGTTTGAAACCCGCCCCTACGAACTTTTCGGATATGTAATGTCGAACGTTTAGTCGAACATCATCGCGACGCAGCGGATCCAGCCGCCTGACGCGCCCTTGATCTTCCACGGCATGCAGCTGACCATGAAGCCGTGGTCGGGCAGCGTCTCCAGGTTGAGCAGCTTCTCCATGTGGCAGTAGGGCTGCTCGATGCCGGCCCAGTGGCCCTGCCAGACCGCCAGCGCATCTTTGTCGCGGGCATAGCTTTCCTGCTGCAGCGCGAACGGTGCGTCCCAGCCCCAGGCGTCGATGCCCGTCACCCGCACGCCATGGTCACGGGTCATGAAGAGCGTTGCCTCCTTGCCCATGCCGATGCCGCGGGAGAGATATTCCTCGGTGCCGTAATACTCTGACGCCTTGGTGTTCACGAGCACGATGTCCAGCGGCTGCAGCTCATAGTCGATGCGCTTGAGCTCGGCCTCGATGTCGGACACCTGGACGATGTAGCCGTCGGGCATGTCGCGGAAATCGAACTTCACGGCCGGGCGATAGAACCAGTCGAGCGGCAGCTCGTCGATGGTCTGCATCGGGTTCCCGTCCTTGTCGTGGGAATGATAGTGCCACGGCGCGTCGATATGGGTGCCGTTGTGGGTCGTCAGGGTGACGATCTCCCAGGCCCAGCCCTCGCCATCGGGCAGGTCGACGGCATTCATGCCGGGGAAGAAGCTGGCCATCGCCTCGGCGTTCTCCGCCTGGCTCACATACTGGATCTTCGGGCGCATGATCTCGGGATCGACGATTGTGTCGTTGTCGAGCGCCATCGAGAGATCGATGATCTTTGTGGGTATCTGCATGGCTTGGTCTTCCCCTGAAGCGTGTTGATTGGTTGGCGCCAGTCTACGACGACGCAACGCAGCGGGGAAAGCTGTGCATGAGATGCCCGGATCAAGTCCGGGCATGACGGGGTTTTTGATGGCGCGGTTCTAATCCGTTTCGTCATACGCGGACTTGATCCGCGTATCTTGTCCAGTTCCCGCGCGAAGCGCCTACAGAATGAACTTCGACAGGTCGGCGTTCTTGGTCAGCTCCTCGAGCCGATCCCGGACCATGGCCTCGTCGATCTCGATCTCCTCGCCGTCCCGGTCGGGCGCGGAGAAGCTGATCTCTTCGAGCAGGCGTTCGAGCACCGTGTGCAGGCGCCGCGCGCCGATATTCTCCACCGACTGATTGATCACCGCCGACAGCTCCGCGAGCGTATCGATCGCGCCTTCGGTGAAGTTGAGGGTGACGCCTTCCGTGCCCATCAGCGCCACATACTGGCGGATCAGGCTGTTCTCCGGCTCGCGCAGGATGCGGCCAAAATCACTCTCGGTCAGCGCGCTCAGCTCGACCCGGATCGGCAGCCGGCCCTGGAGTTCGGGCAGCAGGTCCGAGGGCTTGGCCAGGTGGAACGCGCCCGAGGCGATGAACAGGATATGGTCGGTCTTCACCGCGCCATGCTTGGTGACGACGGTCGTGCCCTCGATCAGCGGCAGCAGGTCGCGCTGCACGCCCTCGCGGCTGACGTCGGCGCCCTGCCGGTCTGAGCGGGCCGTGATCTTGTCGATCTCATCGAGGAAGACGATGCCGTCATCCTCGACGGATTTGAGCGCCTCGCGGACCAGTTTCTCATCGTCGAGCAGCTTGTCGGCCTCGTCGGCGATCAGCACCTCGTAGCTTTCCAAAACGGTCATCTTGCGGGGCTTGGTCTGTTGGCCGAGCGCCTTTCCCAGCATGTCGTTCAGGTTGATCATGCCCATCTGGCCGCCGGGCATGCCCGGGATGTCCATGGTCGGCAAGCCGCCGGCGCCGGAATCGGCCACCTGGATCTCGATCTCCTTGTCGTCGAGCTCCCCGGCGCGCAGTTTCTCGCGGAACGAGGCGCGGGTGGATTCGCCTGAATTCTCTCCCACCAGCGCGTCCAGCACGCGGGCCTCGGCGTTGAACTCTGCCTGGGCGACGACCTCCTTGCGGCGGACCTCGCGGGTCATCAGGATCGACTGTTCGACCAGGTCGCGGATGATCGATTCCACGTCGCGGCCGACATAGCCGACCTCGGTGAATTTGGTCGCCTCGATCTTGATGAAGGGCGCGTTGGCGAGCCGCGCCAGGCGGCGCGAAATCTCGGTCTTGCCGACGCCGGTCGGGCCGATCATCAGGATGTTCTTGGGCAATACCTCTTCACGCATATCGCCGGTCAGCTGCTGGCGGCGCCAGCGGTTGCGCAAGGCGATGGCGACGGCGCGCTTGGCGTCGTCCTGGCCGATGATGAAACGGTCGAGCTCGGAAACGATCTCGCGCGGGGAAAAATTGCTCATAGGCTTTCGATCGTCACGTTGGTGTTGGTGTAGACGCAGATGTCGGCGGCGATGGCCATCGCCTTCTCGGCGACCTGGCGGGGGGTGAGGTCTTCCTGGTCGACCAGGGCGCGGGCCGCGGCCAGGGCATAGTTGCCGCCGGACCCGATGGCGATGATGCCGTCGTCGGGCTCCAGCACGTCGCCGGTGCCGGTCAGGACCAGGGAGGTGTCCTTGCTGGCGACCGCCATCATGGCTTCGAGGCGGCGCAGATACCGGTCGGTGCGCCAGTCCTTGGCGAGCTCCACGCAGGCGCGGGTGAGCTGACCGGGATATTGTTCGAGTTTCGTCTCGAGCCGCTCGAACAGGGTCATCGCGTCGGCGGTCGCACCGGCGAAACCGGCGATGACGCTGCCGTCGCCCAGGGGGCGGACCTTGCGCGCGGTGGCCTTGATCACGGTCTGTCCCAGGGTGACCTGTCCATCACCCGCGATCACCACATCGTTGCCCTTGCGCACGGACAGGATCGTGGTGCCGTGCCAGGACGGGATGCGGTCGTCGGATTGGTATGTGTTCATGGTAGCGGTCCGCGATCAGTCAGGGGGTGGTCAGTCGGGGTGGCCCTGAGTCCTGACGCATCCGGGCGACAGGCGCAATGGCCGCCGCCCTTCCATGTGGGGCCGCAGGCGTGGGGATCAAGCCCTGCCGGGGTGCGCGATGGGCCGTCGCGCGCGGCCCAAGTCCGTGCTCAGGCGTGGATTTCGAGGAGAAAGGAGAAGGGCGTGTTGTAGCCGCCGGCCTCGATCTCGTTCGCGCCAATGTGAAGCGGGATCACATTGCGCGGTTCGTCGAGGCCGATCCGCTCGCCGTTGACCACGGTGCCGAGCTGGCTGCCGGCGTCGCGGATCATCAGGCCTGGCCGCCCGAGCTCGATCAGGAAATGGTTCCGCGAGAGGTTGTAGGGCCGTTCGTCGGGAAACTGGAGGACGATGTCGGTCCGCGGGGTCTGCTCACCGCGCTTGGGCTTGCGGCCGACGCCGAACGGCGTCTCGTTGATCTTGACGCCGCGCCGGGGCATGCCGCTGCGGGTCGCGTCGCTGGCCGGCTTGAGCCAGATCGTGGACCAGCTGCCCATCTCGGCGACATCGCCGGCATGTGTGGCCTTGCGTGTGCGCTTTCCGGTGATGGAGACGACATTGGAGTCGGCTTCGCGCAGGAGCTGATCGAGGGGTGATTCGGTGTCTGAATCTACGCGTGACACCATTCCTGCGTCAGTTCCTGATTCAATTCCTGATTCAATTCCTGATTCTGCGTCTGGCACCAGCGTCAGGCCTGCGAGCAACTGGGTCGCCGCCCTTCGCACCATGTCCGGGTGTCGCGCCAACTCCGCCGCGACGGTGCCCCGATCCACCATGACGGCCTCGACAGGCCCGGCGGCGATGGCGCTCAGATCCTGTCGTCCGCCGAACAGCAGGCTCGCTGCGCCGATCACGTCGCCCTGGCGTGCGTCCCCCAGCAGAGTGCCGGTTGCGTTGCGCAGCTCGACGCGGCCCGTGACAATCACGAAACCCGCGTCCGGGTCCTCGCCGGCGCGGAGCAGAAAATCCTGATCGGAAAAGACGCGGGTGCGTCCGGGTAAGGTGTTCATGAGCAAGCAAGTAATGAAGTGGACGAATTGACGTATGATGCCGAAGTTCGCCTGATCCGCCAATCCGATTTACGCGCATTGGTATGTGGTGCGGGATGGCGCCGGGCGGCCGCGCCTGCTATCTAGGCGCCGCATTCGGCCCAAAACGGGCCTGCAGGAGAAAAAACCATGAGTGTTCAGGAGCTTCCGGGGCGCAAGGACGGCGAAGGACGTACCGCCGAAGTCGTGCGCACGACGAAGGAAACCGACATCTCCGTCGCGGTAAATCTCGACGGCACCGGTGCCTATGATGTGGAAACGGGCATCGGCTTCCTCGACCACATGCTCGAGCAGCTCTCGCGGCACAGCCTGATCGACCTGACGGTGCGCGCGAAGGGTGACCTGCACATCGATTTCCACCACACGACCGAGGACAGCGGCTATGCCGTCGGCGAGGCGATCAGCAAGGCGCTGGGCGACCGGCGCGGCATCCGCCGCTATGGCGACGCGCTGGTGCCGATGGACGAGACCCTGACCCGGGTCGCGCTGGATGCGTCCAACCGCCCCCACCTCGTGTGGAAGGTGCCGTTCACGCGCCCGAAACTGGGCGATATGGACACCGAGCTGTTCCAGGAATGGTACCGGGCATTCGCACAGTCCGCCGGGCTGACGCTGCATGTCGAGACGCTGTATGGCGAGAACAATCATCATATGATTGAGTCCTGCTACAAGGGCCTCGCCCGCGCCTTGCGCATTGCCGTGGAGATCGATCCGCGTCGCGCCGACGATGTGCCGTCGACCAAGGGTGTTCTGGGCGGTTCCATAGATTAGGTTTGGGATTAAGCTGGAATTAAGCTGGGACCAAGCCAAGACCAAACAGGTCGCTGGTTGGCCTCGTAGCCCTACGGCAAGTTGTACGCGATGAATGAAACAGGGACAGAGACCGCGCGGCGGTCCGAATCCACGCCCGGCGCACTGCCGACGGCGGTGAGCGCGGCCGCCTATGGCCCGCTCGTCCGCTTCCGCAAATGGATGGTCGACGGCATGGTTGCGAAACGTGCGCGGCGTGCCGAGGCGGTGCTGCGGGCGAATGCACCCCTGTGGGACCTGATGACCCGGGCCGCGGCCGGGACCGCGGTGACCGGCGCGTCGTTCTCGGACTACCTCACCCTGTACGAACAGGTGCGGGCGTTCCGGCCGCGCGAGATCCTCGAATGCGGGACCGGCATCTCGACCGTCGTGCTGGCCTACGCGCTGATGGAAAACGCCCGAGAAGACGGCAGTGAACATGGCGGCCAGCCGGGCCGGGTGACCTCGATGGAGGACGACAAATCCTGGTTCGAGGTGGCGGGCACGCGCCTGCCCGACGAGGTCCGCGAGGTGGTGGACCTGATCCACAGCCCCAAGCGGGACGGGTTCTACAAATGCTTCCGGGGGGTGCAGTACGAGTCCCTGCCCGACCGGCCGTATGACTTTGTCTTCTCCGATGGCCCCGACCGCCACTCGCCGGTCAACGGCGACAAGCTGTTCAATCTCGACCTGATCCATGTGGTCGCCCGGTCCGACCAGCCGGTGCGCGCCGTCGTCGACAATCACTATCTGACGTTCTACATCCTGCAGAAGGTGTTCGGCGTCGCGCTCGCGCGCTACAGCGTTAGCCACAAGCTGATGTTCGTCGGCCCGGTGACCCGGCACGACGTGCGCTTCCTGCGGAAGGAGTCCTTCCTGCCGGACCTGCGCCTGTTCTCGACGACGGAGCTGAAGCTGCGGATGGCCCGTGAAGATCAGGTTCAAAAAGACCGGGCGGCGAGGACGTAGACCATGGGCACGAACATCTACACGGTGCACACGAACTCCTGGTCGGCAGCGCCCGATGGCGATGCGATTTTGATCAAGGAAGGCTTCAGCATTCCCGCGTTCCTGTTCGGGCCGCTCTGGGCGTTGTGGCACGGCATGTGGCGCACGGCGATCGTGCTGCTCATTCTTTCGGTTGCCGTCAGCGGGGCCGCCCTCGTCGCGGGCCTGGCCGACGGTGCGGAGCTCGTGCTTTCGCTCGGGCTGCAGGCGGCGATGGGCCTGTGGGCGAATGACTGGCGCCGGTATGTTCTGGCGCGCCGCGACGTGCTGGAACGTGGTGCTATTTCCGCGCGACGCCTGCGCGACGCGGAACGGCGTTACATCATGGGGGTCGTCTAGGGTCATGGAAACGGTCGCCATCATCGACTACGGCTCGGGCAATCTGCGCTCGGCCGCCAAGGCGTTCGAGCGGGCGGCCCGCGAGGCCGGCCTGGCCCGTGAGATTGTCGTCACCGAGGACGCCGACATCGTGGCCGGCGCCGACCGGGTGGTGCTCCCCGGGGTCGGCGCGTTTCGCGATTGCCGCGATGGGCTGGCGGCGCGTGACGGCATGCTCGGCGCGCTCCACACCGCGGTGCGCGATCGCGCGCAGCCGTTTCTCGGCATTTGCGTCGGCATGCAGCTGATGGCGACCCGCGGGCTCGAGCATGGCGAGACGCCGGGCTTCGGCTGGATTCCCGGCGACGTGGTGCCGATTGCGCCCGCAGACCCGGCGCTGAAGATCCCCCATATGGGCTGGAACGAGCTCGAGATCGCGGCATCGAATCACCCGCTGCTCGCCGGGTTCTCCGGCCAGCACCAGCATGCCTATTTCGTGCACAGCTATCACCTGGCCGCGGAGAATGTCGGCGATGTGCTCGCCACGACCGACTATGGCGGCGCGATCACTGCGGCCGTCGGGCGCGACAACATGATCGGGACCCAGTTCCATCCCGAGAAGAGCCAGCAGACCGGCCTGGCGCTGATCACGGCGTTCCTGGGGTGGGCCCCATGACCGACACGCAGATCGAGCGGCTGTCGGAGTACCGGGGCAATGACCTGGCCGACCTTTGCGACGCGGCGGAGGCGGCGATCGTCGGCGGCGGTGGGTTCGGCTGGCTGACGCCGCCGCGGCGCGACGTGATGGAGGCCTACTGGCGGGGCAATTTGCTGGTGCCGGGGCGTACGGTGTTCGTCGGCCGGCTCGATGGCGTGATCGCAGGGTCGGCGCAACTCAACCGGCCGCGCGCCAGCAGCGAGGCCCAATCCTTCGCCGTCAACGTCTCGACCTTCTTCGTGGCGCCGTGGGCGCGGGGCCACGGGTTGGCTCCGGGGATGCTGGGCGCGTGTGAGGAGTTGGCCCGGCGTGAGGCCTACACGGTCCTCAATCTCGACGTGCGCGCGACCCAGGAGCGCGCCATCCAGATCTATGAGGAAAGCGGCTATGTGCGCTGGGGGACCCTGCCGCGATATGCGCGCGTGGCGGGCGAGTATGTTGAAGGCTATTTTTACACCAAGAATCTCTGATCGGGATCTCTCAGAAGGTTGGCTATGATTCTGTTTCCTGCGATCGATTTGAAAGACGGTTCGTGCGTGCGCCTGCTGCGCGGCGACATGGATGCGGCCACCGTGTTCAACGACAGCCCGTCTGACCAGGCGCGGGCTTTCGTGGACGCGGGCGCAGACTGGCTCCATATCGTCGACCTCAACGGCGCCTTCGACGGGCAGTCGGTCAATGGCGATGCCGTGCGCGGTATCCTCGACGTCACCCGCGCGGCGGGTGTCCAGGTGCAGCTCGGCGGTGGCCTCCGGACCCCCGACCATGTCGCCGGCTGGCTCGCCGACGGGGTCGACCGGGTGATCCTGGGGACCGCGGCGGTCAAGGACCCGGCGCTGGTCATCGAATCCTGCAAGGCCTATCCCGACCGTGTCGCCGTCGGCGTCGATGCGCGCGGCGGCCGGGTCGCGGTCGAGGGCTGGGCCGAGACGTCGGACCTCGCGGCGGACGAGCTGGCGCAGCGTTTCGAGGACGCCGGGGTCGCGGCGCTGATCTATACCGACATCGATCGCGACGGCGCGATGCAGGGCCCGAACGTGGATGCGACCGTGGCGCTGGCGCGGGCGATCTCGATCCCCGTGATCGCCTCGGGCGGGGTCTCGTCACTGGCCGACGTCGAGGCGTTTCTGCCCCACGAGGCCGACGGCGTGGCGGGCGTCATCTCGGGTCGTGCGATCTATGACGGGCGGATCGACCTGGCGGCGGCGCTGGCGCGCCTTCGGGGGGATGCCTGATGCTGAAAGTGCGGATCATCCCCTGCCTCGACGTGAAGGACGGGCGCGTCGTGAAGGGCGTCAACTTCGTCGGCCTGCGCGATGCGGGTGACCCGGTGGAACAGGCGCAGATCTACGACCGGGCCGGGGCCGACGAGCTGTGCTTCCTCGATATCACGGCCAGCCACGAGGACCGCGCCATCATCTTCGACGTGGTCGCGCGGACGGCCGAGGCCTGCTTCATGCCGTTGACCGTGGGTGGCGGCGTTCGGACCGTCGAGGATATTCGCCGGCTTCTGCTGGCCGGCGCCGACAAGGTGTCGATCAACACGGCGGCGGTGAACGATCCCGATTTCGTGCGCGCCGCGGCCGAGAAGTTCGGCACCCAATGTATCGTCGTGGCGATCGATGCAAAGGCGGTTGAGTCCGCGGGCGTGGCCGGCAAATGGGAGGTCTTCACCCATGGCGGGCGCAACGCGACGGGGCTCGATGCGGTGGAATGGGCCCAGCGGATGGAGGCCTATGGCGCGGGCGAGATCCTGCTGACGTCGATGGACCGGGACGGCACCAAGTCGGGCTTCGACGTGGCGTTGACCCGGGCGATTTCCGATGCGATTTCCATTCCCGTCATCGCCTCGGGCGGCGTCGGCACGCTCGACCATCTTGTCGAGGGCGCACGCGATGGTCATGCTTCCGCCGTGCTCGCCGCCTCGATCTTTCATTTCGGCGAGCATTCGCTGGGCGAGGCGAAGGCGCATATGGCGGCGGCGGGGGTCCCGGTGCGGCCGGTGACGTCCGAGGACAGCAAGAAGGAAGACGCGTGATGGCCGACAAACCAAATGCGGAAATCGTCGACGCGCTCTACGCCGTGATCGAATCGCGGCGCGGCGCGGATCCGGACTCGTCCTATACCGCGCAGCTTCTGGCGCGGGGCACCGGCAAGATTGCCGAGAAGGTCGGCGAGGAGGCCGTCGAGTCCATCGTCGCGGCCCTCAGCGAGGGCCCCGACGCGCTGGCGGCCGAGAGCGCCGACCTGATCTATCATTTGTGCGTGCTGTGGGCCGATGCGGGCGTGCGGCCGGCCGATGTCTGGGCAAAGCTGGCCGAACGCCAGGGGATGTCCGGGCTCGACGAGAAAGCCAACCGGAAGGGTTGAGGCGACTCCGATATGACCTACGACATGACCTATGACCGCGAGAACATCTTCGCGAAGATTCTGCGTGGCGAGATTCCGTGTAACAAGGTTTTCGAAGACGCCCACGCGCTGGCCTTCCACGACATCAACCCCCAGGCCCCGACCCATGTGCTGGTGATTCCCAAGGGTGCGTATGTGTCGAACGAGGATTTCACGGCCAACGCGTCCGACGCCGAGATCGTCGGGTTCATGCGCGCGGTCGGCCAGGTCGCGCGCGAACTCGGCCTGGCCGACCCCGGCTATCGCATCCTCGCAAACCACGGCACGGATTCTGGCCAGGAAGTGCCCCACTTCCATGTCCACATCTTCGGCGGCAGGGCGTTGGGCCCGATGCTCAAACCGTCCGGGGCGTGAGCCGACCCTTGCTCTGATCGCGCGGGCTGTGGAAAATGAGCGCAAGGAAAACGGAGAGACGCAATGACCTATGAGAGCTTTGATCTGCACGAGATGTCGCCGGCCTGCGGCGGGGTCATCGAGGGAATCGATCTTTCCCAGAATCTGACAAACCGGCAGTTCGACGAGATCCACGAGGCGCTGCTCGACCGCACCGTGATCGTGTTTCGTGATCAGGACATCACGCCCGAACAGCAGGTCGCGTTCGCGCGCCGCTTCGGGGAGCCGCAGCCTTCTTCCGTTTCCGGGTTCGAGAAGAGCAAGGAAAACCCGGAAATCGACATCCTGGAATATGACGCCGACAACCCGCCTCATGTGACCCGCGACCTGTGGCACACGGATTTCGTCGGCACCGAACGGCCGACCATGGGCACGGTGCTCTACGCCAAGGACATCCCGCCCCAGGGCGGCGATACAGTGTGGGTGAACATGGTGGCGGCCTATGAGGCGCTGTCAGACCGCATGCGGGCCCATGTCGACGGGCTCTGGGCCTATCACGACTCCTACCAGCCCTATAGCGAGTTTGTCCGCCCGGAGATGTATGACGCCGAGAAGGGCACCGACTATCTGCGGGACAAGCGCGCCGCTTATGTGCCCGCGTTGCACCCGGTGGTGCGCAAGCACCCGGTGACGGGCAAGAAGGGCCTGTTCGTCAACGAGTCCATGACCGCCTTCATCAAGGATATGGACCGCCGCGAGAGCGATTTTCTGTTGCGCTACCTGTTCGACTATCTGCGCACGCCGGAGTTCAACTACCGGCACAAGTGGCAGACCAATGATCTCGCGGTCTGGGACAACCGGTTGTCCCTGCACTATGCGCTGTTCGACTACACCGAACACCGGTTGATGCACCGGATCGTCATCCAGGGCGACGTGCCGCACGAGTAGGCACCCCGAGTAGTTTCGCGGGCCCTTACGCCACCGGCAGATTGTCGATAAGCCGGGTCTCGCCCAGCCAGGCGGCGGCAAGTGCGCGCAGGGGCGTGCCCGCCGGCGCCTGACTGGCCGGCAACAGGGTGTCGGCCGCCCTCACCTCCAGATACTCGATCGGCGAGAATCCTGCCGCCGCGAGCGCCTCATGGCCCGCCGCGCAGGCAACGGCCGCGGTTTCACCGGCCAGCAGCCGCGCCGCGACGCCTTTGAGGGCCACGTGCATTTTGGGTGCTGTCGCGCGATCGGCCGGGCTCAGGTTGGCGTTGCGCGATGAGACCGCGAGCCCGTCGGCCTCGCGGACGGTCGGCAGGCCGATGATTGCGACCGGGATGTCGAGGTCCAGCGCGAGCCTGCGGATGACCTGGAGCTGCTGGTAGTCCTTTTCGCCGAACACCGCACAATCGGGCAGCGCCTGCAGCAGCAGCTTCGTGACGATGGTCGCGACACCCGCGAAGTGGCCGGGCCGGTGGTCGCCGCACAGCCCCTGGCTGATGTCCGGCACGTTGACGTTTGTTTCGAATCCGGCGGGGTACATGTCCTCGACACCCGGCGCGAACAACAGGTCCACACCGTGGGTGCGCAGGGTCTCGATGTCGCGCGCCTCGCGCCGCGGGTAGCTCGAGAAATCTTCGTCGGGGCCGAACTGGGTCGGGTTGACGAAGATGGTCGCCACCACCCGGTCGGCGTGTTTGCGGGCCTCATCGACCAACGCCATGTGGGCCGTGTGCAGGGCGCCCATCGTGGGCACCAGCCCTACGGTCTCGCCGACGCGCCGCCAGCCCGCGACGGCTTCGCGCAGCTCGCGGACGGACCGGACGATGACGAGGTTCGGCGCGGTGGGGTCAGACATGCGTCGTGCCCCTCAGTCGCCCGATGGCTTCGCGTCGCCGAAACAATGTTCGGACCCCGGGAACGTGCGGGCGCGGACGTCGCCGGCGTAGGCCACGGCGGCCGCCTCGATCTGGGGGTTCAGTTCTGCGTAGCGTTTGACGAATTTCGGTGTGTAGGCGCCGAACAGTCCGACCATGTCCTCGGTCACCAGGATCTGACCGTCACACGCCGGTGACGCGCCGATCCCGATGGTCGGGATGTCGATGCTGGCGGTGATGTCGCGTCCGAGTGTCTCGGGCACGCCCTCGATCACCACGCCGAAAGCACCCGCCGCGGCGACGGCCACAGCGTCGTCGCGGATCTGTTGGGCGCGGGCCTCGTCGCGCCCCTGCACGCGGAAGCCGCCGAATGTATTCGACGATTGCGGGGTCAGCCCGATATGGGCCAGCACCGGGATGCCCCGGGCGACGAGAAACGCGATGGTCTCGGCCATGGCGACCCCGCCTTCGAGCTTGACGGCCGCGCAGCCGGTCTCGGTCATGACCCGCGACGCGGCCTCGAACGCGGCGGCCGGTGACGCCTCATAGGTCGCGAACGGCATGTCGACCACGATGCAGGCGCGTTTGCTGCCCCGCACCACGGCGGCACCATGGGCGATCATCATGTCCAGGGTCACCGGGAGCGTGGACTCGAAGCCGTACAGCACCATGCCGAGGGAATCGCCGACCAGCAGGAAATCGACATGCGGGTCGAGCGCTTCCGCCATGGGCGCGGTATAGGCCGTCAGGCTGACGATCGGCTCGCCGCCCTTGCGGGCGCGAATTTCCGGAACACCAATGCGCCGGGCTGGCGCCCCGTCCTGTGATGATGTGCTCATCGTGACTGTCCCCCGACAGGATTCTGCCCGGATATTCGCCCGGGTTTGTTCCCAGCTTGGCCCAGCAAGGCCCGGGTTTTCCCGGGTTCACCCGTGTGCTGGCGCTGTTTCGGCCAGAACGCTAATTGTGCAGCGCACAAAAGGCAAGACAGATGATGCGCCCGCGCTGGCGACGGTGGGCCAGGGCAATTGCGGGGTCATTCGGGGGAAATTGGTGCGGAGCCGGCCTATGACCGGCTCCGCATCGACTTTCAGTGGTCCGGCCTAGGCGTGGCGGCGGGCTTCACTCGTGAACACGACATGGCCGATCGCCGCAATCGCGCGGCGCAGGGCGCGGCAAGCCGCCACAATACCCTTATGTGTCGCCTCGGCGCGCAACTGTTCGGCGTCGCGGCAGATATCGTTGATCATTTCGGGCGTGAGGTCGGCCGACGTATCCCAAACATTGGCAAGGTCGGTGTTTTTATTGTTTTCCGTGGTCATAGCTGACTCCGTCATCGGGTTTGAGAACGGCGTCGCCCCCGTGCACCTGATGCTTATATTATTGCAGCGCACAATGGAGTAAGTATCAGGAAAAACAGAGGCCTACAACACATATTGTGCAACGCAGCATTCTTATCTGCTGCAGCTTATGTTGCGCAATATATGGGCAGTATTCTAACGCTTCGGGGCTAGGTCCGGCCGAGGATGGTGACGCAGGCGACGGCCTCTTCGATGCCGTGGAACCCGCCACCGTTTTCCGCGATTGCGAACTTCGCGTTCGCAACCTGCCGTGCGCCCGCCTCGCCGCGCAGCTGGGTTGTCAGTTCGAACACCTGTGCGAGGCCGGTGGCGCCCACCGGGTGGCCCTTGGATTCGAGCCCGCCTGAGAGATTGACCGGTATCCGGCCGCCGATGCTGGTGGCGCCGCTCTCGGTGAGTGCGCCCCCCTCCCCGAAGTCACAGAAGCCGAGATTCTCGACCTGCTGGATCTCCGCGAACGCGGTCGCGTCATGAACTTCGGCGACATGCATGTCTTCCGGGCCCAGGCCGGCGCGCGCATAGGCATCGCGGGCTGCGAGGTGGGTGATGTGCCGGTCGAATTCCTGGGGGTCGCGGTCGGAGCCGGTCCGCAGGGCGGTCGCATGGATTTTTACAGCGCGGGACCGGTCGAAGCGGTCGAGTTCCTCTTCTCGGCACAGAATAGCCGCCGCCGCGCCGTCGGAGATGGGCGAGCACATTGGCAGGGTGAGTGGCCAGCTGACCTTGCGGGCGGCCATCACCTCGTCGACGGTCATCGCCTCGCGGTACTGAGACAGCGGGTTGTGGGCGGAATGGGCGTGGTTCTTGGCGGCCACGGCGGCGAGCTGCGCCTGGGTGGTGCCGAAGGATTTCATATGGAACTTGGCGAGGGCGGCATAGACATCCATGAAGACGCTGCGCTGGCCGGTGTCTTCTTCTCCATCCGGGTCGGCGACCCCCTGCCCCATTGCCAGCAGCCGGTCGGTCGCGGCCGCCACGTCGTGGACATCCCAGCCGCCGTCGAACACGGAGAACATCTTCGCCCGGTCCTCGTGGAACATCTTTTCGGCACCCACGGCAATCGCGACCCCGCCGCGCCCGGCCTCCAGCCAGGTGGCGGCCATGTCGAGCGCGGTCGACGCGCTGGCGCAGGCATTCTCCACATTTGTGACCGGGATTTCCTGGATGCCCATGTTGCGCAGCGCGATCTCGCCGGGGATCGAGCCCTGCCCTTCGAGGATGGCCTGGGCGGCGTTGGAGAACCAGGCCGCCTCGATGTCGGCAACCTGCGCGCCGGCATCTGCCAGCGCGTCGGTAACGACCGCGCGGGTCATCTCCTTGATGGGGCGATCGAGAAACCGGCCGAACGGCGTCATACCGACGCCGACGATGTAGATGTCCGACATGTTCAAGTGTCCTTTCGAAATAATGTACCCGGCGACCCGGCCCTAGGCCGCATCGACCCGTGAATTGGCGGCCGCCTTGTAAGCGTTGGCGAGATACCAGTCGAGGAAGTTGTTGTAGCTGATCGGTTCGTGGGTGATCGCTTCCCCGTCGGCGCCCGGGATGCAGGTGATAGTCGCCTGCGCGCCGGGGTTGAAGAACAGCGGGATCGAGTATCGATCCCGGTCGCCGTCCGGCGAAATCACCCGGTGCGGGCTCGCTAGCCACCGGTCGTTGCTCCAGCGCCGAAGCATCTGTCCCGCATTGATCACATAGGAACCGGGCACCTTCGGCGCGGTGATCCATTCGCCGCTCGGGAGCTGCACCTCCAGTCCCGCCACCTCGGTCTGCGGCAGGAAGGTCAGGAAGCCCGCATCGGTGTGCGCGCCGACCCCGAGTTGGTTCTCGACGCGGTGCTCGACCCTCGGATAGTGGATCATTCGCAGCCAGGCCAGCGCATCCTCGAAATGCGGGTCGAAATAATCCGTCGGGACCCCGAGCGCGGTTGCATAGACCGGCAGCAACTTGCGGCCCAGGCCGTACACGGCGGCGTAGTAGGTCTGGATGTTCTCCCGGAAACCCGGCAGGTCGTCTTCGTCCGGCCAGGGCTGGGGGATGTAGAAGCGTTCGCCCGCCGTGCACCGGGCGTGGTTGGCCGGGAAATCGCTATTGATGTGATAGGCGGCGTGCAGGTCGGGTCTGTTCTTGCGGTTCGCGAATTCCTCGCCCCGCTCCGCCTCATCGTCGACCGCGACCCGCGTGCCGCCGTGGCCAACATAGCCGACATAGTGTTGGCTCTGCTTCAGGCGCTGCTTCGTTTCGAGGGGCAGCGCATGAAACCGGCCCGCTTCGTTGAACGCCAGGTCGATGAGCTCCTGCGGGATGCCGTGGTTGATCATGAAGTAGAAGCCGGTGTTCTCGCACGCGTCGCGCAATTCGTCGGCCAGGCGCGCGCGCGCGCCTCCCTCGCCGGCGAGATAGGGGCCGATGTCCAGGACTGGCAGGGTGGTCATGGGTTTTTCCGCCTCGTCTGTGCCTTGTGTCTGCAAAACTCAGGGGGATGATTCTATCTGGACCTCCCGCATCTGCCTATTCCCCTGCCGGACCGTCTCGCCGGGTGACCGGCCTAGATCGATACGGGCATGCTGGTCAGGCCACGAAACCGGGCCCGGCCGCCGCGGCTGATGGGGCCGGTGCGTTGCAGGTTCGGGAACGCGGCGACCAGCTTGCCGATGGCGATCGTGCCCTCCATGCGCGCGAGCGGCGCGCCAATGCAGGCGTGGATGCCGGCGGCAAACGCCAGATGCTTGTTGGGCGTGCGCGTGATGTCAAAACCATCCGGATTGTCGAAGGCGTCCGGGTCGCGATTGGCGCCGCCGATGCTCGTGAGCAGCTGGGTGCCGGGCGCGAGCGTGATGCCGCCGACCTCGAACGGTTCGGCGATGCCGCGGTTGCCGATCTGCAGCGGGCTGTCGAAGCGCAGCATTTCCTCGATCGCGCCCGCGATCAGTGACGGGTCGTCGCGCAGTTTCTGCAGCTGATCGGGATTGTCGAACATTGCCTTCATTCCGTTGCCCACGAGGTTCGTCGTCGTCTCGTGGCCGCCGTTGAGCAGCAGGATGCAGTTCTGGACGAGCTCGTCCTCGGTCAGCGGATCGTCCTCGGACTCCTGGGATTCGATCAGATCCTCCAGGATGTCTCCGACGCGTACGCCGCGCGACATGTTCCGCCGCTTCTCTGCGAGAAGGTCGCGCAGGAAGGCCGTGAACTCGCTGACCGCGCGGTTGCCGGCCGCGATCATGTCCGGCGTTGCCGTCGGCTCCAGGGGGGTCAGGATTTCCCGTGACCATTCCTGCAGCCTCTCGCGTTCGCTCCCGTCGATGCCGAGCATGGAGCAGATCACCTCCACCGGCAGCGGGAACGCGAAATCCAGGACGAGGTCCATCCCGCCGTCGGCGCGGCAGCGTTCGATCAGGCTGTCGACGAGCTCGACCACCCGGAATTCGAGCTGCTGCAGGGCGCGGGGCGTGAACGCGTGGCGCAGGAGGTTGCGAATGCGGGTGTGGTAGGGCGGGTCGCTGAACAGCATTGACGTGGTGTGCTGTTCCAGAAGCGGGCCCGGCCCGTATTTCTTCGTGAACATCTCGGTCTTGTCGGACGTCATGCCCTTGGTCCGGTAGACGCGGCGCACGTCTTCGTAGCGCGTCAGGTAGAAGGAACCGTCGGGGTTCTCGTGCACCGGGTCGAGTTCGCGCAGCGCCTTGTAATAGGGATAGGGGCTCTCGTAGAACGCCGGCGGCGGCGCATAAAGGCTGAACCCGTCGATCAACGCTTCCTGCGAACCGTGATGGTTGGTCAAAGCGGACATGATGTCTCCGTACAAAGGCAGAGGCCGAAGGGTTACCGTAAACAACGCGTCGGTTTATGACTAGAACGAGAACGTGCCGCCGGCAGGGTCGGCACCGGAGCAACAGGGATCAGTTTGTGATGAGCCATCATGGTGATGACACAGAACATCATTACGTCCATCGGATTGGCTGGCTACGGGCCGCCGTTCTGGGCGCGAATGACGGCATCGTCTCGACGGCGAGCCTGATCGTCGGTGTCGCGGCCGCCGCCGCGGACCGGGAGACCATTCTGATTGCCGGTATTGCCGGGTTGGTGGCCGGCGCGACGGCGATGGCGGCCGGCGAATATGTTTCGGTCAGCTCCCAATCCGACACGGAGCGCGCGGATCTCGAGACCGAACGCCTGGCGCTGGAGGCGTCGCCGGACGAAGAACTGGCGGAACTGGCCGAAGTCTATGAGGGCCGCGGTCTCGAGCCGGCGTTGGCGATGGAGGTCGCGACCCAGCTGACGGCCCATGACGCGCTAGGCGCCCATGCCCGTGACGAACTGGGAATGCATGACACCGGTGCGGCACGCCCCCTGCAGGCTGCCGTGACCTCGGCTGCGACGTTCTCCATCGGCGCCGGTTTGCCGTTGATTGCCGTGGCATTGGTGTCTGTGAGTCAGGCCATACCGGTGGTGTCCATCGCCTCGCTGGCGAGCCTGGCGTTGCTGGGGGCGATTTCCTCCAAGGTCGGCGGTGCCCCCGTCGCGCGCGCGACGGCGCGCGTGACCCTGTGGGGTGCGTTCGCGATGGCCCTCACGGCCGCGATCGGTAGCCTCGTGGGGACGGCGATCTAGCATCTATCGCGTTGCCGGCGCATTGCTGGGCGGGCCTGCATACAATCGTGCGGCGGAAGCCATCCGAAGTTGTTTCACAAGCCTCTCAAGTAAAGTCGTACTTTGTACTACCAAGGCAGCACTACCCCTTGGTGGATAGGGGTTGTGGGAAGGTAGTGCGTGCTGTTTATGACCCTGGAGGCTCTTTAGACGGCGGGAATTCCGTGCGGTCGGAGGCGCCGAATGCGGATGGATAAGTATCTTCGAATTTCGGTTGGTCAAAATGTCATTTTCAGAGCTGTCTTCTTGCAACTCCGAGCGGCCTATTCTTGCCTTGATTTGGATCCGCTCATGAAACCAACAATAAGCACTACCTCGAAGGCACTACCCTGCGGTAGCTAAGGGCTTCCGCAATGTAGTGCCTAGCAATTGCTGCCGATTCTGCGCCCGAATTAGCGGTATCAAGGTCTGCCAGTGTCCGGGCCACC
>JABIVD010000031.1 GCA_018667335.1 Rhodospirillaceae bacterium
CGCGGCGTCGTCAGTCTCTTCGGCGGCGGGCGGCGTCTCATCTTTCGGCAGCAATGCCGGATGCACGATCTTGCCGTCGCGCGTCAGGCAGGTGCCGACGATAATTTCATCTTCCCAGTCGACGGTGATTTTCTTTTCGTCCTTGTCGACCAGCAACTCGACGAAGTTCAGCAGATTGCGCGCATAGAGCGCCGAGGTGTCTGCGGCGAGTTGCGACGGCAGATTGAGCTCGGCGAGGATGATCACGCCATTGTCCGTGACATGCTTCTCGCCCGGCTTGGTCTGGGTGCAGTTGCCACCCTGCTCTGCCGCGATGTCGACGATCACCGAACCCGGCTTCATCGACGCGACCATGTCGTCATTGACGAGAACCGGTGCGGCACGCCCCGGGATCAGCGCCGTCGTGATGACGATGTCCTGATCCTTGATGTGGTCGGCAATCAGCTCGGCCTGGCGGCGCTTGTAATCGTCGGACATTTCCTTGGCGTAACCGCCCGCAGTCTGCCCGGTGTCGCCCTCATCAGGTTCGACCATGACGAAGGAAGCCCCGAGGCTCCCCACTTCTTCCTTGGCGGCCATGCGCACGTCGGTGGCCGACACGATCGCGCCCATCCGGCGCGCGGTGGCGATGGCCTGAAGCCCGGCCACGCCGGCGCCCATCACGAACACCTTGGCCGGGTTGATCCGGCCGGCGGCCGTCATCAGCATCGGCATGCCGCGGCCATAATTCGCCGCGCCGTCGATCACGGCCTTGTAGCCCGAGAGGTTCGACTGGGAGCTCAGCACGTCCATCGACTGGGCCCGGCTGATGCGCGGCACCATTTCCATGGCGAACGCCACGATGTTGTGTTTCGCGTATTCCTCGACGCCGATCGGGTCGCCATAGGGGTTGTGCAACGCGATGAGCATCGCCCCGTCCGGGATATCGGCGAGGCCATCCTCACCGCCATCCGCCTGGGTTCGCGGGCGCTGTACCTTGAGCACGATGTCTGCACCCGCCAGCGCTTCGGCCCGGGTGGACGCGACAGTCGCACCGGCCTCCGTGTAGGCGGCGTCGGTAATCGATGCTGCTTCGCCGGCGCCGGTTTCGACGCTCACGTCGAAGCCCCATTGCAGGTAGCGTTTGATCGTATCCGGGGTGGCGGCCACGCGACGTTCGTGCGGGCGGCGTTCCTTTGCAATCGCGATCTTCATGATGAGAAGAACCTCAGTTCGAACCAATTCAGGCAGGGGTCGGTCAACACCCGCCCGTGCACTATCCAGCGCGGGGGGAATATGCCGCGCTGCAGCACGCAGGGCAAGCGGCATCCGGATGCGATCCCTGTATCATTTTGGAACACAGGTGCAACCAAAGATAACGCGAGGTATCAGCCGCCGTAAAAGACGTTGTCGCCCAGTTCGTTCATGTGCAGGCCGGCCTCGTCCGGACGGCCCTCGATTGGCACCTGCACCTGTGCGTTGACCACCTCACCAACCACCAGGTGATGGTCGCCATGGGCGACGACGTCCACCACCTTGCACTCAACGTTGGCCGGAGCGCCGTCGAGAACGGGGGCACCCGTCATGCCATCATGATAGGCCTCGCCATTGATCGTTCCGTCGTCGGCGGCCGCCGGTTTGAAGAACGCGAATGCAACTCCCTGCTGGCCCTTCCCCAGGAAATTCAGGGCGAAGTGGCGCGTTTCGTCAATCAGGGTCAACGCACCGGAATCGGCCTTCACCGCAACCACCACCAAAGGCGGATCGAACGATGTCTGGGTCACCCAGTTCACGGTCGCGGCCGCAATCTCGCCGGCCGCATTTTTGGCGGTCGCCACGTAAATCCCGTAGGGGATCATGCGCAGGGCGGTCTTCTTGATATCGGGGTCCATGGGCTCACACACTCCTCGTGCCGGTCTGCGTGGCGCGTACACCATCCGGGCGCGTCCACTTGGTCCATCCGATTACGCTATCGGCCGTGATGCGCGTCTGACCTGGATCAATTCGCCGTCGCCGCTGCACGCCTAAACTCCATCCCGCAACGGCAGACCAAAAGCCATGGAGCAAGGAAGATGTCCCTCAGCACGCTGGATCATTGTTCGATCAGGACCGTCAAACTGGCCGAAACCCGGGATTTCTATGTCGACCTTCTCGGCATGATTGATGGCGACCGGCCCGATTTCGACTTTCCAGGTAACTGGCTCTATGTCGACGGCAAGCCGGTCGTACATCTGGTCGGCGTGGACCCGGACGATCCCTCTGGTCTGATCGAATATCTCGGCGGCGACATTGATGCCGCAAAGCTCGACGGCTCGGGCGGATCGGGCGCGTTCGACCATGTGGCGTTCCGGGCGAAAGACCCCGCGATGCTGATGGCGCGGCTTGAGGCCGGCGGTGTTCGCTATCGCGAACGAAAGGTGCCCGACCTCGACCTGTTCCAGCTCTTCATCGAAGACCCGAACGGAATCACGGTCGAGCTCAACTATTTCGCCACGGATGAGATGGCGGCGTAGCCAGCCCAGGCCGCGCACGTTGGAAATCAAGCATGCTTGAAACGTCACTGAGCCAGCAGTTCGTGCCGATCATTCTGTTCCTGTGCGCGATTGTCGTAACGTTCTCGCTCGTCGCGATGGCGTTCTACTTACGACAGCTACGCGAGCTCGCCGACAGGCTCACCCTCCACCTGATCGACGTCGCCAACGTCGACAACCAGCTGTCGGTGGTCGCCCAGGGTGTCCACGGGCTCACGCTCGAGCTGGAAAAAATGCGCGAAACGATCGCCGAACTGGAGTCAAAGCCGGACGAACCGGCTTGACGCCGTACAACCGCGAACCTCTGTTCATCGCACTCTGTGCCTGCTAGTCAGAACTGCCGGTCATCGGCCGACCAACGCGGGGCACCCATGTCTGAGACCGACACCAGAAACGTCATCCTGAAATTTGACGAGACCCGAACACTCGAACGGGGCGGCGGCGTCGCCAGCACGCCCCTGGTCATTCCGACGGTACGTCCGGACGCGGCCTTTACCACCGGCATCAGTTCCTTCCCCGTGGGCCAGGCCGCACCCCTGCACAAACATAATTGCGACGAGCAGGTCACGCTCCTGTCGGGCCGCGCCGAGGTCGAGATCGACGGCGAGACGACCGAACTCAAGGCTTACGACACGACCTATGTGACCGCCGGGGTCGAACATTGTTTCCGAAACATCGGCGACGAGCCGATGGTGATCCTCTGGATCTACGGCTCCAACAAGGTGACCCGCACATTTGCCGGATCCGACGAAGAGGTCGAGCATCTGTCTGCCGCCGATATGCTGGTGCGCTGACCACGAGATCAAGCCAACGGATGACCCGTGATACACTTCCGGCATTCGATACCGAACGCCGGTCCAGGCTCCGGTCAAATCCCACCGGGTAGCGCGCCATTCTTCGTAAATCGCCAACGATCCCGCTGCTGACGGTCCTGATTTCCAGTAGCGCCATCGCCTACAATCTGTTCCTGCCCTCGATCCCCGACATCGGCCGGGTCTTCGATGTCCCCTCGACCACGGTCCAGGGCTCGCTGATCGCGTTCCTGATCCCCTACGCGATCGCGCAACTCTTCTACGGCGGTGTATCCGACCGCTTCGGCCGCCGCCCGACCCTGCTCTGGGGCCTCGCCATCTATACGGTCGCCAGCCTCGCCTGCGCCAGCTCGACTTCGATGATGATGCTGATCTTCGCGCGCATCGCGCAGGGTATCGGGGCGGCGGGGTCGATGGTGATGGTCCGCTCGATCGTTCGCGACCTGTATGACCGCAAGCAATCCGCCCGCGCGCTGGCGATCATCTCGACGGTCATGGTCTTCGCGCCCGCCACCGCGCCGGCCATCGGCGGCTACCTGCACACCCAGTTCGGCTGGCAGGCGTCGTTCATTTTCCTGGCCCTCATGGGCGCGGCCCTGTTTATCTATTGCGCGTTGTGGATGGCCGAAACCAACGTCGTTCAGGGTGCCGACCTGCTCGCCAATATCCGCGCCCTCGCGAGCGGTTACCGGGTGCTGATCGGCGAGCGCACCTTTATCGCCTACAGCCTCAACATCGGCTTCATCGCCAGCGGCATGTTCGCCTGGTTCGCCGGCGTCCCGGTCGTCCTGATCGACAATTACGGCGTCGCCCCTGACCGGTTCGGATATCTCATGCTCACCGGCACCCTCGGTGCCTTCTTCGGCTACGCCAGCGCCATCTGGCTCACCGGGAAACTCGGCGTGAACCGGATGATCGTCCTCGGCACGTTTATCGGGTTGCTCGGTGCGGCGCTGTACCTGGCATTGCCGTTGGCCGGCGTGTTGACGCCGCTGGCCGCGATCGCGCCCATGTCCCTGTTCGGCATCGGCCTGGCCATTGCCTTCCCCAGTGTCATGGCCGCGGCGGTCAGCGTCCGGCCCGACTATGCGGGCACGGCGGCCTCGATCAACGGGTTGGTGCAATACGGGACCGCGGCGATGGCCACATTGCTGGTCGGGGCGTTGTCGAGCACCACCCATCTGCCGCTGGCCTGGGTGATCTTCGGCACCCAGTCCCTGGCCATGGTCGCCGCCTGGGTTGGCTGGCGGGGCCGCCCGGCGGAATAGCAGATCCGCCACCCCGGTTGGACACCCTAGTCGGACGCCGCTGTCGCAGTGGCGGCCGCCGCACCGACGGCGCTGGCGGTATCCGCGCGGTCCTCTTCGCTTTCGGTCTCGGCCATATCCACCAACACCCGGCGATGGGCAAACTTGATGCCGGCCTCGTCGAACGCCTTCTGCACCCGGTTGTAGATTTCCTTTCGGATCATGAACTGCTCACCCGGCTTGGTCATGAATTTGCCGCGCACGATCATCGCCGAATCTTCCATCGACAGGACGCCCTGGGATTTGAACGGCTCGATGAAGCCCTCGCCCAGGACCGGATCCTCGAGCAGATCCTGGCCGATCTTCTTGAAGATCTTCTTCACCTGATTGACGTCGGTGTCATAGGTGACCCGGAACATCAGCTTCATGATCACCCAGTCGCGGCTGTAGTTTTTCAAATGTTTGATTTCGCTATAGGGCACCGTGTTCAACGCGCCGCGATGATGGCGCAGCACCAGCGAACGGACATTCATTTTCTCCACCCGGCCCTTCACGTCGCCGATATCGACGTACTCGCCCGTCCGGAAGGCATCATCCAGCAAATAGAAGAGCCCGGAGATCACATCGGTAACGAGGGTCTGGGCGCCGAAGCCGATGGCCAGGCCGACGACCCCGGCCCCGGCGATCAGCGGCCCGATGTTCATGCCCAGCGACGACAGGATGATCATCGCACTGATAACGACAATCGTGACCTGGAAGAACCGCCGTATGAGCGGCATGACCGTCTCGACGCGGGACGCGCCGGCACCGCCGCCTTCGCCGCCGGCATCGACATGCGCATCGGCAGTATCGTCAACGTCATACCGGCCAAGGGTCACCTCGACGATCAGCCAAAGAGTGTAGGCCAGGAGCACGGTGATCCCGATACTCAGTGCCGCGGCCGCGAAGGAATCGCCGATGGTGTTTTCGGTGCTGGCCAGCAGGTCGATGTTCCAGACCTTCGCGACCAGCGCGACCGCGCCGATCACCACCGCCACGCGCATGATGCGATGTACGACATCGAGGAGTGACCGGCGCGGGCCCGGACCATCGGGGTCGATGTCGCTCCCGGTGAATTTCCATGCCTCGACCATCGCGCCGAAAAACGCGTCGAAGAACGGCACCGCCAGGACAATCACGACCGTCAGCACCGCCGAGGTCATGAAGGCCGCCCCTCCTGCCGCAGATTCAGGGGCCGCCAGCAGCGCGCCCCCATAGGCGAAGGCGAGATAGGCCAGGGCCACCAGGTGCCAGATGCTCCCGATCACCCGGCGCGTCAGTCCGGCTTCGCCGCCGCCGCCAATCACCGCCGCGACCGGCCGGCGCGACACCAGCACGATGCGCGCGAACATCAGCACGACGATTCCGCCCGCGACCAGATTGAGCGACGCGATCACCGGCTGTGCGAAACCGGACAGGTCGAGGATCTGGTTGCCGAAGAACAGCGCGGCGAGCGCGCACAGGACGATTGTCAGTTCGCGGATGAGCTTGGGCGCGAAGGCCGCGTCGAGCGCGATCAGTTGGTCGCCCGAGGCGCCGGGCAAAAGCACGAAGCGGATGATGAAGTCGGTGAACCGGACCGCGACGACGATGATCGTCAGGCTGATGAACAGCGACCGGAAGGGCTCGAGCCCCTGCCACAGCAGGAAGGCCGACGCGAAGGCGGCCATGGCGAACACCGCCATGCGCGTGACGTCAGAGATGAGCCGGCCGCATTGCGCGTCGAACCGGGCGATCTGCGGATGCACAGTGACTGCACCCGGCTGCGCCAGCTTTCGGCGCACCCGCGCATCGACAAACCGTTCGATCACATAGCCGCCGGCATAGGTCGCGATCACCAGAAGGAGCACGCGCAGCAGCGTGGCCCGGTCGGCGGCGTCGGCCAGCCAGCGCGACAGGTGGGCCGGCACTTCACGGATTCGCGGCAGGGTATCGACCAGGCGGGCCAGGCGCGTTTGCGCGTTGGCGATGGTGACATCGAGGCGGCTGCCGGCGGACGCAGCCGCAGCGGTCTGGGCGGCCGATGTGGCGGCGCCATCGACACCCATGCGTTCGCGCAGGACCGTCAGCAGAATCTGCCGTATTTCCGAATCGCTCAGCGCCGCGACGCCGGGCAGGATTTCCTCGAACTTCGCGTCCGGCCCGCCCAGGGATTCGAGAATTTTCGCACCGGAATCGCCCGGTGCCTGCGCCGCTGCAGGCGTTGCAGACGTGGCCAGGGGCGCGACGGCAAACAGGAGGAGGACCAGTGCCGGAAATACTAGTTTTTTAAAATACACGTGCATGGCTCCAATAATCCTGACGATCCGTCGTTGCGGCACATATGCGCTCACCCCACATCGTCATAGACGCGGGAAAGGTGGGGAAAACGCAGTGTTCTTTCGGTGCTCATCAATTGTTAGACGCCGAAACCCGGCAGAAGGTTTCATGGATCCGCATTTTCCCGTGCAAACCGGCCCGCCAGGGGCATTTTTGCCTCCCGAGCCGTGAAAGGCGCCGGATATCCGGGAATTCTTATTTATCAAATGATAAATTAGTTGACTGCCCGAACCCTGGAATTTAATT
Source organism: Rhodospirillaceae bacterium (assembly GCA_018667335.1). Classification (GTDB taxonomy): domain Bacteria; phylum Pseudomonadota; class Alphaproteobacteria; order UBA6615; family UBA6615; genus UBA8079. Next base: position 7,174 of record JABIVD010000031.1, read on the forward strand.
TATCAAATGATAAATAAGGACCATCCCCAGATCCCGAGAGACAGAAAATGACCGCAGATACCGCGCCGAAGATTTTCGACCGTCGCAACGTGGACAAGGCCGACGCGTTCGAGGAAATCCCGATCCTCGACATGGGTCCATATCTGGCCGGCGAACCTGGTGCTGCCGAAGAACTCGCCGCCAACATCCGCTTCATCCAGGAGACGATCGGCTTCTACGTCGTCATCAATCACGGGATCGACCGAAAGGTGATCGACGACGCCTATGGCGCGCTGAAGGACTTCTTCAAACTGACGTCAGAGGAAAAGGCGGGATATAAATTCGATGAGACGTCGGTCGGATATATCGCGCCGAAATCCACCGTCTATGTCACCTCGAAGGTCAACGAGAACACCAAGCAGGATCTGAACGAGACCCTCGTGCTGTGCCTCGATCGCCCCGACGATCATCCCTATGTCCGCGACGGCGTCCGGTTTACCGGCCCGAACAAATGGCCGGACATCGAAGGTTTCCGCGAGCCCATGGTCCGCTACCAGTACGCCTGCGCCGACCTGGGCCGGAAGATCGTGCCGCTCTACGCCCTCGCCCTCGACAAGCCGATCGACTTCTTCGACAAATATTTCGAGGAACCGATCATGTGGACGCGCAACGCCCACTATCCGGCGATCGAGCCCGAGGAAAACCAGTTCGGCATCTCGCCCCACAGCGATCACTCGTTCCTGACGATCCTGCCGCTCACCAGGGTCGCGGGCCTGCAGGTGCTGACGCGCCAGGGCAACTGGCTGCCCGCCAACTTTAACAAGGATGCGCTCGTCATCAACACGGGCGAGTTCCTGAATCTCTGGTCGAATGGCCGCTTCATCGCCTCGCCGCACCGGGTTGTGCCACCCGACACAGACCGGTTCTCGATGGCCACCTTCTTCGACGCCGCGCCCGACACGCTGGCCAATCCGGCCGACTTCGCCGAGCCCGGCGAGGCGCTGAAATACGAACCGACGACGATGTACGACTATGTCTGCGGGTACATCGACCGCAACTATTCGTCGAAGGCCGGCGGCAAGGCCGAGGGCATCGAGCCCGACGCCGCCTGAGCACCGACCGGACGGCCCTCAACCCAACGACCGCCCAGCCTAAAGATTGCAAGGACTTGCAATGGCCCTCCTGCCGAAGACGAAGACGGAAGACAGTCCGAAGCGCCAGCGGTTCGCCCCGGCGGAGCGCGAGCAGCTGATTGTCGACGGCGCCATCCAGTTCTTCGCAGACGTTGGATTCGCGGGCCAGACCCGCGAGCTCGCCCAGCGGCTCGGCATCACCCAGCCCCTGCTCTACCGGTATTTCCCGACCAAGCAGGATTTGATCGAGCGGGTCTATGACGAAGTCTTCATCGGCCGTTGGAAAGTCGCATGGGAACGGCAGGTCGTGGATCGCACGATCCCCCTGCGCGAGCGGCTGATCGGCTTCTACGACGCCTATGCCAGCGAGGCGCTGACCTATGACTGGATTCGCATCTATATGTTTGCCGGCCTCGCGGGCGAGGACATCAACCGGCGCTATATCGAGCTGCTCGAACACCGCCTGCTGATCCCGGTCTGCACCGAAATCCGCGCCGCGGCAGGCGCACCGGACCCCGACGAGGTGCCGATTTCCGACCTGGAGATCGAGGCCGCCTGGAACATCCACGCCGCCATCTTTTATTACTTCGTGCGCAAGTTCATCTACCGGTCACCGGTCGAGTCCGACCTGGCGGCGTATATCTCCGACACGGTCGACCGCACGTTGAACGGCGCGCTGACCGTCACCCGCGAGACCGTCGGGATGCCGGATCCAGAGGCCGTCGACTGACCGCCACCCCGCTTAGCGCCGAAACACGCTATTTCTTGAATTCGATTTCCAGCGCGACGATATCGACGTCGCCGATGTTGATCGCGTTGTGCTCCACCGGCGCCGCCACATGGGACGATGTGTTCGGCACATAGTCGACCTCGCGCGAGGTCCCGTCGGGAAACTCGAACAACAGCCGGCCCGTCGAGAGCTGGATCGGCATGTAGTCCCTGTCGTGCAGATGCCAGCCGGTCTGCTCGCCCGGCTTGAAGACCCAGTGGGTGACGATCATGCTGTCGTCTTCCATCACCACGGTGTGGGTGGCGATACCCCGTTCGGCGGCGATCTCTGCCGTCTTTTCCTTGAGTTTCGTAGACATATCCCGGCCCTCCCCGTTGGTAACTACGTCGATAGCTGCGGAACGGTCGCGCGGCGGGCGGCCAGCGTCAATCGAAAACGGCAGACAAGTCCGCCTTATGAAAGCCCGTTCACGATTCCGGTCAAACGCCGCTTGGTGATGAAGAAGCGGCCGATCTCGCCGCGGCCGCCACCCAGCTTGAACGCCTCGCGGCCCTGACCGTCAAACACGACCACGGCGGGCACCGCGAAGATGCCGCCGAGCGCCTCGCTCACCGCGCGATTGCCGACGACCACCGAAATGTCCGGATGGATGACGTCGACGAAGCGGCGCAGACGCGACTGGCTGACCGGCCCGGCGAAATTCTCCATCCAGTTCACCGCGATCATGGCGACCTTGTTGCCGTTGTCGGAAATGTAGCTGGCGAGTTCGCCCATCTCCGCGCGACACGGCGGGCACCAGCTCGCCCAGAAGGTGACCAGGACCGGACGCCCGTCGAAGCTGGCGTCGGTGACCGGGCCGCGCATGACCTGCAGCCCCTTCAGATTGGATTTCAGGGTGTCGTCGAGCGTGGCGGCCTGCGCCGGCGCCCCGGCCAGCATCGCGGCCGGCAGTCCGGCGGCGGCGGCGATGAATGCGCGTCGATCAAGCATGGTGAACCTCCAGATGGTCCCATCTGTAAGACACCATCGCCCGGGCCACGAACAAGCAACATTGTCGTGAAGCGCCGTCCGGCGCGGGGTCGTGAAGCGCCGTCCGGCGCGGGGTCGTGAGGCGGCGTCGGGCGCGGGGGCGTGAGGCTGGCGCTAGCCGACGGCCACCGCCTCCGCCGCCGTCATGTCCGGCTCGATCCCGGACGCCTCGGCTTCGGCCGACGAGAAATTGAGTTCGATCCGCAACCCGTTGGGTGCATCGATGAACAGCTGGAACAGATCACCCACATTGGCCTGGCGCTTCAGGTAGCTGGCGTGCTCTCCATCAAGGCGCGCGATCATTCCGGCCAGACCCGTACAGCGAAACGCGACATGATCGATCACGCCCGAGCCATGGGTCACATCGGTCTTGCGGCCACCGAGATATTTCTCCTGAAAACGCTTTTCTTTTCCCGCATCGGGAAACTCGGCGATGTGAATCACATCGTGATCACCGATGAAAAGCCAGACGACCGGCACTTTAAAATCCGGCGTGTCACCGCGTGTCAGGCCCAGATTCTGTTCGAACCAGTCTGCCAGCACTTCCACGTCATCGGTGTGAACCAGAAAATGTTGGATGGCATCGAGCGGCATAGCCCACCCCCTGTTTAATGAGGGTGGCATGCTAGGCCGATGTCCACGTGCGCAAATTGATCGAGCGCAATCGCTTACAGACAACGGCATCTGGCGCGTCAGCCGCTTCAGCCGCTGACCGGCACATCGAGATCGTGTGCCGCCAGCATCTCCGCCTGCCGCGCGGCGAGGCCGTCGATGTCGAACGCATCGATCAACTCGTGGAACACCCGGTGCCAATTCAGTTCGGCCCGCAGGCGTAAAAATACAGATCCCAAACCAACGGCGGCGCGGTCCATCAGCACGAACTCGCGCGGCGGCGTCACCCCGCCCAGCGCGCGCAATTTCTCCTGCACCTCGTGGGCGATGTTGGCGCCGTAGAGACCGGATTCCGATTCCTGGATGCGCTGCACCTTGTCTTCCATCAATGGCCGGTAGAGGAACCCGGCCCAGATGTTGAGCGTGTCGAGGAGTTCGTTGGAAATATTCTCGAACCCCCAGCTTTCATAGGCATGCACGGCGCGGTCACGGTCCCCCTCGCGCAGCGCGTGATAGAGCTCGATCACCCCGCGCACGAAGGTCGGCGGGAACACCCGGATGCAGCCGAAATCATACAAGTTGATCGTGGCGTCCGCGTTCACCGTGTAGTTGCCCAGATGGGGATCGCCGTGGATCACGCCATAGCCATAGAACGGCACATACCAGGCGCGGAACATGTTGAGCGCTGCCGCCTTCCGCGCCTCGGGATCCGCCGCCTCGGCGAATGCCGCCATCGGCTGCCCCTCCAGCCAACTCGTCGTCAGCAGGCGGCCGCTCGAGAGCGGGTCCACAACCTGCGGGATATGCACGCCCGGCTCGTCGGCCAGCATCGCGCCGTACAGTTTCGTGTGCCGGGCCTCGCGCCGATAGTCGAGTTCCTCTGTCAGGCGATCCGCCAGTTCGGCGTGTATCTGGCTGGGGTCGATCGCGGAATCGTAGCGCCGGTAGAGCGAGAAAACGAGCTTGAGCTGGTTCAGGTCGGCGGCGACGGTCGAGGCCATGTCGGGATACTGAAGCTTGCAGGCGAGCGCGGCGCCATCATGGCCCACGGCCCTGTGCACCTGCCCCAGGGACGCCGCGTGCGCCGCCGTGCGCTCGAACTCGGCAACCTGGGTGCGCCAGTCATCACCCAGCTCGGCCGCCATGCGCCGGCGCACGAACGGCCAGCCCATGGATGGCGCATTCGCCTGGAGTTCGGAAAGCTCGCGCGCATAGTCCGCCGGCAACGCATCGGGGATGGTTGCCAAAATCTGCGCGGCCTTCATGAGCGGCCCTTTCAGACCACCCAGTGCCGCCTTCAGGTCGGCGGCGTTACGCTCCGGGTCTGCCGGGCGGCCGAGATAGCGTTGCCCGGCCATACGAAACGCCGCACCACCGACCGCGGCACCGACCCGGCCGTAGCGGCCGACCCGTCCGCGAACCGTCGCGCGCTCGTCATCGCTCATGCATCACCGGTCAAGAATCGCCCCTCAAGAATCAAGCGCCTCGAGTTCGTCGATGAGACCGGAGATCACATCCAGCCCGCGCTGCCAGAAGGCCGGGTCGGAGGCGTCCAGACCGAAGGGCGCCAGCAGCTCCTTGTGGCGCAGTGTCCCGCCGGCCCGCAGCATGTCCAGGTAGCGCTCGGCAAACCCGTCCGCAGAGCCTTGATAGACGCCGTAGAGGGAGTTCACCAGGCAGTCGCCGAAGGCATAGGCGTAGACATAGAAGGGCGAATGAATGAAGTGCGGGATGTAGGTCCAGAAGTACCGGTATTCATCCTCGAAACGGATCGCCAGCCCGAGACTCTCGGCCTGGATTTCCATCCAGATATCGCAAATCTCCTCGGTGAGGAGCTCCCCCTCCGCACGCTTGTCGTGCAGCCGGCGCTCAAACTCGTGGAACGCGATCTGGCGGACCACCGTGTTGAGCATGTCCTCGACCTTCGAGGCGAGCATGGTCTTGCGCAGCGCGGGGCTGTCCGCCTCCGACAGCAGCTTGCGGAAGGTCAGCATCTCGCCAAACACCGATGCCGTCTCGGCCAGGGTCAGCGGTGTGTCGGACATCAGATGGCCCTGCCCGGCCGCGAGCACCTGATGCACCCCATGCCCGAGCTCGTGGGCCAGGGTCATCACGTCGCGGGTTTTGCCCTGATAGTTGAGCAGCAGATAGGGGTGTGCGCCGGGCACCGTCGGATGTGCGAACGCGCCCGGCGACTTGCCCGGCCGGACCGGCGCATCGATCCAGTCATTGTCGAAGAAGTCCTGCGCGACCTCGGCCAATTCCGGAGAAAATCTGCCATAGGCGTCGAGGACCTTGGTGACGGCGTCGCCCCAGTGGATTTTCGTGTCGTCGTCATCGGGCAGCGGCGCGTTCCGGTCCCAATAGTCGAGCTGGTCCACGCCGAACCATTTCGCCTTCAGCGCATAGTAGCGGTGGGACAGGTCGGGATAGGCGCTGCGTACTGCGGTCACCAGCGCATCGACGACCTCGTCCTCGACCACGTTGGCGAGGTTGCGGCTCGAGACCGGGCGGGCGAAACCGCGCCACTTGTCCTCGATCTCCTTGTCCTTCGCGAGCGTGTTGGTGATCAGGGTGAAGGTGCGCGCATTCTTGCCCAGCACCGCGCCGAGGGACTTGGCCGCCGCCTTGCGCACCGCCCCGTCGCTATCGGACAGGAGGTTGAGCACTTCCGCACTGGTCATCTCGCGGGTGCCGTCGGGAAGTTCGACGTCAAAGCGCAGATCCGCCATCGTCTCATCGAACAGGCGGTTCCATGCCGCGCGGCCCGCGACGCTCTTTTCAAGCAGGAGCTTTTCGAGTTGATCATCGAGCTGATGCTCCCGGTATGCGCGGATCTCACGCAGCCAGGGCGCGTAGCGCCGCAGGGCCTCGGACTCGCCGAGCCGGGTGTCGAGCCGGCCGTCCTCGATCCGGTTGATCTCCAACTCGAAGAACAGCAGGTGGGACGAGATCTCGGTCGCCGTCTCCTGCATCGACTGCATGAACTTCCCGTTCTCGGGATCGGTCATATCGCCGGCATACAGCAATCCGGCGTAGCTCATGACGCGCGACAGCACCTCATCGAGCGCCTCATAATCGGAGATCGCCGCGGCCAATGCACCGCCATCCAGCGCCGCAAGCTTGCCCTGGTAACGGGTCTCGAACGCCATCGAATCGGCGCGCGACGTCCTGATCGCCTCGGCCAGTTCCGGGCTGTCGGGCGCCGGAAACAGATCGGTCAGATCCCATTCGGGCAGCTTCTCGCGCTTGGCGCGCGCCGGGCTTCCCTCCGGGGCCCAGAGTGGGGATGGGACGGGGGTATTTCTGGTCATCACGTCGGCTCCTTGAATCACATCCAGAGATAGGGTCCATTGATGACTTCAACAAGCGCTCATCCGCAATTTCACAGCGATGTGTGGCTGCCGAAACCACAGTGGCCGCGATCAAAGTGGCCGGAATAACCGGACAAGTGTGATGGACTACGCCGAACGCTACGACCGCTGGCAGAACCTGCCGCAGATGTTTTTCGAGAAGGCCGACGAACGCGGCGCGGCCGCGATGTTCTGGGCCAAGCGCTACGATGCCTGGCAGCCCGTGTCCTGGCACGACGCGCGCGACACGGTGAGCGCCATCTCGCGCGGCTTGCGGCGGCTCGGCGTGGAACGGGGCGACCGGGTGATGCTGGTCTCGGAGAACCGGCCCGAATGGGGCCTGGCCGATCTCGCCATCATGTCTGCCGGGGGCGTGACCGTGCCCGCCTACACCACCAACACGGTGACGGACCACATCCACATCATCAAGGATTGCGACCCGCGCGTCGCCATCGTGTCGAACGCCCGGCTGGCCGAACGCCTGCTGCCCGCGATCCGCAATGTCGGCACCATCAAGACCGTGATCACGATGGAAGGTGCGGGCGGCGAAAGCGACGGGATCGTCATCATCAACTGGCGCGACCTGTTTGATTCCGGTGCGGAGGCCGACGACGACGTCGCCGCCGTGATCGGCGCCACGCAGCGCAGCGATACGTCATGCCTGATCTACACGTCCGGCACCGGCGGCGCGCCCAAGGGCGTGATGCTGAGCCATGGGGCGATCCTGTGCAATTGCACCGGCGCCTATCACCTGTTCGAGACGGACAAGATGATCGAACTCGACGGCGAGACTTTCCTGTCGTTCCTGCCGCTGAGCCATTCCTACGAGCACACGGCGGGCCTGTACTTTCCGATCTCGATCGGCGCGCAAGTCTACTACGCCGAGAGCGCGGACAAGCTGGCCGCGAACATGGGCGAAATTCACCCCACCATCATGACCGCCGTGCCGCGGCTGTATGAATCCATGCATCAGCGGATCATGGCAGGCGTGGAACGCAAGGGCGGGCTGTCGGAGAAGCTTTTCCGCAAGGCCGTCGCGCTGGGCATCAAGCGCTACGAACAGGGCGCAGGCGGGCTCTCGGTGATCGAGCGGCTGCAGGACCAGGTCCTCGAAAAGCTGGTGCGCAAGAAAGTCGCGGAGCGTTTCGGCGGCCGCCTCAAGGCCTTCGTATCCGGCGGTGCGCCCCTGAATTACGACATCGGGGTCTTCTTCCTGGCGCTCGGTGTGCGCCTGCTCCAGGGCTATGGGCAGACCGAGACGGCGCCGGTGGTGAGTGCAAACCCGCCGTCCCGCATCAAGATCGACACGGTCGGCCCGGCCCTTCCCGGGGTCGATGTGCGGATCGCCGATGACGGCGAAATCCTGATCCGCGGCGAGTTGAACATGCAGGGCTACTGGAACGCGCCCGAGCTGACGGCCGAGACCCTGCGCGACGGCTGGGTACACACCGGTGACATCGGCATCCTCGACGCCGACGGCTACATCAAGATCACCGATCGCAAGAAGGACATTATCGTCAATTCCGGCGGCGACAATGTCTCCCCGCAGCGCGTCGAGGGCGCGCTGGTGTTCGAAGCGGAAATCAACCAGGCGATGGTGTTTGGCGACAAGCGCCCGCATCTGGTCGCTGTGCTGGTGCCGGATGACGAATTCATCCGTAGATGGACATCGGAAAATGATCGCGAGGCCGACCTCGCCGCGCTGGCCGATTCCGAGGCCTTCCATGAACGCCTGCGCGAAGCGCTGGACCGGGCGAATACACGGCTGGGCCCGGTCGAACAGGTGCGACGCTTCATCATCGCGGACGAGGCATTCACGACCGAGAACGGGATGATGACGCCGTCCCTGAAGATCCGCCGCCACGAGATCAGACGCATTTACGGTGAACGCCTCGAGGCGTTGTACGGCCGGGCCAAGGCCTAGGCTTCAGCCCAACCAGGGGAACCCGCCGCGGCACCTAGCCGTGGAATTCCCGGTACCAGGCCACGAAGTTTGGAATGCCCACGTCGATCGGGGTCTTCGGCTCGAACCCGAAATCGCGCTGGCTCGCACCGATATCGGCGTAGGTCGCCTGAACATCGCCGGGCTGCATGGGCTGGAAGTCGATCTCCGCCTTGGTGCCGAGCGCCTCCTCGATCACGCCGATGAAGCGCATCAGCTGCTCGGACTTGTTGTTCCCCAGATTGTAGACACGATGCAGCGGTTTGCCGTTGTCGCCAAGCTCCGACGGCAGGTCGAGCACCGCGAGCACACCCGCGACGATGTCGTCGACATAGGTGAAGTCGCGTTGCATGTCGCCATTGTTGAAGACCGGGATCGGCTCGCCGGCGACAATTTTGCGGGTGAAAATGTAAGCGGACATGTCCGGACGGCCCCAGGGGCCATAAACCGTGAAGAAGCGCAGGCCGGTCAGCGGTATCCCGTAGGTGACCGCATAGGCGTTGCTCATCAGCTCGTCCGACTTCTTGGTCGCGGCGTAGAGCGACACCGGGTTGTCGACCTGGTCTTCGACGGAGAAGGGCAGCTTGGTGTTGCCGCCATAGACCGACGAGGAGCTGGCGTAGACCATGTGCCGCAGCCCGTCACCGAGGCCGCGTGCCGCCTCGAGGATGTTCATATGGCCCACGATGTTGGCCTGAATATAGGCGCCGGGATTCTCCATGCTGTAGCGCACACCCGCCTGGGCGGCGAGATGGACGATCCGGTCCACGCCTTTGGACACCGCCATGACGGTGTCGAGATCGGCGATATCGCCGCGCACGAAGGAAAAATTCTCGTGGGACGTCAGCCGGGCCAGCCGGGCTTCCTTGAGGCTGACATCGTAATAGTCGTTGAGGTTGTCGATGCCGACGACGGTCTCGCCGCGCGCGAGCAACGCCAGGCCGACATGCATACCAATGAAACCGGCCGCACCGGTCAGAAGAACTGTCATGACTTCACGAAATCCCCGTCAGCTGATCATCCGATCATATAGATGAGACCGGCGATGATTGCACGTCGTCCGGTACTTCACGCAATATGGCCCCGTTCAGAACGGAAATGCGCCTGTTCGCGGGGCGATTAGACAAATAGGACAGTAATGCTTACATTTCTGTCCGGGGTTCGCGCCAGCGGCCCCTCAGGGAGAGACATTCATGGCCGAGACCGCCGTCAGCCTCGACGACAAATACGCCCTCGAATCGGGTCGCGTGTATCTCACCGGGACCCAGGCGCTGGTGCGCCTGCCGATGATCCAGCGCCAGCGCGACGCCGCGGCCGGTCTCGACACTGCCGCCTATGTCACCGGCTATCGGGGCTCACCGCTCGGCGGGCTCGACCAGCAAATGGAGCGGGCCAAGCCGTTCCTGGAGCGGAACAACATCGTGTTTCGCCCCGGCGTCAACGAAGACCTGGCCGCCACCGCGATCTGGGGCACCCAGCAGCTCAACCTGTATCCCGACGCCAAGCATCAGGGCGTGTTTTCCATGTGGTACGGCAAGGGCCCGGGGGTCGATCGCTCAGGCGATGTTTTCAAGCACGGCAATCTGGCCGGGTCCTCGACCCACGGCGGGGTGCTGCTGCTGACGGGCGACGATCATACCGCCAAGTCCTCGACCACCGCGCACCAGTCTGAGTATGCCTTCGTCGATGCCATGATCCCGGTCCTGAACCCGGCGGGCGTCCAGGAGTTCATCGATCTCGGCATCTATGGCTGGGCGATGTCGCGCTACTCGGGCTGCTGGGTCGCCTACAAAGCCATCGCCGAAACCGTCGACAGTTCGGCGTCGGTCTATGTCGACCCCCAACGGGTCCAGATCACCCTGCCGACCGATTTCGCAATGCCCGAGGGCGGCCTCAACATTCGCTGGCCCGACGAGTTCCTTCCCCAGGAAGAACGCCAGCACAGATACAAGCTGAATGCCGCGCTGGCCTTCGCCCGCGCGAACCGCCTCGACAAGGCCGTGATCAGCAGCCCCAGGAAGCGGCTCGGCATCGTCACCACTGGCAAGAGCTATCTGGATGTCCGCCAGGCCCTCGACGATCTGGGCATTACCGAAGAGATGGCCCTCGATGTGGGCATCAGCATCTACAAGGTCGCGATGCCATGGCCGCTCGAACGTGAGGGCGTGCGCGAATTCGCGGAGGGCATGGAAGAAGTTCTGGTCGTCGAGGAAAAGCGCGCGCTGATGGAAGATCAGCTCAAGGAGCAGATGTATCACTGGCGCGCCGATGTGCGCCCGCGCGTCGTCGGCAAGTTCGACGAGAATGGTGAATGGATGCTGTCATCGTCGGGTGAGTTGAGTCCGGCAGATGTCGCCCGGGTGATCGCCAAGCGCCTCGGTCGCTGGCACAGCTCGGACGCGATCGAACAGCGGCTCTCCTTCTTCGAACAGAAGGAGGCCTCCCTCGCCCAGCAGCCACCGAGCGCCAAGCGCATCCCCTATTTCTGCTCGGGCTGCCCCCACAACACATCCACCCGGGTGCCCGAGGGCAGCCGCGCGCTCGCGGGCATCGGCTGCCATTTCATGTCGCTGTGGATGGACCGTGACACGGAAACCTACACCCAGATGGGCGGCGAAGGTGTCACCTGGGTCGGCCAGGCGCCGTTCAGCAACGACGACCATGTCTTCGCCAATCTGGGCGACGGCACCTACTATCACTCCGGATTCATGGCGATCCGCCAGGCGGTCGCGGCCGACGTCAACATCACCTACAAGATCCTGTTCAATGACGCGGTGGCGATGACCGGCGGGCAGAGCGTCGACGGGCCGCTGACCGTTCCCGCGATCACCCGGCAAGTGGAAGCCGAGGGCGTCGAACGCATTGTCGTGGTCAGCGACGAGCCGGACAAATACCCGACCGGCGCGCCGTTCGCCCATGGGGTCTCCATCCATCACCGTGACGAGCTGGACCAGGTACAGCGCGATCTGCGCGAGTTCCCCGGCGTGTCGGTGCTCGTCTATGACCAGACCTGCGCGGCGGAGAAACGCCGCCGGCGCAAGCGTGGCACCTTCCCCGACCCCGCCAAGCGGGTGATGATCAACGAGGCCGTCTGCGAGGGCTGCGGCGACTGCTCGGTCAAATCGAATTGCCTGTCGGTGGTGCCGGTCGAGACCGAGTATGGCCGCAAGCGGGCGATCGATCAGTCGAGTTGCAACAAGGACTTCTCCTGCGTGAAGGGCTTCTGCCCGAGTTTCGTGACCGTCGAGGGGGGCCAACTGCGCACGCCCGACACGGCAGCACCTGCGGGTGCCGACGCGGCGTTCGACGATATCGACCTGCCCGAGCCCAGCTTGCCGGACATGAACAACCCCTACGGCATCCTCGTCACGGGCGTCGGCGGCACCGGCGTGGTGACCATCGGCGCACTGCTCGGCATGGCCGCCCATATCGAAGGCCGTGGCGTCTCGGTACTCGACATGACCGGGCTCGCCCAAAAGGGTGGCGCGGTGATCAGCCATGTGCGTATCGGCAAGACCCCCGAAGACCTGCACGCCGTGCGGATCGCCGCCGGCAGCGCCGATCTGGTGCTCGGTTGCGACCTGGTCGTCGCGGCGGGTGCCGACGCGCTCGCGCGGATGCAGCCCGGGCTGACCCATGCCGTGATCAACAGCCACGAGACGGTGACGAGCGACTTCGCCAGCAACCCGGACTTCGATCTCAACGCACCGGAGATGCGCCAGACCATCCAGGTCGCCGTGGGCGAGACCGCGACCAGCTTTGTTGAGGCCACCCGCTATGCCACGGCGCTGCTCGGCGATTCGATCGCGACCAACCTCTTCATGCTCGGCTACGCCTGGCAGAAGGGCCTGATCCCGATCACCGGCGCAGCCATCGATCAGGCGATCGAGCTGAACGCGGTGGCGGTCGAATTCAACAGATCCGCCTTCCTGTGGGGCCGCCGGGCCGCCGTCGACGAGGCGCGGGTTGCACGCGCCGCCGAACCGGTGACGCCGCTGCGCCTGCAGGCGCCCGACATCGCCACGACCCTGGAAGATGTCGTCGAGCGGCGCATCCGCTTCCTGACCGAATATCAGAACGAGGCCTACGCCCGGCGCTACAAGGATCTGGTGGTCCGCGTGCAGAAGGCCGAAGCCGACCGCGCCAAGGGCCAGGAAGGGCTCACCGGCGCCGTGGCGCGCTACTATTACAAGCTGCTCGCCTACAAGGACGAATACGAGGTGGCGCGGCTCTATACCGATGGCCAGTTCGCCCGCAAGCTGCACGACCAGTTCGAGGGCGACTACAAGCTCAAATTTCACATGGCCCCGCCCCTGTTCGCCAAGCGTGACCCGGAGACGGGCGAACTTCTGAAACAGGAGTTCGGCCCCTGGATGATGACCGCCTTCAAGGCGCTGGCGGGGCTAAAGTTCCTGCGCGGCACGGCCCTCGATCCGTTCGGCCGCTCGGCCGAGCGCAAGCGCGAGCGCCAGCTGATCGCCGACTATGAAAAGGTGATCGGGGAGATCTGCGACGGCCTCAACCGGACCAACCATGACCTGGCCGTCGCGATCGCCACGATCCCCGAGCATATCCGCGGCTACGGCCATGTGAAGGACGAGCATCTGGCCAAGGCCCAGACCGAGGAAGCCGCCCTGTTGCGCGCCTTCCGCGACCCGAACGCCCCGCAGGCGAAGGCGGCGGAGTAGCCGTCCGGCAAAGATAAAGGGGCCGGCAAAGATAAAGGGGCCGGCAACGACAAAGGGCCCGGCAACAGCCGAGCCCTTCGCTTATTCAGTTGGCTATGCGGGTCAGTCGTCGCCCGGCGCCATGGCCGGTACGGCAAGAGACGACTCGCCGTACCGCAGCTCGTGCCGCAGCCCCAGATAGAGGCTGACGCACATGGCGATCAGCACCAGCGTGAACGGCAGACCGACGGTTATGGCCGCCGCCTGCAGCGCACCCAGCGCATCCGAGCCACCGCCGAACAGCAGTGCCGCGGCGATCACGCCTTCCATGACCGCCCAGTAAATCCGCTGACTGCTCGGTGCATCGACCTTGCCGCCCGCGGTGATGCTGTCGATCACCAGCGATCCGGAATCCGACGAGGTGATGAAGAACACCAGCACCAACACAATCGCCACGAAGGACGTGATGCTGGTGAGCGGCAGGTTCTCGAGCATCTGGAACATGGCCAACGAGACCGTGCCGATGCCGTTGGCGAGTTCGCCGACGCCGGTGGTCGCCTGCTCCAGCGCACTGCCGCCGAAGACCGACATCCAGATCAGGGTCACGAATGTCGGCACCAGCAGCACCGCCACGATGAACTGGCGCACGGTCCGGCCCTTTGAAATGCGGGCGATGAACATGCCGACAAACGGTGACCAGGAAATCCACCAGGCCCAGTAGAACACCGTCCAGCCGTGATAGAATTTCTCGTCCTCGCGGCCCACCCAATTGCTCAGCGGCACGATGTCCGTGACGTAGTTGGTGAAGGTCGTGCCGATCGTCGTGAAAATGGCGAGGGTCGGCCCGAGCAGCAGCACGAACACCAGCAGCAGTGCGGCCAGCCCCATGTTGATGTTGGAGAGGATTTTCACGCCGCCGTCGAGGCCGCGCGTCACGGAAACCAGCGCAACCCCGGTCACACCGACGATGATCGCGATCTGGGTGTTGATCCCCGGGTCGGTCCCGAACAGGAAGTTGAACCCGCTCGCGGCCTGCTGGGCACCGAAGCCGAGGGATGTCGCGAGACCGAAGATGGTCGCGAGCACCGCCAGGGTGTCGATGATGTGGCCGAACCAGCCCCAGGTCCGCTCCTTGAGCAGCGGATAGAAGGCGGAGCGGATCGTCAGCGGCAGCCCCTTGTTGTAGGTGAAGAAGGCCAGGGACAGGCCAACCACCGCGTAGATCGCCCACGGATGCAGGCCCCAGTGGAACATGGTCGCGCCCATGGCCGCCTCGGCACCCTCGGTCGTGTTCGGCGGCGCATTCAGCGGTGTGCCGAACCAGTCCGTGTAGTAGCCGACCGGCTCCGCGACACTCCAGAACATCAAGCCGATGCCCATGCCCGCTGCGAACAGCATCGCGAACCAGGACATCATCGAAAATTCCGGCTTCGCGTCTTTGCCCCCGAGGCGGATCTTGCCGACGGGCAGCACGATCAGCGACAGGCAGAAAATCACGAAAATGTTGCCGCCAACGCTGAACAGCCAGTCGAAATTCTCGATCGACCAGCCTTTGGCGCCGTCGAATGTTTCCTTGGCCGGCCCGGGCGATGCCACGGTGGCGATCACGAACAGCAAAATCAGCGTCGAGGTGATCCAGAAGACCGGGTGATGAACATCCATCCCCCATTTCTTCATATTGTGGTCACCAACCGAATGGTCGGATGAATATCTTTGTGGCATGCCAAGCCCCCCATGGCTTTGTCACGCGCGCGCCCGCAACCGACGCAAGCGCACGCGCCGGGTTCATCTCAATCAAGGACAAGAAAAAGGGAACTTGGTGTGGCCCCTTGCGACCGGCTCAATATGTCCGGTCCCGCGCGCTGGTTCTGGTGATGTTGTCACCGGCCCGAATGGGCGAGAACCAGCATCCCCCGCAGAAATGCCCCATCGAGATATCTCGATGTTGGTGGACGAATCCTAACAAAGGCGCGCGGAAATAGCGAACTTGCGCGGTAACCCGGCGTTCGCAGCGCCTCCCGGCGACGAATCGGTAACCGCCGCCTAGAGCCCGACGGCGTTGCGGTAGATTTCGAGCAGGTGCTCCTGCTCCTGGCGTTCGGCGGGCTCGAGCTTCCGCAACCGCACGATCTGGCGCATCGTCTTGGCGTCGAACCCGGCCGACTTTGCCTCGCCGAAGACCTCGCGGATGTCCGCGTTCAGGTTGGCACGGTCTTCTTCCAGCCGCTCGACCCGCTCGATGAAGCTGCGCAGGCGTTCGGCCGCAATTCCCCCGGTGTCCGACATCAAATTCTCTCCGAATGCGAATGGCGCCGCGCGGATCGGCGACGCCATGGCGTGTAACCCAATCGCCTGTGGAAAGGCAAAGAGACCTTGTCCAGTGCCTGTGTAAAACCCGGTTACAGCCATGAGACCGATGGGTCAGGCCAGGCGTTTTTCGAACCAGAAATGGGCATAGGGATTGTCGTTATAGCGCGGGATTTCGGCGTAGCCGCAGCGCCGGTAGAGCGCATGGGCTTCCGTCAGGGCGCGGGCCGAATCTAGGCGCACCAGATCATGGCCCATCTCGCGCGCACCGGCCTCGAGCGCGTCGAGTATCCGATAACCGATCCCCAGGCCACGCAGCGCGTCATCGACCCACATCCGTTTGACCTCGGCGAAGGCCGGCGCGTTTGCGGGCGCGCGCACCACCAGCCCGCCACAGCCGACCGGTCGGCCGTCAACACGCGCCACGACGAACCGCCCGGCCGGTGGCGCCATGTCCGCATCCCCGCCGGCACCGCCGGCACCGCCGGGGTCGCGATCGAAACCAGCGTCGAAACGGGTGTCGAGTTCATCGTAGTAACGGTCCCGGCACCACAGGGCGTCGGGATCCGTCGGGGCCGCGGCAGTGATCGTCAACGCGTCGACAAGCCGGCGGCGCGCGGCCTCATCCATGGTTGAAGCCAGACAAGGAAAAGCGGGTCAGTGGCCGGCCTTTTCCTTCATCTTCGCGAGCTGCTCGGGCGTCGCCTCGGTCTGGTGCTTGTCCTTCCACTCGCCATACGGCATGCCGTAGACGAGTTCGCGCGCGACGCTGTAGTCGAGGTCTATCCCCTTCTCGTCGGCGGCGGCCTTGTACCATTTGGACAGGCAGTTCCGGCAGAAGTCGGCCAGGTTCATCAGGTCGATGTTCTGGACTTCCGGATGGTCGCGCAGATGCTGCACGAGGGTGCGGAACGCGGCGGCTTCAAGCTCGGTCTGGGTCTGGGTGTCGAGGTCGGCCATTTTCGTCTCCGGGTCGGGCTACAGGTTGTTGCCGATCAATATAAGCGCCCGGACGTGCTGTGCAACGTCTGCTCAGTCGTCGGCAGCGCGACGTCCCTCCCGGCGGCGGCGATGGCGCTCGCCGAATTTATGGCCCCGACCGCCATGGCGGCCGTGCTTGCGACGTTCCGGCAGGGGTTGGTCGGGATCGAGGAACCCGGTCAACGCCGCAACGGCGGCATCTGCGGCTTCCGCGGCCGCCTCGTCTCCGTCGACGTTCGCCGTCAGATCACCGGTGGCGCGTTCGATAATCGCGGCCAGGGCGTCATCCGAAATTGCCGGCGTCGGGTCGCCACGCAAACCGCGCACTGCGGCCACAACGGCCCAGGCGAGTGATCGCGGATCATTCCAGGGTTCATTGCGCAGCCGGTGGCGCCGGCGGCGCTGGCGCTCCGCAGGCGACATCGGGGTGTCGTGGATCGGGGGACGTCCCATGGGTTCGGTCACTTGATTGTTGGTGTCTTGGGTCATGTTATGACTCCTTTTCGTTACTGTCACGTTATATATAGTGTGACGGTAACGAAACTGCAACCCCGCAACCGTCCCGCCCTGCGGACAGCAAAAAACCGGGCACCCCGATCAAGAGGGCACCCGGCCGTTTGTTTGTCCCGCAGTTTCGCTAGGCGAGGAAGCTGCGCAGCATCCAGGCGTTCTTCTCGTGCAGGTGCATGCGCTGGGTCAGCAGATCCGCCGTCGGCTGATCGTTGGCCCCATCGGCCGCCGCGAAGACCTCGCGCGCCGTCCGCGATACGGTTTCCTGGCCCTCGGCGAGCTGCTGGATCATGTCCGTGGCGGCGGGCACACCGTCTGCCTCGGGGATCGAGGACAGTGCCGAGAAGGCCGCGTAACTGCCGGGCGCGGGGAATCCCAGCGCGCGGATCCGTTCGGCGATCTCATCCACCGCCAGCGCGAGCTCGTTGTACTGGACCTCGAACATCGTGTGCAGCGTGTTGAACATCGGACCCGTGACGTTCCAGTGGAAGTTATGGGTCTTGAGATACAGCGTGTAGGTGTCAGCCAACAGACGCGACAGACCGTCGGCGATATCGCGCCGCTGATCTTCGGGAATACCAATATTGACGCCAATCTGGCCTGGATTTTCGGACATATCCGCCTCCTGTCATGCGTGCCTTGTTTAGAACTATTCTAAATATGGGTCCAAGACGGCCGAATACAATGGCTCAGGAGAAGATTATTTTACCCCCGCCCGCCCGCCAAACGCGCGGCGTCGGGGCTTTGCCGCAGGCGCCACATGGCGACGATGCCGATGAACGGCCCCGGCGCCAGAATCACGAAGGCGAACCGCCAGCCCACGAGATCAGCCATCATCGGCACCAGATGGATGGTGACGAGGGTCAGCAGGAATCCGGCACTGGTCTGCACGGTCAGCATGGTGCCCACATAGGCCGGTTCGGAGAGCTCGGCGGTGCTGGCGGAGAATTGCGGCGAGTCCGCGACCACGGCGACACCCCAGACGATGCACAACGCCACCAGCGGCCAGACCGCACCGCCGAATAAAAACCCCACCAGCAGCGAACAAACCCCGCTGACGGCCATCGCCCAGATGGTCACCGTCGTGCGCCCGAAGCGGTCGGACAGGAGCCCGCCGCCGATGCAGCCGAGCGCCCCGGCCCCCATCACCACGAACGTCACCAGCGCCGCGAGTGCGGCCGTGTTGGTGTCGCCGCGCAGGGTCAGCCGGAAGCTCGCATCGAGGAACACGCCGATCCACGCCCACATGGCGTAGAGCTCCCACATGTGGCCGAGATAGCCGATGTTGGCCAACCGGAGTCCCCGCGCCGACCACGCGCGGAGCGCGGCATCCATGCGGAAACTCCCGCGGGCCGCGACGTTCGGGCCGACTTCGACCCAGATCATCGCGACGGCCGCGAGCGCCGCCGAGATCGACGCCGCGGCGATGGTGAACTCCCAGTCGATGCCGCCCAGCGCGTTGAACAGATGGGGGCTGGCCGACCCCAGGGTCAGCCCGCCGACGAGGCCGCCGAGCATCAGCCCCATATTTCCCTGGGACCAGCTGGCGGCGAGCTTCAGGCCCACCGGATAGATCCCGGCCATGCAGATGCCGGTCGCAAACCGCAGCCCGATCACGGCAAACGACGCCGGCTCGAACGCGAGGATAAGAATGTTTGCGCCCGCAGCCGTCAGGGCCGAGGCGATGAAAAACCGGCGCGGATCGAAGCGATCGGCCAGGCTGAACAAGGCACTGATGATGGTGCCGACCACGAATCCCGCCTGCACCGAACTGGTGAACAGGGACGCGATCAGCGGCGGCAGACCGACGCTTTCGCGCAAGGCCGGCACCACGGCGGAAGCCGAGAACCACAGCGCCATCGTGGCGACGGTACAAAAGGCGATGATCCCGAGCGAACGGGCGCGAACCGACAATAATCCCCACTTTGCCGCGTCTGGCGCAGGCACGAAAATCCTAGAGCGATTCGAGGCTCACCGCCCAATCAACGCCCCGTGTAGACGGTCGACGAAGGACCCTAGCTGAGTGCGCCGCAGGCCCGCTGGATGCGCGTGCAGGCATCTTCCAGCGTCTCGGTCGCGGTCGCGTAGGAGATCCGGAAATGGGGTGACAGGCCGAACGCCTCGCCATGCACCACGGCGACACCCTCGGACGCCAGCAGATAGCGCGCCACGTCCTCGTCGGAGTTCAGCACGTCGCCGTCCGGCGTCTTCTTGCCGAGCATGCCGGCGGCCGACGGATAGACATAGAACGCGCCCTGGGGGGTCGCACATTCGAGCCCATTGGCCTGGTTCAGCATCGACACGACCAGATCGCGGCGTTCCTTGAAGATAATGTTGTGCTCGGCGATGAAGTCCTGCGGGCCGCGCAGCGCCTCGACTGCCGCCCACTGGGAGATCGTCGAGGTCGACGTGGTCGACTGGGAGGCGATCATGTTCATCGCCTTGATCAGCTCCGGCGCGCCCGCCGCATAGCCGACCCGCCAGCCGGTCATGCAATAGGCCTTGGACAAGCCGTTCAGAGTCAGGGTGCGGTCGTAGAGTTCCGGCACCACCTGGGCGATCGTCGTGAATTCGAAATCGTCGTAGACGATCTTCTCATACATATCGTCGGGCATGATCCAGACATGGGGATGGCGCAGCAGCACCTCGCCCAACGCCTTCAGCTCGTCTGCCGTGTAGGCCGCACCCGACGGGTTGGAGGGTGAGTTCATCATCAGCCACTTGGTCTTCGGCGTGATCGCCGCCTCGAGCGCCTCGGGCGTGATCTTGAAGCCCGTCTCCTGGGTGGTGCTGATCACCACCGGCACGCCCTCGCAGAGCAGGGTGATATCTGTGTAGGACACCCAGTAGGGCGCCGCGACGATCACCTCGTCACCCGCGTTCAGCGTCGCGAACAGGGCGTTGTAGATGGTCTGCTTGCCGCCGCAGCCGACATGGATCTGGCCGGGCTCATAGTCGAGGTCGTTGTCGGCCTTGAACTTCTCGCAGATCGCCTCGCGCAACTCGGGAATGCCCGCCGGCGAGACATATTTGGTCTTGCCTTCGGCCATGGCGCGCACGGCCGCGTCCTTGATGTTCTGGGGCGTATCGAAATCGGGTTCACCCGCCGCGAGGCCGATCACATCGCGTCCCTGGGCCTTGAGCTCCTGGGACAGGGTGTTGATCGCGATCGTCGGCGAGGGCTTGATGCTGTTCAAACGTTCGGCAAGGAGAGCCATCGGATTTGGTCCGGTCTGGGTTGAATATTGGAATATGTCTGCGAGCGCGAAACCTAGTCCCCGTCCGGATTCTGCGCAAGCGTCTCCGCACCCGGTTCATCCCCAGTACGCCGCCTTGACGGGTTCCGGGTCGGCCCAAACGCAGTTCGGCGCGGGACATGCCCACGCCGAACCAGCAATCCTGCCGCTGACAGGGCACTTCTGGGGTTCTGGGAGATTACTCCGCAGCGGCGGATTGCCGTTCGTTTTTGCGCTGTTTGCCACTTTCCCAAGTCAGCCAACCGGCCACGGTACAGAACGCGACCACGGAAGCGACGAGGATTCCCAAGATGATTATGTTTTCAACGGGCATGGCGAATATCCTTCTTGAATTCGCCCCAACTTGCCGCCCGCAGGCCCCGGCTTCATTGATCTGGATCAACTTCTCCACCGCGACTGGTGACAGGTAGACTGGCCATCCGGCGCCCCCGCGACCTATATAGGTGCCATGGCTGATCTTGCAGAAATCCAGGCCAAATACCTGCCGATGGTCGAGCCGCAGCAGCGCCGTGTCTTCGCCGAGGATCACCCGGCGGGCACCGGCCCGGCGGGGTTCGAGCTGGTCTCCGACTACACGCCCGCGGGCGACCAGCCCCAAGCCATCGCCGACCTGATCGACGGGGTCAATCGCGAGGAGATGGACCAGGTGCTGCTGGGTGTGACCGGCTCGGGCAAGACCTTCACCATGGCCCATGTCATCGCCGAGACCGACCGGCCGGCGCTCATCCTGGCGCCGAACAAGACCCTGGCGGCGCAGCTGTTCGCGGAGATGCGGAGCTTCTTCCCGAACAACGCGGTCGAGTATTTCGTCTCCTATTACGACTACTACCAGCCGGAGGCCTACGTCGCCCGGTCCGACACCTATATCGAGAAGGAATCCTCGATCAACGAGCAGATCGACCGGATGCGCCATGCCGCCACCCGCGCCCTGTTCGAGCGCCGCGACGTGGTGATCGTCGCCTCGGTGTCGTGCATCTACGGCATCGGCGACGCGGAATCCTATCTCAAGATGACCAAGGTCTATCAGGTCGGGGACAAGGTCGACCGAACCCAGATCCTGCGGGACCTGACCGAGCTGCAGTACCGTCGCAACGATTCCGCGTTCTTCCGCGGCACCCTGCGTTCGCGCGGCGACACGGTGGAAATCTTCCCCGCCCATCTCGATGACCGGGCCTGGCGCCTGTCCCTGTTCGGCGACGAGATCGAGTCGATCAGGGAGTTCGACCCGCTGACGGGCACGACCATGGGTGAGCTCGAGCGGATCACGGTGTTCGCCAACTCCCATTACATCACGCCCAAGCCGACGCTGCTGCAGGCCGGCAAGACCATCAAGGACGAGCTCGCGGTCCGTCTCAAGCAGCTCCATGCCGAGGGCAAGCTGCTCGAGGCCCAGCGGATCGAACAGCGCACCACCTTCGATCTGGAGATGATCGCGGCCACCGGCTCCTGCCCCGGGATCGAGAATTACTCCCGGCACCTGACCGGCCGCAAGCCGGGTGAGCCGCCGCCCACCCTGTTCGAGTATCTGCCGCCCGACGCGCTGCTGTTCGTCGACGAATCCCACATCACCGTGCCCCAGCTGGGCGGCATGTTCCGGGGCGATTTGGCGCGCAAGGGCACCCTGGCCGATTTCGGATTCCGCCTGCCGTCCTGCGTCGACAACCGGCCCCTCAAATTCGAGGAGTGGTACGAGATGCGGCCCCAGACCGTCTATCTCTCGGCCACCCCGAGCGACTGGGAGCTGAACCAGACCGGCGGCGTCTTCGCCGAGCAGGTCGTGCGGCCCACCGGCCTGACCGACCCCGTCTGCATCATCCGCCCGGTCGAGACCCAGGTGGATGATCTGATCGCCGAATGCCGCGAGGTCGCCGCTGCGGGCTACAGGGTGCTGGTCACCACCCTGACCAAACGCATGTCGGAAGATCTGACCGAGTACATGCACGAGCAGGGCCTGCGGGTCCGCTACATGCATTCGGACATCGAGACCCTGGAGCGGATCGAGATCCTGCGCGACCTGCGGCTCGGTGCCTTCGACGTCCTGATCGGCATCAACCTGCTGCGCGAGGGGCTCGATATCCCCGAATGCGCCCTGGTCGCGATCCTCGACGCCGACAAGGAGGGTTATCTGCGCTCCAAGACGTCGCTGGTGCAGACCATCGGCCGGGCCGCGCGCAACGTGGACGGCCGGGTGATCCTGTATGCCGACGTCATGACCAAAAGCCTCACGGCGGCGCTCGAGGAGACTGCACGGCGGCGCGAGAAGCAGGAGATCTACAACGCCGCGAACGGCATTACGCCGGAATCGATCCGTAGCAACATCACCGACATCCTGAAGAGCGTGTTCGAGCGCGACCGGGTGACGGTCGAGATCGAGGATGACGAGACCACCCATCTCGTCGGCAAGGATCTGCAGACCTACATGGCCGACCTCGAGCAACGGATGCACACCGCCGCGGCGGATCTGGAATTCGAGGAGGCCGCGCGCCTGCGCGACGAGATCAAGCGCCTGGAGGCCCAGGAGCTGGCGGCGCTGGGCGCGGACCTGGACGGATCGCCCTGGCGTGAATCGGGCGGCAACGGCGAGAGCGCCGGCGACGTGCTGGCGGCCCAGCGCGCGGCGCGGACCAAGGCCAACATGACCAAGCGGCCGCAATCATCCGGCGGCCGCAAGGGCGGGCGCAGACGCCGGTCGCGCTAGTCCTTCTTAATCGACCGCAATCGCACCGATCTGCTGCAGCAGCGCCAGCCGGTCGCCCAGCACCCAGACCTTCGTGATTTTCCCGCCGGCCATGGTGAACATGGCGACCCCGGCATATTCAATGGGCGCACCCGTCGCCGCGTGGTCGAACAGCGGCCCGTCATGGGTGCCCGTATAGGTCAGGCGCGCGGCGGCCCGGTCGTCGGTGACGATGATCTCGTCGATCCGGTTGTGGAAATCCGGAAAGGCGTCGCGGATGGTCTGCATGTAGCCCGCAAACCCGTCATGGCCGTTTACCTGCAGGCCGATGGAGCCGCGGAAATCGATCGCCGGGTCGAGGATGTCGCGCATGGTCGCGTCATCCCAATTGTTCCACATGACATTGAAGAAGGTCTCGACCAGGCGCTGATTGTCGGCGGCTGACCCCGTGATGGTCACGACGGCGCCCCTACTTTTTCTTCCTCTTCATGAAGATGTCCGACATCCAGCTGCGGATATCGAGCCGTTCCTTGTATTTCTGGTGATAATCCTCGGCCTCCCAGAAGGTCGGCGCCGGCTCGATCGTGGTGACGATCGGGGCCTCGTACTTGCCCGAGGCCACCTTGGCCGCCTTCGAGACGCGCGCCGCATTCTCCTGATAGGGGTCATGGGTGAAGATGCACGAGCGGTACTGGGTGCCCACATCCGGGCCCTGGCGGTTTACCTGGGTCGGGTCGTGAACTTCCCAGAAAATATCGAGCAGCGTCTCGTAGGTGACGATCGTGGGGTCGAACTCCATATGCACGACTTCGGCATGGCCGGTGTTCGTGTGGCAGACCTCTTCATAGGTGGGGTTCTTCTTGGTTCCGCCGGTGTAGCCGACCCAGGTGCCGTGAATGCCTTCGACCTGATCGAAGATACGCTGGGGGTCCCAGAAGCAGCCGGCCCCGAATGTCGCGAGTGCCACGTATTTTCTATTCATGCCGAAGCTCCTTCTACCCGAATGACATAAGTGTGGACCGGCGGGGAAACAATGGCGGCCGCATCAGGCCACGCACGCACCAATTCTTCAGCTCACCCCTCAACTCACCGGCGGCTCCGCCAGGATCGCCACCCGGCCGCCGCTCATGAGTTCGATTCCGGCACCCTTCAAGGCGGCATAGGCGGCGCTGTTCACTTCGAAACGGGTGCGGAAGTAACGCGAGCTGGGCACCCAGTAACGCAGGCCGAGAATGATGGCGCCGTAGCTGAAATCATGGATACCGACCTGGGGCGCACTGCCCTCGGCCATGTCCGGATAGTCCGCGAGCGCCTTCGAGATGGCCGCGATGGCCTGTTCGGGGTCGCTGCCGGCGGCGATCACGATCTGGGATTCGACGATCCTGTGGGCGGCGGAATTGACCAGAATTTCCCCGACCACCTTGCGGTTCGGGATGGTGATCATCTCCTGATCCTCACCGATCAGGGTGGTCGCAGACAGGCTGACCTCGTCCACGACGCCGCTGACGTCCTGCACCAGGATCGTGTCGCCGACCGTGAAGGGCCGGGTCAGGATGATCACCAGACCGGCGCCGTAATTCGAGACCGGCCCCTGGATGGCGAAGGACAGGCCCAGGGCGGCGGCGCCGCCGAGCGCGACGATCGGCGCGATGTCGATGCCGAAATTGCTCAACGTGATGATCACCACGATGATGACCAGCAGGATCTTCGCCGCGTTGCCCGCGAAGCGCGACAGGGTGACATCCAGCTCCTTGCGCGCGCACATGTTCGTGATCCGCCGGCCGACGAAGCCCGCGAATTTGAGCCCGATGAACAGAATGACCAGCGCGCCGAGAATCTGCAGCCCGTAGGCGATCGCGAACTCGGCGGCGATCTCGATGATAGCGCCCACCATTTCGAGCTGGGTTTCGACTGTATCTTCCATGGTGCTTTCCTTGATCTTCCGGCGCCCTTGCCCGGGTTTTTCCGGCGCCCCTGCCCGACCCCTAACAATTGCCCCCGAACCTATCGCCAAACACACAGCCATACCAACCGAAGAAAGAGTCAAACCCCGCCGCCGCGGGGTGGATTATCGGCCAATAAAGCGAGGCTTATTCGCGACAAACTTCTTGAAACGCGGGCGATGGATCGCGATGTACGGGCATAGCGAAACCCTGGCGATTCCGCCTGGCACGATCGGGGCATCAACCCCGGGAGATCGAAGATCAGTTACACCGGCTTTCTTCTGGCAACGATCGGCCTTGCGCTGCTGCTGTTCTCCGCGGATTTCATGGTTCGCGGCGCGGTCGGGCTTGCGCGACGCATGGGCATGTCGCCCCTGATCATCGGCCTGTCCGTCATCGCCATCGGCACGTCCGCGCCGGAACTTGTCACCACGATCACCGCGACCCTGGAGGACGCGCCGGACCTCGCGCTCGGCAACGTCGTCGGTAGCAACCTGGCAAACATGTTGCTGATCCTCGGGGTCGCAGCACTACTGCGGCCGATCGCCTGCACGCCGAAGGTGATCTGGCGCGACGGGTCCATGGTCCTCGCGGCGACTGTGCTGTTCGTGGCCATCGCGATGACCGGCACGTTCATGCTGTGGCACGGGCTGCTCCTGCTCGCCGCGCTGTTCGCCTACCTGTTCCTCACCTACCGGGCCGAAAATGCCAGTACGGCAAACGGACTCCACGGCCATGAGGCCGATGACGTGTCCGGGGTACCCGAGCGGGTGTGGGTCGGCGCCTTCTACCTGGCCGGCGGCCTCGCCGGCACCGTGATCGGCGCCAAGTTGCTGGTCGACGGCGGCGTGAGCGTCGCCGAATCCCTCGGCGTCTCGAAGGCGGTTATTGGCCTGACCCTGGTCGCGATCGGCACCAGCCTGCCGGAGCTGGCAATCGTGATCGTCGCCAGCATGCGCGGACACAGCGATGTGGCGCTGGGCAACGTGCTGGGCAGCAATATCTTCAACCTGCTGGGTGTCACAGGCACCGTGGCGATCATCGCGCCACTGCCGGTGCCGGGCATCCTGCTGTCCTTCGATATCTGGGTGCTGCTGGGCGTGACCGTCCTGTTGTTGCCGATGATGCTGACCGAAGGCTGCCTCAGCCGCCGCGAGGGTGGCGTGCTTGTCTTCCTCTACGGGGTGTATTTGGCATTCCAGTTCGACAGCATTCGCTCCATGATCAGCTAACGCGGCACCTTCACGACGCATGGGCGCACCTTGTGGTCCGGGCCGCCCCACGGGTATTTAGCTGGATCAATGACCGAGCAAGCCGAACCCAGCAACACGGAAACCGCGGAAACTGACGGCGCGGAGCCGACCCGCGGCGTTGAAGTCATCCGTGCGCAATTGGCGACCCTGCCCCATGGCCCCGGCGTCTACCGGATGCTGAACGCGACGGGCGACGCGCTGTATGTGGGCAAGGCCCGAAGCCTGCGCCGGCGCGTCACCAACTACACGCAAGTCACCCGCCTGCCCTATCGGCTGCAGCGCATGGTCGCGGAGACCGTCTCGCTCGAAGTGGTCACGACCCACACCGAGGCCGAGGCGCTGCTGCTCGAATCCAACATGATCAAGCGGCTGGCGCCCCGCTACAACGTGCTGCTGCGCGACGACAAGAGCTTCCCCTACATCCTGATCACCGGGCATGTGGACCGGCAGACCACCAAGACCGGCGCTGAACCCGACGCACGCAAGGCGCGCGCGACCATCAAGACCCGCCGCCACAGCCGGTCCGGTGCCGACCCGGCGGACTGGCCCAGTGTGATCAAGTATCGCGGCGCGCGGACCCTGCCGGGCGAGTATTTCGGACCCTTCGCGTCGGCCGGTTCGGTCAACCGGACCCTCAACGCACTGGAGCGCGCGTTCCTGCTGCGCAGCTGTTCCGACGCGGTCTTCTCCGGCCGCACCCGGCCATGCCTGAAGTACCAGCTCAAGCGCTGCGCCGCGCCCTGTGTGGGCCATGTGAGCGCGGACGACTACACGACGCTGGTCGACCAGGCGCGCAACTTCCTCACGGGCCGCTCGCGCGAGGTGCAGGACGAACTGGTGGCGGCGATGCAGGGCGCCTCGGAGAAAACCGAATTCGAGGCCGCGGCGCGGTTCCGCGACCGGGTCCGTGCCCTGACCCAGATCCAGTCCAATCAGGACATCAATCTCGAGGAACTGAATATCAGCGATGCCGACATCGTCGCCGCCGAGCAGGATGGCGGGCGGACCTGCATCCAGGTCTTCTTCTTCCGGGCCGGCCGCAACTACGGCAACCGGGCCTATTTCCCGCGCCACGACAAATCGGTGCCGCTGGAGGACGTGCTCGGCGCGTTCCTGGGTCAGTTCTACGAGAACAAGCCCGCGCCCGCGGCCATCTTCCTCAGCCACAAACCCTCGGAGATCGCGCTGATCGCCGAGGCGCTGGGCGTGCGCGCCGAGCGCAAGGTGGCGATCACCGTTCCCCAGCGCGGTGCCAAGCGGAAGCTGGTCGATCATGCCCGCACCAACGCCCGCGACGCCCTCGGCCGCCGCCTCGCCGAGACCGCGACCAACCGCGACCTGCTGTCCGGGGTCGCCGAGCTGTTCGGCCTCGACGGTCCGCCGGGGCGGATCGAGGTGTATGACAACTCACATATCGGCGGCACCCATGCGACGGGCGCGATGATCGTGGCCGGCCCCGAAGGCTTCATGAAGGCGAATTATCGCCGGTTCAACATCAAGGGTGCCGCCACGGCGAACGCGGAGGGTTACAGCCCCGGCGACGATTACGCGATGATGCGCGAGGTCCTGCGCCGGCGCTTCTCCCGGGCCCAGAAGGAAGACCCGGAGCGCAGCCGCGGGCAATGGCCGGACCTGATCCTGATCGATGGCGGCAAGGGGCAACTGACCGCGACCCTCGAGGCGCTGCAGGAACTCGGCATCGACGATGTGCCCACCGTCGCCATCGCCAAGGGCCCGGACCGGGACGCCGGTCGCGAGCAGTTCTTCGTCGCCGACGGCGACCCGGACGGGTTCCAGCTGCCGCATGACGATCCGGTCCTGTATTATCTGCAGCGCCTGCGCGACGAATCCCATCGCTTCGTGATCGGCGCCCATCGCCAGAAACGGTCGAAGGCGATATCCCGGAACCCCCTCGACGAGGTGCCCGGCGTCGGCGCGCGACGCAAACGCGCCCTGCTCAACCATTTCGGATCGGCCCGCGCGGTCGCGCGCGCAGGACTGCAGGATCTGGAGAAGGTCGACGGCATCAGCGACACGGTGGCGCGGCACATCTATGATTTCTTCCACACCAACGAATAGCGCGCGTGGCGCAACGACAGCTGGCGATCATTCGACCATGACCATTCCCAATATCCTGACCCTGTCCCGCGTCGCGCTGATCCCCATCGTCGTCCTGATGCTGTTCGCGGACGACCCGGCGATGCGCTGGTGGACGTTCGCGCTGTTCGTGGCACTTTCCGTGACCGATTATTTCGACGGCTATCTGGCCCGCGCGCTCGACCAGGGCAGCGCGCTGGGGGCGCTGATGGACCCGATCGCCGACAAGGTGCTGGTCGCCGCGCTGATCGCAGGGCTTCTCGCGCGCGGAGACATCGCCGGCTGGGATGTGGCGGGCGCGATCCTGATTCTCAGCCGCGAGTTCCTGGTGTCGGGATTGCGCGAGTTCCTCGCCCAGCGCGACCTGCCCCTGCCGGTGACCAATCTCGCCAAGTGGAAGACCACGGCCCAGCTCGTGGCCCTGGCCTTGCTGATCCTCGCGCCGCTGGCCGAACCGGGCCAGCTGCTCGCGATCTCTGCAATCTGGTGGGTCGCGACGGCGCTGACCATGATCACCGGCTTCGACTATGTCCGCTCGGCCGCCCGGCAACTCAAACCTGCCGGAGGAGAACAGTGATGCGTATCGCAGGGATCGTCGGCTGGCATGACAGCGGCAAAACCACGCTCGTGGTCCAACTGGTCGCCGAACTGGCGGGCCGAGGCTATCGCGTCTCGACCGTCAAGCACGCCCATCACGTCTTCGATGTCGACACGCCCGGGAAGGACAGCTGGAAGCACCGGGAGTCCGGCGCCACCGAGGTCATGGTCGGCTCCTCCACCCGCTGGGCGCTGATGCACGAATTGCGCGGCGGCGACGAACCCTCGACCCGGGAGCTCGTTGCGAAGATGAGCCCGGTGGATCTGGTGCTGGTCGAGGGATTCAAGCATGAGGATCACGAGAAGATCGAGGTCTATCGGCAGGGCCTCAAGGATCCGCCGAACGCCCTGCGCGACCCGACGATCATCGCCCTGGCGGACGATGGGACGACGACGGGCCTGCCCGACAGGGTCCAGCGCCTCGACGCCGGCGACCCCGTCGCCGTCGCCGACTTCATCGAGCGGCACTGGGGCCTGACCCGCCCCGGTGACGGCGCCTCAGAAGCCGCATCCGGATCCGCGTGAACCGATGGCGCAGCTCTCCGATGATTGCTTCGAGGCCGACGGCGGCCTGATCCCCGTCGAGGAGGCCCTCGCGCGGCTGGAGGCGCGGCTCTCGACCATCGTCGGTGCCGAGAGCATCACGCTCGACAGCGCGGCCGGGCGCATCCTGGCGGCCGACATCACATCCGACAGGGCGGTGCCGCCCCACGACAATTCGGCGGTCGACGGCTACGCGGTCTATTTCGACGATCTGGACGCCGACGGCGAGACGCGGCTGCCCGTCGCGGGCCGGGTCGCGGCCGGGCACCCGCTGAACGGGCCCGCACAGCGCGGCACCGCGGTGCGGATCTTCACCGGCGCCCCTATCCCCGACGGCGCGGCCGGGCCGGACGGTGTGGCCGGGCCGGACGGGGCGGCAGGGCCGGATACGGTTCTGATGCAGGAAGACTGCCGGGCCGAGGAACATAACGGGCAGACGCATGTCGTGATCCCGGCGGGAATCTCACGCGGTGCGAACCGACGCGACGAAGGCGAGGATGTCGCCCGGGGCCAGGTCATATTGCGCGCGGGCCAGCGGCTGCGCCCCCAGGATATCGGGCTCGCCGCGTCGATCGGGCGTGCGGATTTTTCGGTGTATGAGAAACTCACGGTCGGCGTGCTGTCGACCGGCGACGAGGTGTACGAGCCGGGCGCCGCTGCGCCGGCCGGCGGCATCTACGACGCCAACCGCCACGCCCTCACCGCCCTCCTGTCGGACCTCGGCTGCGCCGTGCGCGACTACGGGATCGTCGCCGACGATGCGGATCGCATCGGCGCGGCCCTGACCCGGGCCGCAGAGGAATGCGATGCGATCGTCTCGACGGCCGGCATGTCGGTGGGTGACGAGGACCATCTCGCGGACGCCATCGCGCGGCTGGGCACGCTGCATTTCTGGAAGGTGGCGATCAAACCCGGCCGCCCTGTCGCCTTCGGACAGATCGGCGACACACCCTTCATCGGCCTGCCGGGCAATCCTGCGGCGATGATGGTGACCTTCCTGCGGCTGGCACGCCCCGCACTGCTGCGGCTCGGCGGGGCCACGGATGTGGCGCCGCGCCTCTACCAGGTCCGGGCCGGGTTCACCCATTCGAAGAAGGAGCGGCGGCGCGAATATGTCCGCGTCTGCCTGGCACCCGGCGACGACGGCGTGCTGGTGGCGAACAAGCACCCGCGCAGCGGCGCGGGGGTGCTCACCTCGATGGTCGAGTCCGAAGGCCTGGTTGAATTGCCGGAAGACATGACCCAACTCACGCCGGGAACGATGGTATCTTTTCTTCCCTTCACGGAAGTGGCGCGATGAAAATTCTCTACTTTGCCTGGATGCGGCAGCGGATCGGCCTGTCGAGCGAGACGGTCGAACTGCCCGCAGACGTCGCGACGGTCGATGGCCTGATCGACTGGCTGATCGGCCGGGGCGAGGGTTATGGCGCCGCCTTCGAGAAGCGCGACGTGATTCGCGCCGCCGTGAACCAGGACTATGTCCCCTTCGACCACCCGGTCGCCGACGGAGACGAGATCGCATTCTTTCCGCCGGTCACCGGCGGCTGAGGGGCAGACTCCGATGATCCGCGTGCAGGAAGATGACTTCGACATCGGGGTGGAGATCGCCGCCCTGACCGCCGAGAAGACGACGATCGGCGGCGTGGCGACCTTCACCGGCCTGGTCCGGGACATGGCGCCGGTCGACGGCGCGGACCAGCCCGTCAGCGCGATGACACTCGAACATTATCCGGGCATGACGGAAAAGAAGCTCGGCGAGATCGAGGCCGAGGCCAACCGCCGCTGGCCGTTGGATGCGAGCCTGATCATCCACCGCTACGGACGGCTGGAGCCAGGCGATCAAATCGTGCTGGTGGCCTGCGCATCGGCCCACCGCCAGGCCGCGTTCGACGCCTGTCAGTTCCTGATGGACTGGCTGAAGACGGACGCGCCGTTCTGGAAACTGGAAGACACCGACGCCGGCGGAGTGTGGGTCGAGACCCGCGCCACCGACGATGCAGCGGCGGCGCGCTGGAAACGAGAATCCGAGCCCGGCGAATGAACAGGGTTCCGGCCTCAACCATCACCTGCCCGCATTGCGGGCACCGGCAGACGGAAATCATGCCGACGGACAACTGACAGGTTTTCTATGCGTGTCGCTCGTGCAGCGACATCCTGAAAGCCAAGCCTGGCGATTGCTGCGTGTTCTGCTCCTACGGCGACGTGCATTGCCCGTCCGTTCAGGAGCGCACCGCGACCGGCCGCGAATAAGCCAGAGCTATTCTGCTTCTATTCTGCTGCTATTCTGCCGCTATTCTGCGACGGCGGCTTCTGCACGACCATTCACCTGGTCGTCATAATCCTGCATCAGGGTCTTCGTGATCTCGCCCACCGTGAAGGTGTGATCATCCGCGATCTTCGCGATCGGGGTGACCTCGGCCGCCGTGCCGGTGACGAACATCTCGGTCGCCGTGCTGAGCTCCTCGGGCATGATCGCCCGCTCGATGACCTCGTAACCGCGCTTCTTGGCCAGCGCGATCACCGATCGACGGGTAATGCCGTCGAGGAAACAGTCGGGCGTGGGCGTGTGAATCTTGCCGTCGATGACCAGGAACATGTTGGCGCCGGTCGTCTCGGCGAGCTGTCCGCGCCAATCCAGCATCAGGGCATCGGAATAGCCCTTCGCCTCGGCCGCGTGCTTCGACAGGGTGCAGATCATGTAGAGACCCGCCGCCTTGGCGCTCACCGGTGCGGTCTTCGGATCCGGCCGGCGATAGATCGCCCAGTCGAGATCGATGCCCTTCATCCGGGCTTCCGGCGTGAAATAGGACGGCCAATCCCAGACCGCGATCGCCACCTGGATTTCGCACTTCTGCGCCGACACGCCCATCTGCTCCGGGCCGCGCCATGCGATCGGGCGGAGATAGGCATCGGTCAGGCCGGCGCGGCTGAGCGCCTCGCGGCATGCGTCGTCGAGTTCCGCGACGGTGTAGGGCACCTCGAAGCCGAGAATCTTGCCCGAATTGTGCAGGCGTTCATTGTGGGCCGTGAGTTCGAAAATCTCGCCATTGTAGGCGCGCATGCCCTCGAATACCGCTGACGCGTAATGCAGCGCATGGTTCAGGACATGCAGCTTGGCGTCGGCCCAGGGAACGAAGTCGCCGTTGAACCAGATCACCCCGTCGCGATCATCATAGGGAGTTTCGTGCATCTCTCAGCCCTCGAAATATATGGTCCCGGGAACCAAACCCAAGGACGAAAAGTTACCTCAAAAGGTTGCGTCAGGTAACATTGCAATCTAATTATGTCAGTATGGTTGACCTTAAATCAAGCCCCGATACCGCTCCCTTCCGCGAAGAGGACCTCCGCCAGGGCATCGAACTCATGTTTTATGCCTACCGGGATTTCACCGACGAGCCCGACGCGATCCTCGAGCAATATGCGCTCGGGCGAGCTCATCACCGGGTGATCTACTTCGTCGGTCGCAATCCCGGCATCAGCGTCACCGAGCTGCTGGACATCCTGCGGATCACCAAACAGAGCCTGTCGCGGGTGCTGGGCAAGCTGATCGAAGACGAGTTCATCAACCAGCGCGCCAACCCTGCCGATCGTCGGCGCAAACAGCTCACCCTGTCCGACAAGGGCAAGACCCTGGAACATGATCTCACCTCGACCCAGATGGACCGCTTCGTGCGCGCCTACCGCGAAGCCGGTGACGATGCCGTCGAGGGGTTCCGGCGGGTGCTGACAAGCATCATCAATCCCGAGGATCGCGCACGGGTCCGCCCCGCAACAATCCGCCGTAGCTAGAGACGGAATCGCGGATCGGAGATAGAGTCCCGACGCGATGGAAGAAAGCCCGCATATACTTGTCGTCGACGATGACCGCCGGCTCCGGGACCTGCTGCAGAGGTTCCTTTCGGAAAGCGGTTTCCGCGTCACGGTTGCGGACAGCGCGTCCCAGGCGCGCGAGAAGCTTGAAAGCTTCCAGTTCGACCTTCTGGTCCTCGACGTGATGATGCCCGGCGAAAGCGGTCTCGATCTCACCTCCGGATTGCGCAAGACCAACCCGGTCCCGATCCTGTTGCTGACCGCAATGTCCGAACCCGAAAACAAGATCGACGGCCTCGAACGCGGCGCCGACGACTATCTGACAAAGCCGTTCGAACCACGCGAATTGGTGGCGCGCATTCGCTCGATCCTGCGCCGCGCGCAGATCAACGTGCGCGAAACCAGCGCGTTCAGGTTCGGAACCCACACCTATGACACGCAACGCCAGATCCTGACGGGCCCGGACGGCATGATCCCGCTCACAGGGGCAGAGGCGCGTTTGCTCGACGTCCTGGCGAGCACACCCGGTGTCCCCGTCAATCGTGATACCCTTCAGGAGAGAAGCGGAATTACCGGCAGCGCCCGCGCGGTTGACGTGCAGGTCACGCGGCTCCGTCGCAAGATTGAACCCGACCCACGAACCCCCCGTTATCTGCAGACGATCCGGGGACAAGGTTACGTCCTATGGCCCGACTAGAGGCGCTCATTCGCGTGCCGCGCATTCTGCGGCTGACGCTCAAGCAATTGCTGCCGCGCGGGCTGCTTGCGCGCTCCCTGTTGATTATCGTCGTGCCCCTGGTCCTTCTCCAGGTGGTGAGCGGTGTCATCTTCTATGACCGCCACTGGTCGAATGTCAGCCGCCACCGCGCGACGGCGCTGGCTGGCGATATCTCGATGGTGATGGCGCTGATAAACGAGGACCCCGGTTCCGGCAATCAGTCCGAGTTGTTTGAGCTCGCGCGCCGCACGCTCGACCTGATCCTTGAATACAAGGTGGGCACAATCCTGCCCAACACGCACTTTGAGCCGGCGGGAAATCTCGAGATCACCCTGTCACGCTCCCTGCGCGAAATCGTGCAGCGGCCCTTCGTGATCGACACAGGCAGCCAACGCGATCGGGTTCTGATCGACGTGCAGCTGTCGTCCGGGGTCCTGAAGGTCTCTGCAAACGAAGAGAGATTGATCAGTTCGACGACCAAAATTTTCATCTTCTGGATGATCGGGACGTCGCTGATCCTGTTCGCGGTGGCGACCCTGTTCATGCGCAACCAGGTGAGCCCCATCCGCCGGCTGGCGACCGCCGCAGAGAATTTCGGCAAGGGCCGGGACACGCCGAATTTCAGGCCGTCGGGCGCCACCGAAGTGCGCCAGGCAGCCAGCGCGTTCATGGCTATGCGCAATCGGTTGGAGCGGCAGATTCAGCAACGCACGGACATGCTCTCCGGGGTCAGCCACGATTTGCGCACGCCCCTGACCCGCATGAAGCTGCAGCTCGCCATGCTCAACACCAACACGGAGATCGACGAGCTCAATTCCGACGTGGCCGCCATGGAAAGCATGATCGAAGGCTATCTGAACTTCGCCCGGGGCGAAGGCACCGAGGAACGACAACTCATCGACGCCGGCACGCTGCTCGAAGAGGTCGCGCATGACGCACGCCGAAACGGCGCGGATATCACACTTCACATCGACGAGCCGGTCGAATTGCCCCTGGCACGGGCCGCCCTCAGGCGCTGCCTGACAAACCTCGCCGACAATGCGGCACGCCATGCAGAGAAGATCGAGATGGGGATGCGCCGCAACGGCAGCGTTCTCGAAATCATGGTGGATGACGACGGCCCCGGAATCCCCGAAGACATGCGTGACGAGGTGTTCCGGCCCTTTTTTCGCCTGGATGAGTCACGCAACATGGAAACCGGCGGCACAGGCCTCGGCCTCTCGATTGCCCAGGACATCGTCCATGCCCATGGCGGCGAGATCAGCCTCGGCGAATCTCCGGCGGGTGGTCTGCGGGTCCTGATCCGAATCCCGATTTAGCCGAGCCGCGGCCGTACAACCGCACAGAGATCAGAACAAACGCCCGCCATTCGGCACCGCCTGATCGATATTCAGCAGGACCACGGCGCCGTCGGCATCGGGAAAGCCGAGCACCAGGATTTCCGACATGAACTTGCCGACCTGCCGGGGCGGAAAATTCACAACGGCGGCGACCTGGCGGCCGACCAGCGCCTCGGGCGTGTAGTGGATTGTCAATTGTGCCGAGGATTTCCGGATTCCGATCTCGTCACCCAGATCGACCCACAATTTAATCGCCGGCCGGCGGGCCTCGGGAAATGGTTGCGCGTCCACGACAGTGCCCACGCGGATATCGACCTTCTGGAACTCGTCGAATGTGATCTCGTTCATTGCGCTTCATCACCGGCCCGAACGTCGGTGGTCCGACGAAGCAACGGGCCGATAAGATCGATCGCACGGCCCAGGTTTCGGTCGAGTGATGCCATGGTGACAGACAGATCGGGCGTGTCGTCTCTCAGCCAGTCCCGCTGCGTCGCCAGCCATACCGCCGAGAGCGCCTTGGCAACAAGCGCACCCGGAATGCCCGTGCCAGGATAGCCCGCAGCGGCTGCCAGGAACGCAAACGAGCGCTGACTTTGCGGCAGGCGCTGCAGGAGGGTCTTCGGGTCGGCCGGGACCTCACGAACCAGGCGCAGAACGGCGTCCCTGTGGATCTGCAACGCTTCAAACCGCCGCATCAGGATATCCAGCAGCTCGTCATACCGCGCTGTCGGATCCGACCCCGGCTGCGCATCCGCGCAGGCCATCACATCGACGCGGCGGGCGTAAGCGTCGAGCAGTTGCCCCCGGTCGGCGCAGACCGCATAGGCGTCCGGCGTCGTCATCCCGGCCTGCGCGGCAACGGCATCGAGCGCGACCCCGGACCAGCCATCGGTCATGACCGTGTCGAGCATGGCGTCGATCAGCCGGTCGATCGGGCGGGTCAAACTGTCGTCTGTGTCATCTGTCATGTGGGTATGTCGAAACCTACGCCAGACAATCCGCCCTGTTAAGGGAAACGCTAGCCGGCGAGTTCGCGGGACCGTTCGGTTGCGCGCAGGATCGCCCGCGTCATCAGCTCGGTGAGCCCGTCGTCCGACATGAGAATATCGAGGGCCGCCGCCGTCGTCCCGCCCGGGCTGGTCACATTCTCGCGCAGGGTCGCAGCCGCGTCCGCGCTCTGTGCCAGCAATTCCCCGCTGCCGGCGACTGTCTCACGGGCGAGTTGCATCGCCAATTCCGGCGACAGCCCGGCAGCGATCCCCGCCGCAGCCATCGCCTCGACCAGATGGAACACATAGGCGGGCCCGCTTCCCGATACGCCTGTCACGGCATCGATCAGGCCTTCGTCAGCCACCCACGCAACCTTGCCGACCGCCGTCATGAGCGCTTCGCAGGCGTCGCGCTGGGCCTCGGTGACATGCTGGTTGCCGGTCAGGACGGTAATTCCCCGACCCACGGCTGCGGGCGTGTTCGGCATGGCGCGAACAATCCGGGCGTCGGCGCCCAGCACGGCCTCGAAGGAGGCAATGGTGCGTCCGGCGGCGATCGAGAGAAACACCGTGTCGGGCCGCACGATGGCCGGATAGGGTGCGAGCACCTCATCCATGACCTGCGGCTTCACGGCCAGCACAACCACCGACGCCACGAAACTGTCCGGGATATCCGCGAATGCTGCCCCACCGGCAACCCCGTCCGGCAGGTCCGGTTGCATGGGATCCACCACGAAGATGGCATCGGGCGACGTGCCCCGTCCGATCCAGCCATCCATCAATGCGCTGCCCATCTTGCCGCAGCCGACGAGCAGTATCGATTCTTGTCGTGTCATAGTTTTTCGTCCGCTGAACGGGTCAGGCTTCGCCGACCGTATCGAACATAATCGAACTCACGGCCGTCTGGGCTGACTGGTTGCCCCAGACCACATACTGGAAGGCCGGGTAGAATCGGTCGAGCTCGTGCACCGCGATGTCGACCATGTCCTCAATTTGCTCTGCCGACACGCCGCCGCCGCGTAGCAGGAGTGCATGGCGATACGCCGGCAGCCCGTCCTGCGAGCCGATGTCGAAGTGACCGATTCCGAGCCGTTCGTTCAGCACCGCGAGCAATTCATGCACGGCACCGCGCTTTTCGGGTGGCGTGCGCATGTCGAAGGCGCAGGTCAGCTGCAGGGCGCCGATGTCGTCGATCCAGCTGAATACCGCATGATAGTCGCACCAGCGTCCGCCAATCTCGGCCAGCAACTCATTCCGGCCAACCCGCTCCTGGGCCCAGTCGCGCATCGCAATCATCTCCTCGGTCAAATCGAGGGGATGCAGGGTCTGGTCGATGACGCTTTGGGACAGATTACCCATGGGGGAGAGGCCTCCTGAATGCGGCTTGCGCGTGTCCGCCCCGTGACCCCCAATATCTTGTTATATCAACAAAATATTGTGTGTCATGAGCGTCTAACCACTACAGAAAGTAGACTGTCATGAACGCCAACTGCGCCGCAACCGCCGCGCCTGTGGACATTCCCTGCTAATTCGAAACCCGGCCAGAACGGCCGGTTGCCGGGTATCAGCCCTCGGCAGCGTCGGGTTTATCGGCTGATTTGGCAGATGATTTCGGGGCTGATTTCGGGGCCGCCTTGCGTGGGCGCGCCGCAAGCTTCTTCTCGAGTACCGCCACACGCTTTTCCAGGACTTCCTGCTCTTCGCGTGCCTTGATCGCAACCGCCTCGACGGCCTCGAACTCCTCGCGGCGGACAAGATCCATATCCGCCATCACACGCGACAAGCGCTGTTGCACGAGCGCCTCGATCTCTTCGCGCAGGCCGCTGGCAACACCAGCAGCGCCGTTGGCCAGACGGGCCACATCATCCAACAATCGGTTTCGGGTCTGCATGTCGGAAACTCCCTATTCGATGGAGCGACACTACGCCCTTCCGCCACGGGCGAACAAGGCTGCCACATTGCCGCAGCGATCTGCGAAAGCCTATAAAGCCGAAGGAGAGACGGGAGCAGCCAATGCATGTCGTAACCGGCGGGGCCGGGTTTATCGGATCGAACCTCGTGGCCGCGCTGGCCGAGCGCGGCGGCGCGCCGGCGATTTGTGATTTCGACGATGACCCATTGGCCCGCAACATCGCCAAGCGTGGCCCGTTCGAGGTGATCGCGCCGGACGCCCTGATGGACTGGCTGGCGGGTGCAGACGATCCACCCGAAGCGGTGTTTCACATGGGGGCGATCTCATCGACGGTCGAACGCGACGTCGACCTGATCATGCGCAACAATTATTTGCTCAGCCTGCGGCTCTGGGACTGGTGCACCGCGAACCGGGTGCCATTCATCTATGCGTCCTCCGCCGCCACCTATGGCGGGGGCGAACGCGGCTTCGACGATGCCAACGATCCCGACGCGCTGGCGCGCCTCAGGCCGCTCAACCCCTATGGCTGGTCAAAGCTTCTATTCGATCGCGCGGCGCTGCACATGGCGGCTGCCGGACACGCGCCACCGCAATGGGCCGGCCTGCGGTTTTTCAACGTCTACGGACCGAACGAATATCACAAGGGCGGTCAGCAGAGCGTGGTGCCACAATTCTGGCAGCAGATTCGCGAGACCGGCGGCGCCCGCCTGTTCAAATCCCATGACCCAGACTACGGCGATGGCGGCCAGCTAAGAGACTTCGTGCATGTCCGCGACACGGCGTCGGTCATGCTCTGGCTGCAGGCCAATCCGGAGATCAGCGGGATATTCAACCTGGGCACCGGCCAGGCGCGGTCATTCGACGACATCGCAGGCGCGATCTTCGATGCGATGGGTGAGGCATCGAAGATCGAATACATCGACATGCCCGACACCGTGCGCCATCAGTATCAGTACTTCACGGAAGCGCGAATGGACCGCCTGCGCGACGCCGGATACGATCAGCCCTTCACGTCCCTCGAAGACGGCGTGCGCAGCTATGTGCGAGACCATCTCGCGACCAACGACCCCTATGTCTGAGCGTTCATGACCGGACCGATTCCATTTCCCGAAATTGACCCCGTGGCGATCGCGATCGGGCCTTTCGTCGTGCGCTGGTACGCGCTGGCCTTCATCGCCGGGTTGCTCGCCGGCTGGGGCTATATGCTGACCCTGCTGCGCCGGCCGCCGGTGACGATGACGTCCCAACAGGTGGGAGACTTCTTTAGCTGGGCCATCGTCGGCGTCATCCTGGGCGGACGACTGGGGTTCGTC
This sequence comes from Rhodospirillaceae bacterium, assembly GCA_018667335.1. GTDB lineage: Bacteria > Pseudomonadota > Alphaproteobacteria > UBA6615 > UBA6615 > UBA8079. Next base: position 46,866 of record JABIVD010000031.1, read on the forward strand.
GGCTTCTATCAGCCCGATTATTTCCTCGCCAATCCGCTGCAGATTCTGGCGGTCTGGAATGGTGGCATGTCGTTCCATGGCGGACTGCTCGGCGTCGTCGTCGCGACCATCCTGTACGCCCGCAAGCAGGGCATCATGGTTCTGACACTCGGCGATCTGGTCGCCGCCGCCGCCCCGATCGGTTTGTTCCTCGGCCGCCTCGCAAACTTCATCAACGGCGAGCTCTATGGCCGCGCAACCGACGTCCCCTGGGCTGTGGTGTTTCCCGACGGCGGCAATCTGGGCCGCCATCCAAGCCAGCTGTATGAGGCAGGCCTCGAAGGCCTCCTCCTGTTCGTCATCCTGTTCGCACTCGCCCGGTTCGCCCGCGCACGATACCGGCCCGGCCTGCTAACGGGTGTGTTCCTGGTTGGTTACGGATCGGCGCGAACCTTCGTCGAGCTCTTCCGCCAGCCCGACAATTATGTGGGTGACGGCGGGTTCCTGCTCTGGGGCTCCACGATCGGCCAATGGCTGTCGACACCGATCGCCATTGCCGGTCTGATCTTCATCGTCTATGCGGTGACCCATGCGCATCTCGACAACAGCCACACCTCCGACAAACGGGGCGCGGCCAGACCGGCCCCATAGCGGAATTCGGACATGGATAGCGGACACCCGGTCGTCCGCCGCCTGACCGGCCTGATCTCCGAACGCGGCCCCATCAGCGTCGCGGATTTTATGGAGATTGCGCTCGGCGATCCCGACGGCGGCTATTACGCCACCCGCGACCCGTTTGGCGTGGACGGCGACTTCACGACTGCGCCCGAGATATCCCAGATGTTCGGTGAACTGATTGGCCTGTGGTGCGCGGACACATGGCAGCGGATCGGCGCGCCGGAAGCGTTCGCGCTGATCGAGCTGGGACCCGGTCGCGGCACATTGATGGCGGACGCGCTGCGTGCCATGGCCAGCGCGCCGGATTGCCTGACGGCGGCGCGTATTCATCTGGTGGAGAACAGCCCGACCCTGCGCGACGCGCAAAAACAGAAACTCCACGCCCATGATGTGACCTGGCACGAACGCCTGCCGGCGCCCGGCGATACCAGCTTGGGCAGTTTGCCCGCAATCTTTGTCGCCAATGAGTTCCTCGATGCCCTGCCGGTGCGGCAGTTCGTGAAGACCGGCGACGCCTGGTGTGAGCGTCTGGTGGCACATGACCGCGCGGCAGATGTCTTCGCCTTTACCCCGACCGGGACGGCAATCCCCGGCGGCCCGAATGCGGACCGCCTGCTCGCCGATGCGGACGAGGGAGATATTTTCGAGGAATCCCCGGCGGTGATATCCGTCGCCGGCGACATCGCGGCCCATATCGCAGCCCATGGGGGTGCGGCTCTATTCGTCGACTACGGGCATCGGCGGACCGCGATCGGCGAGACGCTTCAGGCCGTGCGCCAACACCGGCCAATCGACCCGCTTGAAGCCCCTGGAATGTCCGATTTGACCGCCCATGTGGACTTCCAGCGCGTCGCCGAGGTCGCCGGCGACCACGGCTTGCGATCCCTCGGGCCGTTGGACCAGGGCGCCTTCCTGCAACGCCTCGGCATCCGCGAGCGGGCCGATATCCTGCGTCAAAAGGCAGACGACCGGCAGTCCCGTGACCTCAACGCGGCACTGACGCGCTTGATCGGGTCATCCGAAATGGGCACCCTGTTCAAGGTAATGGCCCTTTCCGAGCAACGGATCGAGCTTCTCGCAGGCTTCGACTCCCAATCCTGACCATCATGCATGATCCTCACGCAAGCGCTGACAATCTGGGGCAAATTCCGGGTGTCCAGCATCGCTTCCTGTCCCGCGCCGGCGGGGTCAGCGCGGGCATATATGCCGGTCTCAATTGTGGACTCGGTTCGGACGACGACCGCGCCCACGTGATCGAGAACCGCGCGCGGGCGGCGCGCGCGGTCGGGGCGGACGACGATCAGCTTCGCACCCTCTATCAGGTCCATTCCGCCAACGTCGTCGACGCCGAGGCGATGGATCCGGGCAACCCGCCCCAGGCCGACGCGCTCGTTTGCACCCGCCCCGGCATGGCGATCGGCGTCCTCGCGGCCGATTGTGCGCCGGTCCTGTTCGCCGACCCCCAGGCGCGGATTGTCGCGGCGGCCCATGCCGGCTGGCGCGGCGCCCTGGATGGCGTGGTCGAGGCGACGGTGGCCGAGATGGAAGCGCGCGGCGCCGAGCGAACAAGGATCACTGCTGCCGTCGGGCCGTGTATTGGTCCCGGCTCCTATGAAGTCGGCCCCGAATTCCCGGATCCCTTTCTGGCGCAGGACGCGACAAACGAGATATTTTTTGCGCCGCGGCCGGGCTCCGACCGCCTGCTGTTCGACCTGCCGGGCTATGTCCGAACCCGGCTGGCGCGGGCAGGCATCAACGCCCACACCGCGACCGGCCACGACACCTATGGCGACGAGAATTTTTTCAGTTACCGGCGCAGCTGCCACCGGCATGAACCGGACTATGGCCGCAACCTGTCGCTGATCATTCTGGATGCCAAGGACTAGCGCATGCCGTATCTGATCATGCTGATATTCTTCACGCTGGCGGCGACGATGGTGAGCTGTGCGATTTAGCCTGCTGCTGCCGCTCCTCGTCATTCTGACCGCGTGCCAACCGGTGCCACGCGTGTTCGAACGCGCGCCGGACACCGAAAACAGGCTGTTGCGGCTTTCGGATTTACCGGGAATCCTGGTCCAGCCGGTGGCCGATGCCCCCGCGGCAACCGCCGACGGCCTGGCCCGCAAGATGGTCGAAGCCCTGATCGAGCGCGACGTGCCCGCCTTTCTGACCAGCCGCAACCGGTCGAGCATGACCCTGACCGGGACGGTGATCGATCCGGGTCGCGACGCACATATCGCATGGGTCCTCTACGACCCCCAGGGCGAAGAAATCGGGCGCTACGAGCAGACCCTCGAGGGCACCCCAATCGCGCCATGGGCGCAGGCGGACCCGAGCCTTTTGGAGACCTTCGCAACCGGCGCTGCGCCGCAAATTGCCGCCTACATCCAGGAAGATGTCAAAGCCGAAGTGGTGACGCCGGCGATCTTTGTGGGTGCGGTCAGCGGCGCGCCGGCAAATGGCGGGCCACGCCTGGAAGCTGCGTTGCGGCAGGGCCTGCGACGCCTGGGTGCGCGCGTCGCGACGGTGCCGAGCGATGAAACACTGATTGCGACGGCCGAGGTCCGCGTGTCACCGATGCCGAATGATCGCCGCGAAGTCGCGATCGCATGGGCCGTGGCAGACCCGTTCGGCGCCGAAATCGGCAAGATCGACCAGGCGAGCCCCTTTGCCACAAGCGTTGTCGAGAACAGCTGGGGCGAGCTCGCACGCGAGGCCGGGCTCGCGGCCGCGGCCGGAATGGTCGAGCTGGTCTCGCGGATCGACTGGCGCGATGGATTCGTCGCGCCGGAGACCGAAGAAGATGACGGAAACACCAACGGTGACGACACGGCGAAGCGGTAAATACGGCACCGTTATTATCCCCAGCGGAGGCATGTTTACAGCCCCCTGCCGGGTTGATACTTTCCGGCCGCGCATGGGGTCGGTTGCAACAACCGCATCCTCTCGAGCGTTCGAAACATGCCCGTGTCGCCAGAGGGCGGCATTCAGGGTTCGGGGGTACGGTCGATGAAGGTGCTGGCATGCAACAGCAACCGCCCACTTGCCGAGGCAATTTCGGCATATCTGAATATCGAGCTGACACAGGCATCCATCCGACGGTTCTCGGACATGGAAGTGTTTGTCGAGATTCTGGAGAATGTGCGCGGTGAGGACGTCTTTGTCGTCCAGTCCACATCCTATCCGGCCAACGACAATCTGATGGAGCTCCTGGTCACCCTGGACGCCCTGCGGCGTGGCTCCGCACGCCGGATCACGGCGGTGATCCCCTATTTCGGATATGCCCGACAGGACCGGAAAACCGGGCCGCGGACGCCCATTTCGGCGAAGCTGGTCGCCAACCTGATCACCCGCGCGGGTGCCGACCGGGTGCTGACACTCGACCTTCACGCCGCCCAGATTCAGGGGTTCTTCGACATCCCCGTCGACAATCTCTTCGCCAGCCCGCTGTTTTCGGAAGACATCGAAAGCCAGACGAGTGACGACGAATTGGTGATCATATCGCCCGATGTGGGCGGTGTTGTGCGCGCCCGGGGGCTGGCCAAACGCCTTGACGCCGATCTCGCGATCATTGATAAGCGCCGCGAACGGGCTGGCGTCTCCGAAGTGATGAACATCATCGGCGACGTCGAGCAGCGACGATGCATCCTGGTCGACGATATCTGTGATAGCGCCGGAACATTGTGCAACGCCGCAACAGCGTTGATGAATCAAGGCGCCAAATCGGTGTCCGCCTATGTGACGCACGGTGTGCTGTCGGGCGGCGCGGTCGGGCGGGTTGCGGCATCTCCGCTGGAAACCCTGGTGATGACGGACTCGATACAGGCAACCGAAGCGGTGCGTGTGGCGAGCAACATCCGGCAATTGACGGTCGCCCCCCTGCTGGGCAAGGCGATAGACCGCATCAGCCGCGAAGCCTCGGTTTCAAGTCTGTTCAATTAGAATTCGGCGCATCCGGCGTC
>JABIVD010000009.1 GCA_018667335.1 Rhodospirillaceae bacterium
CGTATCCATGCCGGCTTCAAGACACTCCTCACGCGTCTCCAGCGTGGCATCCGCGGTCAGCGCAACAATCGGGAGATGTTGCTCGTCGATATGGGCAAACCGATAATGCTTGGTCGCTTCCGGGCCGCTGAGGCCGGGCATATTCACGTCCATCAAGACGATGTCGAACGTGTCGGTATCCAGGGCATCCAGCGCCGCATCGCCATTGTCGACGACGAATGCGCGGTGGCCCGCGCGCGTGAGGATCTTTGTGATCACTTTCCGATTAACGATATTGTCCTCGACGACCAACACCGACAAATCGCGGATGGCGCCCTTGCGCTCCAGCAAACTGCGCTCTTCCTCTGCCGCGACATGCCCGGCAGATCCGACGATTGTCTGTGCCAATCGCAGCGTGCGGAACAACATGGACTCATCAACAGGCGTTCGCAGACGTGCGAGCGGTGCGGGCAAAGCACCCGATTGGCTAACATCCTCACTCGTCAGATAGATCAGAGCAGGCTCGCGATCCCCTGTTTCCGCCCTGATCTTCGAGATCGCCGATCCCGCCTCCGACCAGCTTGCATCCAGAAGGATGACGGGGCGGCGCGCGCCTCGGGAAAGGCCGTTCAACAGTCGTGCCACGGCCTCGTCTGCGGATTCAACGGCCGCAACCTGGACACCCCAGCGCATCATCGCCATGTCCAGCCCGGCGAAACTTTCTATGTCGGGCGACAGAAGAAAAACCTGATCAGGATCGAACGACAGAGAGACCTCGTCGACTTCCTCCGCAGGTGCACGCCGCAGATCCAGATCGAACCAGAACCGGCTCCCGCTTCCAATCTCTGATTCGACATGGATGTCGCTGCCCATGTGCTCGACCAACTGGCGCGAGATCGTCAGGCCAAGCCCGGTGCCGCCATACCGGCGGGTTATCGAATTGTCCGCCTGGGTGAAACTGTCGAAAATCGAAGCAACCTGCTCTTGTTCAATGCCGATCCCGGTATCGACAACCTCGAAGCGCAGACGGTGGCTCTCGGCGTTTGTTTCAACCGGGCTAACCCGGAGGCCGACACTTCCTGTTTCGGTAAACTTCACAGCATTCGCCACCAGGTTCACCAGAACTTCCTGGATGTGCTCCGGGTCGCCCATCAGGTCCGGCGTAATGGCCGGGGCGACGGTGACATCGAGGCGGATATTCTTCGCGACCGCCTGCGGCCGCATGATGGCCTCGACCCCCGCCACTGCACCGTACAAATCGAACGTCCGGTCATCGATATCGACCCGGCCAGCCTCGATCTTCGAGAAATCCAGAATCTCGTTGACCTGGGACAGGAGGCTGCGGGCAGCAGTCCTGACCGTCCGCGCCATATCATATTGCTCGGCATCCAGCGGCGTTTCACGAAGGAGATCACCGGTTCCGATAATCGCATTCAGTGGTGTGCGCAGTTCGTGGCTCATGGCCGCGAGAAAACGGGTTTTGGCCCGGTTGGCTTCTTCGGCCTGTTCGATCGCCAGCCGAAGCTTTGTGATCAACGTCGACACATATGCTGGCAGAACCAATAGCGCCAACAGGAGCCCGATGGAGAGAAGGAGATTATCCGACCAGAATGGCGTTGTCGCCAAAACGGCAGAGAAACCGAGCGCGCTAATCCCCGCCGAGACAAACAGATAGCGCTCGCCGTAACGAAAGCCGTTACCAAAGGTGACCCAGAGATAAATCAGATACCAGGGCGCCATGACCTGGGGGCTTAGATGGAGCAATGCGGACAGAATGCTGACATCGGCAATGTTCGCCAGGATTCGCCGCGGGACAGATGGTGTCGGCATATGCCAAATGGCGACCAGAAACAGCCAGGAAATCACCATGCCCGCCGACATCGCGACACCCGACAGCGCAATGTTTCCCGTCTCGGGGACGGATGCTTCCAGCGCGAACAGATAGATAAGAATGATCGCAACCAGTGCGACCCTAAGCAGGATTTGCTCATGCTCGCTATCCGAGCGGCCCGCGAGACGCGCGCGTGCCTGCTCCAGGCCAATCACGGTCACATTGGCAGCAAGCCAGATCGGTGCCAGCAGCAGCGCACCCAAAAGGACATAGGCCGACCAAACCGGGATGATGCCTTCGATCGACGGCAATATGATGGTGGCAAACCCGCCAGCTGTAATGGCGGTCGAAATGACAACCAACAATGCGGACAAGCGAAAACGGCGCGCGAGCCGGCTGTTCGTCTGGGATCCGGTGTCGGGAGACGCCTGTCCGTCGTTTGAGGAATCGTCCGTCATGTATCCGGAACGTGCCTTGATCTACTCAGCGGCCTGGCCGTCGGCTCTCGACGCAGCACTGCGTGAGGCCGGAAACACCAGGGAGAAGGAGGTGCCTTCGTCGGGGACGCTCTCGATACGGATTTCTCCGCCATGCAATTCGATCATCGATTTGACCAGTGATAGTCCAAGCCCGGTGCCGCTCGTCGACCGGCTCAAAGCATTCTCTACCTGACCAAAGGGCATCAGAATTTTCTCGAAATTTTCCTCCGCAATTCCAACGCCGGTATCGCTCACACGCAAGATCGTCTCTCCTGCATCATTGCGCATGCTTTGCACGGAAATCGTTCCCTGCTCGGGCGTGAACTTCGCAGCATTGGACAGCAAATTGAGAAGCATTTGACGGACCATACGCTCATCCGCCAGCACCTCAGCCAGATCCGTGTCGCATGAAATTTCCAGGCTGAGCCCAGCCTTCGTCGTACGATCGAGCACCATTCGAGCAACGGAATCGACGACCCGATTGAAGTCGACCTCGCGTTCAACCAGTTGCCAAACGCCGGTCTCGAGGCGGGAAACATCCAGGATATCATTCAGAATGGCGAGCAAATGCTTGCCGCTCTCATGAATATTGTTGGCATATTCACGATACCGTTGGTCGTTGAGCGGGCCATAGCTTTCCTCCGCCATGACCTGTGCAAATCCCATGATGTGATTGAGCGGCGTGCGCAGCTCGTGGCTCAGATTAGCGAGAAACTCTGTCTTGTTTCGGTTGGCGGACTCCGCCTGTTCCTTGGCTTCACGCAACACTTCCGCTGCGTTCCGATGCGCCGATACTTCCGTCGTTACATTCAAGACCTCGATGTCGCCAGTTGAACTGACGAACGGAAGCTTGACTGTCTGCAGCCACTGGCGCTCGCCGAACACATCCGAAGTGCAGACCTCCGGCAAATGCTCCGGCTTGCCCGATCGCAACACATCGATGCTCGCGCGACGGTCATTCTCGACCTGTTCGCCATTGTCCACGAAGTCAGACAGCGTTTTACCCACCATTTCATCGGGCGTGGTGTGAAATGCCCGCGCAAACGCCAGGTTGGCCAGCGTGATGCAGTGGTTTTCGTCGGTCGCGTAAATCCAATCGGGAATATTGTCTATGACAACATTCAAATGGTTGCGCTGGCGCTGTGCAACCCGCTCAACCTCCTTGCGGTCGGTGATGTCGATCGCGACCGTAACCACCCCCTGAATGTCGTCATCTGCACCGCGCAGGGCGGATTTCACTGTCAGGTAAGTACCGACTGCCCCATCGGGCGCGGTCAGCTCTTCCTCAAAGGTCAGAACCTCATCCGTCCCGGCATAGAGCCGCTTGTCCAGCATCATGTGCCGTTTCGAATCCGCCGCGACCAGACCATCCGAACGATCCAATCCGACCGCATCGGCTGATGATATGCCGAGCCGGTTCGCGGCAGCAGAATTTGCAAAAAGAACTTTTCCGCTCTCATCTGTCGCACAAACAAGTGCCGGAACACCGTCAATTACCTGGCGCAGTAATTCACGGGATTCGCGCAGCTTTTCCTCATGCAACAGATTGTCGTTGGCCAGACGACGCTCCAACGAACGGGTCCGGCGATGAATGATTTTCTGCTGGTTGCGCATGCGCAGCAGGTTTCGAACGCGCCCCTTGAATTCCTGATGATCAACGGGACTGATCAGAAAATCTGTCGCGCCCGCGTCAAGTGCGCGATAGCGGAAGGAACGATCCTCATAGATCGTCACCACGATCACCGGAACATCGTAGCAAAGCGGCTGCGCACGGAATTGGCGCGTAAACTCCGCTCCATCCATGCCCGGCATCTTGTAGTCGGTGACGACCAGGTCGGGTGTATTCTCCGTCGCCCATGCGATCGCATCGCGCGGGTCGGCAAACGTGTGCACCACCGCATCCTCGTCGGCCTGACTCGCCAGACGACTAAGGACGTGTCTGTTCGTCACCCGATCATCGATCACCAAGACAGTAGACATACGTATATTTTACAACGTTTTAGACATGTGCACGAACGTGTTTATGGAAGTATTTTTTAGCATCTGAGTATGAACCCCCGAAATACACCAAAATCGGCGTAAATCCACGACTTATATGATTACTCAGCCGTGTTCAGATAGTGTCACACCCGGTTCGTTAACAAACTGTTAACCATAGTAAATAGGAAGTTACTGCCTGTCGGTGGGCCGGAGACAACACGAACATGAACGATTCCGAAATTTTGATTTTGGACTCGGCGACCAAATTCGGGGCCGATTCGCATGGCAAAGTCGCCATCGCGGCTTCCCATGGTGCGATTTACGCAGGCTATCTGGGGGCCCGTGCAAGCCTTCGGGGCATCATCCTGCATGATGCGGGAATAGGCCGGGATGCGGCGGGCATCAACTCGCTCCCCTATCTCGACGAATACACAGTCGCCGGCGCAATGGTCGATCACCTCAGCGCGCGAATCGGCGATGGAGCCTCTATGGCTGCGACCGGCATCATCAGCCATGTCAACGAGACCGCGCGCGCCGCCGGCTGCGAGCCCGGACAGACAAGTATTGCGTGCGCCCGCGCGATGCTGGCCGCACAAGGCCGAACCGGCACGCCGTCGCTCCTCGATGAAGCGCGCTTTCTCATTCGTGACCGGCCGGACGCGCCGCGCGTCATCGGCTGCGACTCTGTTTCGCTCGTCGGCCCAGACGATGCCGGCGATATCGTTGTCACCGCCTCCCATGGCGAGCTCCTGCGGGAAGCGCCGAGTTGGGGCAAGCGACCCGATGTTCTGGCGGCCGTATTCAACGATGCCGGATCTGATTTCCCGACCCGCCTGCCCGATCTCGATACACGGGGCATTGCTGGCGCCACCGTTGCGGCAGACAGCGCACGGATCGGCGACGCCATGTCCACATACGAAGATGGAATCATCTCCCATGTGAACGAGACCGCGCGAAAATTCGGGGCAACCCCCGGAATATCGTGCCTGGCCTTCACCGACTTGATGACCGCCTCCGGCAGGACTTCCGACCCGAAGAAGCCCTAGGCGAGCATCTGCTTAACGCGGGCGGCGATCCTGTCCGCCTTGATCTTGTAGGCTTCTTCCAGGGGGATCGAGAACGGGATCGGTATTCGCTCTCCGCCAAGACGCGCAACCGGCACACCCAGCGTTTCAGCCACCTCGGCCGCGATCTCACCGCCAAATCCACCGACCCGCACCGCTTCGTGCACGACCAGCAATTTGCCGGTCCGGGCGGCCGAGTTCATCACGGCATCCCGATCCCAGGGATAGAGCGTGCGCAGATCGATGACTTCCGCGGAAATTCCATCCGCCGACAGCGCGTCCGCAGCGTCCGCCGCGATGCCGACCTGGGCCGCCCAACTCACGATGGTGATATCGTCGCCCTTACGAACCGTCGACGCGACCCCCAGCGGGATCGGTTCCTGATCGTTTTCGTCAACTTCTCCCAGCATTCCCCAGAGGCCCTTGTGCTCCATGTAGACCACGGGGTCGTCACACCGGATGGATGCCTTCAGAAGCCCACGATTATCGGCCGGAGTCGCTGGCGTAACCACAACCAGCCCCGGCGTGTGGGCGTACCATGCCTCAGGCGATTGAGAATGCTGCGCCGCGATACCGCCGCGAATACCTATCGGCATACGTGCGACCATCGGAACCCGTGCCTGTCCACCGAACATGTAGCGCGCCTTCGCGCCCTGATTTACCAACTCAGACACAGCGCACATGGCGAAGTCGGAAAAACGCATTTCCGCGATCGGCCGCGTTCCCGCCAGCGCGGCGCCGACCGCCGCCCCCATGATGGTCGATTCAGAGATCGGCGTATCGACGATCCGGTCCGGTCCGAATTCGGCCTGCAGATCACTATATTGTCCGGCCATTCCGCCTTCGAAGCCGAGATCTTCGCCGAGCGCCCAAACCTTGGGATCGCGCGTCATTTCTTCCTGGAGGGCGAGCCGGGCGGCCTGCGCATAGGTCATCTCGGTCATCGACCTTCTCCCGGGTAGGCAGGTGCACCGACATCCTGCACGTCGGTGAAGGCGAGGCTGCCGTCCGGCCAGGGCGCATTTACCGCCTCTTCCACATAACCAGCGATCTCGGCATCCACCTCGGCCTTGAGAGCCGCGATTTCATCAACCCCCACACCATTCTCCAGAAGCCATGCCTCGGTGCGGACCATCGGCTCGCGTCCCAGCGCAGCCTCAACTTCCTTGGGGTCCCGGTAATCGGCGGGGTCATGGGCAAAATGTCCGCGCAGGCGGTAGGTCATTGCCTGGATCAGCTGTGGACCACCGCCATTTCGGATTTCTGCGACCACACGCGCTGTGGTGCTGTCGACTTCGAACAAATCATTGCCATCGATGGTGATCGCCGGAATACCGAAACTCTCGGCCCGCTTGGCGATCCCCTCGCCCGCGGTGACCAGCCGGGTCGTCGTCGTCGCAGCGATCTGGTTGTTCTCGCACACGAACAAGACCGGCAACTCGTAAACCTTGGCCCAGTTCAGGGCCTCCATGAATGGCCCTCGGTTGATGCCGCCATCGCCGATGAAATTCACCACGATACGGTCTTGCTTCAGGAGCCGGATCGACTGGGCCGCGCCGACCGAGATCGTGCAGCCGTCGGCGATCACGCCGTTCGCGCCGAGCATGCCGACCGAGAAATCGGCGATGTGCATCGACCCGCCCTTGCCATCGCTGGTGCCGCCCACCCGGCCGAACAGCTCGAGCATCATTGCCCGCGGATCCGCGCCCTTCGCGATCGAATGACCGTGGCCGCGATGATTGCTCGTCAGAAAATCGTCGTCGCGAAGATTTTCACATATCCCAACGGCGATCGATTCCTCACCGATATACTGATGCACCGAGCCGCGCACATTGCCGGCGTGGAAGGCTTCACCCGCCGCCTCCTCGAAGGCACGGATCAACAGCATCTTGCGAAACATCGCGACGACACGCGCCGGCTCATTGGCCAGATTGCTGGACATGGACTTCCCCCTAGACCTCATGACGGCGCATTCGAACGCGCGCCTGTTTCATGAAGTATTGCCCGCCTGCCGGTGCCCGGTAAAGCGCCAGGCAAACGTCACTGTTGACGTGGAGGTTTCGAAGCCCGAAAGGCTTACGCGCCGATCGCCTTGTTCACGCGCGGCATGACCTCCGTGGCCATCAGCTCCATGGAGCGTTTGCCGAGCTTGGCATCCACCCAGTCATGGCCCGCATAGACCAGCGTCCCGAAATCACCGACCTCCTCGCGGAACGCCAGAATCTCGTCGACCACCTTGTCCACGGTGCCTGCGATGACAAGCGAATCCACCATGAAATCATCCGTGATTTCTTCGTCCGGCTGGTCCCTGTCGGTCTTGAAAAGACCAAGCTTGCCGCCGTTCCGGAGCTTGTTTCCGAGCTGGTAGAAGTAGAAGCGGTAGGGCGACTGCGGACCCGTGCCATATTCCTTTGCCACCTTGTCGTCGTCGGCGACGAAGATCGAGCGTGCGACGCGCCATACTGAGGGGTCCGCTTCGCAGCCGACATTGCTGCAACCCTCGGCATAATTCGGCCAATGGGTCGCCACCCATTTCGCCTGCAGGAAGTTGGCCGAGACGGGTATCCAGCCCCTCTCGCCGAGCCCGATGATGCCCTTGGAATAGGGTGCCACGACCGTTCCGAAGATCGGCGGGGTGGGCTTCTGGTAGGGCTTCATGATGACGCCCTGACCGAGCTCCTTGTCAAAATGCTTCACCGTTGAGATCGAGTTGTACTTGCCCTTGATGTCGTAGGGCGGGTCGGTCGTCCAAATCTCGATGATCTGGTTCAGGGTCTCGATGAACTTCTCGTTTCGATCAATGTCGAGGGTACCGAAGACCTCGGAATCCGTCGGCAGGTTGCCCGGGCTGACCCCGAGCATGAAACGTCCTTCGAGCATATGGTCCAGCATCGCTGCTTCGGCGGCCACCGCAGCGGGATGATGATGCCCGAGATTCACCGTACCGGTCGCCAGGGTCATCTTCTTGATCTCGCGCGCCACCCAACACAGGAACATCATCGAGTTCGGGACCGGCTCGAAACTGTCGGTCACATGTTCACCCATATAGGCCTCGGAGTAACCGAGCTTGTCCGCCAGGATGAAGGCCTCCCGGTCCTCGTTGAGGGTTTCGGTCAAAGGGCGGTCCGCCGGGTGCAGCGGCATCGTGAAGAATCCGAGTTCCATTACATGTGCCTTCTGGTTTTGATTCTGACGTGCAATGCCAAATCTAGATGTTCAATCGGCCAAGCATTTGTTTCAGGTCAACTCTGTCTCACCTTATGAGAACAGCGCTTGGCGTTGACTGTCCGTCACGCATGAAGAACATTGGCGTCAAGCACACACGCGAACCGCCAACAGGCCATGTTCGAGATGTGGCAAGAGAAGCTTCAAATCGTAAGCCGAGTTCGGGGGAACCATGAGTGACAACGCAACCAATTCCGGTATGGGCGACCCGGGCGACAACGCCACAGTCGAAATGTCGGGCGGCGAAGCCATCGCCAGGATGCTGCAGCTGCATGAGGTCGGGCCGATGTTCGGCATGGCCGGATTCCAGCTCCTGCCCTTCTACGCCGCCATCCGCGAGCTGGGCCTCGCCCATACGCTGATCAACGACGAGCGCAGCGGCGCCTTCATGGCCGACGCCTGGTCCCGCGTGACCGGCCGGCCCGGTGTTTGCGATGCGACGCTGGGACCCGGCGCCACCAATTTGCTGACTTCGCTGACGGAATCCCTCAACGCCGGCATCCCGATTATCGCCATTGCCGGCGACGCGAACCGCACCCATGCCTGGAAGAACATGACCCAGGAGACCCGACAGGTCGAAATGCTGCGCCCCGCGGTCAAGGAAGTGATCCGCGTGGAGGTCGGCGAGCGCATTCCCGAGCATGTACGCCGCGCCTATGCCGTGGCCACGTCCGGGCGCCCCGGCCCGGTCCTGATCGACGTGCCCGAGGACATCAGTCACGGCATGTTCGAATTCGCCGCCAATGAACTCTATGCCGACCCATCGACCACCCATGCCCCGTCGCGGCGAACCCGCCCCGCCCGCGCCGATGTCGGCCGGGCCGCTGCGTTGCTGGCCGACGCCAAACGCCCGGTGATCCTGGCGGGCGGTGGTGTCCACATCTCCGGTGCCCAGGATGTCCTGACATCGTTTGCCGAGGATCAGGCGATTCCGGTGGCACATACGCTTTCAGGCAAGGGCGCGATCGCGTGCACCCATGATCTCTCCCTCGGCCTGTTCGGCCGCTACGACCGCACGGCCAACACATTGCTGGACACGGCCGACGCGATCCTGGTCGTCGGCTGCAAGCTGGGTGAGATCGCGACCAAGCGCTACACCATCCCGCGCCCCGGCATTCCCATCATTCATCTGGATATCCTGCCCGAGGAAATCGGCCGCTGGGCCCGGACTGACATCGCGCTGTGCGGTGACGCCCGCGAGGGCATCGCGGATCTGCACGATGCGTTGACCGATGGCGCCGAGGCGCGCCGCAGCGCGCGCGCGGACTATATCGCCGAAGCCAACGCGGGCAAGGCCAAGTGGCGCGCGGATGTCGATGCGCGGCTCACCTCGGACGAGGTGCCGGTCAACATGGCCCGCATGGTCCATGAGCTGAACAACATCCTCCCCGAGGATGCGATCCTGGTCGCCGACGGGGGCTTCGCCGCCCACTGGACCGGGCTTCTGTACGACACCAAGCGCGCCGGCCGCGGCTACATCGTCGACCGGGGCATGGCCTCAATCGGCTATGGCGTCTCCGGCGGCATCGGCGCGCAGCTGGCTGCACCCGACCGCCCGGTCTTCACGCTCACCGGCGATGGCGGCCTGAACATGACCCTCGGCGATCTCGAGACCGCCGCGCGGCTGGGTGTCCCTGTTACCGTTCTGGTCGTCAACAACGCCGCGTCGGGCTACATCAAGGCGCTGCAGCACGCGATGTTCGACGGCAAATACCAGTCCGCTGATCTGTCCGATCTCAACTATGCCGCCATCGCGGAAAATCTCGGCTGCCGCGGTATCCGTGTCGAGCATCCCGACCAGTTGGCCGATGCCTTCCGCACGGCACTGGAGAAGCGCGACAAACCCAACGTCATCGACATTGTCGTGACACGCGACGCGGGCAAGATGCTGCCGGGTGTCGACAACCGCACTGCCCCCATCAAGAAGGGCGATCGCATCGCCTGAGGCGACAGTGAGGAACTATAGATCATGAGCAAGATCACTGAGCCTGTCCGCACCAACGAGCCCGCCCGCGTGTTCGAGTTGTTCAAGACCATGTGCCTGATCCGGGCCTTCGAGGAGCGTGCCGAGGATGCGTTCGATGCGGGCTTCGTCAACGGCTCGATCCACCAGTATATCGGTGAGGAGGCCATCGGCACCGGGGTCTGTGCAAACCTTCGCGACAGCGACTACATCCTGTCGAACCACCGTGGTCACGGCCACTCGATCGCCAAAGGCGCCAACCCTGAGGCGATGATGAAGGAACTGATGGGCCGGGTCGGCGGGACCAGCGGGGCCAAGGGCGGATCCATGCACATCGCCGACTTCTCCGTTGGAATGCTCGGCGCCAATGGCGTACTGGCGGATGGCCTGACCATGGGTGTCGGGGCTGCCCAGGCGATCAGCCTGAAAGGCGAGGATGCGATCGTCACCGTGTTCGTGGGCGACGGGACAACCAACCGGGGGCCCTTCTACGAGGCCCTCAACTGGGCCATGGTCTATGCGCTGCCGATCATGTTTGTGTGTGAAAACAACAGCTACGCCTCCTCGACCATGACCCGAAGCGTCACGGCGGGCGAAGGCCCGGTTGCCCGCGCCAAGGCATTTGGCATGCCGGCCTTCGATGTGGACGGCAACGACGTATCGGCGGTGGACACGCTGGCGGCGGACCTGATTGGGCGGATACGCGGCGGCGGTGGACCGCAATTTCTCCACGCCCGGACCTATCGCGTGAAGGGCCACATCTCGCGCGACAAGATGCTGTATCGGGCAGAAGGTGAGACGGAAGAACACTGGAAAGACGAGCCCATCGGCCGCTGCGCCGCATGGCTCGCCACCAACGGTATCGCAGAGGACGAGGTCAACGCGGCCCGCGACGCAGCCTATGCCCGGATCGACGCGGCGGTCGCGGAGGCCAAGGAAGCTCCCTTCCCCGATGCCAGCCTCGCCTATGCCGATGTTCAGGATTACGGGCCGCCAGAACCATGGGCGCAGGACGGGTCGCAGGATGGGCCCCAGGACGGATCACAGTCCGGGAGCACGTCATGACGGAAATGACATTCGCCGATGCCGTCCGCGAGGGCCTCGCGGAGGAAATGCGTCGCGACCCGCTGGTCTGGGCCCTGGGCGAGGACCTGTCCACCGCCCATGGCGGCACCAGTGCCAATCAATATACCGGACTGATCGACGAGTTTGGGCCGAAGCGCATCGTCAACACCCCGATCTCGGAGAACACCATCATGGGCGCCGCCGTCGGCGCAGCGGTCGCCGGCACCCGCCCCGTCGCTGACTTGCGCATGGCCGATTTCGGCATGTGCGCGGTCGACGAACTCGTCAATCAGGCCGCAAAGATTCGCTACATGTTCGGCGGCCAGGCACGGGTGCCGCTTGTGGTCCGTCAGGCCATCGGCGTGCGCAAAGGCGCTGCGGCACAGCACTCCCAATCCACCGAGGCATGGTACGTGCACACGCCCGGCCTCGTGGTCGTTGCGCCGGGCACGCCGGCGGACGGTCGCGGCCTGCTGAAATCGGCGATCCGCGCGGACGACCCGGTGGTCTTCATGGAACATAAGGACCTTTGGGTGGCGACCGGCGACGTCCCCGATGACGAAGGCGTGGTGCCGATCGGCGTCGCGAAAACGGTCCGCACAGGCAACGACCTGACCCTCGTGTCATGGTCGAAAATGGCACGCCTTTGCGAGGAGGTCGCCGAGACACTCGCTGGCGACGGCGTGTCGGTTGAGGTGATCGACCTGCGCAGCCTGTGGCCATGGGACACCGCGGCGGTCTATGCCTCCGTGCGCAAGACCGGCCGGCTGCTCGTCGCCCAGGAAGCGGTACAGACCGGCGGCTTTGCCGCAGAAGTCGCAACGGACGTGACCGAGCACTGCTTCGACGCCCTGAAAACCCACGTCCGTCGGATTGGCGCACCGCGCATGCCGGTCCCCTACGCCGAACCCATGGAAAACGAATATCGGGTCACGCCCGAACGCATACTGGCCCGGGCGCGCGAAACCCTCGCGGCCTAAACTTCAGTCACCAGAGGAACAGCAAGATGAAGCTTCTCACCTATGACGCCGGTTCCGGCGCCCATGTCGGCCTCGCCACGGATGACGGCATCGTCGACCTGACGACCCGCGCCGGCGTGAAGTCTCTGCGCGAACTCATCGCGGCGGGCCGCGTCGATCAGATGGCGGAGTTTGCCGGCGAAACACCGGATCACCCGCTCGACGGCGTCACCTATCTGCCCGTCATCCCCGACCCCGATCACATCTGGTGCGTCGGCGTGAACTATATGGACCATCTGCAGGAGGCGATCGACGCCGGGCTGCCGCGGTCCAAGTCCGAACATCCGATGATTTTCGGTCGCTACGCCGACACGCTTGTCGGACACCAGCAGCCGATGCTCAAGTCACCCGTGGTCAACAAACTCGACTATGAATGCGAGCTGGCGGTCATCATCAGCAAGCCGGGGCGCTATATCAAAAAGGAGGACGCGCTGGACTATGTGGCAGGTTATTCCTGCTTCAACGAGGGCAGCGCGCGGGACTGGCAGTACCACACGGCGCAGGTCGTCCCGGGCAAGAATTTCCAGGGCACCGGCGGGTTCGGCCCGTGGATGGTAACCGCCGACGAGATCCCCGACCCCCAGGTCCTCGATATCTCAACGGTGCTGAACGGCGAGACCCTGCAGTCCGCCAACACGAAAGACATGATCTTCGACGTGGCGACGACCATTTCCTATGTCTCGCACATCTCCGAGCTGCAGCCGGGCGACGTCATCGCTTCCGGAACGCCAGCCGGTGTGGGCCAGTCGCGCGAGCCGCAGGTGTTCATGCAGATCGGCGACAGCTGCGAGATCCGGATCGAGAATGTCGGCACGCTGGTGAACGGGATCGCCGAGGGCTGAGCAACAATCCTCGTCATGCCCGGACTTGATCCGGGCATCTCCACACCGACCGAGCCGAGATACGCGGGTCAAGCCCGCGTATGACGGCTTTGCTTGAGCGGTTTGGCTTGCTCTAAGCCGCTCGGCGCCTCTGAAACAGCCGGCCGTCGATGAGCGCGAGGCCGAGCGCGATGAATGCCATGCCGACAATCTGCTCGGTGGTGAGCACCTCACCGAGGATGAACACCCCGAGCAGGATCGCACTGACCGGCACCAGGAAATTCACCAACAGGATGTTGACGGCCCCGGCCCGCGCCAGGATCCGGAAGAAGATCAGGTACGCGAAGGACGTGGACAGGACCGCGAGTCCGAGGACCGCACCCCCTGCCTGCATGCTGGGAATCGCCAGTTCCCACGGACGGTCGATGATCAGCGCAAACGGCAGCAACAGGACCGCGGCCATCGTGATCTGGCCGGTGGCGACCATCATCGGAGGCGTGTCGCGCCGGGAGAACCGCCGCCCGTAGATCGCCGAAACCGCGTAACACACCGCGGCCCCGAGTACCGACAGTTGAGCGATCAGATCCTTGCCGATATCGCCGAGGAACTGTGGCCCGATCAGCACGACGACGCCAACCAGGCCGGCGAGCACGCCCAGCACCTTTCCCGGGCTCATCTTCTCGTCGCTGGTCATGAAATGTGCGGTCACGACGGCAAACAGTGGCGTCGTCCCGATCATGATCGATGCCAGACCGCTGGCAATATGGACCTGGCCCCAGGCGATCAAAAAGAAAGGCAGCGCCGAGTTCAGCGCCGCCATGATCACCAAATCGACCCATGTCGTCGCATCGCGCGGCACCTTGATGCCACCGGCCAGGACGACCACCCAGAGTATGATCGAGGCGATCGCGACGCGGAAGAAGATGACCACGAGCGGTGGAATTTCGGGGATGGCGATGGCGTTGAAGAAGAAGGTGCCACCCCAGACGCCACCAAGGATGAACAGCAATATCCACTCGACGGGTGTCATGCGCATGCTGGTCGGTGTTGTCATCGAGAAACCCTAGCGCGCTCAGGCATCGAGCAGCGCACGCATTTTCGCAACGGCGGTAAACGGCGCGGTCAGCACCGGGCGAGACGCGATCGGTGTGATCTTCCTGGGCACCAGCCCCATGGAAAACTGGCCGAGCAACAGGCTGTCGCAATCGGTGATGGTTTCGGCCGCCGCCACGACGATGTCATCATGCCCGTCGCGGTCCCCGTCGAGCAGCGTCTGAAAGGCCCCGTCCGCGACCTTCGACGTCACCGTGTATTCGAGCCCATGGGCCTCGGCATAGCGCGCCACGTCAGCCGACAGGCAGTCGATGGTCGGCTGCGTGGTCGACAGCATGCCGAGCCGCGGGCCATTCGCAAACGCCGCCGCGATCATCCCCTCATAGGAGGTCAGCACCGGGACATCGATCCCCTCGCGGCCCGCCTCCACCAGCAGACCGAACACCGAGCCGCAGAAGATGACGCCGTCCGCGCCGCAATCCCGGCTGTAGCGCAGCAATGCCGCCACCCGGTCATAGGCCTCGGCCGGCATCGGATCGGGAATCGTCATGTCGTCGTTGATGAAGTCGGCATAGAGAGAATCGTCGAGCAGATTGATCGGCTCGGCTTCGGGCCAAAGCTCGGCGAACGCCGCCCCCACCGTCGGGAACGCCAAATCGATGGGCGAAATCACCCCGATGCGTATGGCTGTCATAGAAGCCTCATGTTCTGAAATCGCACAGGCCTACCCCATACCATCAAACGTCATGCCCGGGGCTGACCCGGGCATCTCGCCTGCGGACCGGGCTGGAGATGGCCGGGTCGAGCCCGGCCATGACGTTGGTGTTTGAGGCGACAGCACTAAGGTTTCACCGGTCATGCCGTCGTCTCTAGCCCAGCAGCCGCTTGAGCTTGCGCACCGCGGTGTGGGGCGAGGTCAGCACCGGCCGGTCGGGCATGTCGGTGAACTTGCTGATCGCGTTGGCCATGGAGAACTGACCGAGCATCAGGCAGTCGCAGTCGGTCATCTTGTCCGCCGCGTCCGCGACCATCCGGTCATGGGTCTCGATATCGCCGGCCAGGATGATTGGCCGCGCGGCGTCCTCGATATGGTCGGTGATCGTGATCGGCTTGTCGTGTTCCTTGGAATAACGGTCGATGTCGTCGACCAGGCATTTGAGGGAACCCGACACCGTCGTCAGGATGCCGAGGCGCGCGCCATGAGTGAACGCCTCCTCGATCATCGCCTCGTGGGATGTCAGGCAGGGGATATCCATGTCCGCCCTCGCCGCCTCGACCCAGCGGCCGAAGACCGAGCCCGTGAACAGCAGGCCGTCGGCTTTGCAGTCGGCGGCGTAGTGCAGCAGCCTGGAGACCCGCTCGCCGGTCTCGTCGGTCTGGGGCTTGCCGCCCGCGAAGTCGAGATAAAGGGACTCATCGAGCACATGGAACAGCTCGGCCTCGGGCCAGAGCTCGGCGAAGGCCTCACCGATGGCCTCCATCGCGTTGTCCATGGGCGATACGGCCCCGATACGTACTGGCATGAAAAACTCTCCCCCTGTTCAGGTCAGTTTAGGCGCTGCGATCACCGTGCGGTAGAGGGGGCCATGCCGGTCTTACAGGGCGAGCAAACCAACACTGAATGTGGCGTTCGCGCATCCAACCGGGCAATATTCACGCCCCCAACAAGGATCGCGACCATGACGGACATCTACATCGTCGGCATCGGCATGACGCCGCTCGGCAAATTCCCCGACAAGAGCGTGAAGCAGCTCACCGACGACGCGGTGTCGACGGCGCTGACCGACGCCGGCGCGAAGCTGGAAGACATCGAGGCCGCCTGGTTCTCCAACACCCGCCAGGGGATGATGGAGGGCCAGAACACCGTGCGCGGGCAATGCGCGCTGCGCTCCATGGGCTTCCAGTCGATCCCGATCGTGAATGTCGAGAACGCCTGCTGTTCGTCGTCCACCGGGCTCAACCAGGCCTTCGCCTATCTCAAGGCAGGCATGGCCGAGGTGGCGCTGGTCGCGGGGTCGGAGAAGATGTTCTACCCGGAGAAGCGAGAGCTGATGTTCCAGGCGTTTCGCGGCGGCTGGGATGTCCATACCCAGGTCGAAACCGAAGCACGGCTGCTGTCGCTGGGCGAAGGCCTCGCCCTGCCCCCCGAGGCGGGTGAGGATTCCGGCGAGCGCAGCGTGTTCATGGATATCTACGCCGCGCTCGCGCGCCAGCACATGAAACATTTCGGCACGACCCAGCGCCAGATCGCGGCGGCGGCGGCCAAGAGCCACTTCCACTCGACCCTCAACCCGCTGGCCCAGTATCAGAAGGACTTCTCGGTCGACGAGGTGATGGCCGACCGACTGATCTCATGGCCACTCACCCGCTCCATGTGTGCGCCCCTGTCCGACGGCGCCGGCGCGCTGGTGCTTTGTACCGGCGACACGCTCGACCGGTTCGACAGGGCGCGCGCCGTGAAGGTGCTCGGCACGTCGGTGGTCAGCGGCTCGGACCGGGACCCGGATGATTTCGAGCATCACATCGGCCGCGTAGCTGCCGAACGCGCCTACGAACAGGCAGGCGTCGGCCCGGGCGACGTGGACGTGGCCGAGGTGCATGACGCATCGGCCTATGCCGAGATCGTGCAGGTCGAGAACATGGGCTTCTGCCCGCGAGGCGAAGGCGGCGCGCTGGCGGAAAGCGGCGAGACCAGGCTCGGCGGCAAGATCCCCGTGAACACATCCGGCGGGCTGCTGTCCAAAGGCCACCCGATCGGGGCCACGGGTGCGATCCAGATCCACGAGCTGGTGACCCAGCTGCGCGGCGAGGCCGGCAAGCGCCAGGTCGAGGGCGCACGCATCGCGGCGGCGGAAAACGGCGGCGGCTTCTTCGGCATCGAGGAAGCGGCGACCGTGGTGACGGTGCTCGGGCGGTAGCAAAATAAAGCCGTCATACGCGGACTTGATCCGCGTATCTCTCGCGCGATGTCAAGGAGATGCCCGGATCAAGTCCGGGCATGACGGTGTTTGTTTGTGGGTCTCCGACCCGCCCGCGACGGGACTCACAAACCCCTGATAAGTTCAACTCATGTCCGACGCTGACAAAATCGCCGATCTGGAATCGCGCCTCGCCCAACAGGAACACACGCTCGATGAGCTGTCCGGGGTGGTCGCGGAGCAATCGCGGATGATCGACATGTTTCGCGAGCAGGTCCGGCGGCTGACCGACCGGATGCTGCGGGTCGAGGACACGGCCCCCGGCGAAGCCCCGGACGAACCACCACCGCCGCACTATTAGGCCCATGGCAGACGACAGCCTCCCGGCGGATTTCTTCGTCTATGTGCTGCGCAACGATGCCGGCACCACCTACACCGGCATCGCCAAGGACGTGGATGCGCGGCTCGCCGCCCACAATGACGGCAACGGCGCGAAATTCACCCGCGGGCGCGGACCCTGGGCGGTAATCCACACCGAAGGCCCCCTGCCCCATGGCGACGCGCTGCGCCGGGAGACCGCGATCAAGCGGGACCGGGTGTTCAAGGCGAAACTGAAGGCGGGCGGGCGGGTTTGAAACCCGCCCCTACGGCGTTCTTCCTGTAGGGGCGGGTCTGCGACCCGCCCGTATAATCCGCGCATGACGCATTGTGGGGACAGGGCACCGCAGCGTATTCTCAGCCCCAAGGGAGCAACACCAATGCAAGACAAGAGCTATCTGCGCACGCTGATCGACTTCAACGCCTGGGCCAATGAGGAGATGTACCAGAAGGTCTCCGAACTGCCGCCCGAGGAGGTGAAGAAGGAGCGCCCGACGCCGCTCGTTTCGATCTATGTCAGCCTGCACCATCTGTGGAATGTCGACGTGATGTGGATGGGCCACATGACGGGACAAACCCACGACTACAAGACCCTGCGGGACGTGAAGATCGAAGAGTTCGACGACCTCTGGGCCGCGCGCAAGGTGATGGACAAGACCCTGCAGGACTACGTCGACGGGCTCTCCGCCGAGGAGATGGAGGAGATCGTCGATTACGAATTGCTCGGCGGCAACACGGGCTCGATGTCGCGGGTCATGTGCCTGACCCATCTGGCCATGCACGGCGCCTATCACCGGGGCTGGATCTCCGACATGTTCGGCCAGGCGGGCGCCCAGCAGCCGTCCATCGACATCCCGGTCTATGAGCGCGCGCTGCGCGAAGGTGGCCTGCCCGCCATGCCGGTCTAGGATGTCGGTTTAAGTTTCACTCTCTAGAGCGAGTATTCCCATGCGTTGTGAAGTCGTCGCCGTCGGCACAGAGTTGCTGCTCGGCCAAATCGTGGACACCAACTCCTCCTGGATCGGCGAGAACCTCGCCCTGATCGGGATAGATTCCCTGTTTCAGGTGAAGGTCGGGGACAATTTCGGGCGCATGGAGGCAACCATTCGCCAGGCGCTGGAACGCTCCGACGCCGTGATCTGCTGCGGCGGGCTCGGCCCGACCCAGGACGACATCACCCGCGACGTGATCGCCGCCATCATGGGGGTCGAGATGGTCCGCGACGACACGATCGCCGAGCATATCCGCGACATCTTCGAGGGCCGCGGACGCCCGATGCCGGAGAACAATCTGCGCCAGGCCGATGTGCCCGTGGGTGCCGCCACCATCGCCCAGATGCCGGGCACCGCGCCGGGACTGGTCTGCCCGCTGACAATCGATGGCGAAGACAAGGTCGTCTACGCCGTACCCGGTGTGCCTCACGAGATGCGCGAGATGATGGAGGGCACGGTACTCGACGATCTGCGCCGCCGCTCGGGCGAAACCTCGATCATCCACTCGCGGGTGATCCGCACCTGGGGTTACGGCGAATCCGCACTGGCCGAGACCCTGGCCGACCATGTGGAGTCCCTCGACGAGAGCGGCCACGCGACCATCGCCTTTCAGGCGAGCGGGATCGAGGGCATCAAGGTCCGAGTGACGGCGAAGGCCGAAAGCCACGCCGCCGCCGAGAAGATCATCGCCGCCGAGGTCGAGCTGATCGCTGAGCAGATCGGCGATCACATCTTCGGTTATGACGACGAGACAATGGAATCGGTCGTGCTGGGGATGCTGCGTGAGCGCGGCCTGACCATGGCGGCGGGCGAGAGCCTGACCGGTGGTATTCTGGCGACACGGATCACAGCACTCGATCCGAACATGGAGGTCTTCCGGGGCGGCGTCGTGTCGATGGTCGGGGATCTTGATGGTGAAGACGGCGCCACCATTGCGGCGCGGGCCGCCCGGGACGCCATCGGCACCGATATCGGGATTGCAGTCATTGGCCCGAGCGATCCCGACGCCCACCCACCTGGCACCGTGTTCGCGGCTGTGGCTCTGCCGGACGGCGACCACGCAAAGACCGTTGCCCTGCCCGGCGTGCTCAGCCGCATACGCTCCTACGCCGTGATCACCCTGCTCGATTTGCTGCGCAAGCGCCTGGACCCGGCAGACTAGCGTTCAACCAAGCAGCCCGGGCAGGCGCGCGGACATGATCTCTTCGGCTTCCGCAACCATGCGCGCGATGAGGTCCCCCGCCGCGGGCAGATCGTTGATCAAACCCGCATCCTGCCCGATCAGCAGCGAGCCCTCGTCCACGTCGCCGGCTTGCTGCGCCGCCTTCAATGTCGCCGCGGCACTCTTCTGATTCTGGCGCAACGACCATTCGCGGCCGGCCCATCGGTCGATGAAGCGATTGCGCAGTGCCCGCGCCATGGCGCCGGGCCAGACCCGGCCGCCGGCGACGTCCGGTATCTCGGTCAGCACCGTGTCATGTCCGTCGCTGTCGAGGATCGCCTGCTTGAAGTTCGGATGCAGCGCCGATTCCACGGTTGCCAGGAACCGGGTTCCAAGCAGAACGCCTTCGGCTCCCAAGGCCAGGGATGCCGCGAGCCCGCGCCCGTCGGCGATACCGCCCGCCGCGAGCACCGGAATGGGCGCGACCGCATCGACGATCATGGGGACCAGCACGGAGGCCGCCATCCATGCGACGTGGCCGCCGCCCTCGGTGCCCTGGGCGACGATGAGATCGGCCCCGGCATCGGCACCCCGGCGCGCGCCCTCGACGCTGTCGGCCATGAACATCACCTTGCAGCCCGCCGCGTGGGCGCGATCAAACCATGGCGCCAGATCCTGCCCGTCGGACGGCCAGGCGAAGGCCATCACCGCCGGCGCGGCCTCAAGCGCCGCAGCAAACGCGTCCTGATTGTCCACGAACAGCAGGAAGTTGATGGCGAAGGGCTTATCGGTCCGCCCGCGCATGTCCGCCGCGACCTCATGCATCCGTGCGGCATCGAGGTAACTGCCACCGACCCCGCCGAGCCCACCGGCTTCCGAAACCGCAACGGCCAGTTCGGGTGCGGTGATCGAGGCCATGCCGCCGAGCATGACGGGATGGTCGATATCGAACAACTCGCAAACGCGCGTACGGATCATGTCTCACTCCGGAAAAGGGGCTTCGTGGTGACGTTTGTCATCAGCGGTGGTTGATTGTGTCCGACAGGCGCAAATGCCACAACGGGCAGGAGTTCAAATTCACGGCGTATGCTGACGAATACGAACGCCAACAGCGAACCCGACGCTCCATGACCGTGCAGCCGAAAAATCCCGGCGACAACCGCCTCGCCGAGGCCTTGCCCTATCTGATCATCGCCGGCGCGTCGCTGATATTTGCGTCGAACCACATCATCGCACGCTATCTCGAAGGCATTATTCCGCCCATGGGATTCGTGTTCTGGCGCATGGTGATCGGTGCCGCGGTCCTGATGCCTTTCGCGGCCCCCGGACTTCTCGCGCACCGTCACCTGATCCGCAAACACTGGAAGCTGTTCGCGTTGATGGGGCTCTTGTTCGTGCCGCTGGGCAATGGTGGCATCTACGCCGCCTACACCTACACCACGGCACTGAACGGTGGCGTCGTGTCCGCTGCCCAGCCGGTGATCACTGTCTTATTGTCCGCCCTCCTGTTTCGCGACCTGATCAACGGCAAACAGGGCATCGGCATCCTGATCGCCGCGACCGGCGTGCTGGCCATCATCGCGCGCGGCGACCCGGCGACGATCCTGGCGCTGCAATTCAATATCGGTGACCTGATGATGCTGGCCGCGACCGGCGCCGTGGCGCTGCATAATGTGCTGGTCCGCAAGGTGCCGAGCGAAATCAACATTCCCCAGCTGCTCGTCATCATCCAGTTGTTCGGGCTGGTCGTGGCGACCCCGCTCTACATCATCGAGACGGTCTATGTGCGCCCGGTACCGTTCACCGGGCAAACCGTCATCGCCCTGCTCTGGGTCGGGATCATCGTGACGGCCGTCGCCGTCGGCCTGACCAACGCCGCGATCCGGAAACTCGGCGCCAACAAGGCCAGTATCTCGAACTACATGCGGGTGCTGTTCACCGCCGTGCTCGCGATCCTCTTGCTGGGAGAGACCTTCGAAGGGTTCCACCTGTTCGGCCTGGTTGCCGTGGTCGGTGGGGTTTACCTGATGACCCGCGGACGGTCGGTGCCCGCGAAGTAGCAGTGGGCGGGTCAGCTCCAGCTTCATGCCCGGACTTGATCCGGGCATCTCCCCGACCACGGAGCTGAGATACGCGGGTCAGGCCCGCGTATGACGGGTTAGGTTGAAACACTGTCAGGCCGCGAACCAACGGCCACGCGCTCCCTACTGCATCGGCGAGAACGAAACCGGCCGGAGAATCTTGTTTTCCATCCGGACCATCAGCCCGGATTCTTTCAGCTCACCCACATACTCAAGCCAACCCGGATCCTGATACATGGCGTCACGGCGGCGCTCGCGGTCGCCCTGATCCTCGTACTGCCACATGTGCAGAACCTGGCTGAGGTCTCCGACGTCACAAGTGAACATGCCGACGAAATTCCCCAGATATTTCATCTGGTAGGGCAGCGCCATGCGCTCCCACAGGGCGAGGAAATCGCCGGTGCGCGCGGCCTGGGTGTAGTACGTGCGATGGTCGATGATCATGAACTCTCTCCTGCAAACTGAAGCGTAACGGTCTTTGGCGCGGGACTATCCCCGCGGGATTCGCTGATCCAGGACGCCACCGCGATGGCAATGGCGGCGAAGATCACAAGCCGGATCAGGCGGAACATCGGCGGTCAGGTCCGGTCGGTGACTACTGCGCGTAAGATGGATCGATCCGGTCGAGGCGGCGCAGGAAGGCCGGCCAGTCGGCGGTGCCGCGGCCCGTGTTGTGGGTCTTGCGCTGTTCGGCGAAATGATCGAGCACCTCTTTCGACGGCATGGTGAACTCGCCCCCAGCCGCCTGCTGACGGAGCTGCAGCTTGCAGGCCACCTCAAGCTCGCGCATCAGCATGAAGGCGTCGCGCATGGACTTGCCGACCGTGACCGGCCCGTGGTTGCGCAGCATCAGCGTATGGTTGTCGCCAAATGCCGCCGCGATCGCCGCGCGCTCGTCGAGATTCTCAGTGATGCCCTGATAATCGTAGTAGGCGACATTGTTCCAGAACTGCATGCCTGACTGGGACAGGGGCAGCACCCCATCGGGCTGGTTCGCCACGGCAATGCATTCGGGGATATGGGTGTGAAAGGCCGCGTTGATATCCGGGCGCGCCGCCATCAGGCCACCATGGAGGGTGAAGCCCGGCTTGTTCACATGCTGGGATTCATCGACATCGTCGTCGCGGGAATCGACCTTGAGCAAATTCGAGGCCGTGATCTCTTCATAGAGAAGCTCATGGGCCTTGATCAGGAAGAAATCCGGCTCGCCCGGCACCCGGATCGAGACATGGTTGTAGATGCTGTCGGCCCAATTGTAGATGTCCACCAGGCGGTAGGCGGCGGCGAGATCGACGCGGGCCTGCCACTCTTCCGGGCTGACCTGATCGCGAACCGACGGGACATCGCGTAACTGCACCACATTCGATGACATTGCGGCCTCCTGCTGGCTAGATCCGGACCATCTTGCCCGGGTTCATAATATTCTCCGGATCGAAGGCCCGCTTCAAGGTGCGCATCAGTTCGACCGCCTCGCCGTGCTCGACCTCGAGATAATCCATCTTGCCGACGCCGATGCCATGCTCGCCGGTACACGTCCCGCCCATGGCGATGGCCCGCTCGACGATGCGCCGGTTGCAATCCTTGACCCGGCGGACCTCGTCTTCATCATCGGGGTCGAGCATGAACAAGACGTGGAAATTGCCGTCGCCGACATGGCCGACGATCGGGCATTCGAAACCGGAGCCCTTGGTGTCCTGCTCTGTCGCGAGGATGCATTCGGCCAGCCGTGAGATCGGCACACACACGTCGGTCGACATGCCCAGCTTGGTGGGCTCGGCCGCGATCCCCGCGTAATAGGCGTCATGGCGCGCCTGCCAGAGACGGTTGCGTTCTTCGGTATCGACCGTCCACTGGAAGGCCGAGCCGCCGAAGTCGTCGGCGATCTCCCGGACCAGCTGCGCCTGCTCCTCGACCCCGGCCTCGGTGCCGTGGAACTCGTAGAACAGGGTCGGCTTGTTCTCATAGCCCTTGAGATCGGAATAGGCGATCGAGCGTTCCATCATCAGGGCATCGAGCAGCTCGATCCGGGCGATTGGCACACCGGCCTGGATCGTCAGGATGACGCTGTTCACCGCCTCTTCGAGCGACGAATACTGGCAGACCGCCGAAGCGATCTTCTCGGGAATACCATAGAGCTTGAGATGGACTTCGGTGATGACGCCGAGTGTGCCTTCGGAGCCCACGAAAATACGCGTCAGGTCGTAACCCGCGGCGGACTTCTTGGCCCGGCCGCCGGTCTTGATGATCCGGCCATCAGATGTCACCACGGTGAGGCCCAGCACGTTTTCCTTCATCGTTCCATAGCGCACCGCATTGGTGCCGCTGGCGCGGGTCGCAGCCATGCCGCCGATGGACGCGTCGGCGCCGGGATCGATCGGGAAGAACATGCCCGTGTCGCGCAGATACTCGTTGACCTGCTTGCGGGTCACACCCGCCTGGACCCGGCAATCCATATCCTCGGGATGGACTTCGAGGACGGCATTCATCTGCATCAGGTCGATGGTGATGCCGCCGTGTGGCGCGGTGACATGCCCCTCCAGCGAGGTGCCGGTGCCGAATGGGATGACCGGCACCTTGTGGGCGGCGCAAATCTTGACGATCTCGGCCACCTCCTCGGTCGTGTGCGGAAAACACACGGCGTCGGACGGGACAGGTTTGAAATAATCCTCACCGCGGCCGTGATGCTCGCGCACCGCCATCGACGTCGTCACGCGATCGCCGAGCAGTTCCTCCAGCGCCCCGATTACAACGGAGACGGCATCCACATCTGCAATGGCGTGTTCAGTCATGACAAGTTTCCCAAGGGTCTTCGGTTCGCAGCTATCATAACATTACGGACAATCTTGCCTAGTCAGAGCGCCGTTGCGTGCGCCGGAGAGATCAACATGAACAACGCCCTCGACGGAATACTCGTGGTCAGTATCGAGCAGGCGGTCGCGGCACCCTATGCCGCGTCGCGCCTGGCTGATGCCGGTGCCCGCGTCATCAAGATCGAGCGCCCCGAAGGTGACTTCGCACGCGGCTACGACCGTACCGCACGAAACCAGAGCGCCTATTTTGTCTGGCTCAACCGGGGCAAGGAATCCATCGCGCTGGACTTCAAGGCCCCCGACGACCGGGACCTGTTGCACCGTTTGATCGGACAAGCCGATGTGTTCATCCAGAACCTCGCCCCCGGTGCCGCGGCGCGCGCCGGGTTCGGCTCGGCGGAACTCAGAAAGAAACATCCGCGACTGATTACCTGCGACATCTCTGGTTACGGCGACAGCGGCCCCTACCGGGACATGCGTGCCTATGACCTTCTGGTGCAGGCCGAGAGCGGATTGTGCGAAGTCACGGGCACGCCTGACGGCCCCGGGCGCGTGGGCGTTTCCGTTTGTGACATCGCCTGCGGCATGGCTTCCCACGCAGCCATCCTGGAGGCGCTCTATCACCGCGAGCGCAGCGGCGAAGGCCGCGCGATCAACGCATCTCTGTTCGCGGGCATGGCCGACTGGATGAACGTGCCCTATTTGCAGGAAGTTTATGGCGGCAAGGCACCCGAACGGGCCGGCCTGCACCATCCGTCGATCGCACCCTACGGGGCGTATGGCACGGACGACGGCAAGGAAGTGGTGATCGCGATTCAGAACCAGCGCGAATGGCGACGGCTCTGCGACGACGTTCTGCAGAAGCCCGGTCTCGCGGACCATCTCGACTTTCATGACAATGTGGCCCGGGTCGACAACCGTCCGGCCCTCGACCGGGAGATCGACGCGGTGTTCACCGCGTTGACACGCGACGAGATCGTCGCGCGGCTTCTCGATGCGAAGATCGCCTATGGCGCCGTCAACAGCGTCGCGGACTTCGCCGCGCATCCGCAGCTACAAAAGGTCGAGGTGGAAACACCTGAGGGAACCGTCGTGATGATCGCGCCGCCGGCGCGGATCGACGATACCGACCCGCAGCTCGGGCCGGTACCAGCACTGGATGAGCACGGCACGGCAATCCGCGTAGAGTTCGCGTCTTAGATTTTAGCCGGCGATTATCGCAATCACGACCGCCTGGATCGCGAAGACGCCCAGCCAGTGCCCACCGTCGAGGATGGTGTGGGACCAGGATGACTGCTGGAAGCGATGGTTTATGGCCATCGTCGACATCACGAAAGTGAGCCACATCGGCAGTGCAATCGACAGGCCGCCCGCAACGGAGCCCATTTCGAGGCTCACCATCAGGACCGAGAGCATGTAGGCGATCAGCGTGTGCCCGGCGATCGCGATCACGTAGGCCACGGGACTGGTCCCGGCCTTGAGCTCCGCTTCGGTCTTGCCGACCGCTGTCCGCCATGGCTTGGCCAGCGAGATGTAGTAGGCCGCGCTGAAGATATAGCTCGCCACCACGGCGCCGATCAGTGCGATCCAGTCGATGTTGCCGAATGCCATGTCTAGTCCCTCAGTCGAGGGTGGGATCGAGAACCACTTTGCCGATCCCGGCACGTGATTCGACCCGTCGGTGAGCGTCGGCGGCCTGGCTCAGGGGCATCACCTGGTCGATGAGCGCCTTCACGCCGCCCTGACCGGCCCGAACGAAGGCCTGCTCGAGCCCGCCGGGAGCTTCCCGCGGTTCGCCCACGATATGCAGCATGTAGAGATACAGGCGCCGCACGCTCAACGGCACGTCGGGTGCGCCCGATGCGTTGCCTGCGGTCACAAGAGTCGCGCCCCGGGCCATGCTGTGGATCACCTGATTGAAAGTCTCGGGATCCGCGACGCTGTCGCAAACACCCGTCACACCCTGGCCGTCCGTCAGCTTCAGGATTTCCTCCGTCAGGTCATGGCTTCGGTAGTTGATGCCGTGATCGGCGCCCAGTTCGAGGGTCGCCGCCACGCGATCGTCGGCACCCGCAGCCGCGATCACCCGCGCACCTGCCCATTTGGCCACCTGGATACAGGCCGCGCCGAGGCCGCCCGTCGCGCCCATAACGAGTACGGTGTCGCCTTCCTTGGCTTTCAGCACGTTGTCGACCTGGTTCACCGCCGTGGCCAGATGGCGACCGATCACCGTCGCCTCGTGGAAGTTCAAATTGTCGGGGACCGGCACCGTGCGCGATGCCATGGTGCGCACATACTGCGCATTTCCACCCCAGACCGTGACACCCAGAAAATCGACCGGCCCGAGGCCCGGCAGAGACATATAGGGGTCGGGTCGGGTGGTCGGGACGAAGATGCTGCAGAACACCCTGTCGCCGACTTTTCGATCGGTGACGTTTTCGCCCACTGCGGTAATCACACCGGACGGATCGACCCCCATGATGTGC
>JABIVD010000054.1 GCA_018667335.1 Rhodospirillaceae bacterium
CTGGTCAAGGTGCGCGAGCAGAGCCGCGACAATCCGGTGTTCTATGTCCAGTACGCCCACGCACGCACCCATTCCGTTGCGCGCATGGCCGCAGAGGCGTTCCCCGACGCTGATTTCAGCATCGCGGCGCTGCAGGATGCCGATCTGGCTCGCTTGACCGACTCAGATGAGCTTGCGTTGATCAGGCTATTGGCCGCATGGCCCCGCACCGTCGAAGGCGCGGCCGAGACCCATGAGCCGCATCGGCTGGCGTTTTATCTCTACGACCTTGCCGCGGCGTTCCACGCACTCTGGAGCAAGGCGCGCGGGGAGCCGGGGTTGCGGTTTGTCGTGGCCGATGATGTGGACGTCACACGCGCCCGCATGGCTTTGGTTTTCGCCGTTCGGGCGGTTGTGGCATCGGGACTGACCGTCATGGGGGTGACCCCGGTCGACGAATTGCGCGAATGAGGCATCAATGAGCGAACCTGAGATTCTCGGCCCCGGAGAAATCTACGAGGAACCCCGGCGGCGTCTCGGCCCACTCGCGCGAATGCTCGCCATCGGCGCCATCACGGTCGGTGTGGTCGCGCTCGCCGGTGTCGTCTGGTTCGCCTACCAGCAGGGCATTCGCTCGGGCGCTGAAGAGGCGGCCCCGGTCATCTCCGCCAGTGAAGAGCCGATCAAGCGGGTGCCTGCGGATCGCGGCGGGCTCGACGTCCCCCATCAAGACAAACTCGTCTTCGGACGCCTCGCGCCGGGCCAGATCCAGGAACCGGTTGAGCGGTTGTTGCCGCCGCCGGAAGAACCTGCCGAACGTGCGCCGTCTCCGGTCGCCGAAGCCGCACCGGAGGTAACACCGGCACCACCCGCCGAGATTTTTGAGCAAATGGCGGCGGCCCCACCGGCCAAGCCGGTTGGCGAACCGCCGGCGGCGGTCGCACCACCGCCACCGAGCCCTCCGCCACCCGCGGTGACCGCACCGCCGCCGGCACCACCGGTCGTTGTGGCCAAGCCACCTGCGCCGCCGCCTGCGCCGCCACCTGCGCCGCCTGCCGCTGCGGCGCCCGCAGCCGCCAAACCGGCGGCCGTGGCAAACGCGGCCGACGCCTGGCGCATCCAGTTGGCCTCGGTATCCAGCCGGGAGAGCGCGCTTGCGGAGTGGGACCGGATGAAGAAACGCAATACCGACCTGCTGGGCCCGCTCGATCTCAATGTTCAAAGCGTAAAACTCGATCGGGGCACGTTCTTTCGCATCCAGGCCGGGCCGTTGACGGGCCGCGCCGCGGCCAGCAGCCTTTGCGGCAAGCTGAAGAGCCGCAATCAGGACTGCCTCATCGTTGCGCCCTGAACGGCATCCCCTGGCATGACATCGCCCAATGCGGTCGTTTTCGGCCTATCCGGAACGGACCTGACGGCCGACGAGCGTGCTTTCCTGCGCGATGCCGATCCTCTCGGGTTCATCCTGTTCGCCCGCAATTTGGGGGGCGCGGCGCAAATCCGCAGGCTGACCGCAGAGTTGCGCGATGTGGTCGGGCGCGCTGATGCGCCGGTCCTGATCGATCAAGAGGGCGGGCGGGTGATGCGTTTGCGGCCGCCAGACTGGCCATTCGCCCCGGCGGCGCGTGACGTCGCGGTTCTTTACGCGCGGGCACCGGAGCAGGGCATTGCGGCAGCCGAGGATGTCGGCCGCATGTTCGGGGTCATGATGACCGATCTCGGCATCGACGTTGTCTGCGCGCCGGTCCTGGATCTCGGCCTGCCCGAAACGACGGATGCAATCGGCACCCGCGCCTACGCCGCCGACCCGGAGACCGTCGCCACACTCGGTGGGGCCATGGCGCGTGGGTTGATGCGCGAAGGCTGCCTCCCGGTCATCAAGCACCTGCCGGGCCATGGGCGCGGCGCGGTCGACAGCCATAAGGAATTGCCGCGGGTCGTTGCCGACCTCGCCACGCTCCGCGGGCAGGACTTCGCGGCCTTCAGGCCCCTGCGCCATCTCCCGCTCGGCATGTCCGCGCATGTTGTGTATTCCGCGATCGACCCCGACAGTCCCGGCACGGTTTCAGCGCCGGTCATCGAGACCCTGGTCCGCGGCGACATCGGGTTCGATGGTTTTTTGTTCACCGATGATATTTCCATGCAGGCACTTCAAGGCTCGCTGGCGGAACGGGCCGGCGCGGCGATCGCCGCCGGTTGTGACGCCGTTCTGCATTGCTCGGGCGTGCTTTCGGAGATGGTTGAGGTCGCCGGCGCCGTGACGGGCCTGTCACAATCGGCTGATACCCGCTGGACTCGTGCACGGGCGGCACGCCACAAGCCTGAAGGCGCAGACATCGATGCGCTGGCTGCGGCACTGGTCGCCCAATTCCAGGACGGGACCTGATCACGTGAACATCGACGATATTCTGTTCCTGGCGTCCATCTGGGTGATCCCGGTCTTGTTGGCGATCACGATGCACGAAGCCGCCCACGGCTGGGCCGCGTCGAAGCTCGGGGATGACACGGCGTTGCGCATGGGGCGGGTGACATTCAACCCGCTGGCCCATATCGATCTGTTCGGAACCATCATCCTGCCGGCGATTTTGATCTCCGCAGGAGGGATCCTGTTCGGTTGGGCAAAACCGGTTCCGGTCAATTTTGGCCGACTCGGCCGCCCGAGACGCGACATGGTGCTGGTTGCGGCGGCCGGCCCGGCGATCAATATCGGGCTCGCAATTGTCTCCGCATTGGCCCTGCATCTGTTGCCATTTGTGGGGCCGACCTTCGGCGAATGGCTGGGTCGAAACCTGATAAATTCTATAAATATCAACCTGTTGTTGGCGATATTTAATATGATGCCGCTGCCGCCTCTCGATGGCGGCCGGGTTGCCGTGGGCATCTTGCCACGGCCTCTCGCCATCCAGCTTGCACGGCTGGAACGCTACGGTTTGTTTATTCTGATCGGGCTGATCTTTATCCTGCC
The DNA here is from genome assembly GCA_018667335.1 of Rhodospirillaceae bacterium. GTDB lineage: Bacteria > Pseudomonadota > Alphaproteobacteria > UBA6615 > UBA6615 > UBA8079. Next base: position 2,945 of record JABIVD010000054.1, read on the forward strand.
GATACTGGGACGGCAGCTCGGGACCGACCTCAACATTTCCGTTGGCTCGTTCTCGGACCGCTTGAGTTCCTGCGTGGGATGTTACTGCATGGCGTCGGCCTGATATGAGCGAAACCAGCGAAAGTAGCGAAAGCTTCGAGCAACCCGTCCCGGATCACCAGGCCGGGCAGGCGCTGCAGAATGACGACGCGTCCGACTATGCGCTCGTCGTCAATCTTGAGGGTTTCGAAGGGCCGCTCGACCTGCTGCTGTCTTTGGCGCGGGACCAGAAGGTCGATCTGACAAAGATCTCTGTCCTGGCGCTCGCCGATCAATATCTCGAATTCATTCATTCGGCACGGAAGCTGCGGCTCGAGATTGCGGCCGATTACCTGGTTATGGCGGCGTGGCTGGCCTATCTGAAATCCAAGCTCCTTCTGCCCTCGGAGGTCAACGAAGATGAACCGACGGCAGCGGAGATGGCAGCCGCGTTGCAGTATCAGCTGCAGCGGATCGAGGCGATGCGCACCGCGGCTGAGACTCTGTTTTCGCGGCCGTTGCTGGGGCGCGACGTGTTTGACCGTGGTGCACCCGAAGGCATCCGCGTGATCACCCACGCAGTCTACGAAGCGTCACTGTTCGAGATGCTCGATGCCTACGGCGCCATCACCCGGCGCGGCAAGGCCGAAACGCTGACGATCCAGCAGTTTGAACTGTTCTCCATGGACGACGCACTCGGGCGCCTGCGTGGAATGCTGGGCAGTTCGCCGGAATGGGCGACATTGCTGAGTTTCCTGCCCGAAGGTTTGCACGAGGGGCTCCCGAAACGGGCGGCGATCGCGGCGACCTTCGCCGCCAGCCTGGAACTTGTCAGGGACGGGCATGCCCAGATCCGACAGGACGGCCGGTTTGGCCCGATCTTCTTCCGGCGACGGCCCGACGATGACCTTCCCACCCCAGCGAATGAAGGGGGCGAAACCCTTGACGATCAATCCTGAATTGGAGCCGGACGAGCATACCGAGCTCCTTCGTTTGGCCGAAGCGGTCCTGTTCGCGGCGGTTGAACCGCTCGACGAGGCGTCGATTGGCGCCCAGTTGCCGAAGGGCACCGAAATTCCGGCCCTGCTCGACGAATTGCGCAGGCTCTATGCGGGCCGCGGTGTGAATTTGATCAGCGTCGCGGGCAAATGGGTGCTCCGTACCGCGCCGGACCTCGCCGACAAGCTCAAGATCGAACGTCAGTCCCAACGGCGTCTGTCGCGCGCGGCGCACGAAACCCTGGCCGTGATTGCCTATCACCAGCCGGTAACGCGCCCCGAGATCGAGGAAATTCGCGGTGTAGGCCTGAGCAAGGGCACCATGGATGCGCTGTTCGAAGCGAACTGGATCAAACCCGGGCGTCGCCGGAATTCGCCGGGCCAACCGCTGACCTGGGTCACGACCGAGACATTCCTGTCGCATTTCGGGCTCGAAAGCGTGAAGGAATTGCCGGGGATTCAGGAACTCAAATCCGCCGGATTGATCGATTCCCGTCCGGCGGTCAGCATCTATGCGTCGTCTGCACCGAGCGATGAACTTCCGTTTGGTTCAATGACGGGGCAGGACGAAGCCGAACCGGAAATGGACGAGCCGCTCGAGATTGACGGCGATACGGAGGCTGAAACCGACGCTTCAACCGGCACTGCAACCGGCACTACGGCCGAGGATGCGCCCGTCGCCGACGACGAAGAAATTCACGAAGACGAAACGGGCACCTGATTGTTGCGGAAGCCTCGGTTGTGACTGAGAACCGTTTTCAATAGGCTCCGCCGACTTTAGCGAGACCGGCTGACGAGGCCGAAGCGGAACAATGGTGCGCGAACTCAACGACCTGGCCATCGAGAATGTAACGCACCGGTTCGACAGCACGATCGCGGTCGATGACTGCAGTCTGTCGGTTGGGGCGGGTGAAGTGGTTTGCCTGGTCGGGCCATCGGGTTGCGGCAAGACCACGTTGTTGCGCGTCGCCGCCGGACTGGAACCGCTGCAGCAGGGGCGGGTCCTCATTGGCGGCGAGGTCATGGCGGACGGGCGGACGTCTGTGCCGCCCGAAGACCGCAATGTTGGCCTCGTATTCCAGGACTATGCGCTATTTCCCCATTTGACGGTGCGCGGGAATATTGCCTTCGGGCTCAAGCATCTGTCGTCAACAGATCGCGACGAGCAGGTTGCACATGCGCTCGACCGGACAGGCATGTCCGGCTACGCGTCGATCTACCCGCACCAATTGTCAGGCGGTCAGCAACAGCGGGTGGCATTGGCGCGGGCGCTCGCGCCGCGGCCGCGCATCGTACTGCTCGACGAGCCGTTCTCGGGTCTCGACACCTCGTTGCGGCATCTGGTCCGCGACCAGGCTGCCGAGATCCTGCGCGATGCGGGCATTGCGACACTGATGGTGACCCATGACCCGGAAGAGGCGATGTATCTGGCGGACCGGATTGCGGTCATGGACCGGGGCAAGCTCCGACAGGTCGGGAGCCCCGATCAGATCTACCTTGAGCCGGCAAATGCGTTCGTCGCCGCATTCTTTGGGGACGTGAACCGTTTCACGGGGCAGGTGGCGACCGGGCTGGTCCGCATACCACTCGGGCCAGTGGCCACCAATGGCCACGCCGATGGTCAGACTGTTGAAGTGCTGATCCGGCCGGAAGCGTTGCGTCTATCGGCTGGCAATTCAGCAGATTCAGCCGATAGCGTCGCGGGAACCGTGGTTGCAGCCCGTTTTCTGGGGCGCAGCAGCCTGATCGATGTCCGCCTCGGCGACAATACCGGAACAACGGTGCGCATTCACATGGATGGCCGGATGCTGCCGGATGAGGGGGATGCCGTTTCGGTGACCCGCGACGACGCGCAGACTTATGTCTTTGCGGCACCCGAGGGCGAATAATGCTGCGAACGCAACGGGCTAGGTCGCAACTGCGTGTTACCGGCCATTGCGGGTGGAAATTCTTTCTGCGATAGTCCCGGCGATCAACCCCGAAGGTTCGGGGATTGAAAATACACACTGGAGCGCCTGAACATGGGCACGTTTTCAATCTGGCATTGGCTCATCGTCCTCGTCGTTGTGCTTGTCCTTTTCGGCGGACGGGGCAAAATTCCCAGCCTTATGGGCGACGTTGCCAAGGGTATTAAGTCCTTCAAAAGCAATATGAAGGACGAGGGTGCAAAAGCTGAATCGAGCAAGCTCGAGGAAGACACCACGTCAACGACAGCTACAACGGCTGCGCGCGAAGACGAGACGGCCAAGAGCTAGTTCGACGCGTATTCGAAGGCCTGGCGAAAGCCGGGCTCTGAACGGACCCCGCGATCATGTTTGATATCGGTTGGCCGGAGCTGTTGCTGGTGATGGTCATCGGCCTGATAGTGATCGGCCCCAAGGAACTGCCAAATGCCATCCGCACGGTCATGTCGGTCGTGCGCAAGCTACGCATGGCAACGCGCGAATTTCAGAGCGGCCTCACCGATATCGCGCGGGAAACCGGCCTCGACGACGTTAAGCGCCAGATGGACGATCTCGATTTCTATGATCCCGGCGAAGCGTTGAAAAGCATCGCGGAGTCAGACAAGGATCTGCTCGGTATCGATGATGATCCTGAACTGCCATCTGGCAACAGCATTCTCGATACCAATGCCGCCTACACGCCGCCCGATGAGGACGGAACACCGCACGGGGATGCCGCTGGCCCGTTCGACACGTCACCATCGCCTGACACGGTTGCAGCGAATACTGGCACGCCGAAAACCGACGCTCCGGACGCAGCGCCGGTGGAACCATCGCCGACGGAACCATCGCCGACGGAACCATCGCCGACGGAACCATCGGCAACGAAATCAGCGGCAACGGAACCGGCGCCTGACGTGACGTCAGACGACGAGGCGAAACCCGCCACGAGTGGCTCCACCACATGACGTCGGATACTGAGGCCCCTGAGGATACGCAGAATCCGGCAGACGGCAGTGAACCCGAGAGTGGCATCGATGAAAAGAAGATGTCTCTTATTGAGCATCTGACCGAACTCCGCCGTCGTCTGATGTATGCGGCGATCGCGTTCGTTGCTGTGTTTCTCGTCTGCTTTTACTTTTCCGACACGTTCTTCAACTTTCTGGTCGAGCCGCTGGCGTCGGTATGGAGCGGCGGTGATCGACGGCTGATCTTCACGGCCCTGCACGAGAAGTTTTTCACCAATATCAAGGTCGCGTTCTTCTCTGCGGCCTTCCTGTCGTTCCCTATTTTTGCCGCGCAAATTTATATGTTTGTCGCGCCGGGTCTCTACAAGAACGAGAAGGGTGCGTTCCTGCCGTTCCTGATCGCGACCCCGTTCCTGTTCTTCGGTGGTGGCGCATTCGTTTATTACATCGTGATGCCGGTCGCCTGGCAGTTCTTTACCGGTTTCGAGCAGCTGGCCGCCGGTTCGGGCGGGCTCCCGATCGAACTGGAGCCCAAGGTCAACGAGTATCTGTCTCTGGTGATGCGCCTGATCTTCGCGTTCGGGATCAGTTTCGAGTTGCCGGTTGTCCTGTCGCTACTGGCCAAGGTGGGAATCGTCTCTGCCGACGGCCTCAAGAAGAAGCGCCGCTACGCGATCGTCATCGCATTTGTCGCCGCTGCGGTCCTGACACCACCGGATCCGCTCAGTCAGCTTGCGCTCGCGATCCCGATCATCGTTCTCTACGAGATCTCGATCTATTGCGCGATTCTGATCGGCCGGCGCCGCGATCGTGATGCTGCGGCCAAGGCAGACGAGTAAGTCTGCAAAACTGGACGCGATTCGCCCGGAGTCCCTATAACTGCGCGACCTTTAGTTCGGCGGATTTCCCATGTTCGACCTCAGATGGATTCGTGAGCATCCCGACGCGTTCGATCACAGCCTCGTCAGGCGTGGTGATGAGCCATTGTCGCAGCAGGTGCTTGATATCGACGCGCGTCGCCGTGATGCACAAACGCGTCTGCAGGAGATGCAGGAGCGGCGCAACGCGGCGTCGAAGCAGATCGGCGCGGCGATGCAGGCCGGCCGGAAGGACGAGGCCGAAACGCTCAAGGCCGAAGTTGGTGACATCAAAGGCCAGATGGACGCTGTCGAGACGGAAGAGAAAGAGGCCTCCGACGCCCTGAACAGCTTGCTGTCCGGCATTCCCAACGTTCTCGACGACGATGTCCCCGAAGGCGCGGACGAAAGCGATAGTCTGGAAATACGCAACGTCGGCACCATCCCGAGCTTCGCGTTCGAGCCCAAGGAACATTTCGACCTCGGCGAAGCGTTGGGCCTGATGGATTTTGAGACGGCGGCGGAACTGTCGGGGTCACGCTTCGTGATTCTGAAGGGGCCGCTGGCACGCATGGAACGGGCGCTGGCCGATTTCATGCTCGACATCCACACCGACGAGTTCGGCTATACCGAAATCAGCCCGCCGCTGCTGGTGCGTGACGACGTGCTGTTCGGAACCGGTCAACTGCCCAAATTTGCGGACGATCTGTTCCGGACCGAAGATGGTCGCTGGCTTATTCCGACAGCAGAAGTCCCGCTGACAAATATGGTCGCAGGCAAGATACTCGAGGCGGCTGAGCTGCCCGTACGCGTGACCGCGCACACGTCGTGCTTCCGGGCGGAAGCAGGTGCCGCAGGCCGGGACACGCGCGGCATGCTGCGCCAGCATCAATTCTACAAGGTCGAGCTGGTATCCGTAGTGGCTCCGGCGGAATCCGAGGCGGAACTCGATCGGATGACCGGTTGCGCGGAAGAGGTCCTGAAACGCCTCGGGCTGACCTACCGTCTCGTGCTCCTGTGTAGTGGCGATACGGGCTTTGGTGCCGCCAAGACCCATGACATCGAAGTCTGGATGCCGGGGCAGGCGACGTATCGCGAGATTTCGAGTTGCTCCAATACAAGGGCGTTTCAGGCGCGCCGGATGAACGCGCGCTATCGACCCGCCGGCGACGGGCAGGCCCCCGAGCATGTCCACACCCTCAACGGTTCGGGAGTCGCGGTCGGGCGCGCATTGATCGCCATTCTTGAGAACTACCAGAACGAGGACGGCTCGATCACGGTACCGGATGCACTGCGGCCCTATATGGGTGGGCTCGAGGTGATCCGTGCCGATGTTTGAGTTCCCGAGGAAGACCGACAAGCTTCGCATCCTGATATCCAACGACGACGGGGTGCGCGCGCCGGGCATCAAGGTGCTGCACCGCGTCGCCCGCGAACTCACCGACGATGTCTGGATATGCGCGCCTCTCAATGAGCAGAGCGGCGCGGGGCATTCGCTGACGTTGCGCTACCCGCTCTGGCTGCGCCGCCTTGGGACACGGCGCTACGCAGTTGAGGGAACGCCGACGGACAGCGTGCTGGTGGGCATCCATCAGGCGTTGAAAGACCGCAAACCCGATCTCGTGCTCTCGGGGGTCAATCGCGGCAGCAACATGGGTGAGTTCATCACCTACTCGGGCACCTGTGCCGCGGCGATGGAGGCAACGATCCTCGGCGTGCCGGCAATCGCGCTGAGCCAGCAGACCGACTTCGATCGTAGCTTTACCCACTGGTCGACGGCTGAGCAGCATGCGCCGGGCGTCATTCGCAAGCTGCTCAAGGCCGGCTGGCCGAAACGAACATTCATCAACATCAATTTCCCGGATTGCCTGCCCGAGGATGTCACCGGTGTCGAGGTGACGGAGCAGGGCACGCGTCCGATGGGAGACTCGCTCGTCGAGAGTCGTCACCCGCGCGGCGGTCGCTACTTCTGGGTGGGGGCGCTACCGACCCATGCGAAAGGCAAGAAGGGTAGCGACCTTGCGGCGGTCGAAGAGAATCGCATCTCGGTGACGCCGGTCGACCTGAACTTCACGAACAAGCGGGCCATGAAGCCACTCGCAGAAGCGCTCAAGGGATACCGCAAACGATGAGCACGCCCGCTCACCGTGCGCGGCTCGTTCTCGCACTTCGCAGCGCGGGGATCACCGACACGAAGGCCTTGTCCGCGATCGAGAATGTGCCGCGCGAGATATTCGTCCCCGACGCATTTCAGGACCGTGCCTACGAGGACACGGCGTTGCCTATCGGATATGGCCAGACCCTGAGTCAGCCACTCGTGGTGGCAACGATGATCCAGGGCCTGGAGCTTGGCGGCCGTGAGAAGCTTCTCGAGGTGGGCACCGGATCCGGTTACCACGCCGCAATTTTGTCTCATTTATGTCGCCGGGTGTACACGATCGAGCGTCACAGACCGTTGCTTGCCGATGCACAAGGGCGGTTCGACGCGCTCGGCCTGAGCAACGTGGTAACCATGGCGGGAGACGGCATGAAGGGTTGGCCGGAACAGGCACCGTTCGACAGGATCAGCGTCACCGCCGCCGGCGATGCGCCGCCGCAGGAACTTCTCAACCAACTGAAGGTCGGCGGCATTATGATCATGCCGGTGGGCGGGCAAAGCAGGGTTCAGCAACTCGTCCGGTTCCGACGGACGGAGACCGCAGTCGAAAGCGAAGTCCTTATGGACGTCCGGTTCGTACCCCTGTTGCCGGGAGTGGCCGAGGCCGCGGAAGCCTGACCATGGCGATGGTGCGCGCCCGAAACAACCGACTGCGTTCGCTCACATGGCTCGTCCTCGTGGCGTCAGTGCTCGCCGCATGTGCAGGCCCTGGCGGCAAGGCTGTGGTCATCGACCGAAGTTACAAGAGCGGCAACAGCGCTTCGGTTCCGGCCGGCGCGTATGTCGTGCAGCGCGGCGACACGGTTTACGGGGTCGCCCAACGCAATGGCGTGTCGACCCGCGCATTGATCGACTGGAATCGCCTGCGTCCGCCCTATCTTCTGGTTCCCGGTCAGGCGCTTCGGATGCCGCAGAGCCGTGACTACACGGTACAGCGTGGTGATTCCGTTTATGCGATTTCACGCCGCTTCGGGGTCGATATGACGACCATCGTCCGGCTCAACAACATTCCGTCGCCCTACACGATCCATGTTGGCCAACGGCTGCAATTGCCGGCCAACGCGGGCCCGGGGAGCCAGGTTGCAAGTACGTCGGCACAGTCCACAACTGCCTCGACCGCAACCGCGGGTTCGCCGGCGCGGCCGACATCCAAGCCGTCAGTGCCGACACAGGTTGTTTCGGTCCCGCGTCCGCCGGCGCGCGCCGGCGGCGGCTTTGTGTGGCCTGTCGAGGGGCGGGTGCTCTCATCCTTCGGGTCCAAGACCGGCGGGCGGCACAATGACGGGGTTAACATCGCCGCGCCGAGGGGCACGCCTGTGCGCGCCGCCGAGAATGGCGTCGTCGCGTATGCCGGAAAAGAAATCCGTGGGTTTGGAAACCTGTTGCTGATCAAGCATGACGGGGGGTTGATCACCGCCTATGCCCACGCAGATGCGCTGTTGGTGGCGCGCGGTGACGTGGTCACCCGCGGGCAGGTCATCGCCAAAGTTGGAAAAACCGGTGGTGTGGACAACCCGCAGCTTCACTTCGAAGTCCGGCGCGGCACGAAAGCCGTGGATCCCGGAAAGTTCCTGCCGAGTTGATCCCGTCTAGTCGCGAAGGTCGATCGGCTTGCCCAGACGACCAGCGACTTCCTGAACGAACTGCCATGCGACACGGCCCGAGCGCGAACCACGGGTGACGGACCATTCCTTGGCTTCGGCCCGCAATTGGTCGGGTGCGATGCCGAGGTCGAAATGATCGCAATAGGCCTGCACCATGGCGAAGAACGTATCCTGATTAATGTTGTGGAAACCGAGCCAGAGACCGAAGCGGTCGGATAGCGACACCTTTTCCTCAACCGCTTCGGACGGGTTGATGGCGGTCGAACGCTCATTTTCCATCATGTCGCGCGGCAGGAGGTGGCGCCGGTTCGATGTCGCATAGAACACAACATTCTCCGGTCGGCCTTCGATGCCGCCCTCGAGCACGGCCTTGAGCGACTTGTAGCTGCTGTCGGAGTTGTCGAAACTCAGATCATCGCAAAACAGGATCGCCTGGCGGCCGCTGTCGCGCAACGCGCTCAGAAGCGCGGGCAGGGACTGGATGTCCTCACGATGAATTTCCACCAGCAGCAGGCCGTTCTCGGCCTCCTCGTTGATTTCGGCATGAGCCGCCTTCACCAGGCTGGATTTGCCCGTACCGCGTGCGCCCCACAACAACGCGTTGTTGGCGGGCAGGCCGTTTGCGAAGCGCCTGGTGTTCTCGATCAGCGTGTCTGCCTGGTCGTCGATCCCCTGCAGCAGGCCCAATGGCACGCGATTGACGGCCGGTACCGGTTCCAGATGCCCGCTGTCAGGGCCGTCTGCGTGCCAGACATAGGCGTCGGCGGCCGACAGATCGGTCGTCGTTTTCGGGAGGGGGGCGATGCGATCCAGCGCGTCGGCGATGCGCTTCAGCAGCGGTCCTAAATCCTGATCTTCCATGGGAATTCGTTCCATAGTTTTGCACCCAGACAGGTGGGCACGAAAAGCGGGCGGAAACTAAGCCGCACCACGATGCTGGTCAACGGCGATCACATTTCTGGGTGCCTGGGCCGCGAACCGTCATTGTGCCGTCATTTCATTGCATTTTGCTGCAAAGGGCTCATTGCATTTCGATCCCGCGTCGCTATCATCCGGCGACTTCGAGATAAGCGCCCTGGAGGGGACATGTTCATTACGCCGGCCTATGCACAGGGGTTTGGTGGTGGCGATGCGTTCACATCGTTCCTGCCGATCATCCTGATTTTTGTGGTTTTCTATTTCCTGCTCATCCGCCCGCAACAGCGCAAGATGAAGCAACACCGTGCCATGCTCGGCCAGGTCAAACGCGGCGACCGCGTGCTGACCGGCGGCGGCATCATCGGCAACGTGACCAAGGTGAAGGATGAGACCGACGAGGTAACCGTCGAGATCTCGGATGGCGTCAAGGTCGATATACTGCGCAGCACCATCTCCGATGTCTTCACGTCGACGCCCAGCGGCGGCGGACAGGCAGCGCCGGGCAAGGGTGGCCCGACCGTCGTCGGCCCCGCGGCCAATGACGGGAAATCCGGTGGTGGACTTCTCGGTGGTCTCTTCGGCGGCCGCAAGTAATCTGCCGCAAGTAACCTAACGGGAAGGACCCGCCAGGATGGTTAATTATCCGCGCTGGGCGATTGTCACGACGGTCGTGATCGCGCTGCTCGGCCTCATCTATGCCGCGCCGAATTTTTTCCCGCTGGCGGATGAGGCGGTCGAGACGTCTGGACTGCTGCCAAGCAAGCGTATGAACCTGGGGCTCGATCTCCAGGGCGGTTCCTCTTTGCTCTTGTCGGTGGGAGTCGATACGGCCATTCGCGAAACCCTCGAATCCGTTGAATCGACCGTTCGGCGTGAATTGCGCCAACGCGGCGCCCGTGTCGGCTATTCGGGGCTCCGGGTGGAGGGCAAGGCTGTCGCGTTTACCCTGCGCAATGCGACGGACAGCGACACGGCACGCGACCGGCTGCGGAACATCGAAGACGGGTTCGACCTCGACATCGCGGACGATGTGAATTTCCGCCTTTCGATGTCGGAAGACGCCGAGAGGGCACGACGCCAGAGCGCGGTCGAGCAATCGATCGAGATCGTGCGCCGTCGCGTGGATGAAACAGGTGTCGCAGAACCCGTCATCCAGCAACAGGGCGACAGCCGCATCCTCGTGCAGCTGCCGGGCATCAAGGATCCCGAGCGGATCAAACGCCTGCTCGGCCAGACGGCAAAGCTGAATTTTCACATGCTGGATGAAACCGTATCCATCCAGGAAGCCGAGAGCGGCACCCTCCCGGCCGGATCGATGCTCCTCTACGGCCCGGAGGAAGAGGGCCGTATTCCCTATGTCGTCCGGCGGACCGTCGAAGTCGGTGGTGACCGGCTCGTGGATGCACAGCCAACATTCCAGGACGGCCAGCCCATCGTGTCCTTCCGGTTCGATGCGGCAGGCGGTCGGCGCTTCGGAGAACTGACATCACAGAATGTCGGCCGGCGGCTCGCCATCGTCCTCGACCGGGAGGTCGTCAGCGCCCCGCGTATTCAGACGGCCATCAACGGCGGCAGCGGCATTATCACCGGCAGGTTTACCCCGCAGGAGGTCACCGAGCTGTCCATCTTGCTTCGGGCGGGCGCCCTGCCGGCACCGCTCACCGTGCTCGAAGAACGCACGGTCGGCCCGGGCCTCGGGGCGGATTCCATTGAGGCGGGCAAGATCGCCAGCATCATCGGCCTGGCCGCCGTGGTTGTGTTCATTGTCATCAGTTACGGACTGTTCGGCCTGATGGCCGCGATCGCGCTCTTGTTCAACCTGTCGCTGATCGTGGCGCTCCTGTCCGTCCTGCAGGCAACGCTTACGTTGCCGGGTATCGCGGGCATCGTGCTGACCATCGGTATGGCGGTCGATGCGAATGTCCTGATCCTCGAACGGATCAAGGAAGAGACTCGCAATGGTCGAACGCCGATCTCGGCGGTCGATGCCGGGTACCGTCGCGCCCTGACGACGATCATCGATTCAAATCTCACGACCCTCATTGCGGCCATTTTGCTGTTCCAGTTCGGCACCGGGCCGATCAAGGGATTCGCGGTGACGCTGTCCATCGGGATCATCACGTCCATGTTTACGGCGCTGATGCTGACCCGTCTTTTTGTTGTCGTCTGGCTTCGCCGCAGGCGACCCCAGACCCTGCCGATCTAGGGGAATTATCGTGCGTCTAAGCATCGTTCCCGCGAACACCAATTTCGATTTCGTCGGCCGGCGCAGGCTGGCTTACCCGCTGTCGGCACTGCTGATCATCCTGTCGATCGGGGCTTTTTTTACCCAGGGCCTGAATTTCGGGATCGATTTCCGCGGCGGAATCCTGATCGAAATCAAGACCGAAGGGCCTGCCAATGTTGCCGAATTGCGCAGCACGGTCGGTGGCCTCGGCCTCGGCGAGGTGCAGGTTCAGGAATTCGGCGCACCCGACGACGTATTGATCCGCATTCAGCAACAGGACGGCGCGGAATCCGAACAGCTTCAGGCGATCAACATTCTGAAGGATGCACTCGGTGACCAGGTCGCTGAATACAGGCGAACAGAGTTCGTCGGGCCGACGGTCGGTGCAGAACTGATCAGCTCGGCCATCTGGGCGGTCGTCCTCGCGATCGGTGCGATCCTGATCTACATCTGGTTCCGTTTCGAATGGCAATTCGGCGTCGGGGCCGTGATCGCGTTGACCCATGACGTGGTCACCACGATCGGCCTGTTCGCGTTCACCCAGCTCGAATTCAACCTGGCGACTGTCGCGGCGATCCTGACAATCGCCGGTTATTCGATCAACGATACTGTCGTGATCTATGACCGGGTGCGCGAGGAACTGCGCCGCTACAAAAAGTTGGATATGCCCGCGTTGCTCAATCTGGCAGCCAACCGGACTCTGTCGCGGACCTTCATGACGAGTGTCACGACGTTGATCGCGTTGATCGCGCTCGCCGTGTTCGGGGGCACAATCATCCGCGACTTCGCGCTTGCGATGATCTGGGGTGTGATTATCGGGACCTACTCATCGGTGTTTGTCGCGGTCCCGGTCCTGTTGGCGTTGAACCTGAGCCGGCAAAGTCTTTCGGCCGGCCTTGATGAGAGCGAGCAGGTAGAAGCGCCCGAGGATGACGTGCCGGACACGCCGTCGGACAAGTAGTATGCCCGCCGATCCGACACCCCCGGCGTCCGTTTATCAGGTCGTCGAACGTTACGGCGCCGGCAAGTTCCAGATCTCCGGACTGTCCTATCAGAACTCGGTGTTGGTATTCCCCGAGCGAACCATCGTCTGGCCAGTCACAGCGTTCTCCGACATCGACGATGCAGCTTTGGCGCCGGTGCTGGACGAATCCCAGTCCAGCCAGGGTATCGAATTGTTACTGCTGGGCTGCGGGCCACGCATGCAGCTGGTGAGCCAGGCCTTACGGGCACCGCTGCGCGCGGCCGGGATTGTCATTGAGCCGATGGATACCGGCGCAGCCGCGAGGACCTTCAACCTGCTCCTGTCCGAGGATCGCAGGGTGGCGGCCGCTCTCATCATGCTGCCTTAGTCCACCTTACCGTCATACCCGGTGTCCGCCTTGCCGTCATACCCGGGCTTGACCCGGGTATCTCAGTTTCTTTGTCGACAGAGATGCGCGGATCAAGTCCGCGCATGACGTTGGAAACGAAAACGGGGCCCCGAAGGGCCCCGTAAACGTAATCGCTTTCAGCTTATCAGAACGGTGAGTTCTGGGCCGCTACCATGCCGTAGAGCATGGGGATCGAAAGCAACGTATTGGTACGCGAGAACAACATCGCCCGGCGTGCCGACTTCGGCTTTGCCTCGGCGGGTGCGTCCACGATGCCCAGCGCGATCTTCTGATTTGGCCAGATCACGAACCAGACATTGAAGGCCATGATGAGGCCGAACCACATCGCAATTCCGATCATCGCGCTGACGAAGCTGCCGTCGGTCAGACCGATCGAAAGCCAGCCGCCCAGCGCGCCCTGCATCCAAGCGAGGATGAGGCCGAACAGAACTGTCGATGCCGCGCTCCAACGGAACCAAAACAGGACTGCCGGAGCAATATGCTTACCGATAGCCGGTTTCAATTCGTCTGGAATTTTCGGCATGGTCGGCACCTGTACGAAGTTCAGGTACCAGAGAAGCCCGATCCACATGACGCCGCTGATAACGTGCAGCACGCGAATCAGATGTAAGAGGAAAGGATCAAATACCATTTTCTAAATCTCCCTTTCCGCGCCTAACCGGCGATCGCTTGAGCCACGAGCACCATGATGACGGTCAGCACGACCCCCAGCACGACAGTCATGTGCAGTGATTCCAATGGGTTTTTCATAGTATCCCCCTGTGTAAGAACCCGAATCGGACTATAGCAAATTCACCGCGTCGATCCTACGCGGCACACGGAGCACCCGATCTCCGCGGATGAGGGCCCCCATGAGCCTCACGGCGAGCGAACAATATTGTCTGGATGAGGTCCGCCGTCACGACCATGACCGGTACCTGACGGCCCTGTTTCTCCCGGCCGAGCGACGCGCCGCGGCGCTGGCGCTCTATGCGTTCAATCTGGAGATCGCCCGGACCCGTGAGATCGTCAGCGAGCCGCTGCTCGGCCAGATCCGCCTGCAATGGTGGCGCGAGACGATCGAGGGGCTGTTCGCGGGAAATCCGCGTGAACATCCCGTGGTGGATGCGCTGGGCGCCGCCATTCGCGGGCATGACCTGTCGCGGGAAAGGCTGGACGGCCTGATCGATGCCCGCGAGGCCGATCTCGATGACGGGCCACCCCCTGATGTCGAATCCCTCGAGGCCTACGCGGCCGAAACATCGGGTGAATTGTCTGCGCTGGTCATGCAGACCTTGGTTAGGGGCGGTGAAACGTCGATCACCGCGGCACGCGGGGTCGGCACGGCCTGGGCGATCATCGGGCTGGCCCGCGCCGTCGGGTTTCACGCGCAGACCCAGCGGATATATATCCCCGAGGATCTTCTGAGCGAATATGAAGTGGAGCGACGGCGCTTGTTCGATCTCAAGCCGTCGGCCGGGCTCAATCGATCGATCGAAGCCATGGTGACCCGGGCGGAAACTTTTATCGCGGATGCACGGTCGTCATCACCCGATATCCCAAAATCGGCGCGGCGCGGGCTCTTGCTGGCCAGCCTCGCGGACCGGCATATCGCAGCCATTCGGAAAGCGGGCTTTGATCCGTTCGCCATTCCGGCGGCACAGGCCTCGCCGGTGTTGCGCCTGGCCTGGGCCGCCTGGCGCGGGCGGTATTAGTTTATCTCGCTAATTTCCATCGTCAGATCACGGGATCGTCGACCCCGGCGTTGAAGCTGAATCCCATGGCGAGCAATTTCTCGACAGCGTCCCGGCCGAATTGGCCCGTGAGCTCGTCGGCGACTATTTGTGGCTGCTCGATATCGTTGAAATCTTCGGCGGAATCACCGTTCACGATGACCAGAAGCCGGGCGGTCTTGTCGCTGACATTTTCGAAGCGGCGGACGACGCGCGGCGGGACGGCAACGAGATCGTAGGGATCGAGAATCAACTCGTTCTCGCCTTCGTCGCCCCACTGAATTTTGAATCGCCCATCGAGGCACAGGAACGTCTCGCGGGTAATCTTGTGTGAATGGAGTATCGGGCCGTTGCCGGGGGGGCACTCGGCGATGATCACACTCATCTTGTCTTCTGTCGTGACCGCGGGTGCCTGTGCCATGGGCCCGCCTTGCTGCTCCGGGGACATCAGGAGGTACAGCGTCCGCGCGGTCATCGCCTCATAGACCTCTTTTGGGATGTTGCCGTTGGCATCGTGGCTGTCGCCTTGTGCCTTGAGGTCACGGAACCGCGCCACACGGCTGTTCATCTCGTCATGAGTAAAGTTCACTGTCTTCATATCGGTCTCCATCTCGCACTGATTGGGTTGGTTTCGCGTTATGGAGAATTTCGCTTGTCTCGCCATGGGACCATTTTTTGCGGACGATGTTTCCACTATGTAAAAACGGTGGCGAGAACTAGAGTTTGCTGATGGCGCAGTACACGAACACGTCGCTTGAGCGCGGCATGTCGATTTTGAACACCCTCGGCGATGCGGAAGAGCCGATGACGCTGACTGAAGTCGCGTCTCGCGTGGACCTCGCGCGATCAACCTGCTTCCGGTTGATGGCGGTCCTGCAAGATCTGGGGTTCGTGCTCAAGAACCCACAAAGTGGGACCTACAGCCTGGGCTTCAACGCCTACCGTCTTGGGCAAACCGCACACGCCGTAGAGGCGATTGTCCGCGATGCCCATCCGTTTCTGGTGAAACTCACGAAGGACACAGGTCTGACGTCCTATCTCGGGGCATTGGAGGGGCCACAACTCCTGATCTGTGATGTGGTTGTGCCCCGGAAGGCAGAGAAAGCGCCCGTCTCCGCGCGCATGCGTATCGATGCCCACGCGGCCGCAGCGGGGAAAATGCTGTTGGCGTCACGACCCGAGGATGAAGTGGCCGCGTTCTTCGCGACACATCCACCACGGCGCTACACAGGCAAAACACTGAATGCGCATGACAGGTTGCGGCGGGAGCTACGCGAGGTGTCCGCGAGCGGCTATGCCATCGAACGTGGAGAAATGCGTGACGACATCGAGGCGCTGGCTATTCCCGTGATCAGCAGCTTCGAGCGTCCGATCCTGTCGCTGGCCACCATCGGCAAGGTCCCGAAAGAGGGAGGCGTGCGGTTTCAACGCAGGATCGACGCAATGCATGCGGCGATCAACGATCTGTACGAGTTTCGTGTCTTCGGGCGTTAGAGGCCCAGCTATCAGGCCGTGTCGGGCGGGCCCTTGAGCTCGACGATATTTCCCTCAGGGTCGCGCAGATAAACGCTCGGGCCGGTGCCGTCGGCGCCATAGCGCGGGCCTTCCTCGACGATCTCGATATCATGGGCGTCGATGTAGGCGTGGAGCGCGGCATCGTCGAAGCGATCGATGCGGATCGCGAAATGATCGAGGTTGCGTCCCTCGGGACCCGGTGCCGCACCACCCTTGCGGCCCAGCACGCCGTCCACGGTGACCAGGTCGATCAGTTGCCGGCCTGCGCGCAGCTGCAGCAGGTCGAATTCCTTGTTGTGCCGGTCGACGGTGCAGCCGAGCACATCGCAATAGAAATGCCGCATGGCATCCAGGTCGACGCAACGGATGACCACATGGTCCAGGCCTTCCATTTTAAATGGGGGATTGGCCATGATCAGTTGTACGCCGGGTCGGGCGGGCCCTTGAGCTCCACCGTGTTGCCTTCGGGGTCCTTGATGTGGATCCCGGGGCCTTCACCTTCCGCGCCGCCTCGGATGATGGTGGCACCCAGATCCACGCCGTGGCCCGACAGGTAGGCACGGATCGCATCGTCGTCATAGGGTTCCACCTGGATCGCGAAGTGATCCATGTTGTATCCGTCTCCCCCGGGTGCCGGACCGCCCTTGCGTCCGGACGGTTCGTCGATAGGCATCAGGTCGACGATGTGATCGCCAATGCGCACCTGGTAGAGGCCGATCTCGGTGTCTTCTTCCTGCATCGTGCCGCCCAGCACGTCACAATAGAAATGCTTCATCGTCGCCAGGTCTGTGCAGCGAACTACAACATGATCCAGCCCCTTCATGGCAAATGGTGCCTTCGTGGTCATCCACGTCTCCTTCTGGCCCGCAGGCGGATCACCGCCGCCGGGCCGCCATGGCGTTCACTCGCGGGCAGCTCCGTCTTCAGCGCTTCCAGATGCTCGATGTCGAGGAGGTCCCCAAAATCGTCGCGCAGCCGGTCCTCGGTGAACATCATGCCTGTGTCCGGCGGGCCACCCTTGCCATAACCCAGATGATCGGGCGTAAAGCCCTCCAGAAGCAAGAGGCCACCCGGTTTCAGGGTCAGTGCCAGTTTCCGGTGCAGTTCGGTTCGGTCGTCGGGCCCGACATGCAGGAATGCCAACACGACCAGGTCGAAAGCCGCTTCGGGCGCATCCCAATCCCGCAAATCGGCGGTCTCGGCGTTGATCGACACACCGCGCGCGGCGGCGAGATGCTGTGACTTCTCGACGCCCACGGGGGATGCGTCCACGCTTGTGACGGTGAGCCCGCGTTCGGCCAGCCAGACCCCGTTGCGGCCTTCGCCGTCACCGGGCAGCAAGGCGGTCATGCCCGGTTTCAGGAGGTCAGCGTTCGCGGCCAGCCACTGGTTGGGTTCGTGGCCGAAAACGGGATTCTCGCCGCCGTAACGTTGATCCCAGAAATCACCGGGTCTGTCGCGTGGATGAGAGGGGTCGCGGGCCATGATTACTCCGCCGCCATTGGGGTGTCGCTGAACCATACCGCGATATCCGACAGGGCGCGGCGCGACATCAGCCGCCGGCGTTCCCGCTTGCGCTCCTTGCGCTTCACGTCGGCCAGCGCGCCGTCTTCGAGCGGCGGGATCAGCCCGAAATTCACATTCATCGGCTGAAACGTCTCGTCGTCGGCACCGCCGGTCACATGGGCGAGCAGGGCACCATGGGCCGTCGTGTCCGGCGGCGGCGTGACCGCCTCTCCATTTCGTTCGGCAGCGGCGAACCGCCCGGCGAGCAAGCCCATCGCCGCACTTTCCACATACCCCTCAACACCCGTGACCTGGCCTGCAAACCGCAAGCGCGGCTGCGCCTTCAGGCGCAGGGAGCCGTCGAGCAGGCGCGGCGAGTTCATGAAGGTGTTGCGGTGGATGCCGCCAAGGCGTGCGAACTCGGCATTCTCCAGGCCGGGGATCGCGCGGAAGATCTCCTCCTGAGGGCCGTAACGCATCTTGGTCTGGAAGCCGACCATGTTGAACAGGGTGCCCAGCGCATTGTCCTGGCGCAGCTGGACGACCGCATGGGCCCGGCCGCCGGTGCGCGGGTCGGTCAGGCCGACCGGCTTCATCGGGCCGAACCGGAGCGTGTCCCGGCCGCGCGAGGCCATCACCTCGATCGGCAGGCAGCCTTCGAAATAGGGCGTGCTCTTCTCCCATTCGTGGAAGTCGACCTTTTCGGATTCCAGAAGCGCGTCGATGAAACCCTCGAACTGGGCCTCGTCCATGGGGCAGTTGATGTAGTCCTTGCCGGTGCCGCCGGGGCCGGGCTTGTCGTAGCGGGACTGGAACCAGGCGACCGACATATCGATGCTCTCGGCATGGACGATCGGTGCGATGGCATCGAAGAAGGCAAGGTTTTCCTCGCCGGTCAGGTCGATGATCGCCTGGCTCAGGTCCGGCGAGGTGAGGGGCCCCGTCGCCACGATGACGTTGTCCCAGTCCTCCGGTGGCAGGCCAGCAACTTCGCCGCGCGAAATCTCGATCAACGGATGATCGGCGATCGCCGTACTCACTTGCGCAGCGAAGGCGTCACGGTCGACAGCCAGCGCGCTGCCCGCGGGCACCCGGTTGGCGTCGGCCGCTGCGATGATCAGCGACCCCAGGATGCGCATCTCGGCATGCAGGATGCCGACCGCGTTCCCCTCGGCGTCGTCGGAACGGAATGAGTTGGAGCAGACCAGCTCGGCCAGCTGGTCTGATTGATGGGCATCCGTGGTTCGTTCGGGGCGCATCTCGTGGAGGATCACGGGCACCTGGGAGCGTGCCAGCTGCCAGGCCGCCTCGCAGCCCGCGAGACCACCACCAACCACATGCACCGGCGCTGTATTTGATTTGCTCATGGGTCAGGACATAGCGAGACCGGCGGGCGAAGGCAATTGCGCGCTACGCACAGAAAACCGTTCGTGAATTGACGCGGCGCATGGCCGGTGCGACGGTTTTCATCGAAATTCACGATTGGGAGGCTCCGATGCGTAAATTCGGACTGATGGCAGTCTTTGTGGCGCCCTTGTTTTCTGTTTCCCTTGCGACGTCGCCGGCACAGGCCGAACCCCAGATGCTCGGGGTCGTGCAGACGGCTTCCGCCGTGCCGTTGCATTGCACAGGCGGCAACTGCACCGCCGAATTGTCCTCGATCTGCCTCCACGAGCAACGTGCGACGCCCACATCGGGCCACCCGTATACAGCCTTCAATGCAGACGCGATCTCCGTCACGGGGACCCGCGCCGACGGCACGCAGGTCTCCCTCCGTGCCGCCGATGTCCTCAAATTCGCGGCGGCCCGAGGTTTCCACACGGTGCGGGTCGATGTGCCCGACGCCGTCCGGCAGGCTCATGGACTGGTTGCACTCGCGGTGAAGGTCGAGCAACCGCTGACGCTCATTCCCGGCAAATCAGGGGCCGACAGCGATGATCCGCTCACCGACGCCGATATCGAGCTTGGTGCCGGCCCCATGCGTGCCACGGCGACCGCCATCGTCGACCGCAACGGCGACACGATGCATGCCGGACAGATCCTCGCGCGCATGATCGACGCGTTGCCGCGCCATGGCCGCGCCGATACCGAAGCGCGCGCCGGTCTTTGGGACACGGCGGCCGTGAGCCATGTGCCCAGCCATTCCAGAACGGGCGTCCACAAGGCGCGAACCGCATACAACCGCTGCTATCGCCAGACCCGGATCGGCGACAAGAATCTCCGCGGTTGCCTGGCCGAGGCCCATGACGGCCTCGTGCTCGATCTCAACCAGACATACTGGGATGCGGTGAAGGCTGGCAGCTGAGCGCCCAGAACCAGTTCAAAGACAGGTTTTTTCCATGAAATTCGGATTGTTCATGCTGCCCTGCTTTCGCGAGGGCGTCGCACCATCATTGGCGGACTTCTACGATGAGATGTCGGAGCTCGTGGCCGTCGCCGACACGACCGGCTGGGAGCGGCTCTGGATCTCCGAGCATCACTTTCACTATTACGGCGGCGCGTCACCGAACCCGGCAGTCCAGCTCGCGGCATGGGCGCGCGAGACCAAGCATATCCGGCTGGGCCCGGCGATCTCCCTGACGCCGCTACGCAACCCGCTGCATATCGCCGAGGATTATGCCGTCGTCGATCAGCTTTCGGGCGGGCGGCTCGATTTCGGCATCGGGCGCGGTTATCTGCCCCACGAGTTTGCGGGGCATAATCTCGACCCTGAACAGGTCAGCGCCATGCGCGAGGAGGGGTTCGAGATCATCCGCCGGGCCTGGTCCGGCGAGACGTTCGCTTATGACGGTGATCACTACAGTTTCCCGAAGCTGAAGTTGTACCCGCTGCCCCTGCAGGACAACGTCCCGATCTGGGTCGGCGCCTCGCGCACCCGCGACAGCTTCGAGTGGGCCGGGCGCGAGGGGTTCAACATCATGATGAACCAGTATCCCATGAAGCCCGAGGACGCGCGCGAGCGCTTCGGCTGGTATCTCGACGCCTGGAAGGACTCCGGCCGCGCCGAGGGCAGCCATGAGGCCATGATGTCGGTGTTCCTGCACATCGCCGATACCGAAGAAGAGGCCGTCGCGGAGGCAAAACGCGCCGTGCAGGAGCACGCCAACCTGTTCCGGCTGCTGTTTTCAGGTGATCAGTGGAACGAGGATTACGCCGGCGACGAGAGCGTCTTCGATTTCCTCGCGCCCGACGGCGACATCGCCCGGATGTTTCGCGAGCGCACCTGTATCGGCACCCCCGAACAGGTGATCGAGCGGATCGAACGCTACCGGGACTGGGGCTTCACCGAGATGAGCTTCATCGTACGCACGGGCGAGATCGGCCAGGACCAGGCGCTGCGGACCATGGAGCGGTTCAACAACGAGGTGGCGCCCGCGTTTCGCGGCAAGCAGGCGGCGGGGTAGGGGCGAGAGATAGTCCTCCGGTCCTACATCCCGTCGACGAAGATCACCCGGTCGTTCGCCGCTTTCAGGCGCAGCGGCAGGACCGCCTGATATTCCGGCGAATTGTACCAGGCGCGCGCGGCTTCCATGTCTGCAAATTCGAGAATCACAACCCGTTTGGACGCCCAGCCGCCCTCGACCGTGTCGATGGTCGAGGTTGCGGCCAGGAGCTTCGCGCCATATTTCTTCAGTGTCGCCGGCACCTTCTCCAGATACTCGTCCATGAGGGACGCGTCGTGGATATCGGCGTCGAAGATTGCGTAGGCAGACATGGTTTCTCTCTCATCTCTCGTCATGCCCAGCGGCGTGCCGGGCGGGTTGAAACCCGCCCCTACGGCAAGTCGAGCATGGTGAATGTAGGGGCGGGTCTTTGACCCGCCCGCATTCCTACAGCCCCGGCACCAGCACGAGGCTGTCCGTGGCGGCGACCTGCCGCAGCGGGATGATCTCCTGATATTCCGGAGAATCATACCAACCCTTGGCGGCTGCTGCGTCGGCGAACTCGAGGATCACAACGCGGGCCGGATCCCAGGTGCCTTCGAGGGACTCCGTGTCCATACTGGAGGCAAGCGGCTTGCCGCCATGGGCCTTGAGAGTCGCGCCGACCTTCTCGGCATAGGCCTTGAAGGCTTCGGGATCGTGAACGTTGGCATCGACGACGATGTATGCGGACATGTTGGTGTTCCTTTTCGTTGGATTGTGAAGATTTAACGCAGGGATCAGGGAGTGTCAGTTTTCCAAATGAGGTCAGCATCCAAATCGCTTTGGACTGATGTGTACTTTAGCGTGCCACCATCTTCCGTGAGGATACCTTGTCTGGCGCCAGCGCGGACACAAACACCGGGCTCAACGAAAACGGCAATCCAAACCTTAGTTGAATTTGCACTGTCAGGATCACTCAATATCGGCGCGTGCGGTCCATGGTTTTTGAAGTTTTGCGAGGGCTTCTGGTTTTCCTGCAAAAATATCGACTTCTCGAAATTCGCCGGATGAGAAGCGGAATTTTGTTAATGCCTCACGCGCACGCGTGGGTTCCAGGCTGTAGCGTTTTACGGCTTCGCCGACCCAACGGGCCGCGAAGGCACCGCTCTCCATCTTAAGTTCAGCGCGGAATGATCCGATATAGAGCGTCTCACCTTCTCTCACCACGAAGGTCGGCGTCAGATCGCTGACAACGGCGGTCGATTTTCCATTCTCGGTCTTGCGCGCGACATCAATGAAATTGGTGATCTTCGTATCGCGCCCGAAGCTGAACAGTTCATCCACCGCGTTCTCCGTCACAGAACGCAGGAAATAGGTTCCGGGGTCGAGTGCGAGGGCGAGCCACGTGGTGTCGGTGTCTCTGTCCTGATGACGGGCTGTGCTCGCGCGGTCTTCCTCGTCACCCGCGATGCGGATCGACATTCGATAAACGTTACTGGCGGGAACCTGCAGGAATGATTTTTCGGTGTCTGGTTCGAGCTGGATGCTCGCGATAACAACCGATTTTCCCTTCTGGGAAATCTGTTGCTCGATGGTCGGAGCACAGGCAGCGAGAAACAGAAAGCCAAGAACGAAAAGACGGGGTGTGACGCGCTTTATCATTGGATAACCCTAGCGTCCTCATCAAGGGCCTGTCACCGGGTTCATCACTCACAAAATGCTTGGCGCTCACGCCCGTTTCTTCGTCTTCTTCGCCAGTGCCGGCAGGTAGGGGGCGAGGAAGTCGCCGGTGAAGCTGCGTTTGACCGCGCAGATGTCTTCCGGGGTGCCGGAGGCGACGACCTCGCCGCCCTTGTCGCCACCCTCGGGGCCGAGGTCGATGATCCAGTCGGCGGTCTTGATGACCTCCAGATTGTGCTCGATCACCACCACCGTGTTGCCCTGTTCGACGAGTGCGTGGAGCACCTCGAGCAGCTTGCGCACGTCGTGATAGTGCAGGCCGGTCGTCGGCTCATCGAGAATGTACAGCGTCTTGCCCGTGGCCCGGCGTGACAGCTCCTTGGCGAGCTTCACCCGCTGGGCCTCGCCGCCCGACAGGGTGGTGGCCGCCTGGCCCACATGGACGTAGCTGAGGCCGACCCGCTCGAGGGTCTCCAGCTTGTCCCGGATCGACGGCACGGCCTTGAAGAACTCCCGGCCTTCCTCGACGGTCATGTCCAGCACGTCGGCGATGGACTTGTCCCGGTAGAGGATTTCCAGGGTCTCGCGGTTGTAGCGCTTGCCCTGACACACGTCGCATTCGACATACACATCCGGCAGGAAATGCATCTCGATCTTGATGACGCCGTCGCCCTGGCAGGCCTCGCAGCGCCCGCCCTTCACGTTGAACGAGAAGCGGCCCGGCTTGTAGCCCCGCGCCTTGGATTCCGGCAGGCCGGTGAACCAGTCCCGGATCGGCGTGAAGGCGCCGGTGTAGGTCGCGGGATTGGACCGCGGCGTGCGGCCGATGGGTGACTGGTCGATGTCGATGACCTTGTCGAAATGGTCGAGGCCCTCGATGGCCGCGTGGGCTCCCGGTGCCGCGCGTGAGCCGTAAATATGCCGCGCGGCGGCGTTGTACAGCGTGTCGAGCACCAGGGTGGACTTGCCCGAGCCCGAGACCCCGGTGACGCAGGTGAAGGTGCCGACAGGGATTTCTGCGGTCACGTCCTGCAGATTGTTCGAGGTCGCGCCGATGACCTTGAGGACCTGGCCCTTCTTGCCCGGGCGGCGTTCGTCCGGGATGGGAACCTGCTCGATGCCGGTGAGATATTTCGCGGTCAGGCTCTTGCTGACCTGCTGCATCACCTTCTTGGGCGTGCCCTGGGCCACGACCTCGCCGCCATGTATGCCCGCGCCGGGGCCCATGTCGATCAGATAGTCGGCGGCGC
The DNA here is from genome assembly GCA_018667335.1 of Rhodospirillaceae bacterium. GTDB lineage: Bacteria > Pseudomonadota > Alphaproteobacteria > UBA6615 > UBA6615 > UBA8079. The sequence continues at coordinate 27,058 of JABIVD010000054.1, forward strand.
GGATCGCGTCCTCGTCATGCTCGACGACGATCACGGTGTTGCCCAGATCGCGCAGGCGCCTGAGGGTCTCGAGCAGGCGGGCATTGTCGCGCTGATGCAGGCCGATGGACGGCTCGTCGAGGACATACAGCACACCGGTCAGGCCGGAGCCGATCTGGGAGGCCAGCCGGATCCGCTGGCTCTCGCCGCCCGACAGGGTGCCCGACTTGCGGTCGAGGGTGAGGTACTCAAGCCCCACATCGTTGAGGAAGCCGAGCCGCTCGTTGATCTCGCGCAGGATCCGGTCGGCGATCTCGCGCTCCTTGGGGGTCAGGTGGTTCTCCAGATCGAGGAACCAGGCGCCGGCCGCCGCGATCGACATCTCGGTCGTCGCGCTGACATGCTTGCCGTTGATCCGCACCGCCAGCGCCTCGGGCTTCAAACGCGCACCGGCGCAGGTCTCACAAACAGACGTCACCTGATACTTGCCGATCTCCTCGCGCGCCCAGCTGCTCTCGGTCTCCCGGTAGCGGCGCTCCAGGTTCATGACCACGCCCTCGAAGGGCTTCTTGGTCTCGTATGTGCGCAGCCCGTCGTCGTATTTCATCGTGATCGAGGTCTTGCCCGAGCCGAACAACACCGCCCCTTGCACCTTCTCGGGCAGTTCAGACCAGGCGTCGGCCGCAGAGGCCTTGTAGTGGCGCGCGATCGCTTCGAGGGTCTGGGCGTAGTAGGGGCTGGAAGAGTTGGACCAGGGGGCCACCGCACCGTCGCGCAGGCTCTTGGTCCGGTCCGGCACCACCAGATCGGGGTCGACCACAACCTTGGTGCCCAGCCCGTCGCAGGCCGGACAGGCGCCGAACGGGTTGTTGAACGAGAACAGCCGCGGCTCGATCTCCTCGATCGTGAAGCCGGACACGGGACAGGCGAACTTGGACGAGAAGATCGTCTGCTCGCCGCCGTCGGCGTTCTCGGCAAATACGAGCCCGTCGGCCAACTCCAGCGCGGTCTCGATGGAATCCGCAAGCCGGGTTTCGATGCCCGGGCGCACCACGATCCGGTCCACCACCACGGCGATGTCGTGCTTGAAGTTCTTGTCGAGTGTGGGCGCATCGGCGATCTCGAACATCTCGCCGTCGATTTTCACCCGCTGGAAGCCGCGTTTCTGCAGACCCGCCAGTTCCTTGCGGTACTCGCCCTTGCGGCCGCGCACGATGGGGGCGAGCAGATACAACCGCGTGCCTTCGTCCATCTCCATGGTGCGGTCGACCATCTGGCTGACCGACTGGGCCTCGATGGGCAGGCCCGTGGCGGGCGAGTAGGGGATGCCGACCCGCGCATAGAGCAGGCGCAGGTAATCGTAGATCTCGGTCACCGTGCCCACGGTCGAGCGCGGGTTCCGGCTGGTCGTCTTCTGCTCGATGGAGATCGCCGGCGACAGGCCCTCGATCGAGTCCACATCCGGCTTCTGCATCAGCTCCAGAAACTGGCGCGCATAGGCCGACAGGCTCTCGACATAGCGCCGCTGCCCCTCGGCATAGATCGTATCGAAGGCGAGGGACGACTTGCCCGATCCCGACAGCCCGGTGATCACCACCAGGGAATCCCGGGGGAGCGATACATCGACGTTACGCAAATTGTGCTCGCGGGCGCCGCGAACGACGATTTTGTTGTTTATTGCCAAAGCCAAATACTCTTAGAAAATGCCGGAAAATTTTGCTCGAAACGCATCTTCTAATCCAGATCGGAACTCTGCGGCTTTTGTTGAGATAGCCGGAAGACGCTCAACGTCCACGGCACGATGCGCAACACCGTACGGACCCAACGTAATGGCGTCGCGCAGGTGTACTAAGTCCGTAAATGAATCTCCGAACTGCCACGCGGTTTCACGGAGTTCGGTTAAATCAGACCCGATCCGACTAGAAAGCATATCAATCTTGAATTTATGGCGGTCCAATTTCGGGTCCGTTGAGGCAGCGCTCCAATATTCGGCGCCGGTCTCTTCAATCTCGTTTGCTAAATCGCGAATACGATCTACAGCGGACCGAACTTCGTTCCGTCGGTGTGAATATTTCGCAACGATGAATGTGGCCAGCGCACCAAGGAAGACGCCGAGTGCAAATTCGACAATCCCACTACCCTCCAACCGTCACATCAACTTTCGGCGCGTCTAAATCGGCTTCAATTGAGGCCTCTTCTACGTATGACCAAATTTGAGCAATCCACGTTTCGTCACGGGACATCAATTCAATCAGCGCCTTGAGCGTCGACAGTGAAAAGTGTTCCTCGCGAATAAGGCCGCCAAAAGCTTCCTCAAGAAACGAAGACCCGTATCCTTCCGTGTCGTTCAGATCGATGACAGTTTTCTCACCGATGCGCAGTGTCGGGACTAGAAAGTCCTGTCGAAACTGTTCTCCACTAAAATCTCCTTCGTGCCGAAACCTCGGTCCCGGAACATCAGTGAAGTCTTCCGATATGTGAATCCTCGTGACCATCCTCAAATTCCTCGATCAATGCCTGCTGAGACACTTTCCATTGGATTAATGTACCACCTATGGATTTGGAGTGGTTCGCGATGTTTTCCACCCCGCCCGAATGATATGTGTATTCCCCGTAGCCACTAAGAATGCGCAGCCAACCATCATCACAAACATCCACAAAATCGCGTACATCCTTAAGGCCTCTGCCTCTGTGCGCCTGTTTGGTTCTAGACTCCCTCAACTCCATTGCGGCTTTGATCAAATTTCCATCGTTCCTAACTAGGCTAAATCGCTCCAGTAAACGCCCAATGGCAGTCCTTCCGTGCAAATGCGGAAGTGTTCGTGGAATGCCGACGCCCTGATCATAGAAGATGATCTGAAACTCTTTACGTTTATGGTCGACTGATCCCGCCATCCACCATCGATTTGTCATAACCGGGCAAGTGTTGGGTAAACCTTTCAGATACGCATGTTGAATCGCGTTATTCATAGCCTCTGCCAGACCGGCAAACATACGTCCGCGAGCATGCTCGTTAACAGCGCCAGCGCCCGCTGTAAGTGCCACACGAAGCTGCTTTGCCAATACCGTCTTTGCTTCGTTGCTGGTGAAGTATCGAATGTATTCGATGTCTGTGTCTGCTGCAGTTTCGACATCAGTTAATGGCGGATGAACATCTAGCAGTTCGAAAAAACCAACCTGGTCCAAGACATTCGCGATGTCCGGATTCGTCGGATAAGTGCCGGTCAGCGAATTATGAAACCCACCGATCCGTCGACAACGGTAAAACTCCGCAGTTAGGTAGAGCATAGCCGCCGGACTTATTCTCTCCAAGGTATTGAAATCAATACAAACCTTTCGCCTGTGTTCAAACACCAAGGTCCTGATGTCGTTAACAAACTGGACAACTTCCTCATAATTTCTCCGAAGACTGATATGGCGGGGAGCAGGAAGCATAATTGCTGACCCGATGGAAGTTTCTGCCAATCCAGATGTTCTACTCAGAATGCCGGGAATTGCAGCTTGTCGATTGTTAAACTTCGCCCAGGCTAGTCGTTTACGGCGAAAATTTTTCCGTGTCCGCCTATGTGCACTGCGTAAGCGTGCTTGATGCTGTTTCTGGCTGACATGTTTCATGGGCAATTCAGATCGCTGCAACCGGGGATGGACAAGTTTACCCATGGGATGACTTTTGCACGAATTTGCATTGAGAACAAAACATGAATATCATGGGGATAACTCCCCGTCCAGACCGCTTGTGGGCCAACGGGCCTCATGCCAGTGTGAGCGTGGATTTGCGCCCCGAGTCGCAGCCTTTCCGGGGCGCATGATGATCGATTCCCAAGTCTAGGAGACACAACCCATGTCAGGCAGCGTTAACAAAGTCATGCTCGTTGGAAATCTGGGCCGCGACCCGGAAGTCCGCTCCATGCAGTCCGGTGACAAGGTCTGCAACCTGTCGGTTGCCACGTCCGAACGCTGGAAGGACCGCAATTCCGGTGAGATGCAGGAGAAGACCGAGTGGCATAGGGTGGTGATCTTCGACCAGAAGCTCATCGAAGTGGCTGAGAAGTACCTCCAGAAGGGCGCGAAAGTGTTCCTCGAGGGCCAGCTCCAGACCCGTAAATGGACTGACCAGTCCGGCCAGGAAAAGTACACGACCGAGGTTGTGTTGCAGCGTTTCCGCGGCCAGCTGGTCATGCTCGACAGTCGCGGCGGCCAGGGCCAGGGTGCCGGCGGCGGTGGCGGTGGCTATGATGCCGCACCGTCCTACGACCAGCAGCCCGCCATGGCAGCAGCCGGCGGTGGCGGCATGGGCGGCGGCGATGATCTGGACGACGAAATCCCGTTCTAGGCAAAATTGTTTGGGATTTTAACGCGTTGAAATCCCTTTGATATATCGCTCCGCAATACTGCGCCGGGTGGATAACCCCCGGAAAAGTCCTACATACCTGAGTGTTGCGGAGCGCTATTTGCCGGATTTAGGGGGCTAGTTTCATGGAAGCATTTCTGCCGAGCGGATTTCTTGTATTCGTTATCGCGGTCGTCATTCTCGCGGCCGTCATTCTCAAGTCCGGCGTCAAACAGGTTCCTCAGGCTCAGGAATGGACGGTTGAGCGGTTTGGCCGCTACACCCGCACGCTCTCGCCGGGCCTGCATCTGATTGTACCCTTCGTCGATCGGGTGGGGTTCAAGCTCTCCCTGCGCGAGACCGTGCTCGACATCCCGTCCCAGGACGTCATTTCCTACGACAACGCCACCATCACCGCCGACGGCGTGGCCTTCTATCAGGTCGTGGATTCGGCGCGGGCCGCCTATGAGGTCAACGACCTCGAGCGCGCGATCACGAACCTGGCCATGACCAACATCCGCACCGTGATCGGCTCCATGAGCCTCGATGACGTCTTGTCCAAGCGCGATGACATCAACGAGCGCCTGTTACGCGTCATTGATTCGGCGACCAACCCCTGGGGCATCAAGGTGACCCGGGTCGAGATCAAGGATCTGACGCCGCCGGGCGACCTGGTCGAGGCCATGGGCGGGCAGATGAAGGCCGAGCGCGAGAAACGCGCGGAAATTCTCACGGCGGAAGGCGAGAAACAGGCGGCGATCTTACGCGCAGAGGGCATGAAGCAGGGCGCGATCCTGCAGGCCGAGGGCCGCCGGGAAGCCGCCTTCAAGGACGCAGAGGCGCGTGAACGCGAGGCCGAGGCCGAAGCCGCCGCCACCACGGCGGTTTCCGAGGCCATCGCTGCCGGCGACATGCAGGCGGTCAACTATTTCGTCGCTCAGAAATACGTCGAGGCCATTGGAAACCTGGCGTCAGCGCCCAACCAGCGGGTCATCCTGTTCCCGATCGAGGCCTCCAACTTCATCGGCAGCCTCGGCGGCATCGCCGAGATCGCGAAATCCGCGTTTGGCGGCGATGATGTGGGCCCGAGCGGTGCCAACGGCGCCGGCCGGGCGGGCTCGGTACCCGTCACCGCCCGCGGCGATGCCGACTAGCCCGGAGACGCAGCATGGATGAGTTCGTCGCGTTCTTCTGGGACATCGATTTCTGGCACTGGTGGGCCCTCGCGATCGCTTTGATCGCCGTTGAGACCTTTGCCGCCTCGACCCTGCTGCTGTGGCCCGCCATTTCAGCCGCCCTGATCGGACTTGTCGTGCTGATCGCGCCGGATTTTGACTGGCGCTTCCAGGTGCTGGGATTCGCTGTCCTTTCGGTCATCAGCTCGATCCTGTGGCAACGCTGGCTGCGGATGCGTCCGATCAAGACCGACCACCCGAACCTGAACTCGCGCGGCCGCAGCTATGTCGGGCGACGCATCACTCTGGCGGAGCCCCTCAATGACGGCCGGGGCAGGGTTCAGATCGACGACACCTGGTGGCAGGTCAGCGCGGACGGTACCCTCGACAAAGGCGTCGAGATCGAGGTCACCGACACCGACGGGGCCACCCTGATCGTGCGTCCATTTTCTGCATCGGAAACCGCCTGATTGAGGCCCGTTTCGGCCGGGTTTCAGGGCCCGCCATTCCTTGCCCGAATCCCCATATTCGGGTAGGATCTGACGATGAAAATGCACCCGATTCGGCGCTTTCGAAATTACATTAATTTCGCGCCGTACAGCGTTGAAAAATCATCATGAGTGATCAATCCGCAGAGGTCCCGCCGGACGGGTTTGATATATCCCCGGTGACCATCGAGGACGAGATGAAGTCCTCGTACCTCGATTACGCCATGAGCGTGATCGTTTCCCGCGCGTTGCCCGATGTGCGCGACGGCCTGAAACCGGTGCACAGACGCATCCTGTATTCGATGAAAGAGTCCGGTTTCGAGTACAACCGGCCCTATCGCAAGTCGGCCCGTATCGTCGGCGAGGTGATGGGCAAGTATCATCCCCATGGTGACAGCGCGATCTACGACGCCATGGTGCGTATGGCGCAGGATTTCTCCATGCGTCTGGAGTTGATCGACGGCCAGGGCAATTTCGGCTCCATGGACGGCGACCGCGCCGCGGCCATGCGATACACGGAAGCGCGCATGTCCAAGGCTGCGCATTCGCTGATCGAGGATATCGACCGGGATACCGTCGACTTCCAGCCGAACTACGACGAAAGCATCAACGAGCCGGTCGTCCTGCCGGCCCAGTACCCGAATTTGCTCGTCAACGGCGCCGGCGGCATCGCCGTCGGCATGGCGACCAACATCCCGCCCCACAATCTGGGCGAGGTGATCGACGCCTGCTGCATGTATATCGACAACCCCGAGACCACGATCGACGAGATGCTCGAGGTCATGCACGGCCCGGATTTCCCGACCGGCGGCATCATTCTGGGGACCAGCGGCATCCGCGCCGCCTTCCACACCGGGCGTGGGTCCGTCGTTATGCGGGCCAAGACCGCCTTCGAGGAGGTCCGTGCCGGGCGCAACGCCATTATCGTCACCGAGATCCCGTATCAGGTGAACAAGTCGCGGATGATCGAGCGCATCGCCGAAGTCGCCCACGAGAAGATCATCGAGGGCATCTCCGACCTGCGTGACGAGAGCGATCGCGACGGCGTGCGGGTCGTCATCGAGCTGAAGCGCGAGGCCGTGCCAGAGGTCGTCCTCAACCAGCTGTTCCGCTACACCCAGCTGCAATCCTCGTTCGGCGTCAACATGCTGGCGCTCAACGGCGGCCGGCCGGAACTGCTGAACGTCAAGGAGATCATCGCCGCCTTCGTCGCCTTCCGCGAGGAAGTCATCACCCGGCGTACGATCTACGAACTCGGCCGTGCGCGCGACCGGGCCCATACGCTGGTCGGCCTGGCCGTCGCCGTGGCCAATCTGGACCCGGTGATCGAGCTGATCCGCGCCGCCAGTGATGCCGCGGACGCCCGCCAGCAACTCTGCGCCAAGATGTGGCCGGCCAAGGATGTGACGCCGCTGATCGCACTGATCGACGAACCGGGCCGGGAGGTCGATGACAAGGGCAATTATCAGCTCTCCGAGGAGCAGGCCAAGGCGATCCTGGAACTGCGCCTGCACCGACTGACGGGGCTCGAGCGCGACAAGATCGCCAATGACCTGGTCGAGCTGGTCGACCGGATCAAGGAATATCTCTCGATCCTCGACAGCCGCGAAAAGCTCTACGGCATCCTGCGTGACGAGCTTCTGGCCATGCGTGAGGAATTCGCAACGCCGCGCCGCTCCGAGATCATCGAGGGCGAGTTCGAACAGGACCTCGAGGCGCTGATCCAGCGTGAGGACATGGTCGTCACCGTGACCCACAACGGCTACATCCAGCGCGTTCCGCTTTCCACCTACCGGGAACAGAAGCGCGGCGGCAAGGGCCGGGCGGGTATGAAGGCCCGCGACGAGGACTTCATCAGCTCGGTCTTCGTGCTCAACACCCACACACCGGTGCTGTTCTTCTCGTCACGCGGCATGGTCTACAAGACCAAGGTCTACAATCTGCCCATCGGCACGCCCCAGGGGCGCGGCAAGGCGCTGGTCAACGTGCTGCCGCTCGAGGAAGACGAGACCATCACCACCCTGATGCCGCTCCCCGAGGACGAATCCGAGGCCGAGAACCTGTTCGTGATGTTCGCGACCGTGTCAGGCAACGTCCGGCGTAACCGACTGTCGGACTTCGTCCAGGTCAAGTCGAACGGCAAGATCGCCATGAAGCTAGATGAGGGTGACCAGCTCGTGGGCGTGCATCCGTGCGAAGACACCGATCACGTTCTGCTGGCGACGGCCAAGGCCAAGTCGATCCGCTTCGAGGCGACCGATGTGCGCGTGTTTGCCGGTCGCAATTCGACCGGCGTGCGGGGCATCCGCCTCGGCAAGGACGACAGCGTGATCTCCATGTCGATCCTGTCCCACGCTGAATTCTCGGTCGACGAGCGCGAGGCCTATATCAAGCGCAGCCGGGCCGAGCGGGCCGAGCCCGAGAGCGATGCAGCACCTGAAGCTGCTGCAGAATCCGTAACAGAATCTGTGGCAGACGCGGATACCGAGGACGGCGGGGAAAGCAGCGACGCACTCGTGCTCACCGACGAACGCTACGCCGAACTCGCCGAACAGGAGCAGTTTATCCTGTCCGTCACCGCCAACGGTTTCGGCAAGCGGACATCCGCCTATGAGTACCGGATCACCAACCGGGGCGGGCAGGGCGTGGTCAACATCACGCTGTCCGACGTCAAGGACAACGCCGTCGTCGCGTCCTTCCCCGTCGAGGAGGAAACCCAGCTCGTCATGGTCACCGATGCCGGCCAGCTGATCCGCACCGGCGTCGCCGACGTGCGTATCGCCGGACGCTCGACCCGCGGTGTCACCCTGTTCCGGGTGGCCGAAGACGAACGGGTTGTGACCGTCGCCTATTTGCGCGACGATGATGACGACGACGAAGACACAGACGGAATTTCCGGAGAAGACGCCGAGAACGGCGCAGTTCGGGGGAGCGAGACGCCTGACGGTGAGGCCGACGACGTGACGGGCGACGACAGCCCAGCCGCAGTTGGCGACGACGAAACGGCGCTCGAGGACGAAAATGGCGAAGACTGAACGGATCGGGGTCTATCCCGGCACCTTTGACCCCACCACCAATGGGCACATGGACATCATCAAGCGGGGCGCGCGCGTGCTCGACCGGCTGGTGATCGGCGTTGCCGTGAATGCGGGCAAGGGGCCGCTCTTCTCGCTCGACGAGCGGGTGGAGATGGTGCGCGACGAGGTGGCCACACTCAAAGATCCGAAGATTGGCGAGATCGAGGTCAAACCCTTCAATTCCCTGCTCATGCAGTTCGCCGAGGCGGAAAACGCCGACTGCATCCTGCGCGGGCTGCGCGCGGTCTCGGACTTCGACTACGAGTTCCAGATGGCCGGCATGAATGCCCGCCTTAATCCCGACATAGAAATTTTGTTTCTGATGGCATCGGAACGGCACCAGTTCATCGCTTCGCGCCTGGTCAAGGAAATCGCGGCCCTGGGCGGGGACATCAGCAGTTTCGTTTCGGCAACCGTTGCCCGGCGCGTAAATGAACGTTACGGGCGGCTCGACCTACAGGCCGTCAACGAGTAAACACCCCATGACGAAACGTAGACTTCTTCTTGCCGCGCTCGCCGCAGCGCTCGGCATCTTCCTAATTTACGGGTACGTGTCACAGCCCGACACCGAACAGCCTCAAAAACGTGCACAGGAGCGCGACATGGAAAACACACTTTATATCGACCTCGAAGCCGGACGCGTGACGATCAAATTGCTTCCCGACGTTGCCCCCAATCATGTCGCGCGCATCAAGGCGCTCGCCCGTGAGGGTTTCTATGACGGCATCGTCTTCCACCGGGTGATCGATGGCTTCATGGCCCAGACCGGTGATCCGACCGGCACCGGCAGCGGCGGCTCCGAGCTGCCCGACCTGGAGGCCGAATTCTCCGACACCAAACACGCGCGCGGCGCGGTCTCCATGGCCCGTGCCCAGAGCCCGAACAGTGCCAACAGCCAGTTCTTCATCGTCTTCGACGATTCCAACTTCCTCGACGGCCAATACACGGTCTGGGGAGAGGTGACCGATGGCATGGATCTGGTCGACAAGATCAAGCGCGGCGAGGGTTCCAGCGGCGCCGTGCAGGATCCGGACAAGATGATCAAGGTACAGGTCGCGGCCGACGCCAAATAGGCGTCTGTCCCGCCAGAATATGCGCGGGTGCGTCTGGGTCATTGACCCGGCGCGCGCGCGTTTCTAAAACCACGTTATTCCGCACTGCGCCGTGTATCACTGATGACCGCGCGTGCCGTGTGGGCACTTAGCTCAGTTGGTAGAGCATTCGACTTTTAATCGAACGGTCGTAGGTTCGAATCCTACAGTGCCCACCATTTTCTCTTAATATTCTGTCGTTGCACCGCGCATTGTCGACGGCCGCCAGGTCGCGCGCGGCAATGGCTGTGGGCGTGTGGATGTCCGCATCTACCGGCCCAATTGTGGCGCTACGCATTGGGCGCCCCAACATTGTCGCGGCAGGCATTCTAAAATACTGTGTTCCCACATTTTGAGGCGCGTCCGTAGACAGTCGAAAACCACCTGTCGCGGATTCCCGTGATGCGAAGCCGGAGACATGATGATGACCATTCCAAAAATTTCAGTCGAGGAAATGGAGACGAAATTCGTCGCCCGTGAAGCGGGTTCGCAGGGATCCGACCTGGCCTTCCTCGACCAGCGACTGCCCGGCTATCAGCGCGAGATCATCAACATGATCGGCACCAGCGTTACGGAAAACCCCGAGGACCCGACCCTGGTGCCCAAGATCAGCTCGCCGGCACACGGGTTTGCCGTGATCTACAACCGGGCCGAGAACGGGAATGGTGCCGCGCTGCATGCCCATTTGACCGAGGAAGTGTTTATTCCGATCCGCGGGGCGTGGGAGCTTTTCTGGCTGGAAGGCGAAGACGAGCGCGCCGTGAGGCTCGAGCCCGGCGATATTATCAATGTGCCCACGTTGATCTATCGCGGGTTTCGCTGCGTTTCCGACGACCCGGATGCGTTGATCGTGACAATCGTGGGCGGTCCGGACGCAGGCAATGTTGCCTGGCATCCGAGCGTCGTCGAGGCCGCGCGGGGCACCGGGCTTGAGGTCGACGAGGACGGAAACCTTCGCGAGATCGATAGCTAGAGCGCACTGATAGAACACAGAGGCGGAGACCGACGACATGCCTACAGCAGACATTGGAAATGGCGAAATCCATTACGAGATGCACGGGGAAGGGCCGCCCCTGATGCTGGTCGCCGGCCTCGGCGGCACCGCCGATTACTGGAACCCGCAGATCGAGGCGTTCGCCAAGGACTATACGGTCATCGTTCATGATCATCGCGGCACCGGCCAGAGCACCCACTCCGAGATCGACTATTCGGTCGATCAGATGGCCGATGATCTGTTGGCACTGATGGATGTCCTGAAGATCGACCAGGCGCATATCGTCGGGCATTCGACCGGCGCGGCCATGGCACTCACCATCGCGGTGAAGTCGCCCGAGAGGCTTGCCAGTGCCGTTGTCTATGCCGGCTGGACCAAGTCCGACCCGCAGTTAAGACGTTGCTTCGATGTGCGCCGGGCCCTGTTGCGTGGCTCGGGTGTGCAGGCCTATGCCCGCGCGACGCCGTTGTTCCTTTTCCCACCCTGGTTCATCCGCGACCATGGCGATGCGATGATCGAGCAGGAGCCCAACGCCATTGCCGGTCTCCCGTCGGCCGCGATCATGGAGAGCCGCATGGATGCGGTTCTCGCCTTCGATTGCACGGACTATGTCGGCCGGGTGAATATCCCGTCGCTGGTCCTGTGCGCCGCAGATGACTTCCTGACGCCCGAATATTACTCGCGGGAACTCGCCGACCTCATTCCGGGCGCGGAGTTGAATATTCTGGAGACAGGCGCGCACGCCGTGTCCGTGACGCGACCGGACCTGTTCAACGAAGCAGTCCTCGCATTTCTCGCGAAACAGAAGGCGCCGCGGTCTTAAAGGCCTTGCGGTCAGCCCCGCTGGCCCCGCAGGCCCAGAATTTCACAGGCCTCCTCGACTGTGGCGACATCTTCGCCGAGAGACCGGACGATCCCGGCGGCATGATCGACCAGCTGGGCGTTGCCCGAGGCGAGCTTGCCGCGCGAGATATAGAGATTGTCTTCCAGGCCGACCCGGCAATGACCGCCGAGCAGCGTCGCGGATCCCACCATGGGCATCTCGAGGCGCGAGATTCCGAATGATGCCCACACGGCGTTGTCCGGCAGCAGGTCGCGCATGAGAGTCATCGCGGCCGTCGATGCGGGCGCCCCCCAGGAAATGCCGAGGCAGAGCTGGAACAACGGCTTGGGGTCGTCGATCTCGCCGGCCGCACACATCTGCGCGGCGAGGCGCACATGACCCGTATCGAACACCTCCAGCTCGGGTTTGACGCCGGCGTCCTGAATCATCACCGCCATCTCGCGCAGGATGGCCGGTGAGTTGACCATCGACCACTCGCCGAAATTCATCGTCGCGACATCGAGTGAACAGATGTCCGGCTTGAGTTCCACGATATGGGCGACGCGCTCGGTCGCAGCCATCATGGCGCTGCTCTTGCCGGCCTTCATCGGATCCTTCGGGTCGGGAACAAACCGGCCACCCGGGCCCGTCGTGAGATTGATGAGAACCGGCGAGCCGGAATCCCGGATCCGTTTCACGACCTCTTCGTAATATTTGAACTCGGTGCTCGCCTTGCCGGTGTCCGGGTTGCGCACGTGAATATGCGCGATGGCGGCGCCCGCCTTGTTCGCTGCGATGGCCTCGTTGGCGATTTCCTCCGGCGTAACCGGCACGGCGGGGTTCACGCCGGTCGAATCAGCCGATCCGGTGACGGCGCAGGCAACGATGACGGGACGGGACATGGGCGCGATTCCTTCTGCGAAAAATCAGCTGATGTTCAGCGTAAATGGTCTTCGGAGCGATTTTAGACGGAACGACCGCCAGAACACAGCGCAGACCGCATGTTATGCGCCGCGCCCCCAAGGGAACGCGTCGCGGGGCGCCATCCGGTCGCCCTCCAACACTTCTGCAATCCGCAGGCCCTCGTTCCATTTCGCCATGCGCTCCGAGCGCGCGAACGAGCCGACCTTGAGCTGCTTTACGCCCCAGCCGACGGCGAGGTGAACGATTGTCACATCCTCTGTCTCGCCCGAGCGAGCCGAGACGATGCTCTCCCAGCCCGCGGCCCGAGCGGCGTCGAGCGCGGCCTTCGTCTCGGTCAGCGTGCCGGCCTGGTTGGGCTTGATCAGCGCCGTGTTGCAGGCACCGCCGGCATGCGCCGCCTTGATCAAATCCGCGGACGTGCAGATGAAGTCATCGGCGATGACCTCGACATGCGGGCCCGCCGCGGCGGTGAATTTGGCCATGGCTTCATGGTCGTCCTCGCCCAGCGGGTCCTCGATGGCCACAATGGGATAGCGTTCCAGCCAGCCGAGCAGCATCTCGGACAACGCGTCCGAATCCACGTCCCTTGCGTCGGTCGCCAGCCGGTAGCGGCCATCGGCCCCGAAATCAGTCGCCGCGATGTCCAGCGAGATGGCCATCTCGTCGCCCGGCGTGAAGCCCGCGCGCTCGATCGCGCGCACGAGATAGTCGAGCGCCTGTTCGTTGGTCTCGAACGCGGGCCAGAACCCGCCTTCGTCGGCGACCCCCTGCATCAGCCCGGCGTCCTGCATCAGCGTGCCGGCGGCGCGATAGACCTCGGCCGTCCATTCGAGCGCCTGGGTGTAGCCTTGGGCTCCTGTGGCGATCACCATGAAGTCCTGGATGTCGACGCGGCGACCCGCATGGGCGCCGCCGCCGAAAATTTGGACCTCGGGCAGGGGCAGTGAAAAGTCGGATCGGTCTTCGCCGAGATAGCGCCACAGCGGTTGGCCTGCGCTCGCGGCCGCCGCGTGGGCAATCGCCATCGACGTCGCGACCAGCGCGTTGCCGCCGAGCCTGCTCCTGTTCGCCGTGCCGTCGAGATTGATCATCGCCTGGTCGGCCGCGGCCTGATCCCGCGGATCGAAGCCACGCAGCACATCCGAAATCTCGCCGTTCACCGCTGCCACAGCCTCCTGCACGTCGAGCCCGCCGAAGGCATTCCCACCGTCGCGCTTGTCGACGGCCTCGCTGCTCCCCGTGGAGGCACCGGCGGGTGCAATCGCCCGGCCCGTCACACCATCGGATAGCCGGACCTCGGCCTCGACCGTGGGGCGGCCGCGGGAATCCCAAACGCGGCGGCCCAGGACGGATTCAATCGCGTTCATGTCTTCAATTCCTCTTCCCAGGCGATGCGCATATCGGCGAGGCGTGTTGGTGGTGACTTGAGCAATGTGCGGCCCACGCGGCGGACTTTATCCCTGTCCGCATCTTTCGTGACGTACTCGACCGGCGACTTGCCGTCGACCCGCGCCAGGAACAGCCCGGGCAGCAGGCTGGCGGTGCGCGCCTCCATCTCTTCGGGGGCCTCCCAGTCCACCCCGGCCAGATAGGCATCCGTCATTGCGTCGAAACAATCGAGGAAATCGGGCGTGGTCGATGGCGTCCACAGGCATTTCAGCAGGAAATGGTTGAGGCAGAAGGCCAGGTCGAACGCCGGATCTCCGATGCAGGCGCATTCGGCGTCCAGGAACACCGACCCGTCAGGACCGATCAGGATGTTCTTGGGGCTGACGTCGCCATGGATCATCGCCAGGCGCGTCACATGGGTGCGCTCGCTCAGCGCGAACAGGATATCGCGCAGGTCGGGATGATTCCTGGCGGTCGCCTCGAGATAGGGTTCAAGGCGGATCGCATGGAAGATGTCGTTGCGGGGAAAGCGCTCCTTGAGGTCCGCGCGCCCGGCGGTGCCGGCATGAATACGGGCGAGGCGGCGTCCGACTTCGCCGGCGATCGCAGGGTCCGCGCGACCGTCGCGCAACTCGTCCTTGTAGAGCTTGAATTCACCCGGATCGAGAAACTCCATGGCGAACAGCATGGCGTCCGCGTCATGGGCCAGCACCTTCGGCGCGGCGCCGGGCACGAGTTCGGCGGCAATCTTGTACCAGTCCACCTCGAAGCGATTCCGCTCCACGGGGACGCGCCATTCGACCTCGACCACGAGCTGGGGCAGGGCGCGCTTCACACAGAAGCTGCCCTCGGGCGTCGTCACCTTCCAGATGTCCGACGAAATGCCGCCCGTCAGCCTTTCGTAGCTGGCGGAATCGTCGATCAACTTCGCCGTGCGCAATGACGCAAGGAGTTCGGCATCCGGCTGCAGGGCGGAGGCTGCGCTCACGCCTTACCCTCATAAACCTCGATGACCCGCGTGGCGTCGTCCTTCGCCCATCCGGCATCGGCGGCCCGCTGGAACATCGCGCGCGCGGCGGGCACCACCGCCAGGTCGATCCCGTTGTCCTTCGCCAGGTCGATGGCGATGCCCATGTCCTTGACGAAGATCTCGACGGCGCCACGCGCCGTGAAATCACGCTCGGTGAGGGGGCCGATCGACATGTCCAGCATCTTGCCCTGCACCGACCCCTTGGGCAGGCAATGGGCCATGGCCTCATGGGACAGCCCCGCGCGCTCGCCGGTGAGGATGACTTCGGCGAGAAGCGCCGTGCTCGCGTTCACGAAGAGATTGGTCACGACCTTCATCACTGCACCGGTCCCGGGCCCACCGGTGTGGGTCGCATCCGCCGACAGGCTTTTCAGGATCGGTCCGACCCGGGCGAAGGCGGCATCGCTGCCGCCGACCATGAAGGTGATGCTGCGATCATCCACCTGGGGGTGGGAGCCCGAGATCGGCGCATCCAGCATGTCGATGCCCTGTGCCGCGAGCTTCTGGCAGAGATCCTCGCAGTAGGACGGCGGCATGGTGCTCATCTCCACATGGATGAGGCCGGTCTTGCCCGCCTTGTCGATGCCGTCGGGGCCGAAGAGATTCTGCTCGATATGCTCGGGCTTCAGCAGGATCGAGAAGGTGATGTCGCTGGCTTCTGCAACCGCGCGCGCATTCCCGCAGGGCGTGCCGCCGGCCGCTGCCAGCAAGTCCATCCGATCATTCGCGATGTCATAGCCCCACACGTCGTGGCCGTCGGCCATCATCTCTCGTGCCAGCGCCAGGCCCATCTTGCCCAGCCCGATCATTCCAAGTTTTTCGCCCATCATTCACATCCTTCGAAATCATCAATCGCGGTTCGATCCGCCACGCGAATATAGCGGAGCGGGCCGGGAGGTTAAGCCTTCGGTAACCTATAAATTTCTGATTTCCTTGACAAATCACCGGCGCGCGCCCAAATAGCGCTCATCAGTTGTCTCGCGATTGCGCGAAGCGCCGCATTTATCCGGCGCGTATCTTGAGAATAACAATCAAGAAATATTGTCGTTCCGGCCGCGCCCGGAAGCGACAGAACGCCAAGGCGAACCTGCGTCGATCAATCGACCGGGCCTATGGCGATTAAGGACTATCTACGTGAACGATATAAGTTTTAAGGATCTCGGCCTGGCCGATCCGATCCTGCGGGCATTGAATGACCGCAAGCATGACACGCCGACGCCGATCCAGGCCCAGGCCATTCCCCGCCTCCTCGAAGACGTCGACCTTTTGGGTATTGCGCAGACAGGTACCGGCAAGACCGGCGCGTTCGCGCTGCCGATCCTGCACATGCTGTCGCGCGGCCATGAGGACGGCAAGCGTCGCGATCCGCGTGCGCTCGTTCTGGCACCGACCCGCGAACTCGCCATCCAGATTGGTGACGAGTTCCACGCCTACGGCAAGTATCTGCATTTGCGCCACGCCGTGATCTTCGGCGGTGTCTCGCAGCACGCGCAGGTCACCAAGTTGCGGCGCGGGGTCGACGTCATTGTCGCCACGCCGGGCCGGCTCCTCGATCTGATGGAGCAGGGGCATATCAACCTCAAGCATGTGGAACATCTCGTCCTCGACGAGGCCGACCGCATGCTCGACATGGGCTTCATCCGCGATGTGCGGAAGATTCTCGCCAAGCTTCCCGAAGACCGCCAGTCGCTGCTGTTCTCGGCCACCATGCCGGCGGAAGTGCAGAAACTCTCCCGCGACATGCTCTACGAGCCCGAGCGGATTGACATCGCGCCCAAGACGGTCACGTTGGACGTCATTCGCCAGTCCGTGCATTTTGTCGACGCCAAGGAGAAGCAGGCCCTTCTGCGCAAACTCCTGGAAGACCGCGACATGAAGCGGGTGATCATCTTCACCCGCACCAAGCACCGGGCCAACCGGGTCTCCGACAATCTGGTGAAGGCCGGGATCGAATCCGCCGCCATTCATGGCAACAAATCCCAGGCCGCACGGCAGAAGGCTCTCGAAGCCTTCCGCAAGGGGCAGGTCCGGGTTCTGGTCGCCACCGACATCGCGGCCCGCGGCATCGACGTGAAGGACATCACCCACGTGATCAACTTCGAGTTGCCGAACGAGTCGGAAAGCTATGTGCACCGGATCGGGCGGACCGCCCGTGCGGGCGCCGAGGGCGTGGCCCTGTCGTTCTGCGACGGGACCGAGTACGATGAACTCAAGGATATCGAGAAACTGATCGGTCGAACTGTTGAAACGGCCAGCGGCGAACGACCGCTGCACGCCACGCCGGGTGCGAAAAAAGCCAGAGGCGGTCGACAGGGCAGCTGGGCCGGCAACAAAGGCGGCGGACAGGGACGTTCGGGGGGACAAAAGCGACGTTCTTCCGGTCGTCGGCCGTCACGACGCGCGGCCTGATCAGTAGCGACAAATTGCCAACGGGCCACAATTAATGGCTCTAGATGTGAGGTAAGCATGGCACGCAAGACAAACTACAGTTTCGAAAAACGCCAACGCGAACTCCAGAAGAAGGAGAAGAAGGCCGCGAAGGCTGAGGCCAAGCGGGCATTGCGCGAGGAAGGTCTGGAGCCGGGTGCCGCTGCGCCCGAGGCTGGCGATAACGCGTCCGACACACCGGTTGAGGCCGACAAGGCGGAGTAACGCCAGCGAGGCCGAACCACCAATCGGTGGTTCCCATCGACATCAAAGGGGTGCCTTCTGCGGGCACCCTTTTTTTGATCGCCTTTCTGTTTTCCTGTAACCAGCATCCATATGTCTCGCACCCGTTACATCCTGGCCATGGTGCCGGGGCTCGGCCTCGCCTTCATATTGAGCCAGTTCCTGCGCTCGATCCCGGCCGTGATCGCGCCGGATCTGCGCGCCGAGTTTGAGCTGACTGCGGGGCAGCTCAGCGCCTTGCCGGCGGCGCTATTTTTCGGGTCGGCGATCATGCAGTTGCCGGCGGGCGTGTTGCTGGACCGCTTCGGCCCACGCTACACGGTGGCGGCATTCCTGCTGATCACGGCCTCGGGCGTACTCGGCTTTTCCCTCGCGACCACGACGACCGGCTTGACGGCATGGCTCCTGGTCACCGGCTGGGGCATCGCACCCGTGTTCATGGGAACGATCGTGCTTCTCTCGCGTTGGGTTCGCCGTGACAGGCTGGCGACCATGACCGCATTGACCGTCGGCGTCGGCGGCACGGGCATGCTGTTGTCGGCATCCCCCTTTGCCGCGGCAACCGAGGCATTCGGCTGGCGCAACACGCTCTCCGCAGTCAGCGTGTTCGCCATCGCCCTGGTCGGTGTCATCCTTCTCACCGTCCGCGACCGGCCACCCGACAGCCCGGCACCATCGGGGGCCAGTGAGAGCCTGTTTCAGATTGTTCGCGGGCTGGCCGTCGTGTTCCGAGAGCCAAAGCTCTACGCCATCGGCTGCATCGGCGGCATCACGGTGGGGTCTTTCCTGACATTTCGCGCGCTTTGGGTCGGCCCATATCTCAACGATGTCTTCGGTTCCGGTCTCATGGCACGCGGAAACATCATCTTCGTCATCTCGCTCGCCTGGTTGATCAGCGCGATCGCGATCGGGCCCCTCGACCGGGTGTTCGACACGCGCCGCATGGTCGTCGTCGTCGGCGCCTCATTCATGGCGTTCTGGTTTGCACTCCTTGCCGTGGCGGACGGCAGCTCATTAACATTTGCGGTGGGCATCATGATCGCGCTGGGCCTGTGTTCGGGCCTGTCCTCGCCGATCTTCGCCCACGCCCGCGCATTGTTTTCCGATCGCTATGTCGGTCGGCTGGTGACGGCGATTAACCTGTTCATCTGGGGCGGGGTGTTCCTCGTGCAGGTGGCCACGGGCATCTTCATCGACGCATTTCCGGCCGACGCACTTGGCCGCACGCCGGTGGCGGCCTACCGCTGGACCTTCGCGATCCTTGCGGTACTGCTGTTCACAGCGGTGCTGTTCTATTGGCGGGTCGGCGACGTGCCGCCATCAAAGGATTCGGGCGCGCCGTAGCTGCATTGGCGATCTCGACCCTTGTCCCGGTCCATGCCAACCTGTCGGCATGTTTCGTCAATACGTCATCCCCGGTTGTGTCCTGATCCTCGCGGCCTGCGCGTCTCCGCCGCAGATCATCGATGCGGGGAACGGCTGCGCGGTCCACAACCCGAACCCGAAATCCGGTGAGCGCATCACCTGGTCCGGCATCTGCCAGAACGGGTTTGCCCATGGCCCGGGCACAATCGCATGGTTCCTTGATGACAAACCCAACGGCCGGTTCGAGGGCGCGCTCGCCAGGGGCCGGATCGAGGGCGAGGGGACAGCCCACTACCCGAGCGGCAACCACTACACCGGCGACTTCCTGCACGGACAGCCGAACGGAACGGGCACGTTCTATTTTGCGGACGGGCGACGTTTCGAGGGTGATTGGCACGACGGTCGGCCCGAGGGTGCCGGCGTGATGTACGCGAAAGATGGCAAGGCGACGCGGCAGACATGGGCCGCCGGCCAGCGCATCAATTAGCGGGCGTGGCCGGATACAGGCGTTCCCAGTATTTCAGCACGATATAGGCCGCGACCAGCCCGAGGATGACACCCGCCGTGTTCGACAGGGCGTCGGCCACGCTGCTGTTGCGGCCGGCCCAGGCGCCTTGTGCAACCTCGAGGAATATTCCGATTCCGATCGCCGTGGTACCAGCGAAAATGCGCCGCTTCCAATTGGCAAAGCCCAATCCGGCGCAGCCCGCGATCACGCCATAGGCCAGCAGATGCAGCGCCTTGTCGGTGCCCTCGGGGGCATCCAGCTGGGGTTGCGGGATCAGCGACAGCACGGTCACCAGCAGAATCGCCGCGACATATCCCAGGACAAATACCCGATGGGGCAGTCCGATCACAGCCTGGCGCGCTCTGGTACCTGCGTGCTTTCGATATACAGGTCATCAAGGCTGCGGAACTCGCAGACGCCACGACTGACGATGCTGGTGTCGCCGACGGTGACCGTCTCGGTGTAACGCGCGCCATTCACCGGCGCATTCAGGACGCCGCCATCCCCGAATGTGATCCGGATATTGTCGCCGACCGATTCCACGGGAGAAAGCGCGTAGATTGAGCAGATGTGTTGGTCACAGCGGCGATAGGCATCCTCGACAAAATCAATCTGGATTTGCGGGTGATGGGGGTCGTCGGGCTGACAGAACCATTGCCCGGACGCGTCCGTGATCGCCGGAGCAGCCGTGGCAGTGGCCACCAGTCGGGCAGTTATCAAAACCGAGATTGCGATCATCGCGCGCATACCCGATTTCATACCATATCAGCGCCGGTATTTCGCATCACAGAGACAGGGTTAACCAATTCCTAACCCCGCACGCCGAAACTTGGCGCATGTCTCGTATTCTATCGGAAACTTCACTGATCATCGCCGGTGCAGGCGGCCATGGCCGCGTCTGCGCCGATGTCGCTCGCCGTGTCGGCTGGTCGGTGACCGGTTTCTGCGATCCTGCCTTCGCCGGGGCGCGCGAAATCCTGGGTGTGCCGCTACTGGACGGCGGCGAGGGTGAATTGTTTGCGGACTGGCCACGCGAAACGTCTTTGTTCATTGCCATCGGCGACAACGCCCGACGCCTGGCGCTCGCGAATGACGCCCGGCGACATGACATCCCACTCGCCGTGCTGATGGACCCGTCCGCCGTGGTCTCGCCGAGCGCGGTGATCGGCCCCGGCGCGCTGGTCATGCCCAATGCAACCGTCAACGCTGAAGCAGTTGTCGGCCGAGCAGCCCTGATTAACACCGCCGCCGTGGTCGAACATGGCGCGCGTGTGGACGAGGGGGCTCACGTGGCACCGGGGGCCTGCATGACCGGTGAGACGGTCCTTGGCGCACGTTCTCTGCTCGGAGCCCGCGCGACGCTTCTGCCGGGAGTCCAGGTGGGCGCGGACGCGACCGTGGGGGCGGGTGCCGTCGTCACGTCGGATGTCTCCGAGTGCCTGACGGTCGTCGGAGCACCGGCCCGCCCCGTTCGGAAGCTGGACCCCGTTCGCGCCGTCGTCTGATCGATTGACATCGCCGTGCAACTGGCGGAATTCTTTCCGCTGAACCGCAGGCGAGCCCCGATGTCCAACTCCCCCAATATCGTTCTCTTCCACGTCCACAAGGACGCGATGAATGCCGCCGTCACCGCCTTCCAGCAGGATTGGCCGGAGGCGCGGATCAGCAACATCCTCGAAGACGGGTTGTTCGAATGGGTGCGCGAGACCGGCGGCGTCGTGCCCGGCATGTATGGCGCGTTTCACACGCTGGCCGATTACGCAGTCGGTCGGGGCGCCGATGGCATTCTGTATTCCTGCTCGGCGTTCCGCGAATGCATCGATGCCTGCATCGAGAGCTTCGACATCCCGATGCTCAAGCCGAATGACGCGATGATCGAGGCCGCGCTGGAAATCGGCGACCGTATCGCCGTTCTGGCCACGGTCGGGCCGACCATCACATCCATATCCGCCGAGATCGAGGAAATGGCCCTTGCCGCCGGGCGCGATGTGTCACTGGTCCCTTACATGGTGGACGGGGCCTTCGATGCGATGGCTGCGGGGGACGGCGACACCCATGATCGTCTCGTGGCTGAAACGGCCAAAACCATCACGGACGCTGACGTAATTGTGCTGGCGCAGTTCACCCTGGCCCGCGCCGTACCGGCCGTCGCCGCCGTCACGGACATCCCGGTTCTGAATTCGCCGGCCGCCGCCGTTGCGAAGATGCGCGTCTTGCTCGGCAATTGATCCTGGCGGTTAACCCTCAGTCCTTGGCTTGATCGTCCTTCAAACTCAGTGAAAAACCGTCTCCCGCCGTCATTCCGGTGCCACCTGCTGGTGTTTCGGCTGCCGGGTCGGGGCCTGGTTCAGCCGGTGCGCCGCCGAACAGGGATCGCAGCTTGCGATAGACCGCGCGAATGGCCCGGAAGATCTTCGGCAATAGCCAGATCATCAGAAGGATAAAGAGGCCCAGCAGGATCAGGAACACGATCGGATGGTTGAGCGCGGCCCACAGGCCTGCGATCACCGCCAAATCCTCGAGGATCGAAGCGGTCCAGTTGGATACGGGTTCAGGCGAGGTGTTGATCGCCAGCCGGGTCCCGGCCTTTGTGAAGTGGGAGGCACCGGCGAGTGATCCACCGGCGATCACCGCCGCCAGTTCTGCGCCGGCACCGACATCGCCGACAGCACCCGCAGCCAGGATTGCGCCTGCCGGGATGCGGATGAAGGTCTGCAACGTATCCCAGCCGGAATCCACGCCGGGAACCTTGTCGACGAAGAACTCGATGAAGAACATCAAACCGGCCGCGCCCATGACCATCGGGTTGGACAGTATCTCGAGGTCGGGTGGCAAATCGATATTGCCCGTCGCACTCATCACGCCGAGCGTTAGAATCGCGGCGTAGAGATTGATCCCGCTGGCCCAGGCAACCCCCATGGTGAGGGCAATGGTTTCTACTGGGCCCATGTTTCAACTCCCGCATTCGTGAATACCGCTCTCTGCACGTTGTGACACGCAGAACAGCTTTCAATGGTGGCGCAAGCGGCGCCCCATAAACGTCATAATCACAAAATGCCTGATTCAGGCGGTTTTCGGAAGCTTTCGTAGGCCGTTGATCAGCCAGACGAGCACCGGCTTGAAGACGAATTCGGCCCGCGACCGGGCACCAATCGTCATCAAACTCTCTTCCATGACCCGGCCTGGGACGCGTTCGGACAGCCCGACATCGCAAAGGCGGTCGAACAGGTTGATGCCAATGTCCCAGTAACGATTGTCTTCGATCGAGCCGCCGGAAAGCCGGGCGCAATCCACGATGGTCACCGCTGCCGCAGCAGCCACGAATTCCGTGCTGCCCCGCACGCAGGCGCGCAGCAGATAGCGGAAGTCTGCAAGCCGGCTCCGTTCCACGCCATAATGACGGCCGACCATCTGAAGGTCGTTGGATAGTTTCTTGAAATCAAACGAACTATCGATATCCAGCGGCATTCTCGGGAGATCCGCGATGACCGTCGCCGGGGCGCCCGTATCCTCCATCAGATAGCTGAAGACCTCATTCACACAGACCCGCGCCAGAAGCCAGGCGCGATCGTCCTTGCGGCCGTCATTGGTGCCCATGATGCGGGTCGCCAGCAATTTCAGGCCCTGGCGGCTGTTGCAATCGACGGTGTCGTTGATCTTGATCGCATAGGCCGCGATCACCGGACACGCCGTCGCCGGGCGGTCTGTATGGCGCTCGCCGGCAAGCAGCGCGACCAACGACATCACACAAAGCTCGCTTTCCCGCCGCTCACCAACCCGTGGCACGAGATCCAGCTGATCAAAGAGGCTTTCCACTTGATTTTGTCTGTCCATAGTGAAAACCGTACTCCAAGATTCGAAAACCGTCCATCCGGGACGGATCACGAGTTCTTGGCCCTTGTTCGAAAAGAACTGGGATATCGGCGAAGGAGCCAACAAATGTCGGACATCGAACGCGGCACCGTGAAGGCGAACGGCGTCACACTGCATTACCGGGCGTGCGGCGAAGGCCCGCCCATGGTTTTGCTCCACGGTTGGCCGCAAACGTCCTATTCCTGGCGCAAAATGCTGCCACTTCTGGCGCCGCACTACCGCTGTATCGCGCCGGATTTGCGCGGTTTTGGTGATTCCGACAAGCCGGCAGCCGGCTACGACATGCGCACGGTCGCGAATGACATCCATGCGATGTGCGAGGCGCTGGGTCTGCAGGATGTCTATCTCGTCGGGGCCGACTGGGGCGGGCTGGTCGCGCGCCGATATGCCCTCGACCGGCCGGGTGTTCTTGACCGGCTCTGCATCGTGGATATCGTGCCCCACGACCAGATATTCGCGAATTTCACGCCCGCATATGCCCGTGGCGCCTGGCATTATTTCTTCAACGCCGTGCCGGACATGCCCGAGCAACTCGTCGCCCACGACATCAAATTGTTCCTGCAGGCGATGTTCCGGCCGAAATATCACAACGCCGCGCATATGGACGAGGCGATCGACGAATATGCCCGGGCCTATGCCAAGCCGGGGGCCCTGCGTGGCGGTTTCGCCTACTACAAGGCCATGTTCGACGAGAACCCCGCGCTCGACGACGAGAATCCGGATGCGCAGATTGCCGAGGCGGTGCACTGCGTCTGGGGCAACAGCGGCGGCATGGGCGGCCCCTTCGATGTGCTGAAAATGTGGGAGTCCGTCGCCCCCAAGCTGACGGGCCGGGGACTCGATGCATGTGGGCATTATGTCCATGAAGAGCAGCCGGATGCCCTTGCCGAGGAGATTATCGCCTTCGGAAAGGTCTGACCGGCCTTCGGCCACATTGCCTTCGAACACAAGGAGCTCCGGCGGACATGAGCGACAGCATCATCGAGGATTTGTCGCCCGGCGAGCTCGCGACGGTCGTTGAGCTGCAGCGTGTCGAACTCAACCGCCTGCTGTCCGAGCAGAAGCGCTTGAATGACCGGATCGACTTGCTGCTGCAGTTTCAGGAGCGTGAGCAGGTCTTGCGCCAGCAAATGCAGACATCGCTCGACCAGCTCGTCGCGCAGCGCGTTGGTGCAGAATCGGCATCTGCGCTCAGTACGCCAGGCGAAATGCCGTTACTGACGGATCGGCTGGATCGGGCGGAACGAAGGTTTCGCGCTCTGCGCACGGCCGTCGGGCAGCTCGTCGCAGTCCTCGAACGTCAGGTCACAGGGCAGGGCGCCTGACTGATCGACGTTGAGTTGAGGGCCTAATGGGCCATCAGCACCGGAATTTCCGCATTCGCGAGAATCTGGCTGGTGGCGCCGCCGAAAATCATCTGCCGCAGTCGGCTCTGTGTGTAGCCGCCCTTGATAAGCAGATCGCCGCCCACCTCCATGGTCTCGGACAGGATGATGTCTCCGGCATCCGCCGCGGAACGCCGTCCGGGCACCTCGCGCACATCAACCGCCACATCGTCGCGCAACAGGTTGACCTTCACGTCTTCCGCACTCGGGCCCGGCACCATGCCACCCTCGACCGCAAGCACGGTGATCCGGTCGGCCTCGCGCAAGACCGGCTTCGCAAATGCAATCGCCCGCGCGGTCTCGGTGCCGCCATTCCAAGCGATCACCACATGGCGGCCGATATCCTGGGGAATCTTCGGCGGCGCGATGAGAATCGGGCGGCCGGATTCAAACAGCACCGTCTCCAGCGTATTCATCGCCGGCGTCATGGCGCCCGGCATGGGCCGTCCCACGACGGTCAGGTCGAAAACCCTGGCGCGTTGGCCGAAAATTCCGATCCCCGATGCCTCGTCCTCGACCCAGCTGGCGCACAGCTTGGTGGAGTTATTCTGGGCTTCGGGAATGTTGTTCTCGGTAACGAACTCCTGGAACTGAGCCTTCAGGCGGTCCGCGCGTGTGCGCTGCTCCTGCTCGAACTGTTCCTCGGTGCCCGAAAGTGCGGCAGCACCGCCCTCGAAGCCGACCGCGACGGCGCCGGCAAGGGTGGGGCGTATACACAGGCCTTCGATATAACTGTCATAGCGTTTTGCGAAGACGAGGGCCGTCGCCAAAACGGATGCCAATATTTCGCTCTCTTCGAGCGGGACCAAAATTGAGCTGAACGCCATAAGTGCCTCCCAACGCGTATGGCTTTTTTTAGATAATGCGCTTACTCGGCGCATTCGGGCAACCCGGCAAGATTTCCGGCCTGCGGTGGTTGCTTCGCTGATGGGGTTCGGGTAAGAAATCGCGCTTCCGAACGGAGCGGCAGTGGCGGAATTGGTAGACGCGCAACGTTGAGGGCGTTGTGGGCGCAAGCTCGTGGAGGTTCAAGTCCTCTCTGCCGCACCAAATTCGGGAAAAAGACATCGGGTCACGCGGCAGTGGCGGAATTGGTAGACGCGCTAGCTTCAGGTGCTAGTTCTCGCAAGGGAGTGGAGGTTCAAGTCCTCTCTGCCGCACCACCCGAGGGTTTTACCGACAGGGCGTTTCCACAAGGA
>JABIVD010000024.1 GCA_018667335.1 Rhodospirillaceae bacterium
CCTTGGAGCGGGTGAGGGGAATCGAACCCCCGTCGTAAGCTTGGAAGGCTTCTGCTCTACCATTGAGCTACACCCGCCTAATTCCTTTGCGCCGTTCCAATCCTTGCGAGGCATTCGCCCCGATTAATCCTTTTCCTGTGCCGTCTTGCGAATGGTGGAGGGGGTTGGATTCGAACCAACGTAGGCGTAGCCAACGGATTTACAGTCCGCCCCTTTTAACCGCTCAGGCACCCCTCCTCCTGCCGCTTCAGCTCCATACATGCCTGCATGCAGCCAACAGCAAACGGGCCGTGCACCAAAGGGCGCCGGCTCGTGGAGGGCAATATGTAGATTTCGCTCAACGTGTCAACCGCCAATCGGCGGAAAACCTCAAAATAACAGCCATTTGTGCACAAACGTTGCCACGCCGATATTGCGGGCGGGCACCGAATGGCCTAAGAGCCCAAACTATGGCACGAAAACATCCCAAACGGCGCACAAATCCCGGAAAAACCCATCGCCGCCGCAGCGGCGGAGATCCGAGCGCACCCAACTGGCTCTACGGCACCCACGCGGTGCTCGCCGCGCTGGCCAATCCCGAGCGCATCTGTGAGCGCGCACTGATCAGCGACGACGACGACGTGGAACTGGCGCGCGCCGCGGCGGAAATCGGCGGACACAGCACCGTCATCGACCGGGTATCGCGCGACGACGTGACGGCGGTGTTGCCCGCCGGTGCGGTACATCAAGGGATCGCCCTGCTCACCCGACCGCTGGAAGATCCGGGCATCGAGGACGCGATGGATCGGGCAATGCAATCGGACAATCCCTGCATCCTCGTGCTCGACCAGGTGACCGACCCTCAGAATGTCGGCGCGATCCTGCGCACCGCCGCCGCCTTCGGCGCCGCCGCCGTCGTCATGCAGGACCGGCACGCGCCACCCGTCACGGGGGCGCTGGCGAAGGCCGCGTCCGGCGGCCTGGAGGCCGTCGCACTGGTCCGCGAAACCAACCTGACCCGCGCGATCGAGGCCCTGAAGGCACGTGATTTCTGGTGCATCGGGCTGGCCGGCGAGGTCGACGCTACTCTTGCGCAATCCACGGTCAAGGGCCCGACCGCGCTGGTGTTGGGTGCCGAGGGAACCGGCCTGCGCCGCCTTGTGGCCGAGAGCTGCGACACGCTCGCCCATATTCCCCACAGGGATGCGGTCGAAAGCCTGAACGTCTCGAACGCGGCCGCCGTCGCCCTGTACGAGATATCGCGCACGGCATAACCTGCGGGGCTTAGTTCGTCCTAGTTCAATCCGCTTCTATTTAAGCAGGGCCCTTATCAATCAAGGCCCTGAGCAGATCCGCGTTCGACGCGTCGGGCTTGAGCTCGCCGCGCTCGACTTTATGGGCAATCTCGACCAATCCCGCGTTGACCGGCACCGCGCCGCCGAGCCGTGCCTGCTCGCGCACGACCAGCCCGTTGATGTCGTCGACCTCGGCGCGGCGCGCCTTGTCCCAGTCCTGCAGCACCGTGACCCGGGTGTCCGGCAGCGTCCAGTCCGACAGCACCGCGTCGAGAAGCACCGTCGCGTAACCGTCCGGGTCGTTCGCCTCGACCTGTAGTTTGCCGAAGATCGGCACCAGCTCATGACCCAGCGCCAGAGCGGTGCGCACCGCCTCGCGGCCCGACGCCATCATCACCTCGCGCATGCCCGGCAGCTTGATCGCCTCGGCGAGCGGCAGGCCGAGGATCGACGACGGCAGGAACTCCGCCGCGTTCACCACCAGCTTCATCCACTTGGCCGAGCGGATGTCGTCCCTGGCCTCGGCGTCGCCGGCGTGGCGCAGGATTTCGACGATCTCCCCTTCCCGGCCCTTGGTCGCCTCGTCATAGGCGCCGATCCCGAACCAGGTGCCGTCGGGCCCCGTTTGCCGCCCGATCACGCCGGGCTCGAACATGTAGGCCGCGACCTCGATCACCGCGCCCATCGTGCGCTCGGGTCCCACGATCGACGCGACATCGTCGATCGTCATGCCATTCTGCAGGCCAACGACCAGCCCGTCCGCGGCGACCAGCGGCTTGATCAACTCACACGCCCAACGCGTGTCGTAGGCCTTCACCCCCAGGAACACGACGTCGAACGGATCGCGCATCGTCGCCACCTCGCACATATGAAACGCGTTGACCGGGGTGGTCACGGTCTCGTCGGGCATCTCCACGCGCAGGCCGTTGGCACGCATCGCCTCGACATGGTCCGGCCATTGCTCGATGAAGGTGACGTCGAGCCCGGCGTTGACCATGTCCGCACCGAAGGCAGCGCCGTTGGCACCCGTCCCCACAATCGCGATCCGCTTGTCGGTCATTCGTTCGTCCCCATTGGCCTTGGCCCTGTCATGCTGGTTCAACTGCCCGGCGAATGTCGCCAGAACGGGCCACGATGGCAAGGTGATACGAAGAAGGCTGTTTCGAGGACGATCGTACTTGCAGCGCGCGTGGTGCCGCGACTATTGTCCCGCCGTTCATGACCCCATTGTTCGTGACAGGGCCGGCTTAGCTCAGTTGGTAGAGCGGCTGATTTGTAATCAGTAGGTCGCGGGTTCGATTCCTGCAGCCGGCACCAATCTTTTCAAGGACTTAGACGGAAACGGCTAGGTCCTTTTTCGTTGCTGGGTTACATGCGGGTTACAAATTGCACGCAAAACCGTGTAACCCGGTAAACCCCAACCTCACGGATAGAACCTGATTCGACTTCAACGCTGCCCGTGAGCCGCGGCCCCAGGGCCTTGATCTGCGCATCAGCGTGCCTGGGGCTGAGCATCATGAAACCTGGCCCACGGGCCACGTAAAACGGCCCAGGGGCCCGCTCAGC
>JABIVD010000028.1 GCA_018667335.1 Rhodospirillaceae bacterium
ACGATACACCGACTGACACACCACAGTCCATCGAATCTGATAGATTTAAGTATCTGTTATAATGATGTTTTCGTTTAGTTTCAGATAGATAATATTTATGCCAGATAATCCATACTCAGCCCAAACCCGGCTTGCAAGCACCGTGGGCCCGGATGAAGACGAGAACATGACGGAAGCGACGACCGAATGACCGACCAGACCAGCACACGCGATTCCCGCGATCCGGCCGAGTTGGAGAAGTTCCGGCGCATGGCAGACGAGTGGTGGGACCCGACCGGCAAGTTCAAGCCGCTGCATCGGCTCAACCCGGTGCGCCTGGAATACATCCGCGATCACGCTTGTGAGCATTTCGGCCGCGACAAGCATTCGACCCGCCCGCTCGAGGGGCTCAGCCTTGTCGATGTGGGTTGCGGCGGCGGGCTTCTGTGCGAGCCGATGGCGCGGCTCGGCGCAAAGGTGACCGGGATCGACGCCGTCGCCCAGAATATCGAAATCGCGTCACTCCACGCTGCCGAATCCGGCCTCGACATCGACTACCGGGCGACGACCGCCGAAGATGTCCTCGCCGCCGGCGAGCAATTCGATATCGTGCTCAGCATGGAAGTCGTTGAACATGTGGCCGACCCTGGGGCATTCCTCGGCGACTGCGCCGGGCTGGTGGCGCCCGGAGGCCTCACCTTCGCGGCGACCCTGAACCGGACGCCGAAGGCGTTTGCGCTGGCGATTGTCGGCGCCGAATACGTCATGCGCTGGCTACCGCGCGGGACTCATAACTGGCGCAAGTTCATCAAACCGTCGGAGCTTGTGAACGGCCTCGAGGCCGGCGGCATCGAAATGCTCGAGCTGACGGGCGTGGTGTTCAATCCGCTGACGGGCAACTGGTCGCGCAACCGGTCGGACATGGATGTGAACTATATGGGGGTGGGCTGCCGCCACGCATAAGGCAGCAGCACCCTAACTATCGGCGGGCTTCACCCAGGGCAGCTTGCCGACGGGAACACCCTCTTCCGCCAACTCTTTCGCGTCGTCATCCGTTGCGTTGCCGTAGATGGGGCGCTCATCGGATTCGCCGTAGTAGATCTTCCGCGCTTCGTCCGTGAAATCGTCACCGACATCGTCGAAGTTCTTTTCGACATAGTCGCGAACCTCGCCGAGCATCTTGCGCACGTTCCGGGCCTCTTCGGCCTTCTCTGTGCGACGGGCCCGAACCGTATCCTTCGCGCCCACGACCGGCGCCATCAGCGATTTCGCGATCTTCACATCGCCGCACGCCGGGCAGGCGACCAGCTGCTTCTTGGCCTGACCTTCAAAGTCAGCCGAATTCCGGAACCAACCCTCGAACTCATGGTCGTTCCGGCAGATCAGATTGAAGCTAATCATCCCGAACTGTCCCTGATGCAAATTATCGGCAACGGTCTAACCAAAGGTAACATCGGCGACAGCCGAGCCAAAGAACGCGAAACAGCCAAGAATTGGTGCTATTTCAGAAAAAATACAAGCCTCTATCGAGCTCAGCAATGACATCCGACAATCCACCATCTCCCTGGGTCACCCGATTTTCCGAACAGGCTGTCGGACCCGTGCTCGATGTCGCGTGCGGTTCGGGGCGGCATACGAAGCTGTTCCTGGAACTGGGCTACGACGTCACAGCGGTGGACCGTGACACGTCGCGACTGGGCGATATCGCGGCGCATCCCCGCCTGACCGTCATCGAGACGGATCTCGAACAGGACGCCGATCCATGGCGTCCCGCCTCTGCGGCATACGGCGCCGTGGTGGTGACCAACTATCTCTGGCGCCCGCTCCTGCCGGCGCTGGTCGACGCCGTCGCGCCGGGCGGCATGCTGCTCTACGAGACATTCGCTTTGGGGAACGAGCGGTTCGGCAAGCCGTCAAACCCCGACTTCCTGCTGGCACCCGATGAGCTCAAAGACGCGGTCGCGGGTCAGCTCGACGTCGTCGCCTACGCGCATGGCGAGGTCGGCGAGCCGCGCCCGTCCGTGAACCAGCGTATCTGTGCGTTGAGGGGTCCGGGAAAGGACTAACCGCGAACCCGGATCAGGATATCCCGATCATCGCATCGAGCTTGCCGGCGGATTCGAGCGCATAGAGGTCATCGCAACCGCCGATATGTGCGTCGTCGATGAAGATTTGCGGCACCGAGTGTTGCCCGTTTGCGCGCGCCATCATCTCGTTGCGCTTGCCGCTGGAGAAGCTGACATCGGTTTCGTCGAACTCGACACCCTTTTTCTTGAGCAGTCGTTTCGCCGCGGAGCAATAGCCGCACATCATGCCCGTGTAGATTTCGATCTTCGCCATAGTGCTAGTTCCCCGTGATCTCTATGCACATTATCTAGGGAACATGAGCCCGCTTGACCAGTGGTCGCGGGTGCCAATGGTTCACAACGATGTCATCGCCTGTGCCGCCTAGCGAGGGCGTTCAACCCGTGCGAGCACCAGCGCATCCACGGCCGCAGCGCCGGAATCCAGCAATGCCGCCGCACAGGTCCCCAGTGTCGCGCCGGTCGTGAACACATCGTCGATCAGCAGTATCCGGGCACCGGCGACCGCCTTTTGATGGCGGCTGGTGACCGAAAACGCGCCGCGGACATTGCTGCGCCGCGCGGCGGCGTTCAGCCCGCCCTGGCTTGGTGTGGCACGGACGCGGGTCAGCAGATCGAGACGCAGCGCGGGTTCACGCGCGCCGCTGTCCGTGCCCGCACGCGCCGCATTCCTCGCGACCGCCTGGGCCAGCAGGGCGGACTGGTTGAAGCGGCGGCGCCAAAGCCGCGCGCGATGCAGGGGCACGGGGGCAATCAGGTCTGCGGTGCCAAGGAGCTCGCGGCCGGCCCGCGCCAGCCAGTCCCCCAATGCCGGGGCCGCGTGGGTGCGATCGCGATACTTGAGGCCGGTCGCCAGATTGCGGCTGACGTCATTGTAGACAAACACCGCGCGGGCCCGGTCGATCCGTGGCCGATCGCGCACGCAGGCGCCACATAATGCATCCGGCCCATGATCAAATTCGAATGGCGTGCCGCAGGCTGCGCACAGAGGTGCCGACACAAACACCGATCCGTCCCAGCAGGCGTGACACAGGGTCCCGGGCTCCGAGACCAGCGCGTCGCAGGCCAGGCATTGCGGCGGCAACAGCACATCGAGCGCCACCCGTGCGGCCCGCAGTGCCGGGCGCACAACGGCCACCATACGGCCCCGGTGATGGTCACTGCGACGGTCGCCGTGGCGATCCGGATGTTCCAGATGATCCGACATGGTGACCAATCTGGCCGGAAATGCGTGTTGGGAGTCAATCACGGCCCCTTCGCCACGACCGGTTGCGATCACGTCTGTGCGCAATCGCACCGCCCGCGCTTTGCCCTTGGCCGGGGCCATGCCATATAGATTTCATGACCGGACCCGTGGACATCTTCGATCGAAACCTCCTGCGCCAGCGCAGATCGCGGGTCGCGCCGGATTTCGCCGCCCATGACTTCCTGTTCCGCGAAATCGCCGAGCGGCTCGCCGAACGCACCGCCGATGTGCGGCGCGATTTCGATACCGCGCTCGACTGGGGCGGCCGCACCGGCCTCTATGCCGACGCCGCACAACGCCTCGCACCGGGAAAGATCGGTCGGCTTGTGCATAGTGAAATCTCATTCGACCTGGCCCGGGACGGCCGCCAGGCCCATGGAAACCCGACAATCGTGGCGGATGAAGAAGCGCTGCCGTTTGCCGAGCATAGTTTCGATCTGGTGGTCAGCGCCGGCACCCTCCACGCCGTGAACGATGTGCCCGGCGCGCTGGCGCAGATCCAACGCGCGCTGAAGCCCAATGGGCTGTTCCTCGGGGCGCTTCTCGGCGGCGAGACCCTGCACGAGCTGCGCACGGCCTGGCTGGCAGCCGAGGCCGAGATCGAAGGCGGTGCCAGCCCCCGGGTCGCACCGTTCGCGGAGCTGGCGGACGCCGCCGCCCTGCTGCAACGGGCCGGATTCGCACTGCCGGTCGCCGACCTCGACCCCATTTGCGTGACCTATGAGCACCCGCTGAAACTGATGCACGACCTGCGCGGCATGGGTGAGACGAACATCCGCCGGGATCGCCGGCGCACACCGACCCGGCGGGACACGCTGTTCCGGACGGCGGAAATCTATACCGAACGTTTCGCCGGGCCCGACAACCGGATCCCCGCCACGTTTGAGATCTTTTTCCTCACCGGCTGGGCACCCGATGCCAGCCAACCAAAGCCGCTACGTCCCGGAAGCGCGGATTCCCGACTGGCTGATGCGCTCGAGACATTCGAACAGGCGACCGGGGATGCCGCCAACCCGCACCCCAGCAAGGATCAGGGCTGATGCCGCTCACATTGTTTGCCTCGTTGGGCACCGCCTACCGCTTCCTCTGGAACGAACGCCGGGACCTTTTCGCCTATGCGTTCCTCCCCGTGCTCCTGGTCTCCTTCGTCCAGATCGCCGGCCTCTGGGCAACCGGCGACTGGCAGCTTCATTTCGCGCCCCCGGCGATAGCCCCGCCGCCCGTACCAACGTCACCGGGCGATGCGCAAATCGTCATTGGTCTCGGCAACATTTTTTCCGCCCACGGGATCGCGACCATCGCCAACGGCGTGGCGTCCTTCGTCGCCTATGTGATGTTCTCGGTTGCCTGGTTCCGGCGCTACCTGATCGGGCCCGAGGGCATGACCATCGGTGCGGCCATGCGTTGGGGACCGCGCCAATGGCGGTTCATCTCGCGGTTTTTCATGCTCGTCGGCCTGGTGCTTCTCCTCGGGTTCCTGATCACGGTACCGGTCAATCTCCTCACCTCGGTCAACCCGGTGCTCGGGCTGTTCGGGCGGGCGGCGATCGTCGTCGGCACACTCCTGATCACGTCCCGGTTGCTGCTGGTCCTGCCGGCAGCCGCCGTCGACCGGAGCTTCGGATTTCGCGATGCCGGGACCGTCACGCAGGGCAAGAGCTGGTACATGCTGGGCATCTACCTGTTCTCGCTCCTGCCCGCGCTTTTCGCGCTGGTTATCGTCGCCCAGCTTCTCGCCGGGTTGGCGGAATCCCTGACCGGGCCGTCCCTGTCCTTCCTGTTCGTCGTGTTGCTGGTGCAGCAGGCGATCATGTTCATCGCCATCGCCTCCCAGGTGACCGCGCTGGCCGAGGCGTTCCGTCAGCTCGTCCCGCCGCCCCCTCCGGCACACGTCAACATAACGGTCTGACGGGAGCTGCGACGTGACCTACAAGCTGCCCGTCCTCGCCACCATCGCCGACAGCTACCGATTCCTGATCGCGCAATTCACCGCCTGGTTTCAGCTGGCCATCCTGCCGCTGGTGATTTGGGTCGCCCTGAATGTCGCCATCGCAAACGGGTGGCTGGCGGGCTGGAATCTCGGGATCGGCAGCGACCATCCGAGCATCGCCTACACGCTGCTCAATGCGCCCTTCATCCTCGCCTACCTGATCATCGCGGCGGCTCTGCTCCTCTATGCGGTCGAACTCCACCGGCTGGTCCTGGGTGCCAGCGCACGATCCGGCCCGCTGGCCTGGCTGGCCTGGCGGGCGCGGCACTGGCGCTATATCGGACAGGGCGTGGTGGTCATCGCGATCGTCGGTCTCGGGCTCATCGTGACCGCCACCTTCGTGCCGGCAATTGGCGCCGTCGCGGGAACCGCCGGGATCCTCGAGACGGCGGCCGGGCAGGTCACCCTGACATTCATCGTCCTCATCCTGTTCGCCGTCCCGATCGCGCTGCTCACCTGCATGGTGCTGCCGGCCCTGCCCGCC
The DNA here is from genome assembly GCA_018667335.1 of Rhodospirillaceae bacterium. Classification (GTDB taxonomy): domain Bacteria; phylum Pseudomonadota; class Alphaproteobacteria; order UBA6615; family UBA6615; genus UBA8079. The sequence continues at coordinate 5,784 of JABIVD010000028.1, forward strand.
GCCGCGATCGACGACCTTGCCGTCAGCCTGACCGAGGCCTCGAACCAGGCCCGCGGCAACCTCTGGCGCATGACGATCATATTCGCGCTGGGCGGGCTGCTGCCGTTCTGGCTGCTCGAGCGGGGCGTCGGCTTATTGATCAAACGATCAATAACGGAGGGTGGCATTTCCGACCTGGTGACCCCGATCGTGATCAACTATGTCGGGTTCACGGTGCTCATCGTGCTGTTATCGGTGATCTACCGCCGCCTGCGCGACAACACGACCCTGCGGGTGGACGCCCCGGAGCGATAGTCAAGCCTGTATTGGCGCGCCGCCATCTGAGGTTGTGCTAGCCTTATCCCAGTACCGCAATTCTGGGGGGATGAGCGCATGTACAAGCTACCGGTCTGGCAGACGATCAAAGAGGGCCTCGGGTTTATCTGGACCGAGAAACGCGCCTGGTTCGACTACGCGCTCATCCCGATCATAGTCGCCACAGCTGCGCCGATGCTCATCGGACTTTTACTCATCGGCAAGCCGATCATCGGCTTGGCCTCCGAGGCTGAGGCGAGCAACCTTTTCGAGAATCTCGGGTTGAGATTTTTCGTAGTTATCGGTCTGAGTGCCTTGTTCTCCGCCTGGCTCTATGTCGCGTTCGCCGTCGCGTGGCATCGTCGTTATCTGCTTGGCCCTCAGAACACGAGCGCGCGCGAACTGCTTCAATGGAGCCGACGGCACTGGATATTCGTCGGCCGCGGCGTAGGCTACTTTCTATTGGTTGCCGCGGTCCTTGTTCCACTCGTTTTCGTCCTTAACCTCATCCTCGGCAGCTTGATTATCGGCTTGGGGCCCGCAGGCCCGGTGCTCGTCCCCGTTCTCGTGATCGCCTTGTTCACGTTCTTCTTCATTCAGATCGTCGGACTTTCCCTGGTCTTCCCCGCGGCTGCGATCGAGGATTCAGAGCTGGGCCTCATTGCCGCCTGGACTATCTCCAAGGGTAACCGCTGGCGGATGATTGGTATAATTTTAGTCGGAACGTTCATACCGACTTTCATTATTCAGTTTGTGCTCCTAGCCATCGTGGCAGCCATAACTGTCGCAGTGGGGATGACTGTTGATTCAAGCGCAACGCCGTCGGTATCCGCAGCGATCATCATCGAATTGGTCGCACAAGCGATCAGTTTCCTCGGGATTGCCATCGGCGTGTCGATGCTGTCGATCATGTATCGCCGCCTCAGGGACAACGTGCCCCTCGAAACCAAGCAAACCGCCTAGAGCAGATCCTGCAGCTGGGCGACCAGCGGCACGTCGGCGGGGGGCATCGGATACTCCCGGAGCGCGTTGGGGCGCACCCAGGCCAGTTTCTGGCCCTCGCGGGGCTGCGGCGTGCCCTCCCAGACCCGGCACACGAACAATGGCATCAGCAGGTGGAAGTCGTCATAGGCGTGGCTGGCGAAGCCGATGGGCGCCAGGCAGCTCTCATAGGTGTCGATGCCGAGCTCCTCGTCGAGCTCGCGGATCAGCGCGGCCTCGGGGGTCTCGCCGTCCTGCACCTTGCCGCCGGGAAACTCCCACAGGCCGGCCATGGACTTGCCCTCGGGCCGGCGCGCCAGCAGCACCCGGTCATCCGCATCGATCAGCGCCACGGCGCTGACCAACAGCAGGGGCGAACCAGACAAACCGCCTAGCTCCGGTAGTCGGCGTTGATCGAGATGTAGCCGTGGGTCAGGTCGCAGGTCCACACGGTCCCGCGGCCCCGGCCGACGCCCAGGTCGATGTCGATGTCGATCTCCTGGTCCTTCATGTGGGCCGCCACGGGGGTCTCGTCATAGTCCGCAACGAGCTGGCCCAGCCGGGTGATGGGCACGCCGCCGACGGCAATCGACAGCCGGTCGCGATCCGCCTTCTCGCCGGCCTTGCCGACGGCCATGACGATCCGGCCCCAGTTCGCGTCCTCGCCGGCGATCGCCGTCTTGACCAGTGGCGAGTTCGCCACCGCCAGGCCGACGGCCCGCGCCGCACGTTTGGATTCCGCACCTTTGACATTGATGGTGACGAACTTCTGCGCCCCCTCGCCGTCGCGCACGACCTGTTGGGCGAGATCGACGAACACCTCGCGCAGCGCGGCCTTAAAGTCGGCGAGATGCTTGTCGCCCGCACCCTTGATCCGGGGCTGGCCCTTGGCCTGGCCGGTCGCGAACATCAGGACCGTGTCGGACGTGGAGGTGTCGCTGTCGACGGTGATCGCGTTGAAGGATTCGTCCGACGCCCAGCGCACGAGGCGCTGCAGGACCGGCGCGGGGATCTTCGCATCGGTGAACACGAAGCCCAGCATCGTCGCCATGTCGGGCGCGATCATGCCCGAGCCCTTGGCGAAACCGGAGATGGTGACCAGCGTCTTGCCGATCCGCACCTTGCGGCTGGCACCCTTGGCAAACGTGTCGGTGGTCATGATCGCATCGGCGGCGTCACGCCAGTTGCCGGCCCCCAGCGCCCGCTTCATGTCGGGCAGCTTGCCTGCGACATAGTCGGGCTCGCGCGGCTCGCCGATGACGCCCGTTGAGGCGATATAGACGTCCTGGGCGCGGCAGCCGAACAGATGGGCGGCCTGCCCGGCGGTCTGTGCGACCTGCAAATCGCCGGCGAGGCCGGTGAACGCGTTGGCATTCCCGGAATTGACCACCAACACCCGTGCCTTGCCGCGCGGCAGGATGGCCCGGCACCATTCGACGGGTGCGGAGGGACATCTGGATTTCGTGAGGACTCCGGCTGCGGTGGTCCCCGGCGCAAACGCCGCGACCATCAGATCCTTGACGCCGCGCTGTTTCTTCAGGCCGACCGAAAGGCCCGCGAGCCGGACGCCGCGGACATTCGCCACGTCAGGGAAACGCGCCGGGGCCAGCGGCGAACGCGCCAGTGCCGGCGCCCTGGGCGCCGCTTTGGATTTGGATTTCACAGACTTGGCCATGGCAAATACCCCCGGATGATCCTCAGCCGGGGGACATCACCGGGACGCGCGGCGTCACTGTGGTGGGGTGCCCTCGACCGGCGAGCCGTCGAGATTGAAGATCTGAATCTCGGCTTTCGATCGCAGTTCCGCCATATGCGTGGCGATCAACTCGCGCGTCAACTGCTGTTCGAGCGTGGGCAGCGATTCCTCGAAGCTCGGCGCCGGCTGGCGGCGCTTGTCGACGACCTTGATCACATGCCATCCGATGTCCGTCTGGACCGGGTCCGGGCCAATGGTACCCGGCTCGATCACGAATGCGGCGCTGGAGAATGGCGCCACCATTCCGCTGCGGGTGAAATAGCCCAGATCGCCGCCTCGCGTGGCGCTGGGGCCCTGGGAGCGCTCACGCGCGAGATCACCGAAATCGGCCCCGCCCTCGAGCGCCTTGATGATGTCGTAGCCGTCCTCTTCACTCTCGAGCAGGATGTGCTGCGCATGCACCTCGATCGGCCCCTCGGTGTTAGCAATCGTCGCGTTATATTCAGCCCGCAAATCCTCTTCCGTGAGGCCCGCGGTGATCAGGCGGTTCATGTAGGTCTGCTGGACGGCGACCCGCGCGAACTCGGCGATCTGAGCCTGCACGGCAGGGTCATTCTCGAGATCATCCTCACGGCCCGCTTTGACGATCAGCTCACCGTCCACCAATTGCTGGACGATCTGGATAAACACCTGGGCGTCCGGCGCCTGGCGAAACTGCTCGGGCAACCGTTGAAACGCGATGGCCACATCCGACTGGCGTATCTCGAACCCGTCCACAACGGCCACGATCGGATTCTCCGGCGCATCTGCCGCGTTCTCCGCAGGATCATTGCCTTGCTGGGCGATGGCGGGCGCCAGGCCAACGGTCATAAAAACGAGCACGAATAACGTGGCGAGCGTGCGGAACATCTTTGAAGTCTCCTGTAGACGACCCGTCCCGGGGACGGTGTCCCGGACGGTCATTTGAACTGCGGACTAGACTGCCGTGTTCTTAAAAACGGCACAAGATGAACACGGCAGTGGCGGGTTGTGCCACACGGCAATGTGAATCGGAAATCCGGCGACAAAACGGCATTTCGATGATGGTCCGGTGCCATGACCGGCCCGGGAACGGCAGCGACGTTGACACATGTTCGAGCGCACCCTAGACAATGCGCCGATAATCCCCATCTATCCGGGAGCAGTCACCGGCCCCCGGAACCAGCGTCGCCTTGCGGGCAGGTTCCTGCCGGAGATGTCAGCACAAAAGGGTTCGAGGTAGAGGTATGGTCCTCAGTCTGGTCAAACGGGCCTTCGGAACGGCGAACGACCGTTACCTGAAGAAGCTTCATAGAGACGTCGAGGCGATCAACGCGCTCGAGCCTGGTATGGAAGAGCTCGACGACGCGGCATTGCGCGCGCGCACCGACGCGTTCCGCACGCGGCTGGCCGCCGGAGAGAAGGTCGACGACCTTCTGGTCGAGGCCTTCGCCACAGTGCGCGAAGCCGCTAAGCGGACGCTCGGCCAGCGGCATTTCGACGTCCAGCTCCTCGGCGCGATGATCCTGAACAAGGGCATGATCTCCGAGATGAAGACCGGCGAAGGCAAGACCCTCGTCGCAACATTGGCGGTCTATCTGAACGCGCTCGAAGGCAAGGGCGTCCATGTGGTCACGGTCAACGACTATCTGGCGCAGCGTGACTCCGGCTGGATGGGCCAAGTCTACAACTTCCTGGGCCTGACCACCGGCTGCATCACCAATTCCATGTCCGACGAGGAACGGCGCGCAGCCTATGCCGCCGACGTGACCTATGGCACGAACAACGAGTTCGGCTTCGACTATCTGCGCGACAACATGAAGTTCCATCTCGAAGAGATGGTGCAGCGCGAATTCAACTACGCCATCGTCGATGAGGTGGACTCGATCCTGATCGACGAAGCCCGTACGCCGCTCATCATCTCGGGCCAGGTGGAGGATTCAACCGCCGCCTATGCCGAGGCCGACAAAATCATCCCGATGCTGATCGATGAAGATTACGAGATCGACGAGAAGGCCCGTGCCGCGACCCTCACCGACCAGGGCGTGGAACATACCGAGGCGCTGCTCGCCGAGGCCGGCCTGCTCGAGGGCGGCGCCAGCCTCTACGACATCACCAGCGTCACGATCCTGCATCACATCAATCAGGCGCTGCGGGCCCACAAGCTGTTCCAGCGCGACAAGGACTACATCGCCCATGAAGGCCGGATCGTCATCATCGACGAGTTCACCGGCCGCATGATGGAAGGCCGCCGCTTCTCCGACGGGCTTCACCAGGCGCTCGAGGCCAAGGAAGGCGTCGAGGTCCAGAACGAAAACCAGACCCTCGCCTCGATCACGTTCCAGAACTACTTCCGCCTTTACCCCAAGCTCGCAGGCATGACCGGTACGGCGATGACGGAATCCGCCGAATTTGCGGAGATCTACAAGCTCGAAGTGGTCGATATTCCGACGCACCGGCCGATGGTGCGTGACGACCAGAATGACGAGGTCTATCGGACGCTCGAAGAGAAATACAACGCCATCAACGACCTCATCGAGGAGGCCAACAAGCGCGGCCAGCCGGTGCTGGTCGGCACGGTCTCGATCGAGAAATCGGAGGAAGTCTCCGAGGCGCTGAAGTCGCGCAAGATTCCCCATGAAATTCTGAACGCGCGCCATCACGAGCGCGAGGCCCAGATCATCGGCCAGGCGGGTGCGACGGGTGCGGTCACAATCGCGACCAACATGGCTGGCCGCGGCACCGATATTCAGCTCGGCGGCAATTTGGACATGCGCCTTGAAGCCGAACTTGCCGACATGGAAGACGGGCCGGCGCGCGACGAAAAAGAAGCCAGCATTCGCGCCGAAGTCGAAAAATTCCATGACACCGTAATCGCAGCGGGCGGCCTCATGGTGATCGGCACCGAGCGCCATGAAAGCCGGCGGATCGACAACCAGCTCCGCGGCCGATCCGGCCGCCAGGGCGACCCGGGCACGTCACGCTTCTTCCTGTCGCTGCAGGACGATCTGATGCGCATCTTCGGGTCCGAGCGCATGGACGGCATGCTGACCAAGCTTGGCATCGAAGAGGGCGAGGCAATCGTCCATCCGTGGATCAACAAGGCGCTCGAAAAGGCGCAGCAGAAGGTCGAGGCCCGCAACTTCGAGATCCGCAAGCAGCTGCTGCAATACGACGACGTCATGAATGACCAGCGCAAGGTCATCTATGAGCAACGCAAGGATTTGATGCGGACCGACGATGTGTCCGACACGATCAAGGCGATGCGGGCCGAAGCGCTCGATGACGTGATCGCACGGACCATCCCCGAAAAGGTGTTCGCCGAACAGTGGGACACGGATTTGCTCCACGAGGAGGCGATGCGGATATTCGGCCTCGACATCCCGGCAGATGAATGGGCCGCCGAAGAGGGCATCGCAGACGAGGAAATCCACGACCGGCTCGAGAAAATGGTCGACGAGCGCATGGCCGCCAAGGTCGCCAACTATGGCGAAGAGATCATGCGTATGGCCGAGAAGAACCTGCTTCTGCAGATTCTCGATCAGCACTGGAAAGACCATCTTCTGCGTCTCGACCATCTGCGCCAAGGCATCGGCCTGCGCGCCTTCGGTCAGAAGAATCCGCTGAACGAATACAAACGCGAAGCGTTTGACATGTTCCAGGACATGCTCGGGCGCCTGCGCGAGGGCGTGACCCAGCTGCTCAGCCATATCGAGATTCAGGTCAACGTACCCGACGCCATTCCCGAGCCCCGCTCACCGCAAAGCGTGGAAGCACAGCATACGACGGTCGGACAGTTCGGCGATGCCACCCCGCGCGCGGACGAAACCGGCGCCGGCGCAGCATCGGCGCGCAGCCAGGCCACGGCCACGATCGACCCCGAGGATCCTTCGACCTGGGGCAAGGTTCCGCGCAATGCGCCATGCCCGTGCGGCACCGGCAAAAAATACAAGCACTGCCACGGCCGAAGCGCCTAGGGCGGGGATCGCAAAATGGTCGATTTCGGCGTCTTCGATCACCTCGACCGCCGGGCTGGCGTGCCTGACCAGACCATCTACGAAGACAGGCTGCGCCTGATTTCCGCCTACGATCAGGCCGGGATCGCGATGTATCACCTGGCCGAGCATCACGCGACGCCGCTCGGCCTCGCCCCCTCGCCCAGCGTGTTCCTCTCGGCCGTTGCCCAGCGGACCACGAACATGCATTTCGGGCCGATGGTCTATTGCCTGCCGCTGTATGAGCCGCTCCGGTTGATCGAAGAGATCTGCATGCTCGACCAGATGAGCGGCGGGCGGTTCGAGTTCGGGGTCGGCCGGGGGATCTCGCCTTTCGAGGTCGCGTACTTCGGGATCGACAAGGAGAATGCCGGCCCGATCTATCTGGAGGCGTTCGAGGCCCTCAGGCGCGGCCTGTCGTCCGATGTGCTGAGCTTCGCCGGCGAACATTTTCATTACGATGACGTGCCGATGGTGGTGACACCCGTTGGCAAGCGCCTGCCGCCGATGTGGTACGGCGTGGCGACACCCAACGGCGCAGCCTGGCCCGCATCCCAGAAGATCAATGTGATCAGCAATTCACCCTGTGAGATCGCCCGCAGCGCGACCGACCAGTATCGCGAGACGTGGGACAGCGAACATGGCGGGCCCGTCACGGCGAAGCTCGGTGTCGCCCGCCATGTTTTTGTGGCCGAGACCCAGGACGAGGCCGAGCGGGTCGCCGGGCGCGCCTATGCGGCCTGGTATGAGAATTTCATCAACCTCTGGCGCAAGTTCGGCGTCGAGGATCCGGCCTATGCCTCGACGCTGGAGACCGCCCGCCAACGCGATGCGATCATCGCCGGTACGCCGGACATGGTGGCGTCGGAGATCGAACGCCAGATTGAGGCCGCGGGGCTCAATTACTTCGTTTGCCGGTTTGCCTATGGCGATCTGAGCTTCGAGGAGGCGTCGGGGTCATTCGACCGCTTCGCGCACGAGGTCATGCCCCGCTTCGCCTGATCTTCGGTTCAGGCCAGGCCGGGGTTCAGGCCAGGCCGGCGCTACCCAGATTCAGGAACTTCTCGCGCCGTTGCGCCTGCAACGCCGGGCCGTCCATCCCGTCCATCGCGCGAAGCGCCTCGTTCAGCGCCGCGTCGACCGCGCCGACCGCCACATCGGGTTCACGATGTGCGCCACCCAGTGGCTCGGCCACGATCCCGTCGATCAGCTTCAGCTCGGCGAGATCCTGCGCCGTGATCTTGAGCGCCTCGGCCGCATCCTGCGCGCGCGCTCCGTCGCGCCACAGGATCGACGCGCAGCCTTCGGGCGAGATCACCGAATAGACGGCGTGCTCCATCATCAAGACCGTGTTTGCCGTCGCGATCGCAACGGCGCCACCCGATCCACCCTCGCCGATGATCACCGATACGAACGGCACCTGCAGGCCGAGCGAGGCCTGGATGGCGCGCGCGATCGCCTCGGATTGGCCGCGCTCCTCGGCACCCACCCCGGGATAGGCACCCGACGTGTCCACGAAGGACAGGATCGGCAAGTCGAACCGGTTTGCGAGGTCCATGAGACGCTGGGCCTTGCGGTAGCCCTCGGGCCGCGCCATGCCGAAATTATGGTGGATGCGGCTTTCCGTATCGTTGCCTTTTTCCTGACCGAGCACGATCACGGGACGGCCATGATAGCGGCCCATGCCGGCCACCAGGGCGTTGTCCTCGGCGTAGAGCCGGTCGCCGGCCAGGGGCACAAACTCCGTGATCAGGCCCGAGACATAGTCGCCGCATTTCGGCCGCGCGGGATGACGGGCGACCTGGACCTTCTGCCAGGCCGAGAGCTTGCCATAGGTCTGGCGCAGCTGACGGTCGACCTTGTCTTCGAGCTTTCCGACTTCTTCGGCGATGTTGAGATCACCATTGTCGGACAGCCTGCGAAGCTCTTCGATCTGACCTTCGAGCGCGGCGAGTGGTTTTTCGAAATCCAGAAAATGCGGCATGGCGTTCTACTAGTTGGCGTTCACGCGGCTGGCAAGCGGATGATGGTCGGCAACAAGCTTCCGCATCCGCTCATCGAGCACATGTGTATAGATCTGGGTGGTGGAAATGTCAGCGTGACCCAGCATCTGCTGGACGCTGCGCAGGTCGGCATCGTGATGTAACAAATGCGTTGCAAACGCATGCCGCAGCACATGCGGGCTGACCTTGCGCGGATCAAGATCCGCCTTCTCGGCCAGATCCTTCAGGAGCTGGAAGAACCGCTGGCGGGTCAGATGTTTGCCGCCGCGCCCGGCAAACAGGAACGGGTTCGTGGTTCCCTCCGGCACGAAAGTGCCGCGCACCTCGAGATAGTCCCGCACGGCCTGGCGGGCGGGCTCGCTCAACGGGACCATCCGCTCCTTGTCGCCCTTCCCGCGCACGATCAGGACCTCGGGGTCACGCTGCACGGTCGCGAGGGGCAAGCCGACGAGTTCGGTCACGCGCATCCCCGTGGCGTAGCAAAGCTCGACCAGGGCGCAGATACGCTTGCCGTCCGGCCCGTCGCGCGCGGCCGCGGCATCGAGCAGCGCGCCCACATCGGCTTCGGAAAGGATCTTCGGCAGCGAGCGGCCCTGCCGGGGACTTTCAAGGATCGCGCTCGGATCGTCGGCACGCAAACCATCGGCATAGAGGAAACGATAGAACTGGCGCAGCGTTGACAGGCGCCGGGCCGATGTCCGCGTGGCCATGCCGCGGCTTTCCAGATTCTTCAGATAGCGGCGAAGGTCGTCGGTCGACGCGTCGTCGAGCGCGGCCTTGCGGCTCATGTCTGTGCCGCAAAGAAATTCCGCTGCGTCTCCCAAGTCGTGCCGGTAGGCCGCAATGGTGTTGGCCGACGCGCCGCGTTCGGCCAGCAGCAGTTCCAGGAATGCTTCGAAATACCGACTGACAATCGCCGGCGAGATGGCCTTGCGCCGCCGGCTCATCGCACCCGTGCGACCAACGCGGCGCGGGCAATAGCCTGTGCGTCGGTATCCAGCCCAACGCGCTGCAGACCGCGCACCACGTTGGCGACCACGCCGGCATGGGGTGTCTCACCCGCCTGCCCGAGTACGATCATCGCGTAGAGCGTGACTTCCGCACGCCGCTTCGCGATCGCGGCGCGGGCCAGCCCTGCAAGCGCCGCAGGACTCGGAACCGGCCCACCAATTTGCGTTGTGTCGTCAACGGTCACCGGTGCGCTGCGCCAGTTTTCCTCCGACACCGGGTCTCCAAGGATCTGCAGCATATACAGCGCCAAACCGATATCGGCCGTCCCCTCATTGTTGCCTGCCAGGTCGATCCAGCGGGACAGGCGCGTGGGGCTCCACGGCACCGGGGGCAACGGGGACACCGGCGCGCGTGATCTCCGGGTCAGTTGCGGGTCCAACCTGCCCGGAGCCGGAATTTGCGTGCCCGTGACGGCCGTGATGGTGGCAAGGGCAGCGGGATCGGGCACACCGAATTGTGCCGGGGCAGCAATATTTTCAGGCTCCGGTGCGGCGGGCAGATTGCGCCCGATGATCCGCATCTCCGGCCACATGAGCGCCGTAGCCCGTGCCATATCCGCCACGGATCGCGCCTGACGAACGACGAGTTGATACCATTCGATTGCCAGGTCGTCCTCGCCCGCCAACAGCGCCGCACGCGTCGCGGCGGCGGCGAGCCAACCGAAACCCGACGTCGCGGGGACATCCGCGAGCAGCGCCGCAGTGGTGGTCATGACGATATCGTCAACTTCCGCCGCCTGAGCCAGTGTCCAGGCTTCCCACAAGGCTTCGGACCTGGCGATCGCGACGGTCTGGTTGCGCGCCGCGAGATACAGGTAGGCGAGCCAGATATCACGGTCGACGGAATCCGGATCAAGCAGCGCCGCGGCGATGGCTTCATCGCTTGCGCCCAGTCCGTCATAAACGGCCACGACGTCATCGGCGTCGACCACGCCACGCCGCAATGCGCGATGCGCCAGAGCGAGCTTCCGCGCCGGGTCGACCTGCGGGGACACCAGCATTGCCCGCACCAGCGCGGGATCATTGCTCGCCAGCATCCAGTCCGGCAGCTCGGCTTCGGCGACCGTCAGCATCGCGAACGTCAAAACATCCGTCGCGCCCGGCGTCTCGAGCTGTTCCGGCGCGAGTTGAGCACCCACGGCTGTTGCATAGGCGATATTCTGGAAGACGCCGTCCGTGTCGCCGCGCTCCTCGCGCAGAAGATCGAGCCCCAGGGACGCCTCCGCCCCCTTCCCGCCAACGATCTGGCACAGGATGAGCGCCTTCTGCCAGAAGGGCTCCGCGTAGCCACCCTTGTATTGATCCAGCACATCGCAACCGGTCTCCAGATCACTGCGCAGGAAATTTGCACTGACAATTGACCGTGCGAGATGATCCGGCACCCGGCGCGAATGCGCGGCCCGCGCCAGCTCAATCGCATCAGCCGGCGCGCCGATCGAGACCAGACCCGCCACGCGAGCGGCAAGCAAACCGGGCTTCCCGCTGTCGGCCACTGATCCGCCACCATCCGGTGGCGTCGCGCTGGACAGCAGGAGACGGCGCGTCAACTCCCGCGCTTCCCCGGCCAGATAGCGTGACGGCAGCGTCGTCAGGAGGCGGACCGCCGTGGTGTGATCGGTCCCGGCCCACATATCAGCGCCAAGGCCACCGTTGGATGCGCCCAGCACGCCGACGGCATCCTCGGCCAGGGCGTCGAGACCGCGGATCAGCACACCTCCCGGCGAAAGGGCGGGGTCGGCCGGCGTAACGGCGGGTTGCGCGCCGGTGCCACCCGGTGCGCTTTCGGGCGGCGGCAGAGGTGCCAGGCGGATCGGCCCGGACTGCTGCGCATGGGCGGTCGGCGCATTACTGGCCATTGCACCGAGTGAAAGTGCGAAAATCGATGCAATTGTGACGGCGAATTGGCGCATGGGTGTTAGCGCGGGAAGCGATCGTTGGGGATCGTTTTCTCGACGCTTTCCGTCGGCGCGGGTATGTCCCATGTCGCAAGAAACACACCGCCGGCGACGATTACGGCAAGAAACAGGACAATGATGTACTTGGCCAAGCGATCCTCCTAGCGAATCTAATGGGCAAATCTAACGGGCGAACCCATGTCATGGAGCCCAGCTATGACAATCTCCGGTCTCGCAGGGCTTCACGTGATTGATTATTATGCCATCCGAACCATGGCGATAACGCGGCGAATCGTTTGCCGGACCGAATCGCATCAAGATAGCAGCGCATGAGCGATTCTGAACAAGCCGAAGACGAACGCGACCCGACGAAACTTCGACCGACGGCGGGCGGCATGGACCGGTCCATCGTGATGGTCGGCCTGATGGGGGCCGGCAAGTCATCCATCGGCCGTCGCCTGGCGACGCGCCTGGCCCTGCCCTTTGTCGATGCCGACACCGAAATCGAGGCCGCAGCCGGTTGCACCATTGCCGAATTCTTCGAACGCCATGGCGAGGCGGAGTTCCGCGACGGCGAACGCCGGGTGATCGCACGTCTGCTGGAGGACGAACCCAAGGTTCTGGCGACCGGTGGCGGGGCATTCATGGACGAAGAGACCCGCGCCGCGATCGCCCATGCCGGCATTTCGGTCTGGCTGCGCGCCGATCTCGACACGCTGGTGCGCCGCACAGCGCGACGCAGCGATCGCCCGCTGCTCAACAAGGGCGACCCTTCAGGTACGCTGGAAAACTTGATGGAGACCCGCCATCCGGTCTATGCGCAGGCTGACATAGTCGTCGAGAGCGACGACGGCCCGCCCGACGAAACCGTCGAGCGCGTGGTGGACGCGCTTGCGGCATTCAGGGACAGGATAGAGGCATTGCCAGCACAATGAATGTTTCGGCTGAAAACACGCGAACCATCCGCGTTGATCTGGGCGTGCGCTCCTACGATATCGCGATCGGTCCCGGACTGATCGACAAGGCCGGCACGCTTCTCGCCGAGCGACTTGGCGAACGTCGGACGATCATCATCACCGACACCAATGTCGGCCCGATTTATGCTGAACGGCTTGCGGCCGCACTGGGGCGGGCGGGCCATCAAACACGCACCATCACCGTCGCGGCGGGCGAAGCATCGAAATCCTACGCCCAGCTCGAAGACCTGCTGGAGGACCTGATCGGCGGCGGTCTCGAGCGCGGCAGCGTTCTGATCGCGCTCGGCGGCGGGGTCGTCGGGGATCTCACAGGGTTCGCCGCGAGCATCGCGCTGCGCGGTGTTGAGTTCGTGCAAATTCCCACCTCGTTGCTGGCGCAAGTCGACAGTTCCGTCGGCGGCAAGACCGCCATCAACTCCCGGCAGGGCAAGAATCTGGTCGGCACGTTTTATCAGCCCCGGTTGGTCATCGCGGACACCGACACCCTCAAGACGCTGCCCGCCCAGGAAATGCGCGCCGGGTATGCGGAAGTCGCCAAATACGGTTTGCTCGGTGATGCCGCCTTCTTCGAATGGCTCGAGACCAACGCCGCCGCGATCCTCGGCGGCGACGCCGCGGCGCAGATCCACGCCATCGAGCGGGCGTGCGAAATGAAGGCGGAAATCGTTAACCAGGACGAGCGCGAAACGGGTCGCCGGGCGCTGTTGAATCTCGGCCACACATTCGCCCACGCACTGGAAGCCGAAACCGGTTATGGCGCAGGCTTGCTGCATGGTGAGGCCGTGTCCATCGGCATGGTGCTCGCGTTCGAGCTCTCGGCGCGGATGGGCCTGTGCACACAAGCCGAAGCGGCACGGACCCGCGCCCATCTCGACGCTGCAGGTCTGCCCACGGGCTTCCCCGCACATCCCGGCACCGGCTGGGACGCGGACATATTGCTGGCGCATATGGGACGAGACAAGAAAGTCCAGGAAGGGCGTCTTACCTTCATCCTGGCAAACGGTATTGGCGATACGTTTGTAACCAACGAGGTGGCGGTCGACGAGGTGTCACGCCTCCTTTCCGAGATGGCGACAGCCGCCTGACACTTTCCAAACAGGCCAGAGAACCATGAGTGATCCCCTCACCCTTACCGTCATCGGAATTGTTGTTCTGTTGGCGCTTTCGGCGTTCTTTTCAGGGTCCGAAACGGCGCTGACCGGCGCATCGCGGCCGCGCATGCATCAACTTGAAAGCGAGGGCAACCGGCGTGCCGGCACGGTCAATCTGTTGCATGCCCGGCAGGAGCGCCTGATCGGCGGCATTCTGATCGGCAACAACATCGTCAACATCCTCGCATCAGCACTCGCAACCAGCATGATGATCACGCTGTTCGGCGATGCCGGCGTTGTGTATGCGACGATCGCCATGACGACACTTGTCGTGATCTTTTCGGAAGTCCTGCCGAAAACCTACGCCATCCGGCATGCCGATGATGTGGCGATCACCGTCGCGCGCCCGATCCGGTTCATCGTCATCGCGCTGTCGCCGCTGTCACGCGCGATCGAGGCGGTCGTCGGCGTGCTGTTGCGGCTGATGGGTGAGAAAATTTCCTCGGAAGGCGACGCCATGCGCGAACAGGAACTGCGCGGCGCCATCCGCCTGCACGCCGATACAAACACCGTGTCTGCCCATGAGGGACTGATGCTCGGCGGGGTGATGGACCTCGACGATGTCGAGGTCGGTGAGATCATGACCCACCGCACCGACGTGCAAATGGTCGACGCCGGGCTTTCGGCCAGCGAGATCCTGGGCAAGGTTCTGGATTGTCCGTTCACACGTGTCCCGCTGTATGAGGACGACCCGGACAACATCATCGGCGTCATCCACGCCAAGGCGCTGCTGCGCGAGGTCCAGAGCCATGACGGTCATATCGACGAGATTGATGTCCGCGCGGTTGCCTCCGAACCGTGGTTCGTACCGGAATCGACCGACTGCCTGCGCCAGCTGCACGAGTTTCGCGACCGGCGCGAACATTTCGCGCTCGTGGTCGACGAGTATGGGGCGCTTCAGGGTGTCGTCTCCCTGGAGGATATCATCGAGGAGATCGTTGGCGAGATCGACGATGAGCACGACATTCCCGTCCCCGGCATGCGCCGCCAGTCCGATGATACATTCATCGTTGATGGCCGCGTGACCATCCGGGACCTGAATCGTGAGTTCGACTGGGACCTGCCCGACGAGGAAGCCTCGACCATCGCGGGGCTCGTGCTGCACGAAGCCCGTTTCATCCCCGAAGAGGGTCAGAGCTTCGATATCGAGGGCCTGAAGATCGATATTCTGCGGCGCAACGGCAACCAGCTGCGCTCATTGCGCATTACGCGACGTTCGCCCGATAGCGACGCCGATGTCACGCCATCGCGGTGACCCATTCTTGACCGGGTCGGGCGCAAACCTATAGTCCCGCCCGAACCCATTTTCTGTGAGGATTGATCCGATGCCACTGTCGAACCCGGCGGAGCGCGAACACATTCACAACCGCACGGTCGAGTGCAACGGCTACCGGCGCAAGGACGGGCTGTGGGACATTGAGGGTCGCCTCGTCGATGTGAAGACCTACACGTTCCACAACAATGAGCGTGGCGACGTGCCGCCGGGCGAGCCGGTGCACGAGATGTGGATCCGCCTGACGGTCGACGACGACCTAAAAATTCATGGCGTCGAGGCCACGACCGAGTACAGCCCGTTCTCCATCTGCAAGCAGGTCGCACCAAACTTCGAGCGCCTCGTCGGCGTCAGCATCGGGCCGGGCTGGCGCAAACGGGTCCGCGACCGTGTCGGCGGCGTCGAGGGATGCACCCATATCGTGGAAATGCTCGGGCCGGTCGCCACCACGGCGTTTCAGACCATCTACCCGCTCCGGAACAAGGAGCAGCCGGAGGGCGAACGCGTTTCCACACGCCCGCCGCGTCTGTTGAACACCTGTCACGCGTTTCGCAGTGACGGTCCGAAGGTGAAGGAATTCTGGCCCGACCATTATGACGGACCCGCGCACGACTAGCCGCGCCGGCTTTCGCCGACGGGCCCTCCGCCGCCGCCTGCCTCTATCCGACGGCGCGTGTCGCCGGGATATAGGGTGCGCGAAACGGCGCGGTCCGTTCGATTGTCGCGGACGGATTGGCAGTTGCCGCAACGCTCTCGCGCGTACGGATTTCCGCAAAATAGCTGGCGATGAAGACGCGGATGGCCGCCGTACGCCCCAATTCACCGGCGTTGGCGTCGATGATGGTGCAAAGCCGATCGACCGTTAAACGTTCACGCACCGCGATATCGGACAAGGCTTCCCAGAACTGGGGTTCCAACCGGACGCTGGTGCGCAACGAACCCACTGTGATGTTGCGATTTACAAGCATTGTGGCTGTCCTTCCGACCCCAATGGGGTCTGCGAATTACGATTGGCAGCACGGTAGAACGCAGGGGGGTGCATTTGCAACACATAGATTATATTGTATCAATTTGTTTCTTTATGAGCCTCCTCGGGAGTCACGGTGCGCATCGAAAGTGCGTGCAGGCCACCCTCGAATTCCGCAGAAAGCAGGGCGTTGACCGACCGCTGGCGGATCACGCGCGATTGCCCCGCAAAATCGGGGCTCACGATCACAATATCGAAATGTGTTTCCCCCTCGGGCCGGGCGCCTGCATGACCGGCGTGCTTGTGCGAGTCGTCTCGCACCTCGATCTGTCGGACATCCAGTCCGTTCTCAAGGGCCGCTTGGATGCGTTCTGCACGATTCATCGAATTCTCCAACGTTTGAACTCCCTCACGAAATTGCGCCCCGATATTGCCTCGGGCAGGTCCACCAGACATATTCCGCGCATGACACGGCGGCGCGATTCCATCGACCTGGACGACCTGCTCACCGAAGGCGGTGGCAGCGCGACGGGCCTGCGCGTCTGCGAGCAAGCCGGCTGCGAACTGCCGGGCGAATTCAGGGCACCGAAGTCACGGGACAATGTTCGTGAATATATCTGGTTCTGCCTCGATCATGTGCGCGCATACAACAGTTCGTGGAATTACTATGCCGGGATGTCGGAGGACGAAATCGAAACCGACCGGCACGGCACCACATTCTGGCACCGACCGACCTGGCCATTTAGCGGCAAACGCCCCGGTGAGGGCATCCGGGATGACTTCGGTTTTTTCGAGTCCGAGGCAGACACGGCGGCGAGCGCAAATACGTCCGGCATGGACTCTGAAACTATTGACGCCCTTGCTATAATGAAATTGTCGTCACCGCTGTCAGCAGACGCTATAAAGCGGCGCTACAAGGAGCTGGTCAAACAGCACCATCCCGACGCGAATGGCGGCGACAAGCTGGCGGAAGAACGTCTCAAGGCGATCAACCAAGCCTACGCAACGCTAATGCAATCGGTCGGCCCCTGAGGGAGCCGCACCGGACGAAGAAAATTTGACGAAAGTGGACCGGATTATGGAAGCGACTAAATCGATTACAAGTGCCGATATGCCCGTCAACCCGGAGCCCGACATCATGGTGTCGGCGCGCAAGGTTTTCGGGATCGATGCCGATATGGAGGTCCCGGCCTTCTCTGAGGAAACCGTTCATGTGCCCGCGCTCGACGAGAGCTACCGGTTCGACCATGACACCACGCTCGCGATCCTCGCCGGCTTTAAACACAATCGTCGGGTGATGATCCAGGGCTATCACGGCACCGGGAAATCGACCCATATCGAACAGGTCGCTGCGCGCCTCAACTGGCCGACCGTCCGGGTCAACCTGGACAGTCATATCAGCCGCATCGACCTGATCGGCAAGGACGCGATCGTGCTGCGCGACGGGGTGCAGATCACCGAGTTCCGCGAAGGCATCCTGCCCTGGACCCTGCAGCATCCCTGCGCCCTCGTCTTTGACGAGTATGACGCCGGCCGACCGGACGTCATGTTCGTGATTCAGCGCGTGCTGGAGGCCGACAGCAAGCTGACCCTGCTCGACCAGAACAAGATCATCCGTCCGCACCCGAGCTTCCGCCTGTTCTCCACGGCGAACACCGTTGGCCTGGGCGACACGACCGGCCTGTATCACGGCACGCAACAGATCAACCAGGCGCAGATGGATCGCTGGAATATCGTCACGACGCTGAACTACCTGCCCCATGAGCAGGAAGTCGACATTGTGACCGCGAAATCCCCGACCTATGACAACAAGGAAGGTCGCGAGAAGATTTCAGCCATGGTCGCGACCGCCGACTTGACGCGCTCGGGCTTCGTCGCCGGCGACATCTCGACTGTCATGTCCCCACGGACGGTGATCACCTGGGCCGACAATGCGGAGATCTTCGGGTCGATCCCGCTCGGGTTCCGGGTCACCTTCCTGAACAAATGCGACGAGGTCGAGCGTTCGACGGTCGCCGAATATTATCAGCGCTGCTTCGGGACCGAACTCGAAGACGGCGTGGTCGCGCCGGCCCCAACTCAGTAAGACGCCGATGGCGGGATCGAACAAAGGCGGCAACGACGGACCGGTCGAAGAATTTCGGCGCGTCACTGCTGCGGCCATGCGTGCCATGGCCCATGAACCGGAATTGACGGTTTCATTTACGCCTGACCCGCCGGGTATCAGCGGGGAAGAAGCGCGCTTGCCACTGCCTGCCCGCGATCTGCCGGCCGAAGAGGTCAGCGTCGTACGCGGAGAGGCCGACGCCATGGCGTTGCGTTTGCGCCACCACAATAGCGAGCTGCATCAGACCAGGCTTCCCTCCGCACCGGCAGCGCGCGCGCTGTATGACGCGGTTGAGCAGGCGCGGGTCGAGGCGATCGGCGCCAACCGCATGACTGGTGTGGCCGACAATCTGAGCGCAGCGCTGGAGATGCGTTGCCGCGACAAGGGTTTTGCACGGGTGACCCAGCGCGACCAGGCGCCGGTATCCGAAGCCGTCGCTCTTTTGGTGCGCGAAGCGCTGACCGGTGCGACCCCGCCGCCGTCGGCCCGGCAGATGGTCGACGTATGGCGGCCGTTCGTTGAATCCAAGATCGGCGCCGCGTTTTCCAGTCTTGGCGACAGTCTCGATGATCAGATCGCCTTCCAGGACGTCGTGCGGAAGATGATCTCCGATCTCGGGCTTGCCGATGAAGACATGGCGGCCGAACCGGACGGCGACGACAGCACCGGCGAGGATCAGGACGACGCCGACGGCGAGAGCACCGGAGAGGGCGAAAGCGACGGCGAAGCGCGCGCCATGGACGGCGAAGGCGAAGACGACGAAGGCGGCGCCGAGAGTGAAGAAACAGACATGCCCTTCGAAGACGGCGACGGCGACACGGAACCGGGTGCCGGCGAGGAAGATCCCGATGCGCCGGGTCAGCCCTGGCGCCCGCCCGAATACGGTCACAACCAGGGCGAACAATTCGTCTATGGCGCATACACGACGGAATTCGACGAGATCGTCGAGGCCCCCGACCTTTGCGACCCCGACGAACTGTCGCGCCTGCGCCAGCAGCTCGACCAGCAACTGGGCCATCTGCAAAGTGTCATTTCACGGCTCGCGAACCGGCTGCAACGCCGATTGATGGCGAAACAGACGCGAAATTGGGAATTCGACCTGGAGGAAGGGATGCTCGACACCGCGCGCCTGACCCGCGTCGTGACCAACCCGGCACATCCCCTGTCCTTCAAGATGGAAGAGGACACGAACTTCCGCGACACGGTTGTGACCCTGCTGATCGACAATTCAGGCTCCATGCGCGGCCGGCCGATCTCCGTGGCCGCCATGAGCGCTGATATCCTGGCGCGCACGCTCGAACGCTGCGGCGTAAAGGTTGAAATTCTGGGCTTCACGACCCGGGCCTGGAAAGGCGGACAGTCGCGCGAGAGCTGGCTCGCGGCCGGCAAGCCCGCCAATCCGGGCCGGCTGAATGACCTGCGCCATATCATCTACAAATCCGCTGATGCCCCCTGGCGCCGCGCCCGCAAGAATCTCGGCCTGATGCTGCGCGAGGGACTGCTCAAGGAAAACATCGACGGCGAGGCGTTGCTGTGGGCGCACAATCGCCTGCTCGCGCGCACGGAACAACGGCGCATTCTGATGATCATCTCCGACGGTGCGCCGGTTGACGATTCCACACTCTCGGTCAACGCCGGCAACTATCTGGAGCGACACCTGCGCCAGATCATCGAATGGATCGAGACAGTCTCGCCCGTTGAACTGCTTGCCATTGGCATCGGACATGATGTGACCCGCTACTACCGCCGCGCGGTGACAATCGTCGACGCAGAACAGCTTGGCGGCACGGTGATGGATCAGCTGGCCGAACTCTTCGACGAAGAAGACAATTCGTCCCGCGGCCGCCCCCGGCGAGGCTCACGCCGCGTCGCCTGACACTGCGCGTCGGCCACTTCGGTCAAGTTTGTGCCGCAAAATGGGGCTATAATCGATCCATGATCCGGCTTTTCTCCAGTCTGCTGTTGCTCGGCGCATTTGTTGCTCTGCCTGCCTGGGCCGACACCACACCAATCCCTCTGCACAAAGGATTGAGCGGGCAGGATCGCGTTGGACGCCTGGTCTGGCGGGGCGGGATCGAGATGAACTTCGACGATCCGCGGTTCGGCGGCATCTCGGCGATGGAAATCGATCCCGGGGGGCGCACCCTGACCGCGCTCACGGATCGCGGACACAGAGCCGAATTATTCCTGGAATATGATCTGGCCGGCGATTTATCCGCCGCCAAACTCATCGATCTTGAGCCGGTGACCGGTGCCGTCGGACGCTCGATCGAGGATGACAGAAATTCCGATATCGAGGCCATCGCGCGCATGCCCAACGGTGGCTGGCTCGTCGCCTTCGAACGCAACCACCGCCTGTTACATTTCCCGGCATCCTTTGCCCCGCTCCGTTCCTCCCCGCGCCTGCTCATGCCCCCGCCCGGGCTGGAACGCGCGCGCTCAAACCGCGGCATCGAGGCGGCGAGCGAGACCCATGACAAGAAAATTCTCCTGATCGCGGAAGACCTCCCGACCAGCCGGGCATTTACTTTCGCCTGGCTCGGCAACGGCGCCGAATGGACGCCCATGGCCTACACGCTGTTTCCACCCTACAAGCCGACCGGCGCGGCGCTGCTGCCCAATGGCGACATCGTGGTGATCGAACGCCGCTTTACGCCGCCGGGCGATGTGGGAACCCGGATCGCGCGGATCGCGCGTCGAAGCCTGCGCCCCGGCGCCCCCATCCAGACGACGGAAATCGCCCGGCTCGAGACGCCATTCGTGACCGAAAATTTCGAAGCTGTGGCCGCGCGCAGCGCCAAGCGTGGCCAGACCCTGATCTATCTCGCAAGCGACAATAACTTCTCAGATGACCAGCGAAACCTGCTGCTGATGTTCGAGCTGCTGCCCTAGGCGGGCCGCGCGCTCACCCGTCGATCCAGTAGGCGCGCCGCGCGGCGTAGTCATCATTGTCGATCGCAGCCCGCACGTCTTCGAGCAAACGGTTCATGAACCGCACATTGTGTACTGCCAGCAGCGACACCGCGTTCAGCTCGCCCGCCTTCACGAGGTGGTGGAGATACGCGCGCGACACGCTGGTGCAGGTCGCGCAATCACACTCCGGATCGAGCGGCGTCGAGTCTTCGCGGAATCGCGCATTCTTGATGTTGATGAACTCGCGACCATTGTCCGTCTCTCCCAGGCCCGGCCTTATGTAGGCACTGCCATGGCGCGCCAGCCGGGTTGGATTGACGCAATCGAACGTATCGATACCCTTGGCGACCCCGTTCCAGATGTCCCGGACACTGCCAACCCCCAATAGATGGATCGGGCGCGGCATCGGGGTGGCAGCGTTAAGCGGCGCCATCGCCAGCGCCACCACATCGTTCATCTCTTCCGGCGTACCGCCGAGACACCCGCCAACCGCATAGCCGAAATAGGGCTGGGCCGCCGTGAACTCGGCACTTTCCTTACGCAGATCGTCATAGACACCGCCTTGAACGATCCCATAGAGACCCTGAGGGCCGGCAGAGCCCGCCTCGGCCTCGCCGAAGGCCGCGATCGAGCGCAGCGCCCAGCGGTGGGTCAGCCCCATCGACTGGGCCGTGTACTCACGGTCGACGTGGTAGGGGGTGCATTCGTCGAGGACGAGAATGATATCGGCGCCGATCTGACGCTGGATGCGGATCGAGTCTTCAGGCGTGAGTGTCACTTTGGCCCCATCGACATAGGACCGGAACGACGCGCCGGCCTCGTCGATCGCCAGCAAGGACGGATCGCGGACATCCGTGCGGCTGCCCTTGATTTCCTTTTGACCGCCGCCGCGACCCAGAGAGAAAATCTGGAAGCCACCCGAATCCGTGAGCATCGGGCCATCCCATCCCATCATCTTGTGCAGCCCGCCGAGTGCAGCGACACGCTCGGCACCGGGCTGGAGCATCAAATGATAGGTGTTGCCGAGAATGATCTGGGTCGTCTCGGCCCGCGCCTGGCCCGGCAACACACCTCGCAACGCGCCGCGGGTTGCACAAAATACGAAGGCCGGCGTCTCGATCACCCCATGGGGCGTGGTGATCCGGCCGCGCCGGGCAGCACCAGGCCAATCGTCTTCTCCCGTCACGGTGCGGGTCACTTCGAATGCGAAACCGGGATAGTCAGTCATTGTCGGTACAAACCGGGTTGTCGGGACATGATCATATCGGGCGCGTGATCATATACGTTGCAGGCGCAAAAAAGCCCGCGAAACGCGGGCTTTCAGCGTGATCAGATCGCGGTCGCGATCAGGCGGCCTCAGCCACCGTCTTTTCTAGATCACGCTTCATGCCGCGCAGCTCGCGCGGCAACTTGGATGAAGACGTTCCGCGCAGGAAGGCATCGACGCCACCCTTGTGCTCGATGGTGCGGATCGCACGAACCGACAAATTCAGGCGGACACCACGTGAAAGCGTCTCGCTATACAGCATCGTCGTCTGCAGATTCGGCAGGAAACGGCGGCGGGTTCTATTTTTTGCGTGGCTGACGTTGTTTCCGGTCAGCACGCCTTTGCCTGTGATGGCGCAGCGGCGCGACATAGTACTCGCTCCATGAACAGCTAACGCGCCGAAATCGGCGCGACCGGCGCTGTTTCTAGGCGATGGCGGAGGCCCGGTCAAGCCCGTCAGGCATCGAATTCGGCACTGCGAAAAGCCTTGAGCAGGACACGGGCTGCCGCGGATGGCGTGACCTCCGCCTCGGAGACCTGCCGCTCGAGGGAATCCAGCTTCGCCTGGACCGCGGGATGACGCTGAAATGCGGCGAGCAGATGCTCATCGACTTCCCCCCACATCCACCGTCGGGCCTGCGCGGACCGCCTCTCTTCGAGCATGCCGCTGGCCTCAACCTGGCGCCGGTACGTCTCGGTCATCTCGCGGACATCATCGATGCCGATATTCTCCAGTGACGAGCAGGTCAGCACCGGCGGTATCCAGTCGGACGTTGTTGGATGCAACAGACGAATCGCATTGGCATATTCCGCAGCAGATCGCTGGGCGGCAGCTGCCATATCCCCATCCGCCTTGTTGACGACAACCAGGTCGGCCAACTCCATGATCCCGCGCTTGATGCCCTGGAGTTCGTCGCCGCCGCCCGGCAGCAGCAGCAACAAAAACATATCGACCAGATCTGCGACTGCGGTCTCGGACTGGCCCACCCCGACCGTTTCGATCAACACCACATCGAACCCGGCGGCTTCACATGCGAGCAACACCTCCCGGGTCCGGCGCGCAACGCCGCCCAGGGTCCCCGCGGTTGGCGAAGGGCGGATGAACGCTTCCGGTGCACGCGAGAGCTGCTCCATGCGCGTCTTGTCACCCAGGATCGAGCCGCCGCTGCGTTGCGAAGACGGGTCAACCGCGAGGACAGCAACCCTGTGCCCCCTGGCAATCCAGTTTTGTCCGAAGGCCTCGATGAAGGTCGATTTACCGACACCGGGCACACCGGATATCCCAATCCGCGCCGCTCGCCCCGTGTGCGGCAACAAATGTTCGAGCAACTGCTCAGCCTGGGCACGATGATTCTCGCGGGTAGATTCGATCAGCGTGATCGCGCGTGCCAATGCCCGGCGATTGCCGCTACAGACCGCTTCCGCCAGCAGCGCGGGGTCGTCAGCCGATACATTTTTCTCGTTGTTCGCCATCGACCTAATCTAGCGTGCCGTTGCCGGGGGCAACAATGCGCTGTCTGCGCGCGTGGGCTTGCCGTCGACCGGGGATGACAGAATGACCGAACTCTGCGCCGAGCCGATCTTGCGAAATCTGGATATTACATCCTCGAGTTCGGCGATCGACGCGACCGCGACGCGGATGACGAAACTGTCCTCGCCGGTGATGTGATGACAGTCCACAACTGCATCCAGCGATCGGCATAAGCCGGTGACGCGCTGGAAATCATTGTCCGACACCGTCAGGCGAATGAATGCGCCGATGTCCCGACCCAGCGCGGCCCGATCCACCCGGGCCGCATAGCCCATGATGACGCCGGCAGCCTCGAGCCGACGAATGCGGTCGGCCACGGCGGGGGTCGACATCCCGATCCGCCGACCGATCTCGCGAAACGACAACCGCGCATCCGCCTGGACGACATCCAGCAATGCACGATCGATAGTGTCCAATTCACCTTCCATTTGGCAGGCACTTCCCCACTACTCATTCCATATAGATTCTAAAGCACCATATAACTTAACATTTTTATTAGTATTTCATATTCTAATTAACATTTGGAATGTTTATATGTCTATCTCCGAACATTTGGAAGTGGGCAGCCTCATTCGCCTGACGAATGCCAGTCAGAGCTCCCGTATACGCAGGGGGCCAGGGACTATTTGTGACGTTCGACGGCCCGCGACAGGAGCAAGTAGGCCTTGCCCACATCTGCGGTCAGCAGGCTCGCGCTGAGCAGTTCGTCCGGGTCGGCTTCGCCAGCCTGGGTCAGCAAACGCTCGAATTCGCGAAGATAACGGCTCGCCAGTGTCCGGAAAGCATCATCATCCTCATACAGCTCACGCACGCGGTTCAACGCGATGGGCTCCTTCACGCGGGCGGAGATCCGACGCAAGGCCACGCCGCGATCACCTTTCGCGAACCGGCGCATGATTTCCGGCGCAATATCGCCCTCCAGGATGCCGTCCAGTTCGACACCCAGCGAGCCCAGCGTATCGAGTACTCTGTTGACCGTGTGCAGAAACACACCACGGTTCGAATCGATATACGCCACGCGCACTTCGTCGGCCTTTCGGCCCGCTTCGTTAGCCGCCTCGATCAGCGCGTGTTCCTGCATCCGGAATGTGGATGCAATGGTCTCGGATCGTTCGGCCACCTGATCGATCGCAGACTGCATATCACGCGCCTGTTCACGCAGCTGTTCACGCAACCCGTCGACGCGGCCCTCCATGCGATCGGCAGAGGTGGATAGCTCGCCCGTGTGCCGGTCGAGAGATTGCATTGTCACCTCCGCCCTGGCGACCGCGCTCTCTCCGGTTTCGCGCAAGGTCTCCGCGCGCCCCACCAAAACGTCACCCAGTTCGCGCCAGCGCTCCAGAATCGATTCCACTGTCTCGCGCACATCGCGGCTTCGCGCCCCCAGGGATTCCTCGGTGTCGTTCGCGGCACGACGCATTTCCTCCGTGCTCGTCGTCAGCTCCTCACGACGTTGACGCAGAGCACCCGCCACATCCGAAAGCCCCTCTGTCGCGACCCGGGCATTGGCTTCAACCGCTTCACTCTCGCGCTGAATAAGGTCCCGGACCTCAGACAGTCGGGCCAGCGATTCGGCGGCCGACTGATGCAGGGCTTCGGTGTGCTGGGTCAGGGATTCGCCAAGCGCCTCGGCCCGCGCACCGGCCGTCACACTCGCATTCGTCAACTCCTGGGATTGGCGACGCAACGAGTCATGTGCGCTGCGTGCCGCGCTTTCCGCCGTCCCCGACGCTTCCGTGATTTCGCTCGCGCCTTCGCGTAACGCCTCACCCAGGGCCGTCAGCCGGGTCTCGGCACCGTTGACGATCTCCGACATGAAGTGCTGGTCGTTCCCAAGCTGCTCGCGCAGACTTCGCAGATGTGCGCTCGCCCGGTCGGCCGCCTGATCGAGAGACTGGGTGCTGTCACCCAGCGTGTCGCGAATGGCCGTGATGCGCGCCAACGCAGCATCTGCGGCCGATTCGAGGACCTCGCGCTGCGTCACGATCTCATCGCGTGTCTGCTGCGCCCGGCTCATGGACTGGGAGAATGCTGTATCCACAATCTGCGTATGCTCGCCGAGCGTCTCACGCGCCTCCGTGGCACTGGCGCTCACCTGGTTGGTCGAAGCCGACAAAGCCGCCGCCGCATCACGCAATTCCGAAGACAATCGCTCGGCCTCAATGGACGCATTCCGGGCCACATTCTCGAGCGCGCCTGCCTCGGTACGGAACGTGTCACCCAGCACGCGCCCTTTTTCATCCGCGCTTTCGCCCGCCGCCGTCAGGTCGTCGGCGAAGCCATGCAATCGCTCGCTTGCGGCGTCCACCTGTTCGATGCTTGCCCGGGAGATGGCCGCAAACGCATCCGCCTGCTCGCGCAAATCGCCTGTCATGCGTTCGGTCTGCTGC
Organism: Rhodospirillaceae bacterium; assembly: GCA_018667335.1. Lineage (GTDB taxonomy): Bacteria > Pseudomonadota > Alphaproteobacteria > UBA6615 > UBA6615 > UBA8079. Next base: position 32,252 of record JABIVD010000028.1, read on the forward strand.
TGGATCGTCGTGACACTCGCCCCCAACGCTTGCGCCGTCTGGGCCATTTCCGATGCCGCGGCCTCGGTCATTTCACGGGCCTGCTGGCCCGCGCCCTCGGTCACTTGCGCCATCTGGCCAGCCATCGCCGCGGCCACCCGGTCCAGAGCTGCGCCTGTCTGATCCATCTGGCCCGAGATTTCCTGCATCAACCGATCCGCGTGGCCCACTGCGTCTTCCGACATCACCGCCAGCTTGTCGGACGCGTGCGCGATTGCCGCCTCGTATACGGCGCCAGCATCAGTGGCACGCCGCTCCAACTCCTCGCCCAGGGCTTGGCTCTTGGTCAGCGCATCATCAGACGCCTGCGTGATTGCACCGGCCGCCTGGCTGCCGGCATCGCCGATCGCGACGCTCGCACTCCCCACCTGCTGGGTGACCGCGTCGACGACAGCCTGGGTTCGGTCGACAACCTGCTCGGCCGCAGCACGAATCTCATCCGCCGCCGTGTCTCCCGCCCCGGCGACGCGCCCGACCGTATTCGTCACGGCCTCCTGGAAGCCGGCCTCGATGGTTTCGATCTGGTCTCGCAAGGTGGTCACGAGTTCGCTCACGACTTCGGACGCACGACGTGAAGCATCGTCAATGACCTCTGCCTCGCCCTGGCCAATCCCGCGAATTTCGTCAAGATTGGCTGCGACCTGCGATGTCATTTGCGCCAGCTGCCTGGACTGATCGCCGGCAGTCTCGTTGGTCTTGATCATGAGCGCGCGAACCGCGTCGGCGACCAACTCCAGCTCGGCCGTCTCGCGACCGAAGCCGCCACGCATCTCCGACATCTGGATGCGTGCATTGGCAACTGCCTCTTCCAGGGCCTGGCCGTAGAGGACCAGCATTTCCCCGAGCTCGGACAGTTCGGAGTTGGCATTGGAGATCGGGGCGTCCAGCCGCGCAACCTGGCCCTCAAGCGCCGTCAGCATGTCGCCCAAACGCTGGCGGCGCGATGTCATGACCGCCAGGGTGAACAGAATGGCCGGCGGAACAAGCAACCCGGCAATCAGGCCGCCCAGTTCATGGGGCAGGAGTTGTGGCACCACGGACCAGCCAATACTGCGCCCGATAAACAACAGAAAATAGATGAGCCAGCCGAGGCCGGACAAGCTCATCAGCCAGCCGACATAATTCACGCGGCGGCGGCGCACAGGGGCGCCCGCGCCCGGCTCCTCATCGATCCCGTACGCGTCCTCGTCTGCCTGCCAATTGTCGTGGGTTTCCGACATCAGGCCGCTTCGCGCCGGCGTGCCCGGACCAAATCGAGGACCTCGCGCGCGGCGACCGGAATATTTGTACCCGGGCCGTAGATCGCCGAGACACCGTTGGTTTTCAGGAACTCATAGTCCTTGGCCGGGATGACACCGCCACAAATCACAACCACATCCTCTGCATGTGCCGCCGCCAACGCCGCGACCAGCTGGGGCACCAGGGTCTTGTGTCCCGCCGCCTGCGTCGACACGCCAATGATATGGACATCGTTCTCGACCGCCTGCTGCGCCGCCTCCTCCGGCGTTGCGAACAGCGGCCCGACATCCACATCGAAGCCGAGGTCTGCGAAGGCGGTCGCAATCACCTTGGCGCCACGGTCATGGCCATCCTGACCAAGCTTGACGACCAGCATGCGTGGCCGCCGCCCCTCTTCCTCGGCGAACGCCGATACATCGGCGAGGACTTCGCGAAAACCTTCATCGCCTTCATAGGCCGCGGCATAGACGCCCGAAATCGACTTCACGGTCGCCCTGTGCCGGCCAAAGGCCTCTTCCATCGCATCCGACATCTCCCCCACGGTGGCACGCGCGCGCGCAGCATCAACACATGCCGCAAGTAAGTTGCCGTCGCCAGATTGCGCGATTTGGACAATCGCATCGAGCGCCGTCTTGCACTGGGCGGCGTCCCGGCCCTCGCGCACGATCTTGAGGCGGGCGATCTGTGCGTCGCGGACCCGGGTGTTGTCAATGTCGAGCACATCGATCTCTTCGGCCGTATCGGGCTGATACCGGTTGACGCCGACAATCACATCCTCTCCCCGATCGATCCGTGCTTGGCGACGCGCGGCGGCCTCTTCGATGCGGAGCTTCGGCATGCCGGACTCGACCGCCTTCGTCATTCCGCCAAGGTCCTCGACCTCGTCGATCAGCTTGCGCGCCTCTACGACAAGGGCATGGGTCAGGCTCTCGACATAGTAAGAACCGGCCATCGGATCGACCACCTGAGTGATGCCGGCCTCATGCTGCAGGATCAGCTGGGTGTTGCGAGCGACCCGCGAGGAGGCCGGCGTGGGCAACGCCACCGCCTCGTCGAAGGAATTGGTATGCAGCGACTGGGTCCCGCCCAGCGTAGCGGCCAGCGCCTCGATGGTCGTGCGCACTATGTTGTTGTAGGGGTCCTGCTCGGTCAGGGACACGCCGGAGGTCTGGCAATGAGTGCGCAGCATCAGCGAACGTTCGTCCTTGGCATCGAACAGATCGCGCATGGCGTGGGACCACAGATAGCGGGCCGCACGCAGCTTGGCGATCTCCATGAAAAAGTTCATGCCGATGCCGAAGAAAAACGACAGACGCGGCGCAAACCGGTCCACATCAAGCCCCTTCGCACTTGCCACGCGCACATACTCGATCCCGTCGGCCAGCGTGAAGGCGAGCTCCTGCACTGCCGTCGCGCCGGCTTCCTGCATGTGATAGCCGGAGATCGAAATCGAGTTGTACCGCGGCATATATTCGGCGGTGTAGGCGATGATGTCGGCAACGATCTGCATCGACGGGGTCGGCGGGTAGATGTACGTGTTGCGGACCATGAACTCCTTGAGGATGTCGTTCTGGATGGTCCCCGAGAGCTTCTCGGGTGCAACGCCCTGTTCTTCGGCGGCCACGATATAGCTGGCCAGCACCGGCAACACAGCCCCGTTCATGGTCATCGACACGCTCATCTCGTCGAGCGGGATACCATCGAACAGGATTTTCATATCCTCAACGCTGTCGATCGCGACCCCGGCCTTGCCGACATCGCCCACCACGCGGGGATGATCACTGTCATAGCCGCGATGGGTCGCCAGATCGAAAGCCACCGAAAGGCCGCGTTGCCCGCCTTCGAGCGCCTTGCGATAAAAGGCATTTGATTCTTCAGCTGTGGAGAACCCCGCATACTGGCGCACGGTCCAGGGTCGCCCGGCATACATCGTCGCCTTGGGACCGCCGACGAACGGCGCGAAACCGGGCACGCTGTCCAGCCACGCAATGTCCTCGAGATCGGCCGCGGAATAGATCGGCTTGATCGCGATGCCCTCGGGCGTCTCGCCGACAAGTTCACCCGGATCACGCCCGCGCAACTCCTCTGCGGCACGGGCGGTCCAGTCATCAAGCGTATGTTTCGGGAATTCGGCCATTTTCCGGCTCATTGTGCTCATTCACATTAGCCGGAAAGTATAGTGCGTGGCCGAAGGCCGGTCTATTGATCGCCGGATGCGGCCTTGTGCATGGCTTCGTCGATGCGCAGGAACTCCACGCGAGCGTCGAATCCCCGAAATTCAGCCGATTCTTCGCTAACCTGGCGCTGCGCAAGCAACGCGGCAACGGCCGGGTCCTCGGCCAGGCTCGTCGACACGATGATATCACCGCCGCGGCTTTGCCCCTCCAGTCGCGCTGCCATGTTCACCGTGGTCCCGAAATAGTCGAGCCGGTCATTCAGCGTGACCGCGATACAGGACCCTTCATGAATGCCGACCTTGATCGCGACGACGTCGTCCCCGCCTGCGACCTGCGCATGGCTGCGGTTGAATTCCGAGACGGCCTGCTGGATCTCCAGCGCCGCCGCGAGAGCATGTCCCGGCTCAACGAAGGCCGCCATCACGGCATCACCGATGGTCTTGACCACCGCACCATCATGCTCGCGCACGATCCCGGTGAGGAAAGCGAAGTGATCGCGCACCAGACCGTAGGCACGCGCATCACCAATGGTTTCATAGAGCGCCGTTGATCCCCGCAGATCGGTGAACATCAACGTCACCCGCTGGATCGCGACCTCGTCGCCAGGCCGGAGCAACTGATCGGAGAACAGATCGCGGAACGCCTGCATCGCCGTCACACGATCCGCCGTCAGCGCGTCGTGCTCCCAGGCGCGCTCCTCGATGACCACGTTGCGGGCATGCGCCGACGTATTCACAAGTCGCAGAACATCCGGATCGGCGGCTTCGCCGACTGCGACGGTGCCGTCGCCGATCAAAATGTCGGGAAACCCGGCGTCTTCGTAATCGAAGTCCGCCTCCGGCCCCGCCTCAAGTGTCCGCGCCACGTAGTGACCCGTGGCGAACGACGCATCGATCTCACGCGTCGCCCCAGCCGCGACGCAGACCTGGGCGACGATATGTGGCGTGCTCATGGGGCCGAACAGACAGTATTCGCCGAACGCAACGGGGCGTATACCGGCGGCGGGCTGAAAACTCAGCTCCACATTGCGGGAGAAATCGCGGTCATAGTCGATGTTGCAGGTGCCGCAATGTGCGCCGGTCGGCAACTCATCGAGGCCCGGAGAGATCGACTTCGCCACCCGGCAGCGCGGACACAAAATGTCCCAGCGCAAATCGAGCAGCCCGGCGCGGGTTGCTTCGAGACAAACTTCGATCACGTTACGCTGCGGCGCATCCCAGCGCCGCGCCAGCGCCAGTGGCCGGATTTTGACAACGTCCACTTCAGGACCCGTGGTCGCATACTTGGCCAGCGCCTCGGCGAGATCATGTGCATGTGGCGTGGCATTGATGGCCTCGACAGCCCGCGCGATCCGCTGCCGCGCCGCATCATCAAACTCGGGTGGCGGAGCATCGAAGGGCGCGTCGCGCTCACCGCGCACGAACTCGACTGTCGCGTTGATAAACCTGGTGAGAAGTTTCTCCGTCGACTTGAAGAAGACGGTCCGTAGAATCAACTCACCGATCAGGTTCGCCGCCTCTACCTCCAGCACATAGCGCACCTGGCATTGCTGGCCGTCCGCACCCACCGGCTCGATTTCAAGTGTCGCGCAGAGCATCTTGAACGGCCCTTGGCTGAAATGGCGACAATGCTCGAACCAGCGATTGGCGATCCAATTCACAGGCTCTTCACGCCACGCGAGCGTGAATGGGCCCTGCTTGGCCACGGCGGTGAAAAGCACAGACCCGTCATCCTGGGGGGTTTCGGTGATGTCGTGTTTGGGAAGGCCCGCGGCTTCATTAAAGCGGGCCGTGTCGGACAGAATCGGCCAGATCGTTTCGGGAGCGACGTCTAAAGACCATTCCCATTCGTGACGATGCACGCGCAAACCGAACCTCCCCTGTTTCCGCAACCGAGTGACTGCCCGCTCGTGGTTCGGCGACGCCGCACCATAAACATTCAATACATGGTGCGTCGGGAGAGCTTTACCAGACCAAACCCGGCATCGCATATCGAGGGGCCTGGCCCGCCTCATCGAGCATGGCTTCAAGCCTTTCAGGTGTCGGCAACGTTCCAGGCGCGGCGCCCAAACGTTCGGCCGCAATGCCGCCGACGATGAACGCGGCATCTATTCCCGCAGCTGCGGCGCCCGCAACATCGGTCAACACGCCATCTCCGACCATCAGTACGCGCCCGCGATCCGGGTTGCCAAGATGGCGCAGCACCTCGTCATAGACCGGCCGGTAAGGTTTGCCGTGCCAGGCCACTTCGCCGCCATACCGGGCCTCGTAAGCCTCTGCCATCGCACCAGCACAAATTTCGCGCACGGTCCCGCGCAACACCTCGCGGTCGGGATTGGTGCAGATCATCGGCAGCTGTGCTGCCGCCGCCCGTTCCAGCTCCGGAATATAGTCCTCCAGCGCATGGCCCGGCTCACGCGGGCCGGTGCAGATCACGAAATCCGCATCCTCGAGTTCGGCCGCGGCGTCGATGCCCGGATTGTCGAGCATGGTCCGGTGCCGGTCCGGTCCGATGAATGCGGCGCGGCGACCGAGCTTTGCGTGCCACGGGTCAGTACGGTCGCGGATGGCACACCATGCGATTTCGCCGGAACAGAAGATGTCTTCATAGATCGTGTCGGGAATGCCGATCTGTCCCAGGACGTCATGGACGGCGGACACACGAAACGGCGCGTTTGAAAGCAAAACAATCCGGGCGCCCGCAGCACCAAACATCTCCAGGCACTCGACCGCGCCCGGCAAGGGATCAATACCGTTGTGCAGGGTCCCCCACAGATCGACGATCAGGTGATCATATTGGCCCGAGAGGCCTTCAAAGCCGGGAAGCAGTTCTGTTTTCATGAGGACGCCGGATCGTAGCAACGCGATGTGACAGGCGTATGCCATGCCTCGCAGCCCGAAGGAAGGGCCCCGAATTGTGCGTTGTAGTGGATGGCAGTGCCGGTGTGCGCGGAGAGCGCGCACGTAAACTTCAGTCGGTCCGGCTGAGCCTTGGCTCGCCGAACAGATAGCCCTGCCCATAATCGATCTCGAAATCGAGCAGTTCGACCACCTGTCGCTCGTCTTCGATTTTCTCGACAATCAGGTCGAGCCCGTCGCGATCGAGCATCTTCTTGATGTCCTCGCGGGCGATATCGCCAACCAGTTCATCGTTTCTGTCGAGCAGGAACGACGCATCGACCTTCACGAACCGGAAATTCTTGGCCGAGAGCCCCTGAATGTCGAGGTTGAGGTGGGTCACCTGGTCCAGCGAGAATCGGAAGCCGAGATCGGCGAGCCGCGCCAGATTGCCGATCGTGGCCGGGGGCGCAGTTTCGATATCGCTCTGGCCGAACTCGAAGAACAGCTTCGGCGCCAGGTCGGGATTCTCGGAGACGAAATCGACGAAGTCTCCGATGAAGGCCGTATCGCTGAGGCTCTCGCGGGAAATATTGCAGAAGAACGCCGTGTCGTAGTTGCGCTTCTGGGTACGCCGGATCAGCTGCACACACCGGAACAGCAGCAAGTTATCGATCGCGCTGACAAGACCTTCGCGTTCGGCGACACCGATATATTGACCCGGCCCGATCACCGTGCCGTCTTCACTTCGAATGCGGGTGTAGCATTCGTAGTAGCGGCTCTTGCGTTGGGGCAAGCTGACGATCGGTTGCAGATACACATCGATCCGGTCGAGGCGGAGTGCTTCACGCACGATGTCGATAACCTCGGGATCGTCGACGACGCCAAAATCTTCGACCGTCGGTGCGCTGACCGCCTTGCCGCCCTCGACGGCGACCAGTTTCGGTCGCTCGGCGAGTTGCACCTCTCCAGCCGCAAGAGCGCTTGCCTCCTGCTTGCGGGAGAAAACTTCGATCAGGCCCTGCAGCACCTTAACTTCGGCGACCATTTCCGAAACGCGCTGTTCGCCCGCCCGGCCGGCCTGATCGACCGTCTGGCGCATTTGCAGCGCCTGGGTCTGCGTGTTGAGCAAATCCTCGGCGATTTCCCGCGTCTGGCGGCGAACGACCGTCAGGTCCTGCAGGAGTCGCTGGTTCCGGTTTGCCTGCGCGTACACCAGATGCGCGATCGCACAGGCCAGGAACAGCATTCCAGCCGCGAGCGGTGCGACGTCCGTCGACAGCGACGGCACGACGCGCGGGGCGACCAGTGCCACCGCGCTGGCGAACACGAAATAGGACGCGATGATTATGATATGCAGAATCAGTGACATAGCTTCGAGGCACAGAATGCCCCCGAAGACTTGCCATATGGTTAATGCCAATTAAGGCTGTTGCCGCCCTACGCCTCGCGTTCAGCTGGAAGAATTTGTTCCACCAGCGTCGACCAGTAGGTCACGCCGATCGGGATGATCTCGTCGTTGAAGTCATATCCCGGGTTGTGGAGCATGCACCCGCCGGCCCCGGCCCCGTTCCCAACCCACACATAACTGCCCGGCCTCTCGCGCAGCATGTAGGCGAAATCCTCCGACCCCATGCTCGGCACAGGGCTGCGCTCGATATTCTCGTCGCCGACGATCGCCAATGCCGCGGCTTCCGCATGTTCGGTTTCTTCCACGCTGTTGACCGTGGCCGGATAGCGGCGCTCGTAATGCAGTTCCGCCGTGCCGCCGAACGCCGCGCAAACACCGTCGGCGATCCGGCGCATCGCCGGCTCGACCCCGTCGCGAACGGCCTCGCTGAACGACCGCACTGTGCCCCGCAGCACGACCTCGTCGGGAATGACATTGTAGGCATCGCCGCCGTGTATCTGCGTCACCGAAACGACGAGTGAATCGATCGGATCGATGTTCCGGCTTGTAATTGTTTGCAACGCGTCCACGACTTTGGCCGCCATGACGATGCTGTCGATCCCCTGATGGGGCATCGCCGCATGGCTGCCGCGCCCCTTGATCACCAGATCGAAAATGTCGAACGCGGCCATCATTGGGCCCGGCGCGACCGCGAACTCGCCAACCGGCATGCCCGGCCAGTTGTGCATCCCGTAGATCGATTCCACGGGAAACTTCTCGAACAGGCCATCCTTGACCATCACTTCCGCACCGCCCTCAGCCTCCTCGGCAGGCTGGAAGACGAAATAGACCGTGCCATCGAACTGCTTGGTCTCGGCGAGATATTTGGCGGCCCCCAGCAACATCGTCGTATGTCCGTCATGGCCGCAGCCATGCATCAGCCCGGGCGTCTTCGAGGCATGCGCAAAATCATTGCCCTCCTGCATCGGGAGCGCGTCCATATCGGCACGAAGTGCGATCGCACGATTTCCGTTACCGACCTTCAGCTGGCCGACAACGCCGGTCTTGGCCAGGCCGCGATGCACCTCGACGCCGAAGCTTTCGAGCCGTTCGGCCACGAGCGCCGATGTGCGCTCCTCCTCGAATGCCAATTCCGGATGGGCATGAAAGTCCCGGCGCCACTCCGTCAGCAGTTCATGGTCTTGGGCGATTTCGTCCTTGATGTTCATCTCGGCCTCAATTCGTTCAACTCAAAAAGTGCGTGCTTCAAAGTGCGTGCTTCAAAGTGCGTGCTTCAAAGCACGTGTTTCAAAGTGCGTGCTTCAAAGCACGCGGTGCTGCGCGACGGGGATGCGTTGACGCACCTGGTCGAGGTAATCCTGTTCCACTGTCGCCGTCGCATGCCCTGTGCCTTCTCGCGCCTGGGCCAGGATATGGCCCCAGGGATCGACGATCATCGAATGCCCCCAGCTTGCGCGCTCGTCGTTGCCCTCGTGATAGGTACCGGTCTGTGCGGCCGCCACCACGTAGGTCTGGGTTTCTATCGCCCGGGCGCGGAGCAGCACCTCCCAATGATCCTTGCCGGTCTGCAGGGTAAACGCCGCCGGCACCATGATGACGTTCGCGCCGGCTTCCGCCAGCGCGCGATATAACTCGGCAAAGCGCAGGTCGTAGCAGATGCTGCAGCCGACCGTGATGTCATCGGCCTTGTAGGTCACGATCTCGCGCCCGGCACCGAACGTGGCCGATTCCCGGTACTCCCGGCCATCGGGTGTCGAGACATCGAACAGATGGATCTTGCGATAGCGCGCCAATTCGTTGCCCGACCGGTCAAAGGCGACGGTCGTGTTGAAGAATTCGTCGCCCGCGTGCTCAACGAAGCTGCCGCCATGCACGAACACGCCGTGCTCGCGTGCCATCCCGCGCAGGGTTTCGTAAGCCAACCCGCCCGTGCTCCCGGCTTCCGGTAGCTCTTCGGCGGCGGCGCGCTTGTCAGCGACCGAACTCCCCATAAAGGCGAACACTTCGGGCAGCACCAGCATGTCCGGCGCGTCGGCCCCGACCGCGCGTAGTGCCAGCGCACGCGCCTGTTCAAGGTTGGCGGGTTTGTCGCTGCGGGTGTTCATCTGAAGCGTCGTTATCTTCATGCCCGCATGGTAACGCAGCTCTATATTCCTGTCTTGCGATCCACGATTCTTGTCGGGGGACTCACACTGGCGTTGGCCTCGGCGGAAAAGTCGGCTAGCTAGGACAGGCAACCCCATTGGGTCAGAAGGAGATTTCGATTGGCAACCGGTCGCATTACGCCCGTCATCCTGTCCGGGGGATCAGGCACCCGACTGTGGCCCATGAGCCGCAGGGATTATCCGAAGCAATTTCTGCCGCTCGCCGGCGCCCAGACAATGCTTCAGGAAACCGCGCTGCGCGTCTGCGTGCCCCAGCGCTTCGCGCCTGTCCTCGTGGTGTGCAACGAAGAACACCGATTCATGGTCGCCGAGCAGCTGCGCCGCCAGGAGCAGGAGGCACAAGGCATCCTGCTGGAGCCCGTGGGGCGCAACACGGCCCCCGCACTGACCGCCGCTGCCCTGTGGCTACTCGACCGCGATCCCGACGCGGTCATGCTGGTGCTGCCGTCTGATCACGTGGTGCAGAATGTCCCTGCCTTCCGCGAAGCCGCCTACACTGCTGCCGAGGCCGCCCAGACCGGCCGGTTGGTGACGTTCGGCATCACGCCGCGCGCGCCGGAAACGGGGTTCGGCTACATCGCCGCCGGCGCCCCGGCCGAAGGCATAGACGGCGTGCGCGACGTGGACGGCTTTGTCGAAAAGCCGGATCTCGCAACGGCGCAGGGTTTCGTGGCCGGTGGCAACCATTTCTGGAACAGCGGCATGTTCGTGTTTCGCGCCGACACCTTGGTCGCGGAAATCGACCGGCTGACACCCGACACCGGGACCGCTTGCCGGGCGGCACTCGAAAAGGGCACCGAAGATCTCGATTTCTTCCGTATGGACGCCGATGCGTTCGGCGCGGCGCCCGCGACATCCATCGACTATGCGGTCATGGAAAAGACCGAGCGCGCGGCCGTGGTTCCGGTCGATATGGGCTGGTCCGACGTCGGCTCCTGGCGCGCGCTATGGGAAATCGGGACGAAAGACGATGCCGGCAACGTGGTCGTGGGCGACGTGTTGCAGGTCGGCTCCCGGGATTGCTATCTGCGCAGCGACGGCACGCTTGTTGCGGCAATCGGGCTCGAAGATTTTGTCGTCGTCGCGTCGGCCGATGCGGTGCTGGTAGCCCCCAAGGACGAGGTGCAGCAGGTCCGCGATATCGTCGAGGCGCTCGGCAAATCGGGGCGTTCGGAAGCCGTGACCTTCCCCGAGGTCTACCGGCCATGGGGTTGGTACAAGACGCTCAATTCCGGGCCGGGTTTTAACGTTAACCGAATCTCCCTGCATCCCGGCGGGCGTGTGAACCTGCGCCGCCACCGGCACGCCGCCCAGCACTGGATGATCGTGGACGGCACCGCCGACGTGACCCTGGAAGGCGAGACCCATCTGCGCGAACCGGGGGAATCGATTTCGATCCCGGCCGGTGCGGCACACGCCCTGGCCACAGCTGACAACCGCGCCCTGACCCTCATCGAGGTGCAGGCCGGGCCAAATGCCGGCAAGGACGAGTTCGAACGCCTGGAAACCGCCTGAATTCCCGGGCAAACCGCCAAATACTTGCCGCCACCGCCCTGTGCGCCTAACGTTCGGTCAGAAACCCACGGCAAACCAATAAGGCAACAACCATGGCACCGTCAGACCGGACCCAATTTGCGCCCAATTCCGCGGCCGCACGCGACATCGCGTACTATCTGCATCCCTTCACCAATCCAAAGGTGCATGAGGAAAACGGCCCGTTCATCGTCAATGAGGGCAAGGGCATCTATGTCTATGACGATCAGGGCAAGGAATATATCGAGGGCATGGCTGGCCTCTGGTGCACCTCGCTGGGTTTCGGCGAGGAACGCCTCGCCAAGGTTGCCTATGAGCAGATGCTGCGTCTGCCCTATATCCAGGGCTTCACCCATCGCTCCAACGAAGTGGCCATCGATCTCGCCGAAAAGCTGATCCAGATGGCGCCCAACAACATGGGCAAGGTGTTCTTCACCAACTCCGGCTCCGAGGCAAACGACACCCAAGTGAAAATCGTCTGGTACTACAACAACGCCCGCGGCAAGCCCGAGAAGAAGAAGATCATCGGCCGCCACAAGGCCTATCACGGCATCACCCTGGCGGCCGCGAGCCTGACCGGGGTCGAATATGCCCATAAGGGTTTCGACGTGCCGCTGGAGCGGTTCCTGCACGTCACGGCGCCGCATTACTGGCGCGAGGGCCAGGAGGGCGAGAGCGAAGAGGATTTCGCGGGCCGGATGGCACAGGAAATCGACGACCTGATCATCAGCGAAGGTCCCGACACGGTCGCCGCGTTTATCGCGGAACCGGTGATGGGTGCCGGCGGGTTGATCCCGCCCCCCGCGACCTATTTCGAGAAGGTTCAGGCTGTCCTGAAAAAGCATGACGTGCTGATGATCGCCGACGAAGTGATCACCGGCTTCATGCGCACGGGCAATATGTTCGCCTGCGAGACCTACAACATCAAACCGGACCTCATGTCGATCGCCAAGGCCCTGTCCTCGGCCTACCTGCCCATCGGCGCTGTGATGATGAGCGACGAGGTCTATCAGGTCCTGCGCGACGGCAGCGACCAGTTCGGCATGTGGAACACCGGCTACACCTATTCCGGGCATCCGGTGGCCGCCGCCGTGGCGCTGGAGACGCTTCGCATCTATGAGGAGCGCGACCTGCTGGGACATGTGCGTTCGGTCATGGGCACCTTCCAGGAGCAGATGCAGGCCTTCGCCGATCATCCGCTCGTCGGCGAGGTGCGCGGCGTCGGCCTGTTTGCCGCGCTGGAACTGACGCCGGACAAGGAAAACAAGGGCCTGTTCGACCCCGCCGCGAAGGTGGCGCCGGGCATGATGGCGCGGACCCAGGCCCATGGCCTGATCTCACGCGCCCTGCCGTCCGACGGCATCGCATTGTGCCCGCCATTGATCATCACGGAAGCCGAGATCGGCGTCTGCATGGAGCGCTTTTCAGTAGCCCTCGATGAAACCTGGGCCCATGTGCAGGCCGAAGGCCTGGTGTAACCAAGCGTGCAGGCCGAAGGCCTCGTGTAAAGAAACGAGTCTGGTCAGACTCACACAGAGCCCTCATCGCGGGGTAACGTCGCGGACAGATACCGCGACAAAATTACGGAAACGGGAGCAAATATCATGCCGAGTGAAGCCGTCGTCCTCGACGAAAATACAAACGATTCTCCGGGTTACGTGGTCTCGCGCAAAGCTGCGCCAAAAGTCGTCGAAGGCCGCCGCAGCTTCTTCGAATACACCGATCTCGGCACCCAGGAAGCCAGTAACGGCAAGATCCGGATCCAGGGAACCAAGGCGAAGCAGGGCCTCGTGGAGCCGACCGGCTGGCACAAGCATATCTGTGAGGGTCAGTTCGTCTATATGCTCGATGGCTGGCTCGATCTCGCCTTTGCCGACGGCACGGTGCGTCTCGAACCCGGCGATTCCATCTACATTCCCGGCGGTGTAGCCCACAACGAGACGGGCACCTCGGACACGTTCGACCTGCTCGAAATCTCGATTCCGGCCAAGATGGACACCGAGCCCTGTGATCCGCCGGCGGGCATGCCCGCCTGACCGTATCTTCCTGTTTCCACGCCGCGACGCGTCGCCGTCTTTTTTGACTGCGGCGAGCCGCCGCGATGGAAAATATAGCCCGAATGCTATATTTGGGGCGTTATTCGAGCGTCGGCGGCTTGCCCCACCGTCGAGACCGGCTGATGGACCCCGGGTGATGGACTACGAGAAGCATTTTGCAAATAATCTGAACGGCCTGCGGGCCGAAGGCCGCTATCGCGAGTTCGCGGAGCTGGAGCGCACGTCGGGCGACTTCCCGCGCGCGGTCCGCTATGTCGACGGCGGCACTCAGGACATCACGGTGTGGTGCGCCAACGACTATCTCGGCATGGGGCAACATCCCGACGTTCTGGCCGCAATGCACGAAGCGCTGGAGAAATGCGGCGCCGGCGCCGGCGGCACACGCAACATCTCGGGCACCAACCATTATCATGTGCTGCTCGAGAAAGAGCTGGCGGACCTGCACGGCAAGGAAGCAGCCCTGCTGTTCACGTCGGGTTATGTGGCCAACTGGACGGCGCTATCGACGCTGGCCTCGATGCTTCCGGAATGCCTGGTCGTATCCGACGCGCTGAACCACAATTCGATGATCGAGGGCATCCGCCACGGACGCTCCGAGAAAGCTATCTTCCGCCACAATGACGCCGCCCATCTGGACGAGATCCTGTCGGGCGTCGACCCGGACCGGGCCAAGCTGGTGGCGTTCGAATCCGTCTATTCCATGGATGGGGACATCGCACCGATCGCGGACATCGTCGAAGTGGCCGAGAAGCACAACGCGCTGACATATCTCGATGAAGTCCACGCGGTTGGCATGTATGGGAAACACGGCGCGGGCGTCGCCGAACGCGACGGCCTGATGGACCGGATCGACATTGTACAAGGCACGCTGGGCAAGGCGTTCGGCAACGTCGGTGGTTACATCGCCGCGTCCGCGAACCTGGTCGACTTCGTGCGCTCGAACGGGGCCGGCTTTATCTTCTCGACCTCGTTGCCGCCCCATGTGGCCGCAGGCGCGCGGGCCGCGATCCAGATTCTCAAGGCCGACAATTCGATCCGCGAACGCCATCAGGAACGGGCTGCGACCCTCAAGCGCCGCCTGAGCGCCGCCGGCATGGAGGTCATGCCGTCCGTCAGTCACATCGTGCCGGTGTTCGTCGGCGATGCGGCCCTGTGCAAGGTGGCCAGCGACGAGCTTCTCGACCGCCACGGCATCTACGTCCAGCCGATCAACTTCCCGACCGTGCCGCGCGGTACCGAACGGCTGCGCATCGCGCCGACACCCCTGCATGACGACGACATGATGGATGCATTGGTGGCGGCATTCGAGGATGTGTGGACGCGCCTGAACCTGCGTTCGGCGGCCTGAACATGTATCGCGACAAGACACTCATCCCGACCGAGGCGCTGCGCCTCTGCATGCTCGGCACCCTCGCGATCCAGCCCCACACCTATGCCGAGCTGGCGCGCGAAGTGCGCGCATTCGCGAGCCGCATCGTCGGCCCGTCGCTCGATGTCATGGGATTGTCGATCGAGGTCCTGCGGGCCGAGGGGCTGGTTCAGCCCGTCATGGTGCAGCCCGACCCGTCCGACGACACACTCGAACTCACCGATACGGGCCGCGCGGAATTGCGAGACCTGATGATCTCGAACCTGCGCAGCCCCGTGGACGGAAACTCCCAGCTCATATTCGCGTTGAAGCTGCGTTTCCTGCATCTGCTGACGGACAGCGACGCACAGGATCAGATCGAGCGGATGCGCGAGATCAGCGAAACCGAGCATGCGCGCCTGGTGGATCTCAAGCAGCGCTACGGCGCCGAGCCGGGCCAATTCGATGCCTGGCTCGACCTTGAGCTAACGCAGATCGAGGATCGCCTCGACTGGCTGGCGACCGTCAAGCCGGCCGGCTAAACCCCGGCTATTCCGCCGCGTCCGGCCAGGCACCCGCCGCCTTCAGTTCCTCGACGGACTTTGGCGACCATTCGACACCCGGTGTATCACCACCGACCACGGCCATGATCGTGCCGCGCGCTTCTCCATCACGCGCACTCACACACTCGAAGCGGCGTTGCATGCCCGGCGGGAACGAGGCGATATCCTTTTCACCGAGGATCACGTGATCGTTGCCTTCCTCGCCTTCCCATTCGAACTTCCACGTGCCCTCGACCACCACGAAGGTCTCGTTGGTATCGTGGACATGCATCATCACGCCCTGGCCCGGGTCGGCCGTCACCCAACCGACGCCAAAGCCCGCATTGAGATGGGAAATCTTCGGCTTGGCCTCGTCGCCGATGGGGGAATAGACCTCTGCACCGCCCTCGGGCTGCGCGAAGCCAATGGCATTGCGGAAGGTGCGGTAGTAGCCGTCGACCTTCTGGTCCGGCAGCCCGCCATCAACGGCGAGGATTTCATCGAAACGCGCGATGCATTTCAGGACGTCCTCTTTCTTGGGACGGAAAACTTCGATTGTCATTCACTGGTCTCCTGTGGATTGAACCCACGGGACCGTAGACCAACTTACGTTGGCGGAATTGCTTTGGATCAATGCTGTCGAAGCGATCCCGGAAAGCGCTACTCGGCTGCTTCCGGCCAAGCGCCTTCCGCCCTCAGCCGCTCGATGGATTCCGGCGAGAACTCGGCCGACGGCGTGTCGCCGCCGATAACCCCGAGGATCATGCCCTCATCCTTGCCGTCGCGCGCCGATATGCATTCGAAACGCCGCTGCATGCCCGGCGGAAACGACACCACATCCTGCTCCACGAGGATGACGTGGTCGTCCCCCGCATCGCCTTCCCATTCGAACATCCACGTCCCTTCCATCACGACGAAGGTCTCGTTGGTGTCATGGGTGTGCATCATCACGCCCTGGCCCGGCCGCGCCGAGACGTAGGCCATTCCGAAACCAGGTTTCATATGGGAGATGATCGGCTTGGCGTCGTCGCCGATCGGCGAGAAGCTCTCTTCGCCCTCGGGCTGCTGGAATCCGATCACGTTGCGAAATGTGCGGTAACAGCCTTCGACCGCCTGGTCAGGCAGTCCCTTGTCGGTCGCATTCAGATCATCGAAACGCGCAACGCATTTCAGAACGTCATCCTTCTTGGGTCGAAATACTTCTATCGGCATGGCTTGTGCCTCCTCCGTTTGGCTTCACTCAATATAAATGCTGTCCGCCGGTGATGAAAATTTCGGTCCCGGTCACGTAGGAAAAATCGGGATTGCAGAGCTGAAACACCGTCGATGCCACCTCTCCGGCTGTCCCCATGCGATGCATCGGGATCCGGTTCACCAGGGGCTCATACTCGTCACCGACCATCTCGGTTTCGATTTCGCCCGGCGCCACCGCATTCACCCGCACGCCCAGTTCGGCAAACTCGACCGCCATTTCGCGGGTCAGTGCTGAAAGCGCCGCCTTCGATGTGGAATAGGCCGAACCCGCGAACGGGTGGATCGCATGCCCGGCGATAGAGGTGATGTTGACGATCGAAGCGCCGCCGTCTGTCTGCGGGGCTGCAGCTTCGTCTTCATCACCCTTCCCGGCCCGCGCCAGCGCCGGCGCGAACCCGCGCGCGAGAACCAGCGGCGTGAAGAAATTGAGCTGAAACACTTCGCGCCAGTCCTCCAGCGGGCCGTTAAGGCAGCCGAGCCGCTCCTGGAAGTCCGTCTTGGGCGAGACGGCAGCGTTGTTTACGAGCGCATTGAGCGGCGTGTCACCAAGCAGCTCAAGCGCTTCACCGATGAACCGTTCGACATCGGCCGGGTCGCTCAGATCGGTGGGAATATGCGACGTCCAGTTGGGGTCGCGTTCGCAATGGGCCGGCACCGGGTCGCGCGAGCAGGTGATGATCTGCCACCCCTCGTCGGAGAAGCGCTTCACGGTGGCGTGTCCGATGCCACGGCTGGCACCGGTCAAGATCAGGCTGCGGCGGCTGTCGGTCATACCCCTCTTGGTAATCCACCGGGGCCGCGATGGGAAGTCGGCAATGTGGGCTCAAGAGTTGGGGTGATGCTCCACGAAATGCCGCAACACGCTCACCAGCTTGGCCGTATGCGCGATATTTCCGCTGGAACGAGACGTCTGGATGTCGTCGACGATCATCCGCTTGATCCGCGCCTCACCGTCCGTCGTGTGACAAAGATACTGCCCCATCTCCATGGCGATCATCTCGGGCACGTGCTCGTGCTCGGCAATTGCCTCGACCTCGCCCTCGGTCAACTCACACAAGGCCAAACAGTCTTCACGCGTCAGCATTCCACTCTCCTGTCGGTATCAGCATCCGCAAGAATGACAGGATGACACGCAGCAGATATTGGGATGGATCAATTGGCGCCGGAAAAATGGTGCGGGCAGCGAGCTAGGGCTGAAGCCTGGTCTCGCGCCAGCCATCGCCATCGCGGCCGAAAACCTGGCGGTCATGCAGGCGGTCGGGCCGGTCGGTCCAGAACTCGATCCGGGACGGCACGAGCCGGAAGCCCGACCAGTGGGGTGGGCGCGGCACATCGCGGCCGTCATATTCGGCCTCGAGACTGCGTACGCGCCCTTCCAGTACCACCCGGCTTTCGACAGGTTCGGACTGAGCCGAAGCCCAGGCGCCGATCTGACTGCCGCGCGGCCGGGTCGCGAAATACGCATCCGCCTCTTCGTCGCTCACCGGTGTGGCGGGGCCATCGATCCGGAGTTGCCGGCCCAACGTCTTCCAATGAAAACACAAAGACGCATTGGGATTGGCCAGTAGCTCCTGGCCCTTGATGCTGTTGAAGTTCGTAAAGAACACGAACCCACCCGCATCGTGGCCCTTCAGCAACACCAGGCGCGTAGAGGGACGCCCGTCCGCAGAAACGGTCGCCAGGGTCATCGCCTCGGGCAATGTCGGCTCAGCCGCGACGGCCTCCAGGAACCAGGCATCGAACTGGGCGAACGGATCGATCATGGACATAGCTGTAATCTGCCTCTGAATTTCACGCGGACGGTGCGCGCATCATATCGATGCCGCTCACTTATCGAAAACGGCCTGCACCGCTTCCAGCCGGCCCGCGGCGAAATTCTCGCGGAGGTTGGCGATCATTCGCGGAAAGTCGGGGCCCATCACATCGCGCAACGTCGGGCCGTCGATGCCTTTGGGGGGGCGCGCGCTTTCGAGCCAGTTCTGCGCGGCGGCACTCTCATCGTGGAAATGCCGCTCCACCCAGCCAGCCTCGGTTACGACCCGGCGCAGTTCATTCGCTGCGATGAGATGGCTGTTCGCCGGATCGCTCGCCCAGGGCACCGGATAGACGAGTGACGCCACGTTCGGGCCCGCCACGACGTCATACAACGCCAACACACCGCCAGGGCGCGTCACGCGGAGGAGTTCGCGATAGAGCGCATCCCGATCACCGATGTTCATCGCCACATGCTCGGTCCAGATCGCATCGAAGCTGTTGTCCGCGAACGGCAGAGCGAGTGCGTCCCCGGCGCAGAAACGCGTGGTCTCGTTACATTCGGCGTGGACAGACAGTTGCTGCGCGATCCGGCAGAAACCCGGGGTCAGATCGATCCCGGTGACGTCGGCGCCAAACGCGGCCGCGAGCAGACGCGCCAATCCGCCCAAACCCGAACCAAGATCCAGGACCGCCAGCCCCTCGCGCAGCCCGGCGCGATCCGCCAAACGACGCGACGCTGCAGCACCACCGACATGAAACTGGTCGAGGGCCGCGAGCCGGTCGGCCTGCGCCGGGTCGAGCGACGCTAGAACGCGGTCAGCAACGTCCGCGCCGCCGTAATGGTCGCCTCCACTCAACTGCGATCGCTGACGACCCGCGGGCCGTCACCTCCGGCCGAGGCGTCGGCGATCAGATCCTTGATCAGGGTTCCCATGGTCTCGTCCCGTGCGGCGTTATACGCGGCGATCAGATCCGCCAGCGGCGCAGTCCAGCGCGGGTCCTCCTCGTCGTCCAGATAAGGCGCACCGGGTCCATAACCGAGCGCTATGTATAAATCCGCCACCGTGACTCCATCGAGATCACGGACCAGCACCGGCTGGTCTTCATCGGTGCGCGCCAGATAACCCGAACTCTGAAGCCGCGCCAGAACCAGCCCGAGGCCAGCACCGTCGCCACCAGTCGCGTCGAGCAAACGGTCCTCATCGACCATCTGGCTGTCGCGCGATGCCGCCAACAAGCAACCAATCGTTTGCAGCGCCCGTAACAGCGCCCGCGATGGAGTCAGCGGCCCGAAATCCTCGGCGCGGCGCGCCGCCAGCCATTCGGGCCGGGTCGCGGCAACGATGGCGCCGAACAGCACCACCGCCCAGACCAGATACATCCAGATCAGGAAGACAGGCAGTGCGGCAAGGGAGCCATAGACGCTCTCGAAGGTGCCGGCATTCTGGAGATAAATGCCGAACACCGCCTTCAAGGCCTCGAACAGAATACCCGCAACGAGCGCGCCCAACAGGGCGTAGGGTACGCCGACCCGGCGATTGGGAAGGGCCAAATACAGGATCGCAAACCCACCCACCGCAAACAGGAACGGCAGCATGCGCAACGCCATGTTCCGAATCACACCGAAATCGAGACCCAGCGGCATGAAATTGTTCATCGCGAAGGCGGTGCTGACGGACAGGCCCGCACCGAGCAACAGCGGCCCCAGCGTGAGGGTCGTCCAGTAGGCGATCAGGCGCATGCCGAGCGGCCGGGACTTCTCGATCCGCCAGATGGCGTTGAACGCGGTCTCGATCGTGGACAGCAACATGACCGCCGTCACGGCCAACCAGACGACACCCAGGGTCGTCAGCTCGCTGGTGTTCGACACGAACCGGTCGACATAGGTTTCGAGCTCGCCGCCGATATGCGGTGCGGTGTAACTGAGCACGATACTCAGCAATTGCTGGGTCATGCCGTCGAAGACCGGGAAGGCCATCATCACCGAAAATGCGATGGCGAACAGGGGCACAATCGCCAGCAGCGAGGTGTAGCTCAGGGACGCCGCGGCCACGAGCACGCGATCCTGGGAAAACCGCCGGACCACCGTCCGCGCGAACTGAAGCTCGTCTGCCAGCCGCTTGAGTCGTTTTTCGTCCATGACCACCCTCATTGAATACTGCTAAGCCTATCAGAACAAACGAGAAATACCATCCGCCCGAACGCACCGCCACGGCCTTGCCGCACCACCCCTTTGGTGTAGGATGCCGCCAAACGCGGCACAGGTACGACCAACGGGGATTTCATGAGCGCTGCAACGCAACTAATGGCCGGCAAGCGCGGCCTCATTATGGGGGTCGCGAACGACCGGTCCATCGCCTGGGGCATCGCCAAGATGGTGGCCGAACATGGCGCGGAACTGGCCTTCACCTTTCAGGGCGAAGCGCTGGAGAAACGCGTGCGCCCGCTCGCCGAGTCCGTCGGCGGATCGATGGTGCTGCCCTGCGACGTCACCGACGAGGCGAGCATGGATGCAGTCTTCGCCGAGATCGGCGAGACCTGGGGCAAGCTCGATTTCGTCGTCCACGCGATCGCCTACTCCGACAAGGATGAGCTCAAGGGACAGTATGTCGACACCAGTCGCGCGAACTTCCAGCGCTCGCTCGATATCTCCTGCTTCTCCTTCACCGACGTGTGCAAGCGCGCCTCGGCCATCATGCCCGACGGCGGCAGCCTGCTGACGCTGACCTATTACGGCGCCGAGCGGGTGATGCCCCACTACAACGTCATGGGCGTCGCCAAGGCCGCGCTCGAGGCCAGCGTGCGTTACCTGGCGGTCGACCTGGGCGGCAGCGGTATCCGGGTCAACGCGATCTCGGCCGGGCCGATCAAGACACTGGCCGCGAGCGGCATCGGCGACTTCCGCTACATTCTGAAATGGAACGAGCTGAACGCACCCCTCAAGCGCAACGTCACCATCGATCAGGTCGGCGGTGCCGGGCTGTATCTGCTGAGCGATCTCGGTTCGGGCGTGACCGGCGAGACCCACCACGTGGACAGCGGCTATAACGTCGTCGGCATGGTCGCGGTGGATGCCGCAGCCGAAGTCGCCGACCTGCTCTCGGGCCTCAAGCCCGACGACGCCTAAACACCCAACCAGGAGTAGCTGCCATGGCCGGCAACAGCTTCGGCCAGATTTTCCGGTTCACAACCTGGGGCGAAAGCCACGGGCCCGCCATCGGCGTCGTCGTCGACGGCGTACCGCCGCGCGTGCCGTTCGCCGAGAGCGACATCCAGGGCTGGCTCGACCGCCGCCGCCCCGGCCAGTCGCGCTTCACGACCCAGCGCAAGGAACCGGACGCGGTGAAGATCCTGTCTGGCGTGTTCGAGGGCCAGACGACCGGCGCGCCGGTCTCGATGATGATCGAGAATGTGGACGCGCGCTCGAAGGACTATTCCGAGATCGCCCAGAAATACCGGCCGGGCCACGCCGACTACACATATGATGCCAAATACGGCATCCGCGACTATCGCGGCGGCGGACGCTCGTCCGCGCGCGAGACCGCGAGCCGCGTGGCAGCGGGCGCACTCGCACGCAAGGTCATTGAGAGCCTGGTACCCGGCGTCACCCTGCGCGGTGCGCTGGTGCAGGTCGGCACCATGGCGATCGACCGGGCCAACTGGGACTGGGACGTGATCGGCGACAACCCCTTCTGGTGCCCCGACCCCAAGATGGCCGGCCCGTGGGAAGCCTATCTCGACGATATCCGCAAGGCGGGCTCATCGGTCGGCGCAGTCATCGAGCTGGTCGCCGAGGGTGTCCCTGTGGGCCTGGGCGAGCCAATCTACGGCAAGATCGATTCCGACCTGGCGGCGGCGATGCTGACGATCAACGCGGTCAAAGGCGTCGAGATCGGCGCCGGGATGGGTGCTGCCGCACTCACCGGCGAGGAAAACGCCGACGAAATGCGCATGGACGGCGACAAGGTCACGTTCGGCTCCAACCAAGCCGGCGGCGTACTCGGCGGCATCAGCACCGGGCAGGACCTGGTCGTGCGGTTCGCGGTGAAGCCGACCAGCTCGATCCTCACGCCGCGTGACACAGTCAGCCGCGCTGGCAACGACACGGATATCTCTACCAAGGGCCGCCACGACCCATGCGTGGGCATCCGTGCCGTACCCGTCGGCGAGGCCATGATGGCCTGCGTCATCGCCGACCATCTGCTGCGCCACCGGGCCCAGATCGGCACCTTCGGGTCCCAGGCACCCCACGCCAGCAAAGACTAGGCGGCGGCGCAATCCTCCCGCCGTCATGCCCGGACCTGATCCGGGCATCTCGTTTGCGGCGGCTCCCCAAACGATGAAATACGCGGATCAAGTCCGCGTATGACGCATTGGTGGCTTACGACCCCGATGCCTATACTCGCCCCAATCGACAACGATCCTCGACCGGAGCACCCCATGGCCAAGAAGCGCGAAACACCCGATCAGCTGCAGCACGTCTCGAAGCTGCCGATCCCCGACCCCGACAGCCTGCCCGAGGATCTGCAGAAATACATGCGCATCTGCCAGGAGAAGCTGGGGCTCATCCCCAACGTGATCCGCGCCTTCTCGCTGCGGCCCGAGAAACTCCGGACCTTCATCGGCAAGTACAACGAGCTGATGCTCGGCGAGGACGCACGCCTGTCGCGGCTGGAGCGCGAGATGATCGCCGTCGTCGTGTCGTCCCACAATCACTGCGTCTACTGCATCACGTCCCACAGCCAAGCCGTACGCGAACTGTCCGACGACCCGGTGCTAGGCGACATCCTGATGGTCAATTACCGCGAGGCGAACCTGACCGAGCGCCAACGCGCCATGCTCAATTATGCGTGGAAGCTGACGTCGAACCCGGCCGAGACGGGCGACACAGACCGGCAGCTGCTGGTCGACGCGGGCTTCACCCCGGAAGACATCTTCGAGATCACCGACACGACGGCATATTTCAATTACACGAACCGCATGACCCACGGGCTGGGGATGCTGCCGAACGAGGAATATTTCGGCATGAACCGCCTGCCCGACCCGGGCCTCCACGACAAGTAAAGCGCGGCAGACAACCCCAGATATCCGTCATGCGCGGGCATGACCCGCGTATCTCATGTGCGCCGATAGAGAGATGCCCGGATCAAATCCGGGCATGACGATGACTAATCGGGCGGATTTCAAACCCGCCCGCAACTATTTTGAAAACACCGCCACCAGCTCCACATGCCCGGACCAGACGAACTGGTCCACGGGCGTGATCCGCTCCAGCGTATAGCCACCCTCGGACAGGGTGAGCGCATCGCGCGCGAAGGTCGCCGGGTTGCAGGACACGGCGACGATCCGCGCTGCGCCCGATCGCGCAATTTCCTCGGCCTGCGCCGGAGCACCGGCGCGCGGCGGATCGAACACAATCGTCTCGATCCTCTTGAAGTCCGCGGCCGCGAGCGGCCGGCGCACGAGATCGCGGGTCTCGGTTGTGACGTTGCCGCCGAATCCGGCGGTCCCGGCGGCGCGGGCCAGCGCGCCCAAGGCCGCAGCATCGCCATCGACGGCCATGACCTTCGCGCCCGCTGCCGCGAGTGGCAGCGCGAATGTGCCGACCCCGCAATAGAGATCGGCCACGCGCGTACCTTCGGCAGCCTCGACCACCAGTTTCGCCAAAATCTGCTCTGCCTCGGCGCTCGCCTGCAGGAAGACCCCTGGCGGGATTTCGACCGGGATGCCGGAAAGCTCCAACACAGGTGACTGACGCAGTGCGATCGGCTCGATCTGGTCACGCTCACTGCCCTCAAGCTGCCACGCGACTCGCGCGAGCCCTTGTTCTTCGGCGAACATGGCAAGCCCCATGCTGGCGTCCGGACCGGGCTCATGGGCCGCCTCGATCAGAACGTCGAACCCGTTATCGGCGAGGGTCACCGCGACATCCCAGCGCGCGCCCGGCGGCACCAGATCGGCCAGCACATGGCGCAACTTCGGGACCAGCGCCATTAGCTCCGGGCGCAGGATCAGGCATTCCTCCATCTCGACCACATGGCGGCTGGCGCGGGTGTGGAACCCGAAGAATGTCTTGGAATCCTTCGCGCGCGGCCGGAATGCGGCGAACGTCGCCCGCCGCCGCCCGTCATTCACGGTCGGGACCAACGGCGCGACCAAATCCGGCTCGAACCCGACGCGCTTTATGGCGGCCACCACGAGATCCCGCTTCCAGTCCCGATACGCATCGCCCCCGAGATGCTGGACGCTGCAGCCGCCGCAGGTCGCAAAATGGCGGCACGGCGCCTCGATACGGTCCGGTGACGGCTCGACAATCTCCAGCAGTTTCGCCGCGAACCCGTCGCCACGCGGATTGCCCGGGCGCACCCGCACCTGCTCGCCCGGCAACGCGCCGGCGATATAGAGGCGCCCGCGGGCTCCGCCGCCCGGGTTCTTCGCGATACCGTCACCGCGCGGCCCCAGCGTCGTGACTTCGACCGTCAGTTCATCCGTCATAAACAGCCCCGATCAGAAATTCCTTGTTGCCCTCGGGGCCCGTGATCGGGCTCTCCGCGAGGCCGATCACCTGCCAACCGGGCAGCCCTTCGAGCCACCCCCGTATGCGTTCGCAGACCGCAGCATGCAAGGCCGGGTCGCGCACGACGCCCTTCTTGCCAACATCGGCCTTGCCGACCTCGAACTGGGGCTTGATAAGCGCCACCAGCTTCGCGCCCGGTGCCGCGCGCGCCATCGAGGCAGGCAACACGGTCTCCAGCCCGATGAAGCTCGCATCGCAGACGATTGCATCGACCGGCTCGGGGACGTGTTCTGCCGTGAGGTGCCGGGCGTTGGTCTTCTCCAGCACCACCACCCGGTCATCGTTGCGCAGCTTCCAGGCGAACTGGCCGTGGCCCACATCGACCGCATAGACCCGCGCCGCACCCCGCGCCAGAAGGACATCCGTGAAGCCCCCCGTGGACGCTCCCACATCGATCGCCACCGCGTTCGCAACCTCGATGCCCAGCTCCTCGATCGCGTGGTCGAGCTTCAGCCCGCCCCGGCTGACCCAGGGATGGTCCTGGCCACGCAGTTCCAGCGGCGCATCATCGGCGATGCTCTCGCCCGCCTTCTCGACCCGGCGTTCGCCCGAAAATATCTTCCCCGCCAGGATCAGCGCCTGGGCGCGCGAACGCGTCTCCACGAGGCCGCGATCGACCAGCGCCACATCGGCGCGGGTTTTGGAAGGCTTCTTCGGCGGTGATGTCTTTTGCTGTGCCACGGGAAGGGATTAGCACGATTGTAGCGGGTGGGTCACAGACCCACCCCTACAAGCATCAAAAACGTGGGGGCGGGTTTCAAACCCGCCCTCTATCCCCGCAACAAACCACGTCATGCGCGGACTTGATCCGCGCATCTTGTCACCGCATCACGGGAGATGCCCGGGTCTAGCCCGGGCATGACGGAAAATTTTTATCCTCGCAGCCTCTCCGTTTCGGCTTCGTCGATCTCAAGTGCGTCGGTCAGGGCCACGCCGTATCTCTCCCGTGCGGCCTCGCGCGAGACATAGCCGTCGATGACGTCATCACGGACCCGTTCTGCCTCACGTTCGAACGCCGGGCCATACCCGCCGCCGCCGTCCGCGAGATACAGGATCTCGTCGCCCGCCCCGAACTCACCGCGATACATCCCAGCATGCTTGCGCATGGGATCCGTGTTGCCCCAGACGTCGTCATTGTCGGAATAGATGACGATGTCGCGGGCCCAGCGCTCCTCCCAATCCGGGTCGTCGGGGTTGGGCTTCAGGATGCCCACATTCATCGGCCCGGCCTCGCCACCCTCAAGCCCCCAGCCCGGGGTCTTGGATTTTTTGAGGATTGTCAGCGCGCCGAACCCGTCGAGGAACCGGAAGTTGCGCACGGTGCCCAGCCCGCCCCGGTTTCGGCCCGGCCCGCCGGAATCCTGCCGCAGCCGGGATTCGGTGACCATCACCGGCAGGCGCGATTCCAGCACCTCGACCGGCACGTTCTTGAGCGTGCACTGAGAGATGTGGTGGGTCGCATTCATGCCGTCCATATCCGCGCGCGCGCCCCAGCCGACGCCTGCATTTGTCTGGTGCCAGACCTGCCGCTTGGTATAGGGCTCGACGCCGTAGAAACCGGGGTCGCCCAGATCACCGCCCGAACTGGCCGGGATCGCCTCGGGCATGGCCTCGGCCAGCGCCTTGTAGATGGTCTCGATCGCGACGACGCTCGCCCAGATCGTGAACACCGGCGCGGGATAGACCGCGTGGAACAGATTGCCCTCGGGCGCGATCACCTTGATCGGCCGGAACTGGCCGCCATTGGACGCCTCGTCGGGTGTGGTCAGGGACTTGAAGACGATCCGGCACACGGAATGCGTCATGCCGAAGGCCAGGTTGATCGGCCCGCGCACCCGGTCGCTGGAGCCGGAGAAGTCGACGGTCATTCCGTCATCATTCAGCGTGACCTTCACATGGACCCGCACCATCCGGTCTCGGTCCACGCCGTCATTGTCCATCCAGTTCTCGGCCTCCCAGGTACCCTTGGGCAGCTCCTTGAGGGCCGCGCGCGCCTGCGCCTCTCCCACATCGAGGAACCGCTCGATCGCCGCCTCGACAATGGGCTCGCCGTATTTGGCATAGAGCTCCTCGAGCCGCTCGCAACCCACACGCAGCGACGCAATCTCGGCGTTCATATCGCCCATGATGGTGATCGGCGCGCGGGAGTTGGCGCGCATGATCCGCAGCACCGTTTCGTTGAGCTCTCCCGCCTCGACGATCTTGATCCCCGGGATCATCAGGCCTTCCTGATGGATCGAGGTGGAATCGAGGATGTAGCCCGGGTCCTTGCCGCCGATGTCGGTCCAGTGGGCGCGCACGCAGGTGTAGGCGACCAGCTCTCCCTCATGGAATGCGCCCTGCACGAGGATCGCGTCGTTGGTATGTGCCCCGGTCACATAGGGGACGTTCATCATCAGGACGTCGCCCGGGCCCAGGTCATCGAACAACCCCATGTCGCGGCACTTCAGCACCGCATACTCGTTGGCACCGAGGAACACCGACAGGCCGGTCGAGTCCCCGAGCAGCCGCAGCTCACGATCGAAGATCGACAGCCCGTAATCGTTGATCTCGTAGATGATCGTCGAATAGGCGGTGCGCACCAGGGTGCGCTCCATCTCGCGCGCCGCCGACGCGATGTAGTGGCGGATCACCTCGGTGGTCGCGGCGTCCACGGTTGCGGCCTTGTCCTTGCGTGCGGCGCTCATGAGCCTGCCTCCGCTGTCTTGGTTTGCGGTGTGATGACGATCTGGCCGAACACGTCGATCGCGGCGGTCTGGTCGCTGAAGTAGACGACCGTGGTCGTCGCCTCCTCGATCACCGCCGGGCCGGGAAGGCTGTCCCCGGCCATCAGGGTCGTGCGGTCATAGATCGCGAAGTCGGCCGGGCCGCCGGCGGCGAAGCAATAGGCGCTCCGCGTCGCGCGTGGCGCCGGCGCATTTCCGGCGGGGCGTTCCGCCACCCGAGGCAGATCGGGCTTGGGTTCCCGACCGATGCCCCGCACGCGCAAATTCACCAGCTGCACCGCGTCGTCCATCGCATGGCCATAGCGGCGGCGATGGGCCTCATCGTAGCGGGCGCGGAGCTCATCCAGGCTGTCAGCCCCATCGATCGAGACCTCGAGGGAATGCTCCTGCCCGAAGTAACGCAGCTCGGCGGCATGCTCGATCAACTGGGCGCTCTCGGGGAACCCCGCACTGACGAGGTCCGCCCGGGCGTTGTCGGCGAGTTCGGCCGCAGCCTTGGTCAGATCCGACATCTCGATGTCGTCGAGCAACAGGAGCACCGTCTGGGCGTATTCCTGGACGATGTCGGTCATCAGCATCCCCCAGGCGGAGAACACAGAGGAGGCCTGCGGGATGATGATCTCGCGCACACCCATTTCGCGGCCGACCAGCGGCACGAACATGCCGCCACCGCCGCCGAAGCCGAGCATCGAGAATTCGCGGGGGTCGAGCCCCGCCTCGACGGTGATCTCGCGCACCGCGCTGACGGTCTTGGCCAGCAACACCTCGTAGATGCCCCGGCAGGCCGACACGAGATCGATCTCCAGGGGTTCGGCCACATGGGTCCGCACCGCGGCCTCTGCCCCGGCCGCGTCCAGGGTCATCTCGCCGCCCAGGAACTGCTCGGGATCGAGATAGCCCATGGCCAGCACCGCATCCGTGAAGGCCGGCTCCGTGCCCCCCTTGCCGTAGCAGACCGGTCCGGGCACGGCGCCCGCCGATTGCGGCCCGACCCGCAGCAACCCGTTCTCGGCCCGCGCCAGCGATCCGCCGCCCGCGCCGATGGTCGAGATGTCATAGGTCGGGATCATCAGCGGCAGGTTTTCCAGGGACGCCTCGTATTTGAGCGCCGGCTGGCCGTTGTGGACGACGCAGGCATCGGTCGAGGTCCCGCCCATATCGACGGCGATCATGTTCGGGCGGTCCGTCAGCTCCGACAGGGCCACCGTCCCGATCAAGCCACCCGCGGGGCCGGAAAAGATGGTGTGCACCGGCACGTCGGCGGAATCCCGCGCCTGCAACGCGCCGCCGCCCGAGCGCGTGATGTAGAAGGCGCCGTCGAAGCCCGCGGCACCGAGGCGTTCCTCCAGCCCGGCGATATAGGTGCGGAAGATCGGCTTCACATAGGCGTTCACCACGGTCGTCGAGGTGCGTTCATACTCGCGATACTCGCGCACGATGTCAGACGACACGGACACCGCCACATCGGGATACATATCCTCGATCAGCGCCTTGGCCCGCAGTTCGTGCGCCGGGTTGCGATAGGCATGCAGGAAGCACACGGCAATCGACGTGCGACCCATGTCGGCGACCAGCCTGGTGGCGGCGGCGCGCAGCGCGGCCTCATCCAGCGGTTCGAGCTCCTCGCCCTGTGCACTCAACCGCCCGGGCACACCCAGCCGGTATCGCTTGGCGATCAGCACCGGCGGGTCGTCATAGGTCAGCTTGTACATCTTCTCGCGCGGCCGATGGTAACGACCGGTCTCGAAGACGTCCTCGAAGCCCGCATTGGTGATGATGCCCGTGGCCGCGCCCTTGCGCTCGAGCACCGTGTTGAGGCCCAGGGTCGTGCCGTGCACGAAGGTCTCCACATCCGCCAGGGACAGATCCAGACGCCCGATGGCGCTCAACACGCCGTCAGCGGCGTTGTCCGGGGTGGTGAAGTCCTTCTCCAGGCGCAGCGCACCCGTTTCCGTGTCGAAGACGATCGCGTCCACGAAAGTGCCGCCGATATCGACAGCCAGCCGTTGTGCCATGAGTTTGCTTCCGTCAGTCGCAGAGAAGTTAGTCTTGAAGTTAGTCGTAGAGGAGCCAGTCGCGCAGGAGCGCGGTGGCGGCCTGGGGGCGTTCGAGGGGCGGCATGTGGCCGCAATCCTCGATGATGGAGAGGCGCCCGCGGGGCGCCAGATCGGCAATTTCCTGATGCTCGGCGACGCTGGTCAGCGCGTCCGACCGGCCGACGATGGCGCGCACGGGAATGTCGGTGCCCTGCAGCAGCTCGCGGGCATCGCTGCGGGTCTGCATGGCCCGGTGGCGGTTGGCGAACAGGTCCGGCCCGACGCGGTCACCCATGTTCCGCACCCGGGCAAACAGAGGGTCCTCATGGCGGTCCGGGTGCAGCAGCTGGGGCACGAAGCGATCGAGCAGATCCTCGAACCGGTCTTCCTCGCAATCGGCGATGGCCGCCTCGCGGCCGGCGGCCTTCTCCGGCGTGTCGGCGCGCGACGACGTGTCGAGCAGTGCTATCCGTTCGACCCGCTCGGGAGCCTGGCGCAACACCTCGAGCGCCACATAGCCGCCCATGGAGAAGCCGGCGATGGCGAATGTCTTCGGTGCTGAATCGAGGACCGCCTCGGCGAGCCCCTGCATGGTGTCGGTCTCATCGGCGGGCGCATAGCTGATGGTCGCCACCTCCGAGAGATAGGCGCGGGGATAGGCCCAGACCTCCTGATCACAGATCAGTCCCGGTACCATGACCAGATTTTGCGTGGTTGCATTCATGACGGCGTCCTCTCTTCTCGGCTTACTCTACGGACTGATGAGACATCGCAACAGAATATGTTAGGCATGCTAACGATAGAAATTACTGATATCTGGAGGCGTCATGGAAACGCGTGTGTTGCAGAATTTCCTAAGGGTCGCCCAAGCCGGCAAGCTCGGCCAGGCGGCGGCGGAGATGAACATCGCCCAACCCGCCCTCAGTCGGCAGATCGCCCTGCTGGAAGCCGATGTCGGCGCCCAACTGTTCGTCAGGCATCGGCGTGGGGTCACGCTGACCGAGGCAGGACTGCTGTTTCGCGACCATACCCGCGCAATCCTCGCCGCGCTGGAACAGGCGCGCGCGGAGGTTTCCGCCACCGCACAAGACCCGACGGGGACCGTGACTCTGGGACTGCCGACCTCGATGTTCTACGTGCTGTCAGCCGACGCCGTTGCGGAATATCGCGCGCGCTACCCCAATGTGTTCCTTCGGGTGCATGAGGCGGTCGGCCATGTGATCGAATCCCTGTTCCACGACGGCCAACTCGACGCGGCGATTCTGATTGAGCCCGGCACCATGCCGGGGGTCGCGCTGACCCCGTTGGTCGCCGAGGACATCTGCCTCGTCGGACCATATGAAGCGGGGTTGTCCCTCGACACCCCGGTGTCACCCCAACACCTGGCCAGCGTACCGATGATCATGCTCGATGCTGCCAACCATGTGCGCCGAAGGATCGAGAGC
This sequence comes from Rhodospirillaceae bacterium, assembly GCA_018667335.1. Taxonomy (GTDB): domain Bacteria; phylum Pseudomonadota; class Alphaproteobacteria; order UBA6615; family UBA6615; genus UBA8079. The sequence goes on from JABIVD010000028.1 coordinate 63,393, forward strand.
CTGCTCGGCCAGCTCGGCCTGTCACTCAACCCTGCGATGGAGATGGAAGGCCAGCCACTCACTTTCGAAATGGTTCGCCGCGGGCTCGGCCACACGGTCCTGCCCCGGAGCGCCGCGCACAGGGAAATCGCCACCGGCCGCATGAGCGCTGCGCCGATCGCAGGTGCAACCCTCGGCTGGTCCCTCGCGGTCAGTCGCACCCGGGCGGATGCCCCCGAGGTGCGCGCCCTGACCGAGCTGTTGCACGAACTCGCACAAACCCGGATCGACGAAGGGGCCTGGCAACAGTCCGCAGCGCAATAATCTCCCGTCATACGCGGGCTTGACCCGCGTATCTCGTCGCCGTCCCTAATGAGATGCCCGGATCAAGTCCGGGCATGACGGTGTTGGTCCGGCCCATCTCGCGCTAAGGTCGCCCCCAACAACAAGATCATTCGACCTCGGGGGAAAATTCATGACGCAACGTATCGGACTGGTGGGCATGGGCCTGATGGGCCAGGCCTTCATCAAGAATATGCGCGAACGCCAGTTCATCGTGCAGGGCTTCGACGTCGATGCCGCGCGCATGGATCAGCTCGCCGAGGCCGGCGGCCACCCGGCAGCCACCCCCGCAGAGGCGGCCAAGGGCGTGGACCGGGTGATCGTCTCGCTGCCGACCAGCGACATCGCCCGGGCGGTGATCTTCGAGGACGGCAACGGGCTCGCGGCAGGTGCCGAGCAAGACCTCATCGTCATGGACACGACGACCGCGCGACCGGAAGACGCCGAGCGCACCGCCGCCGAGCTCAAGGCCATGGGCATCCGCTATCTCGACAGCACTGTCTCCGGCACCTCGACCATGGCTCAGGCGGGCGATCTGGTGGTCATCGTCGGCGGCGAGGAGGCCGATTTCGAGGCCTGCCGCGAGGCCTTCGCGGGCTTCTCGCGCGCGGCCTATTACATGGGCCCGTCGGGCTCGGGCGCGCGCACCAAGCTGATCATCAACCTCATCCTGGCCGGCAACCGGCTGGCCATGGCCGAGGGCATGGTGCTGGGTGAGAAGGCCGGGCTCGACCCCAACAATCTGCTCGAAGTCCTGCAGGACGGAGCGTGCAGCTCCAAGACCATGATCGACAAGGGCCCGAAGATGATCGACGCAGACTATTCCCAGCAGGGCAAGGTGGCGATCAGCCTGAAGGATTCACGCCTGATGATGGATATGGGCCAGAAGCTCGGCGCGCCGACGATGATGATCCAGGTCTATTCCCAGATCATGCAGGCCGCGCTGGAGAAGGGCTACGCCCAGAAGGACACGGTCGCCTTCTTCGAGATCCTGCGCGGCATGGCCGGGCTCGAGGAGCGCGAGGGCATCGACGACGTGCCGTTCGGGAAGGGGTAGATATCGGTTGCTCTCCCAGAAACCCGGAACCACATGCGAACCATGACCGAACAGTCACCCACCAGTATCTCGCAGGAAACGGCTGACAAAGAATTCGGCATATCCGTCGACCATGAGCGCATGCCGGGCGGCGAGCTTAGGTTTCGGCTAGTGAGCGACGACGGAAGCAGCTACATCAGAACCGTGACGTCGGAAACAGGCGGCTGGCAAAAAAGCCACTACCACCGCAACATTCAGGAAACCTATGTCGTCCAACGCGGATGGATGATTCTGGCACGCATGGACGCACGCGCTCTGAGATTCGTGAAACTGGAAGCGAACGATAGCGTTACTTCGCTGCCGATGACCCCCCACAATGTCTATCTGCCGAGTGACTCGGTCATCCACACGATAAAGCACGGGGGCACCCCCCAAGGTGACCGGATTTCCGACCCGAACCTGGATGCCCTGACCCTAAATCTTTCGGAAAAACAGGCTCTGGTGTTGGCTGAATCCACTGACGCGACGGGTGAGACGGATGGTCGTTTTGCGTCATATGTCGCGGTCTACAACAATCTCGACAATATCATCTGGAAGATGCCAGCGTTCTTTGCCGCTGCCATCGGTGTCTTGTTGGCTTTGCTGGCCAATATCATCAGCCGAGAAAAAGCGAGCATGCCCTCGGAGTTGTGGGCGCTCGCACTATTCTTCATTGCACTGCTGTTAGCCCTCGGCACCTATAGCCTGATCCGCCTGCGACAGCATCATACGATCATGGGCAAGCACCTCCAGAAAATGGAAGGCAGCGGGTATTTCCACCAGCGCCAGCAAACCCTCGGGAACATAAAACTCCCCGCCGCCCCGGTCGTGTTTATCTTCGTTTTCGCCGTATTGAGCGTACTGTTTCTAGGCGTCGCGGTGGCGGCATACTTTGAGATTTGTTTCGTAACGTCGATCCTCGGACCCAAAATCAGCTGACCCCGGTATCCCCATGCCCAACCTCGCCGAAGCCTACAACATCGAAGACCTTCGCCTTCTCGCGAAGAAGCGCCTGACCAAGGGGCTGTTCGATTTCTGCGACCGGGGCTCCGAGGACGATGTGGCCCTGCGCCACAACCGACACGCCCTGGAGCGCATCAAGCTGCGCTCGCGGGTCCTGAACGACACCTCCGAGCGGCATACGAAATCGACCCTGTTCGGCAAGCCCGTGGACATGCCCGTGGTGATCGGCCCGACGGGCCCGGCGGGCTTCGTCTGGTATCGCGGCGAGACCGCGCTGGCTCAGGCCGCGGCCAAGGCCGGCATCCCGTTCACGGTCGCCAGCACGGCGAACACGCCGATGGAACAGATCGTCGAACAGGGCGGCGGCGGTCGGCTTTGGTATCACCTGTATGTCTGGCGCGACATGGAGGCCTCCCTGAAGGCCGTCGCGCGGGCCGAGGCCGCCGGCTTCGAGGCCCTGGTGCTGACCGTCGATTCCACCATCCCCTACAATCGCGAGTTCGATTACCGCAACGGCACCACCATGCCGGTACGGATAAACCCGCGGACCATAAAGGATCTGGCGACTCACCCGCGCTGGCTGTTCGGCACTGTCGGGCGCTATCTGATGTCCGACGGCCACCTGCCCCGCTACGTCAACATCGACATGCCCGAGGGGCTGTCATCGACCGGGGTGCGCGATTTCCTGTTCAAGAACGACACGCTGGACTGGGAGTTCCTCAAGCGCATCCGGGACATGTGGCCCCGCACGCTCATCGTGAAGGGCGTGCTCCACGCCGATGACGCAGTGAAATGCGCCGAGCACGGCGTCGACGGGGTGGTGATCTCCAACCATGGCGGCATTGCGTCCGACGCGGCGCTTGCGCCGATTGATGTTCTGCCTTCGGTGGTACGCGCGGTGGGCGACCGAATGACCGTGATCGTCGATTCCGGTTTCCGGCGCGGGTCGGACATCCTCAAGGGGCTGGCGCTGGGCGCGGACGCAGTGATCGTCGGCCGGGCGACCCTGTACGGGGTCTCGGCGGCAGGCGAACCCGGTGCGACCCGGGCCCTGGAGATTCTCCAGACCGAACTGCGCCGGACGATGGGTGTGCTGGCGCTCACCGACCTCGCGGACATCACGCGCGATTATGTGGTGTTGCCCCACGAGTTGCCGCTCTAGGCCGTTCGTGGGACAGCGCCCGCCGATGATAAAATTCCGCATGCGCCTGCCCGTAGCGATCTCCACCATGTGCATCGCCCTGCTGGCCGGCGCCGGGAGCACCGTCGCCGATGCGCCGCTCGAATCCCTCGATGGCTATGTGACCGAAGGCGCTATAACGCCGGAATTGCTCCTGATGGTCGGTCAGGTCGAGCGCGGCCGCATGTACACCGCGGTGGCAATCCAGGAGGCCCGTGGCGTCCGTGAAACGGGACTTCAAGCGGCGTTCATCGGAGACGCTCGATGCCCGAGGATCGACAGCGAGAAATGGGCGATCGACTACTCCCAAAAGCGGCCCTTCCCGGCGCTCCACAAGGGCGTCGATATCCCGCAGCCCTCGGGAACGCCGATCCTGGCCATTGCGGATGGGACGGTGATCGGCAAATTCGAGAACCGGGACAATCGCAAGGGGATCGAAATCATGCTGCGGCACACGCCGGAACAAACCGGGCTGCCGTTCTGGGTCTACTCCCAATACACCCACCTGCGGGAGATGTCGCCGCTGCCGATCGGGGCGACCGTCGAGATGGGCCAGGAGATCGGCAAGACCAGCAACACCGGCAAATCGGGACGAAACGTGCGGCGCGACGCCCTGCATTTTGCGTTGCTCTACAGCGCGCATCGCGAATGGACACGCGAACACATGTTCATCATCCCGAAGGACGGACGCTGGATGGACCCGAACGCGTTCTATCGTCGGACGCCGCCCTACGATTCCGATTCCCTGGCGGCGTTGCCCGCTGGTGAGAAAGAGACCCCCGTGCCCTATCTCAACGCGCGCGGGGTGGCCGTGCCGCCGGACACGAAACGAATCTGGCCCTATCGCTGCGCCGAGTAAGCCTCTTCAGGTCTCGGCGGTCGGAGAGCCCGGCGCGACCCGGGACCTGGAGATACTCCAGACCGTGCTGCGCCGGACGATGGGTGTGCCGGCGCTCACCGACCTCGCCGATATCACGCACGAACATGTGGTGATGCCCCAAGAACTGCCGCTTCAGGCAGCCCGATCAACGGGCGCTGCCGCTGTCGGGCGCGACACCGCTCAGTCATCGGCAGCGGGCAACCGCCAGTGATGCGCGAGCGCGGCCGCGGCGAGGGGACCGAGGTCGGCGTCCGCTTCGAAAAATTCCAGAAACCCGACGACAGCGCACCGCTGGGCCGCATCGAACAATGCAAATTTCGAGAGCTGGAAATCGCGCAGCCATGCGCATTCGGGTCCGGGATCAAAAGCATGCAGCGTGCTCTCCACCACATACTCGATGCTGTCCGGGTGCTTTAGAGACCAGCGCATGAAGGCGGGCATGTAGTAGCGAAACGCCTTGGCGCTGAAGAATGATGGCGCAGCATAGTTTCTGATCAGGACCTCATCGGACAAAGCGTACGGGTCTGGTTGACCATAGAAGTCGGCAATGTCTCCGTCGTCCATGCATCGCGGGTGCAGCAAATGTTCGTCATCAGGTGACGTGACGGTACCGAACGCCGCATCAATGTCCCGAATTACCCGCAGGCGGAATTGTTCGTCAGTGGCCATCGCTCAAAAATAGCGAAGTACGGGAACAGCAACTGCCTATCGTCGCGCATTCGATGCAATGTTCCCCAAAGACTCAGTGAATAGCGGTACAATAGCGTTCAATTCGCAAAACGTGCTCCCGGAACCCCTGTAATGACACCCTTCTTGACCCTCGTCATCGCCGCCGCCGCGGCTCTTGTGATCGGCACCGCAATCCCGGCGACCGCCGCCGGCCTTGAGCTTGCCCAAGGCAAATCCAACAAGGTGTTGTCCGGCGAAAAGGGCTCTGACGAGGCGCGAGATGCGATGGAACGCAAAGGCGAGCGCGTGACCGGCCAAGAGAACGCAGCCGAGCGGGGTCAGGGCCAAAAAAAGGGCCTGGCGAAACAGATGGAAGCCGATAAAAAAGGTGGGAAACCCACCAAATAGGCGCCGCAGGCATGTCCCTCGCGGGCGTCAGGTCTGCCGAACCCCGCCCCGACCCTGCGCTTTTTCCCGGGCAATCAGTTCCTGCTCGCGCTTCGCGCCTGCGGCATCCGTGAAAAACGAGAACAAGCCGAACCGCCGACCGCTGGTCACGGGCAACGCCTCGTGGAGCAGCGAACAGGAAAACACAACTGCCCCGCCAGGGCCCGGCTGATAGAGCTGGCGCCCGAACTCCGGAAAACGGAGCTGCCCACCCGCATATGCACCGGTGTTCAGGTTGACCGTCATGGCAAACATGCGGTGCGCCGTATGCGGGGTCCGGTTGTCACGGTGGCGCCCGAAGAACCCCTGCGCGGCACTCTCGTAGCAGCCGACACGCGGGAGCTCGAAACTCGCCATCTTCGCCTGATATGCCCGCTCGACCTCCGGAAACACCCGCGAGGCGATCCGTGCACCGAGCCTTTCATACAGGGCCCGGTCGGCAACATGCACATCGCTGCGCCGTTTCAGGGACATGTCCACCCGTCCCGCCTCCCCGGCACCCACCGCGACGGCGTTGTCCAGCTTCTGTCCGGACTCCCACATGGCGATCAAGGTGCTGCATAGCTCCGGATCGAAGACATTCTCAATGACGAGCACGGGCGCATGGGCCGGCGGCGACGACTCGTTGGTCGCGCCGAAAATCTTCTCGCAGAGCTCGAGGGCATCACGAAACCCCGCACCGGTTTCGACCATTGCGATGCAACCACCGGGCGCGACGACGATGATCCCGGGCTCGTCACCAAGGCCGAAGGCCTGGGCCACGCTACGGCCCTCGTCGACGAGCTGCGGCACACCGGCTGCCTCAAGGGTTTCGACAATCGCCGCATCATTGCCGGCGGCAACGGCGAACACGCACGCTTCGACAGCCTCGAACGCCGTCAGCAGCCCCGCGAATTGTTCGGCGTGCGCGGCATCCTCGGCCTGCGCGACACTCCAAAGGACGATCGGCCGCCCCGCGATCGTCTGATGCGACAGGTCCACAGCCGACCCACCAGGGTCGGGAAGCACCACCCGGGGCAATAGATCACCGCAGTGAAGCCGTATGTCCGCCATGGTCGCCCCCGTTTAGATTCTGCGCCCGATTCAGTCCTTGTAGAGGTAGTCCGCCGCCTTCAGGAACAGCGTCCGGTTGACCCCATCGGAATGCAGGAATGCGGCCGCGTCGCGGACGCGTTTCTCCAGCCCGATTTCCTTCATGAAACCGCTGCCGCCATGGATCTCCATGGCCCAGGTCGCGATCTGCCACCCGATCTGCGAGGCATAGATCTTCGGCAGTGCGCCCAGCGCGGGATCCCAGGGTACCGTTTCCCGATTGTCCGCCGCCCAGGTCGCCTTGCGAATATACGTGCGGGCGACGTCGATCATCATGTGCATCTCGGCGAGCTGGGTGCGGATGCCGTCATGCTCGATGAGCGGCTTGCCGCCCTGGATCCGGTTCTTCGCCCATTCGAGCGTCATCTCATAGGTCGCGACGGCGTTTCCAAGAACCGAAGCGCCGGCGTAGGCGTTACTGGCCGGGAAGAAGTCGGCCAGAATCTGGAAGCCGTTGCCGACTTCGCCGACCACATCCGCATCCGGTACGAAGCAATCCTGGAAGATCATCTCGGCGTTGTTCGCGAGGCGCTCGCCCATCTTGTTGTGGACCTGACCGAGTGAGAAACCGGGGGTCTCGTTCGACAGGATGAAGCAGGTGCTGCCGCTGAACAGGTCCTTGCCCTTCTCGGTCTGGACGAACAACAGGAAGACATTGGCGCGGTTCGAGTTCGACACGAAATGCTTCATGCCGTTGATCTTCCAGCCGCCATCGACCTTCTCGGCGCGGGTGTTGAACGCCCAGTCGCCATGGACGAAATAGTTCGAGCCGTTCTCGGGCTCGGTGATGCCGATCGCCAGCAGCCCGCGCGGATCGTCGCGGAAGCGCGGAATGAAGCGCGCCTGCTGATCCTCGGACAGGGCCTCCATCATGATCTGCGCGATCTTCAGAGTCTGGGCCATGACAACCGAGATGCCGATGTCACCCTTGGCCAGCTCCTCAACGACCATGCCCGTGGTGAGATAGTCGGCGCCAATCCCACCCCATTCCTCGGGCAGGGTCATGGTGCGGATGCCTGCGGCGTCCGACTTTTCCACGATGTCCCAAGAGAAGCTGTCCTCCGGATCGGCGTTGGCGTCGAGTTCCCCCGCAACCGGAAGGATTTCATCGGTCACGAAGCGCCGGACGGTGTCCAGGATCGCTTCCTGCATTTCATTGACGACGAAGGGTTCACTCATAGCGCTCTCCCAAGCAGCTGCGCCTATGCCCGGCGCGTGTTCGATCTGTTGTTGGCGGGATTGATACCCACGGCAAGCCCGCAGGTCCAGAGGACAGCGTCGCGATGCGACGTCTAGGCGCGGACGCCGGCGGCCTCTTCTTCACGGCCCAGTGCACACAGGACCTTCGAGACGATCCCCGACGCGGTGAGGCCCGCCTGTTCGTACTGAACTTCGGGTTTCTCATGGTCGATGAAAATGTCCGGCAATGTCATCGGGCGGAACTTGAGGCCGCCGTCGAGCAAGCCTGCGTTGGCCAGGTCGGTCATGACCTGGGTCGCGAAGCCGCCGATTGAACCCTCTTCGATGGTGACCAGCACCTCATGCTCGCGCGCCAGGCGACGCACCAGATCCGTATCCAGCGGCTTGGCGAAACGCGCATCGGCGACCGTCGCGCTCAGCCCATGGGTGGCCAGGTCTTCGGCCGCGCGCAGGCATTCCTGTAAACGCCCGCCATAGGACAGCAAGGCAACGCTCGTGCCTTCACGCATGATCCGGCCCTTGCCGATCTCGAGCGCTTGGCCCCGCTCGGGCATATCGACACCCACGCCTTCACCGCGCGGGTAGCGGAACGCGGACGGGCGATCATCGATCGCAGCCGCGGTCGCGACCATGTTGACCAATTCCGCCTCATCGGCCGCGGCCATCAGGACAAATCCCGGGAGGCAGCCGAGATAGGCGACATCGAAGGATCCGTGATGGGTGGCACCATCGGCGCCGACCAGACCGGCGCGATCGATCGCGAACCGTACGGGCAGTTGCTGGATCGCGACATCATGGACGACCTGATCGTAGCCCCGCTGGAGGAATGTCGAATAGATCGCGACATAGGGCTTGAAGCCTTCCGACGCGAGGCCGGCGGCGAATGTCACGCCATGTTGCTCGGCGATGCCGACATCGAAGCAGCGGTCGGGGAACGCCTTGCCGAAGATATCCAGACCGGTGCCCGACGGCATCGCCGCCGTCACGGCGACGATCTTCTCGTCGGCCTCCGCTTCCTTGACCAGACTTTCCGCAAACACCTTGGTGTAGCTCGGCGCGTTCGACTTCGCCTTGACCTGGGCGCCGGTGACAACGTCGAACTTCGACACGGCGTGATACTTCTCATCACCGCCCTTGTCGGATTCGAAGCCGCGGCCCTTCTGGGTCACGACATGGACCAGAACCGGCGCATCCTGTTTGCTGTCGCGCACATTCTTCAGCACCGGCAGCAGATGGTCGATGTTGTGACCGTCGATCGGGCCGATGTAGTAGAAACCCATCTCCTCGAACAGCGTCCCGCCGGTCACAAACCCGCGGGCATATTCCTCGGCCCGGCGCGCCGCTTCCTCGAAGCTCTTCGGGAAACGATGGGCCATGTCCTTGGCGACACGACGCAACGACCGGTAGCTCTTGGACGAAATCAGACGCGACAGATAGGCGCTCATGGCGCCGACCGCCGGTGCGATCGACATGTCGTTGTCGTTCAGCACAACGACGAGGCGTGAATCCATCGAGCCGGCGTTGTTCATGGCCTCATAGGCCATGCCCGCACTCATCGAACCGTCGCCGATGACGCAGACGACATTGTTGTCGTCCTCGGCCAGATCCCGTGCCACGGCCATGCCCAGCCCGGCCGAAATCGAGGTCGAACTGTGCGCGGCACCGAACGGGTCGTATTCGCTTTCGACGCGGCGGGTGAAGCCCGACAGGCCTCCGCCCTGGCGCAGGGTCCGAATGCGGTCACGCCGGTCAGTGAGAATCTTGTGGGGATAGCATTGATGGCTGACATCCCAGATCAACCGGTCGCGGGGCGCCTCAAAGACATGATGAAGTGCGACCGTCAGCTCGACGACGCCCAGCCCGGCCCCCAGATGGCCGCCGGTGATCGACACGGCGTCGATCGTTTCCTGGCGAAGCTCATCGGCCAGCTGCTTGAGCTGCTCGGACGTAAAATCCGCCATATCCGCCGGAATCCGGACGGTATCGAGGAGCGGGGTGTTGCTGTCTTCACTCAAAGGACGGATCCAATCGCGGCCCTGAATACAATCATACGCGTCGATCGATCAAGCGTTCGGCGGCTGCCCGCAATAAATCTGCCTTTTCCCCAAAGAAATCAAGGTTCTCGACCGCCTTTTGGATATGACGTTCCGCGATGGCGCGCGCCCCGCCGAGGCCGTGGCGCGAGACGAAGGTTGCCTTGCCGCGCGCGGTGTCCTTGCCGACCGCCTTCCCGGTCTCGGCGGCATCGCCGATCTCATCGAGAATATCGTCAGTAATCTGGAAGGCGAGCCCGAAATCGGCGCCAAACTCACGCAGGTGCCGGCGCGCCACGCCATCCGCCCCGGCCGCCACCGCACCCGCCTCACACGACCAGGCGAAAAGGGCGCCGGTCTTCATCGATTCGAGCCGCATGATCCCGGCGTCATCCTCGACCGGCTGACGTTCTGCCTGGAGGTCGAGCATTTGCCCCCCGGCCATGCCATCGGGTCCACCGGCCCGGGCCAGACCGAGCACCAGCTCGGCACGTATCCCCGGATCGGCATGGGTCCGGGGATCGGCCAGCACCTCGAACGCAAGAGTCAGCAATGCATCGCCGGCAAGAATCGCCGTCGCCTCGTCGAATTTCTTATGCAGGGTCGGCTGCCCCCGGCGGAGATCATCGTCGTCCATCGCGGGCAGATCGTCATGAACCAGCGAATAGGTGTGCATCATCTCGACCGCCGAGGCCACGCGCAGCGCGACCTGGCGATCGCCGCCGCAAATTTCTGCCGCCGACAGGACCAGGAACGGGCGCAGCCGTTTGCCGCCGGCCAGCGACGCATAGCGCATCGCATCCCAGAGGTTCGCGACCTCTTCGGTTTGTCCCGAAGAATGTTCGAGGAGACCGGCTATCGTCGCGTCGACATCCGTCGCGACCGCAGCCAGCGCGTCGGCATAGCTACCGGACACGATCAATCCGAGGCGAACGGTTCGGTGTCCGGCGTGCCGTCGGCACCGAGTGATATTTTCTCGACCCGCGCCTGTGCCTGCCGGAGTTTCGATTCACAGTGACGCTTCAGCGCGGCGCCGCGTTCATAAGATGCGATCGCGTCATCGAGGGCGCTGTCGCCACCTTCGAGATTTCGCACGATCTCCTCGAGCTGCGCCAACGCATCCTCGAAAGACATCTTTGCGATGTCGGCCGGAATTTCGGCCTGTGTTTCATCCTTCGCCATATTCATTCCTCTACCGGCAGCGGTACGCGCCGTCAAATCGGTTCAATCCATCAGAACGCTCACATGCGCGGCGGCGGATTCGCCCAAGGCCGTCAGATCGTAGCCCCCTTCGAGAGTCGACACGACCCGGCCGCCGCAAACGGCCTCGGCCAAGCGGCGCAATTCCTCTGTCGCCCAGGCAAAATCCTCGGTCTCGAGCGACAGCTGCGCCAACGGATCGCGGCGATGGGCATCGAATCCGGCCGAGATCAGGATCAGGTCCGGGCCGAAATTCCTCAATGCAGGCAGCACCACGTCGCGCATCGCGGTGCGAAAGTCGTCCGAGCCCGCCCCCGGCCAGAGCGGCGCGTTCGTGATGTTGCCGTGCGCACCGGTTTCGGCCTTGTCGCCCGTACCCGGATAGAGTGGCCATTGGTGCGTGGACGCATAGAACAGATCAGGCTCGTTCCAGAACATGGCCTGCGTACCGTTGCCATGATGGACATCGAAATCCATCACTGCGACACGTTCTGCACCATGCGCCCTTCGGGCATGCTCGGCGCCGATCGCAACGCTATTGAACAGGCAAAACCCCATGGACTGGGTCGGCTCGGCATGGTGGCCCGGCGGGCGCATCGCGCAGAAAGCATTGTCGGCCGCGCCGGTCATCACCGCATCAACCGCATCGACCATCGCGCCAGCCGCGCGCAGTGCAGCCTCTCCCGATTTCGGCGACATAATCGTATCGGCATCGACCCGGCTGTAGCCTTCCTCCGGCACCAGGTCGAACACCCGCGACACATGCGCCTCAGGGTGCATCAACATCAGATGTTCACGCGTCGCTTCCGGCGGGGTGTGGCGTTCCAGCGCTTCGAATCCGGCGCCCGACAGGACATCGTCGATCGTGCGCAACCGCGCCGGCGATTCCGGGTGCCCCGGGGCCGGTTCGTGTTCGATGCAAACCGGGTGGAAATAAAAGCGGGTCGTCATGCGCTGTTTCCGGACTGATGCAGGTTGCCCCACTCTAGCGCCAGAGACGCTCGCGCAACAGGGATGCGGGCCGGCGGAGGCAATTTGGCTGGCGAAATTGTGACGTACGGGACGGCTATATCGGTCTTATCCAATTGACATATATTGGCTGTTCGGCGTGTTCTCCTCGCCTGTCGCGAGGCCGGTCCATACCGCGCCGATCCCGTGCTTGGAGATGTTACGTGATGATCGTTCGAACCAATCGGTATGCAGCTTTATCCGGCGCGACCATTCTCGTCGCGGGCATCATGTTCGCCGCGCCCGCGCTGGCACAGTCTGGTGAATTGTCACCCCAGGCGCAGGCGCTCGATACCAACAGTAACGGCGTCGTCGAACGCGCCGAAGCACTCGGTCCGGCGGCCGCGAATTTCGACACGATCGACCTGGACAAGAGTGACACCCTCGACGGTGACGAGCTGCGCCACTTTTTTGCCGGCGGCCCCCGGCCCGAACCCAAGGCCACCGCAGCCAGCGCACCCGCTGAACCGCTCGCGGGGCCTGCCGTGGCCATGGACGCCAACAGCAACGGGTTGATCGAAAGGGAAGAGGCGCAGGGACCGGCTGCCACCAACTTCGACACGATCGATCTCGACAAGAACGGGACCCTCGACGGGTCTGAACTGCGCTTCTTCTTCAGGGGTGGCGAGCGCCCGGGCGGCCCTGCGCAGACGGCCGACAAGAAACCCGACGCAGGCGCGAAACCCGGGGGCGCCGCCGAGGGTGGACCGCCGCCCGCGCGCGTGGTGCTTGATGAGGTGATCGAGGAACGGATCGGCCAGACCACGCCGGTCGTGGGCCGCATCGTGGCCCGGCAGTCTGGCCCGATCGCCGCGCGGATCGGCGGCGCGGTCGTGGACATGAGCGTAGATGTCGGGGATCGCGTCGCGACCGGCGACGTGCTGGCGCAGATAGACCGGGAACGCATGCAACTCGAGCGTGACCGGTATTCTGCGATCGTCTCACAACAGCGGGCCAACCTGACGGCCGAACGCGCGGACCTCGAGCAAACCCAGAACGAACTGAACCGGCTGGAAGGCATTCGCAAATCGGCCGCCTTCTCTCAGGCCCGCTTTGAGGATGCGGTTCAGGCCGTTGCCTCACAGACCGGCACCGTCGCAGAGACCCGCGCCCTGCTGGCGCAGGCACAGGCGCAGCTGAAGCGCGCCGACCGGGACCTGACGGACACGGAGATTCTCGCCCCCTATCCCGGGGTGATCAGCGAGACCCACACCGAAGTTGGCGCTTATCTGTCAGTCGGCAATCCGGTCGTGACCATCATCAACGACCTAGACTTGGAAATCGAAGCCGACGTCCCGACCGCGCGAATCGCGGGACTGGCCGACGGGGATGCGGTGAGCATCCGGGTCAGCGCGGGCAAGACGATCCCGGCCACGTTGCGTGCGGTGGTGCCGAGCGAAAACCCCCGAACGCGAACCCGGCCTGTGCGCTTCACACCCGACTTTACCGGACTGAACATGGCCCTGGCCGACAACCAAAGCGTCACCGTTCTGATTCCCGTTGGCGGATCGCGCGACGCCGTCACGGTTGCCAAGGACGCGGTCACGCAGCGAAACGGCCAGAGCATGGTCTTTGTTTCGAACAACGGACGCGCGCAACCGCGACCCGTGACGACAAGTGAGGCAACCGGCGGCCGCCTTGTCGTGCTCTCGGGCCTGAAGGCGGGGGACATGGTCGTGGTGCGCGGCAATGAACGCCTGCGTCCCGGCCAACGCCTGCTGGATGTGAATGCCGGCAATGCCACAGCAAACGGCAGCGGCGGAGGCTAACCCAGATGAATTTGATCTCGGCGTCCATTCATCGGCCGATCGCGGTCATCGCAGTCGTCATCATGATCATCATGTTCGGCTGGGTGGCGCTGCAGCGCATTCCGATTCAGCTGGCACCCGACGTGCGCCAGCCCGTGATCATCGTCGACACCTCCTGGCCCGGCGCGTCACCGCTGGAAGTCGAGCGCGAAGTCGTCAACCGCCAGGAAGATGTCCTCAAGGGGATCGAGGGCGTGCGCAAGATCGAGAGTCGTGCCCGCACCGGGCGCGCGGATATCACGCTCGAATTCGCGCCGAGCCAGAACATGGATCGCGCATTGTTGCTGGTGGCCAACCGGTTGGACCGGGTCAGCGGATATCCCGAGGAAACCGACGAGCCGACCCTGCGCACATCGGGCACCGACGACAATGCGATCGCCTGGTTCGTCCTGCGCCGGAAGGCGGACAACGACCGGGACCTGCTGACCTACGGGGATTTCCTCGAGGACGTGGTCCAGGAGCGGATCGAGCGCATCCCCGGGATCTCGGGGGTCAACATCTTCGGCGAAACCGAGCGCGAGATGCGGATCATCATGGATCCGGAGCAACTCGCGCAGTTCCGCCTGACCATCAGCGACGTTGTCGACCGATTGCGCGCCGAAAACGCCTCGATCTCCGGCGGCGACGTCGAGGAAGGCAAACGCGCCTATGTGGTGCGCACCGAAGGCGATTTTACCACCACCGAACAAGTCCTCGACGTGGTGCTGCGCTCGGACGCAGAGCTTGAGGACGGCCGGATCGGCCGAATCACAGTCCGGGATATCGCCCACGTCGAGCTTGGCTACAAGGAAGCGCGGGCCCTGCCCCATCGGTTCGACGAGCGCGCCATGGCGTTCAACATGACCCGCGAACAGGGCGCCAACGTGCTCACGGTGATGGACGAGGTTCGTCGCGTCGTCGCCGACCTCGCGGAAGGCCCTCTCGACCGGGTGGGCCTGATCGTCGAAAATGTGTTCGATGAAACGCTGTATGTGAATTCGGCCATCTCCCTGGTGCAACAGAACATCATTGTCGGCGGCATCCTCGCTGCCCTGGTCCTGATGCTGTTCTTGCGTTCCTGGCGCCCGACCCTGGTCGTGAGCCTTGCCATTCCGGTCTCGGTGATCGGTTCTTTCGTCGCCATGGCCGCATTGGGTCGCTCGCTCAACGTCATCAGCCTGGCAGGCATCGCCTTCGCGGTCGGCATGGTCGTCGATGCGGCCATCGTCGTGCTCGAGAACATCTTCCGGCTCCGGCAGGAGGGCTATTCCCGCGCCGAAGCCGCCCAAATGGGCGCATCACAGGTGTGGCCCGCCGTCCTCGTCTCCTCCCTGACCACTGTCATGGTGTTTATCCCGATCTTGGTCATGGAACTCGAGGCCGGGCAGCTGTTCCGCGATATCGCGGTCGCGATCTCCGTCTCGGTGTTGCTGTCGCTGCTTGTCTCGGTGACCGTGATTCCCGCACTCGCCAACCGCTTGCTGGTGTCCAGCGCGGCCGAGGGCGGGAAGATGATGCGCATTCCTCTGCTCGATGACTTCGCGCACGGGTTCGTCACCTTCTGGCAGGATTTCACGCGCATGGTGGTCCGCTCGAAGCTACGGGCCCTCGTCGTGGTCGGCGCCATCATCCTCGCATCGGGTGCCTTCACCTGGGCGTTCGCGCCAAAGCTCGACTATCTGCCGACCGGCAACCGCAACTTTGTATTCGGCTTCGTCAACGTGCCGCCGGGATACAATCTCAGCACCGTCACGGAGATCACCGAGCGGATCGCAAACCGGACCCGCAACCTGTGGGCATCGGAGACCGGACCCGAATCCGAGCCCGGTGAGCCGCCCAAGTTCCAACGCTTCATTCGTGTGCCCTTCGCCGGTCGCGCCTTCATCGGCGGCACATCGGTCGACCCGGCGCGCGCCGCGGAGCTGATCCCGGTCCTGCAGAATGCGGGTCGGCAAGACCCCGGCGTTCTGACGTTCCCCAGCCAGCCGTCTTTGTTCGGACGCTCGTTAGGTAGCGGGCGAACGATCGATGTCGATATCCGCGGATCTGACCTCGAGCAGATTTACCAGGTTGCGTTCGATGTCTTTATCCGCCTGGCGCCCCGCTTCCCCTTCAGTGAAGGCAACCAGGTTCGGCCCATCCCCAGCCTGACATTGTCTGCGCCCGAGGTCAGGGTCGAGCCCAACCGCCTGAAACTCGCCGACAACGGCCTGTCGGCACGCGCTCTTGGCCAGGCGATCGATGCCTTCAACGACGGCCTGCGGGTCGCCGAGATCACGGTCGACGGCAAACGCATCGATCTGACCCTGACAGGCACGCCCAATATCATTGACCAGACCCAGGGTATCGGCTCCCTGCCGGTCGTGACCCGTGACGGGCGCATCGTGCCGGTCGAAGGGCTCGCCGATGTGAGAATCACGTCGGGCCCAACCGAGGTGCGGCGCGCCGATCGGGCCCGCACGGTCCGACTGCAGGTCCGGCCGAATGCCGATACGCCGCTGCAAGGCGCGTTCGAGCTGATCCGGGAAGAGATCGTGGAACCGATGCAGGAGGCCGGCCTGCCCGAGGGTGTGAGCATTCGCCTGACCGGGACGGCCGACAAGCTGTTGGAAACATGGAACGAGCTCGTTATCGATCTGCTGCTGGCAATCGTGATCGTCTATCTGGTGATGGCCGTACTGTTCGAGAGCTTTGTCTATCCGCTGATCATTATGCTCACGGTACCCGTCGCGGCCGCCGGTGGCATCGCGGGGCTCGCGGTCCTGAACATCTGGGTTCTGCAGCCGCTGGATATGCTGACCATGCTGGGGTTCGTGATTCTGACCGGTATCGTCGTGAACAACGCGATCCTGCTGGTCCACCAGACCCTCTATCACATCCGCGAAGACGGCATGAATGCCGACGATGCGATCATGCTGGCGACCCAGAACAGGGTTCGGCCGATCTTCATGTCGACGCTGACTTCGGTGTTTGGCATGTTGCCCTTGGTGGTGTCCCCCGGGGCCGGATCGGAGCTGTATCGCGGTCTGGGCTCGGTCGTGCTTGGCGGGCTGTCGTTATCGGCCGTGCTCACGTTGGCGATTGTGCCGCCAATGATGTCGATCACGGTCGGCTGGCGCGAGCGCAAACGGGACAAGCAGCCCGACCCCAGCCCGACCCCGGCGCAATAGCCCACGACGACAGCGGTGTCTCGCCTTTGGTCCCCGTCGGGCGTACGATGGCACCGTCATGACCGGACCCGGAAACACCCTCGCCGACATCCCGTTTCTCACACCGCTGGATGAGTCTGCCCGCTCTGCGCTCGAGCAGCGCGCGCGCTGGGTGCGTTACACAGCCAACGACACAATCATCGACCGCGAGACCGAATCCCGCGACGTTTACTTCGTCGTCGAAGGCCGGGTGCGGGTGGTGAACTTCTCGATTTCCGGTCGTGAGATCACCTTCGACGAGATGACGCCCGGCGGCGTCTTCGGCGAGCTTGCAGCGCTGGACGGGATGCCCCGGTCAGCCGCCGTGGTGGCCCTGAACGACACTCTCGTCGCATCCATCTCGCCCGACACGTTCGTGAACCTCTTGCGTGACCATCCCGACCTCGCCATCGGCGTAATGCAGGAGCTCACCAAGATCGTGCGCACCGCGACCGAGCGGATCATGGACCTAAGCACGCTGGGCGCGCACAACCGGGTGCATTCCGAAATCCTGCGCGAGGCCCGCGCGCATGCGGATGGCGACGCCAACTCCGCCCGAATCTCACCAATTCCTGTCCATGCCGATATTGCCGCCCGGGTCAGCACCACGCGCGAAACGGTTGCCCGCGTTCTGAGCGATTTGACGAAGCAGGAACTCGTCAAACGCGAGAAGGACGCTCTGGTGATTCTCGACCTGGAGCGGCTAGAGGACCTTGTCGAGGAAGTTCGCGACTTCTAAGTCGCTGTTATTTCAACAATTCTGAATCTTTTTGAACGACCTGTGATGCCTGTCACTGGGGTCTGGATGGTTGCGCACTACATTTGGATCAACGGCGACGGATCTTCGCCGCACACCAATGAGAACGGAGCTGAATATGTCCCGACAAACCCGCATCAACGTCGCCGCTCTCCTCCTGGCCGCACCGATGGTGCTTGTCGGATTGTCGATGACCTCTGGGTTCTAATTTCGCTGGTGTGATCTTTTCGCACTGATCCAACCTCCTCCTCTGGACTTGCGGCCGGCTCTCACGAGACCGGCCGCCTTTCTTTTCAGCCCACCGTTTCGGGCAGTCAGAAGGTCCAGCGTCGATTGAGTCCGATCGAAAGTCGGTAATTGTTGTAGGTGTAGTTGGTGAGCGAGGAGACCTGCCGATAGGCCTCGCCACCGACCGTAAACGTGAACGGTTTCCAGAACTCGCCCACATTGGTGAAAATGCCTGACCAGGGAATGCCGTAAGTCATCCGGGCCCGCCCGCCCCAGTCATGCCGGGTTTGGGCACTGATGGAAGGATCACGGTCATCATAGAGATCATGGTTGACGGTGAATGATGTGAGCAAAAAATCACCGCCACCAAACAACATGGTGTGGGTCATTCCGACCTCTTGCCCCTCATAGGAATTGTAGCTGCGGGCCGCGATATTGCGGGTCAGGGTATACGTGAAGCGCAGCCGCTGATGGGGCGTCAGTATCTGCGAGGTTCCGATCTCGACCTCATAATCACGCCCGCTGCGCTCCGTGGCCGTCAAACTGCTCGTGATGTTGTTGTAGGACTGGTACTTGATGGTCCCGGTGCCAAAGACCGACCAGGTGTTGGAAAGTGCGTAAACCCAGTCGAGCGTTGCACCCACCGACGTCAGATACTTCTCGCGCGACAGATCAACGCGCTCATACAAGATACGTGGCGTGACCGTCGCCGGTGCGAAATCCAGCTCATATCCGAAATCAGCAGTGATCGCCCCCAGGTCGAGATCGTCCTGCTGAACCTGCTCACCTTGATAGAAAACCAGCCCGCCAAGCATCTTGTGCTGCTTCTGCAAGCCAAGGTCATGCTCAAAGGAAAGTTGCGCCAGCGCATTCATCGACACGTCGTCCTGGCGCGCGGAACTGCCCGTCGTTCGGGTCGGCAGATCCGCGGCGAGGCGAATTTCGGATTTCGGTGACGCGTTCCGGTTCCAGTCATACTGGGTGGCGAAATTCATCGCGAAGGTGAAGATCGTCTTCTTGCGGCGCGATGCGATCTGATCGAGATACTGTCCGATCTGGCTCCGCAACGCGGGCTCCAGGTCCAGTTCCTGCAACGCGAGCAACTCGCGCTCCGCTTCATCGAGATTGTCGAGACGGAACAGCACGATCGCAAACAGGACGCGGATCACCGCGAGGTCCGGTCGAATGAGCAGAACGCGTTCCAGGGTGGCCCCGGCACCGCGCACATTGCCCTCGCGAATCTGGGTCAGGGCATAGCGGACATTGAGTTCAATATTATCGGGATCTTCCAGGACCTGCTCGAAGGTTACGGGCGGGCCCTTGCTGAACGCCTCAAGGTCGAGAGCATCCTGGGCCGTGCGTTCGACGTCACGCTGGGTCTCGATCAATTCGCGGACATCGCTTTCGCGCGATTCAGTATCCGACTGCTGCGCATGCACCGTGCTGGCAAACACGGTGGCGCCGACAATCACCATTCCATAGCGAAAACCGCATCGCGCGCACCCAAGGGCACGCACTAGAAAACTCGAGACCCGCACCAACAAAAGCCCCAACGTATGGGGGTATTAAGCATGATGCAGCAAACCGGGGCAAGCGCGGGAGGCCGCTGTAACCCTTTGAGATATCATTTCATTTCTGCGACGTGAACGCCTTTCCAATCCTCCGGCGGTGGGTCGAAGGAATAGTGGTATATGCGCTCGGCGTAGAGTTCGTATAACGCCTCGAGGGTGCCAGACATCTCGGCACAGACGTTGAGCGCATCCTGCGCCCCATCCCAATCACGAACACGATATGCATTGAGCATTTTCTCGTGCTCACGCCGCAAGGCCTGAAACTCATCGCTGGCCGCTTCATGTGCATCTCCCAGCAGCGCAAAGATACGAACGGCCTCGCGCTTACCCTTCACAGCGATCAGGTCCAGTTCGAGAAAGGCGAAGTCATCCGCCACTTCGCTCTGCGTCGATTCACCGACAATGATGGGCACCCCGTAGGGACTCGATTGCCCTTCAAGCCGTGAGGCGAGATTGACCGCGTCGCCCAGCACCGAATAATCGAACCGCTGATCGGAGCCCATGTTTCCGACGACGCACTGACCGGTGTTGAGACCAACACCGACCGCGATGGTGATCGCGTCCGGATCTTCCGCCCGGCGCTCTTCGTTGACCCGCTCCAACGCGTGCAGCATGGCCAGCGCAGCATCACACGCATGGGCCGCGTGGGCCGGATCATCGATCGGCGCATTCCAGAACGCCATGATGCAATCGCCCATATATTTGTCGATGGTGCCGTCGCGCTCGAGAATTTCGGCGGTCAGCGGCGTCAGCAGGCGATTGATCAATGTCGTCAGTGCCTGCGGATCATCGCGGTACCCCTCGGAGATGGATGTGAACCCGCGGATATCGCAGAACAGCAAGGTCATCTCGCGCGTTTCGCCACCCAGCCTGAGCCGCTCGGGTTGATCGGCGAGCTGTTCGACCAGGGCCGGCGACAGATACTGCCCAAAGGCTGTGCGTATCTGGCGGCGCTGAGTCTCGGACTGCAGGTATGTGATCAGCGAACTCGACAAATACACCACGAGCACCACCAGCGCCGGAAACACCGGATCGATCAGGACGCCCGCCTTCGAGAACGCAAACCAGCCGGCGGCCACCCCTGCTGTGATTGCAGCCAGGCAAACGACGGCGCTGGCGGCGACACCGAGCTTGGGCAGCAACAACACCAGGAAAACCCCCAGCAGCGCGAAGGCCGCCAATTCCGCCCCCAGCGTCCAGTCAGGCCGCGTCAGAAAACTACCGTTGAGGATTTGCTCCACAAGTTCCGCATGTACTTCGACCCCTGGGATGATCGAATTGAGCGGCGTCGCACGCAAGTCGAACAACCCCGGCGCACTCGTCCCGACCAGTATGATCGCACCCTCGAGACCGTCATCAGCCTGGAGCGGTTCGGCATCCGACCAAAGCCGCCAGGCGGATAGATATCGCGCCGGCTCATGGCCGGTGTAACGCAGCCACACATGACCATCGCCGCTCGTAGGCACCCGCAACCGCCCGATCCGAATATCTGCAATGCCGGAGCTCTCGTCGACCCCGCCCTCGCCGCTCGCATCGGACATGCGGATATTATATCCCTGCGCGCCCTGCGCGACGCGCAACGCCTCGGCGCCCAACGTCGGATAGAGAGGCGGCAGCTTGAAGGGATCGTCATAGGTCGGTGTCGTCCCCGGCGCCACGTACTGCGTGAACAACGGCACACGGCGGATCAGCCCATCCGCGTCGGCCTCGAAATTTATGTTGCCGATACCGGCCGCTGCCGCCCCGAGCGCCGGTAGATTGGAAATCGCAGCACTGTATGCCGGCAGAAACGGATGCGGCGGAGATCCGCCAAGCCCCACGCCGGCCTTTGGCGGGGGCGGCGGTGCATTTTCGCGGGAGCGCGTAAACGTAAATCCCGCAACCACCCGGCCGCGCGCGAATGCCTCGGCCAGCATCTGGTCATGGTCCGGCAAGGCCGCAATTCTGGCCCGCAGGTTTGCATCGTCGGTCCCTTCAGGCCAGTTCGCCGCAACATTGGCCGGAGACGTCCGGTCCGGCTCAGCAAACAACACGTCGAACACAACAACGGCGGCGCCCGCCTCATGCAGGCGGTCCACAAGGTCTGCGATCCGCGAGCGAGGCCAGGGCCACTGCCCAATCCGCGCCAAACTTTCATCGTCGATGTCCAGAATGCGCACCGGCAACGCGCTGTCATAAACGCGCGGCTCAATCCGCTGATAGGTGTCGAACGTCCACAACCGGGCCAGTTGCACGGGTTGCGGGTCCTCAACCCGCAGCAACAGCGCAACGACGAGGATCAGAAGTGGAACAATGCGAGCTTTCCAAGAGGTCATGCCAGCAATCTAGCCCAGTGCGCGATTCCGGAGAAAGCCGGTGCATGCCCGGCTAGAGCGTAACGGCCGCAACCGAGATCGTTCCCAGGATCAGGAACGAGACGATGACCCACTGGAGATAGAGGCGCAGCACGAACCTGCTGGCGTGACGGCCTGCAAATCGATGCAGCGTCAAATGATGCGAATGGGCGGGTCGGGGCGTCATGGTCTCGTCGTCCGGTAGCAGATGATATCTGCCACCAAGGTGCACCGCCCTGCGCGGCCTGTCTGTGACATCCATCACTGTGACCCCCGTCACTTCCAACGACGTCGATCGTCGCTAGGTTCAGGGCACAACAAATGATGGAGAACATGATGATCGACACGCAACACAACGCCCGAACGCTAATCAGACACGGCAGCCTGATCATAACAGGCTTGGTCACAGGTGGACTGGGTGCGGCGCTCCTGGTCCTGCTGGCTGCAGCCACAGGCTGACCGACAACGGAACGTCTTTTCCTCGCGAACTGAACAACTTAGGATGCCCGCCATGTTCAAACGCCCTGCAACATTCGCAACTGTCATTACCATCGCAATGACTGTGGCTCCCGTCGCACAAGGACAGGGATCCGCCGGACGCGCCGGCGTGGCCGCCGCCGTTCGCGGGGACGTGGTCCTGGTCGCGGCCGTACCGCAGCAGTCGAAACGGACTGTGGGTGAGAATGTGCGAAGCGGTGATCCGGTTTTCCTCGGGGATACCATCGAGACCGGCCCGGATTCAGGGCTGCAGATCATGTTGATGGATGAAACCATCTTCACGATCGGCCCGGACGCGGCATTGATCATCGATGAATTCGTCTATGATCCGGAAACCAGTGCGGGCAAAGTCACGGCTTCGGTTCTGAAGGGCGCGTTCCGCTTCGTCTCCGGTCGTGTCGCCAAGGACGAGCCGCGCAATATGAACGTGAAGACCCCCGTCGGGACGATCGGCATTCGCGGCACATCGGCAGCCGGTCGGGTTATCCCGGCAAACCCGAATGACCCGAACAGCGAAATCTCTGCCGATATCGTGCTGCTCGGACCGGGTGTCGATAACAACGCGAACGAGCGCGCGGGTCGCATCATTGTCTCCAATGCAGACACGTCGGTTGAAATTTCACGTTCGGGTTTCGGCACAAACATCGCAGGCATCGACGCACCACCCACCATTCCTGTTCGCTTTGACCCCGGGGTCGTGTCTGGCCTGACCGGTGACCTCGGCACGAGCGGAGGTGCGCGCCCGGCATCCCCCCCGGCTGGCGGACCCGACGCACAGAACGGAAATGACCAATCGGGCGATGGCAATCAGCCGGATGGTCAGGCAGGGCCCGGCACAAGCCAGGACAATGGCACGGGTTCGGCGACGGCCCGGCCCGCAGGACCAAACGCCGGCGCCGGAT
Source organism: Rhodospirillaceae bacterium (assembly GCA_018667335.1). Taxonomy (GTDB): domain Bacteria; phylum Pseudomonadota; class Alphaproteobacteria; order UBA6615; family UBA6615; genus UBA8079. Next base: position 86,725 of record JABIVD010000028.1, read on the forward strand.
CCGGACCTGCAGGTGGTTCCGCGAATGACCCCGTCACAGCCGGCGGGCCGGCAACGGGTGGTACAGCGGTGGCCGGCGGCCCAACCGTTGGCGGTGGGATAGGGCTCGGCCAGGCGACCAATTTATCGGGGCAGAATATTGGTGTTAGCGTCATCAATGCCGGGGTGCTGAACCAACTCGGCGCCACCCAAAATCAGACGCAACAGCTGCTCCTCGCGGCGGTCGAAGAGGGTGTGGGGTCGTTCAACAATACGATCACTACTTTCTCGCAATTGCAGAAAATTGAAACCGGCAGCGCGACCTTCAATTTCGGTACGGTCAATTTGTCCTATGTCAGCGGTGCGCACACAAACAGCGGCGGCAGCTATGACTCAACGGCGAAAATCGACTTCGGCGCCCGCTCCATCAAACTGACCGTCACGAATGTGAGCTACTTCTTCAACGGAGGCGCCACTCAGAATTTCACGTTCACTGACGACGTGGGTGGCTCCCCGTCTTTCAGCGGCGATACTGGCAAAGTATCAAAAACCTGGGACTCGTCGGTCGACACTGCCCACTTCCCGACGGCACCCACCGACGGTTCGACTGCAAAGGTGACGGCGACGATCCTGAACAATACGGAAACGGGGGTCATCGCCGCGGCCGGCCGAGTCAATGTGAGGATCGAAGACAGTGGCAGCACCACGGTGATCGCGGGCGCCAACACGGTGAAAAAACAGTAAACAGTTTAGCCGGACTTCAAGGCTCCAAGAACTTCCGGCGCCGCACCGGTCATCATCCGCACATCCGACGTTGGGGTCACCAAATCAAACCCGTCCGCGATCATCCGGGCCGCATAGTCGGTCCGGGTGGCGTGGACCCCGGCGCGGATACCGGCCGCATGAGCGGTCTCCAGAATGGTTGCGATCAGTTCGGCAACGGGACCATCGAAATTGTCATGCTTGGGCGGGTGTCCGTGGGAGAACGCCAGGTCCGTTGGCCCGATATAGACCGCATCGAGACCGGGCGTTTCAGCGATTTCCTTGAGGTTCGCCACCCCCTCGCGGGTCTCGATCATGGCGAATGTCAGGATTTCCGCATTCGCATGTTCGAGATAGTCCGCGCCACCGTAGATCGTGCCCCGATAAGCGCCGTTCGAACGATACCCGTCGGGCGGATAGCGGCAGGCACCGACAAAATTCTCCGCATCTTCCCGGGTGTTGATCATCGGACAGATGATTCCATACGCACCCGCATCGAGAACCCGCATGATGACGGACGGCTCGTTCCAGGGAACCCGGACGATCGGCACCGCATCGCCCGCAGACATGGCCTGCAGCATCGGGATCGCGTCCGGGACATCGATCGGCCCATGCTGCAGATCGATGGTCAGTCCGTCCCAGCCCTGATGGGCCATGATTTCGGCCACATATGGGCTCGGCACACTCAGCCAGCCATTCACGGCGGCCTGGCCGGTGGCCCAGATTTCACGAAGTCGGTTTTTGCGCATGAATTTTCTGCCTCGAACAGTTTCTAGCCGGTCCAGTCTGGCATGCCGGATAGCGGCGCACCACCAGTGGGCCCGGGCTAGGCAGCCCGACGTTCGAGGATTTCGGCGCGCAACTGAGCCTGGCGTTCCGCCGTCAGCGGATAGCGCCACACGGCGCTCAGCGCCAGGATCTTGAACATGATCGGGCAGACGCCAAAGAGAATCGCGAGCACCAGCAGCGCGTCGTCCCCGTTGTACATGTCCGGCACAAACCCAACGACATCGAGAAGCTTGAGCGAGAACCCGACGACGAGAGCCGCGGCGGCCTTCGCCGCCATCGCCCAAACCGCATAGAAAATGCCCGTGCGCTGTTTCCCGGTCTCGAGAACGTCCTGGTCCACCACGTCGGCCAGCATGGAGGCGGGCATCGCCAGATCGGCGCCCAGCGTGAGACCGGCAACCATGGCGACGAACAGAAATGGTATCGCGTCACCCGAGCCCAGAAACGGTACGCTGGAGAACGCGAGGATCGCCAGGATCAACGCATAACGCCACGCAACATGCTTGCCCAATCGATTGGCGACAAACATCCAGATTGGCGTGCCGATGATCGCCGCACTGAAATAAACCGCCAGATAGATGGCGGTCCAGTCGGGGCGCTCGATGACCTGTTTTACGTAGAAGAACAACAGGGTCACGGGAAAGGCGTTGGCGATCCCGTTGACGAAATAGCAGGCGAGAATGCGCAAGTAGGGTTTGTTGGCCAGCATCAGGCGAATGCCGGATCGCCAGTTCGCATCGGGGTCGGCGCGCATGGCCGGCACGGGCCGCTCGCGGACAAATAGCGCCGTCGCGATGATCGGGATGGGCAAAAGGAGCAGCCCCACGAGGGCAATCAGTTCCAGCGCGTCGCGTTCGGGGAAGAATGCCGTGCCGCTCTGGTTTGCGACGATGAACAACAACGCGGCCCCCAGCGTACCGACCACCGCAAACAGGTGGCGATACAGGAACACCCGGCTCCGCTGGTGATAGGCCGTGCTGAGCTCCGCCCCCATCGCCGTATAGGGCATGAACAGCGCAGTGCCCGATGAAAACAGTACGAAGCTCCAGACCCCGAGATAAAGCGCGCCGGCATCGGGCGGCGGCAGGAACAGCTTGTATACGGCGAGGGTCAGCGGCGCCCATGCGAGCACCATCCATGGAATGCGCCGGCCAAACCGGCTGCGGGTCTTATCGCTCAACCAGCCAATCAACGGATCGGTGACAAAATCCCAGAGCCGGGTTACCAGAATGATGATTCCAGCGTCACCCATGGTAATCCCGCCAAGCGACGAATAGACGCGCGGCACAAACATGAACATGCCGATCGCGAGCAATGAGATCGGCATCGAGATCGACCCGAAGACGATCAACGTCGTCAGGCTCAAGCGATCCGTAGCGTGGTCTGGCTGCGCGGTCGTATCATCCTCCGCGGTCATATGTTCGCGTTTCGGGACAGATCCCGTTCCCCATCGCCTGTCAATTCGGCACCCCCGCCGGATTCTAGATATAAACCTTGAGAGGACCTGCGGCTGTAACGTATTTGTCAACGTGCGTCCCGGTGCAAATCGGCGCCGGTCCGCGTGACGGCCCGTGAAAAACATTCTGCCGGAACCACATAAGAGTTCGTAGACCAGTCGAATGAACGCAGATCCCGTACACGCCCAATCGCTTGAGACGCTCGAAGCACGGGTTCGCCTTGAATTAACGCTGCTCGACCATCCCAAATCCGAATGGGTCCCCGCCCGCACCCACAAATCGGGACAGCATGTCTATGACGTGCTGGTGGTCGGCGGCGGGCAAAGCGGTCTCGGCGCCCTGTTCGCACTGGGTCGCGAGAAAGTGACGAATATCCTGGCGGTGGATCGCAGCACCGCCGGCCGGGAAGGCCCCTGGGTGACCTATGCGCGCATGCGCCAGTTGCGTACCCACAAGGACATCACCGGCCCGGCGCTGGGCATTCCCTCCCTCACGCCGCGCGCCTGGTACACGGCACGCTATGGCGCCGACGCCTGGGACGCACTGGTCCGCATTCCGCGCACCGACTGGCAGGAATATCTGAACTGGTATCGCCAAACCCTCGATCTACCCGTCTGGAACGAGACCGAGGTGGGCCCCCTCACCCCTGACGAACCCGACAATCCCGACAGCCTGATCCGGGTGCCCCTGACGGCCACCGGACCGAACGGCCGCACCGAGACCCTTCTCGCCCGGGAAGTTGTCCTGGCGAATGGTCTCGAGGGGTGCGGCGTCTGGCACATTCCCGACATCCTGACCGATAACCTGCCCGCCGATCGATATGCCCAGGCCAACACGGAGTTCGACCTGACCGCGCTGCGCGACAAACGCGTCATCGTGATCGGCGCGAATGCCGGTGGCTTCGATTCCGCCGCGGCGGCTCTCGAGGCCGGCGCCTCCTCGGTCGATCTTCTCGTGCGTCGCGACGAAATCCCGCGGGTCAACGCGCACAAGCCGATCGACAGCGTCGCCTGGCTCAAGCATTTCGGTGACCTCGACGACGCCACGAAGTGGCGCCTGATGGTGCATGTCATGCGGAACAACCAGCCGCCGCCCCAGGACACGTTTGACCGGGCCGCCAACATGCCGGGCTTCCGCATGCGCGAAGGTGCGGGCATCACCGCGGCACACATGGCGGGAGACGAGGTGATCATCGAGACCGCCGCAGGTGATACGCTGCACGCGGACTTCGTCATCGCCGCGACGGGTTTTGCCAACGATTTCAGCCTGCGGATCGAGACCGCGGGCATCGCCGACCAGATCGCGCTCTGGCGTGACTGCTACACGCCGCCGGACGGCGAGGACTGGGAGCCGATGGGCACCTATCCCTATCTTGGAAAGTCGTTCGAGTTCACGCAGAAGACGCCCGGCGACGCTCCCTGGATGCACCACATCCATTGTTTTTCGCTCGGCACAAAGCCAAGCCTCGGGTTGTCGGCCAGCTCGGCGACCGCCATGCGCTACGGCGTTCCCCGGCTGGTCCAGGCGCTGACGCGCTGCCTGTTTCTGGATGACGCCGCATATCACGCCAACGCCATGTTGACCTTCGACGAGGAAGATCTCGTGGTCGGTCCGAGCTCCGAAGCCGAAGACCGCTAGTCGAAAGCAGCTACTCCTGCGGCACTTCACCCGGGATGTGCGCAAAGGCTTCTTCGGGCACGAAGTCGAGCTGCCCCGTCCCGCCCGGCTTGAGCCAGTAGAGTTCCACCGTCGAGGTCACCTGCTTTTCGAAATAGAATAGCCGGAGCGGATACCAGCCGGGTGCGGTGATCTCTACCGGCACCAGATCGGAAAACCGGTCGCTGTGCACATCGGGGTCATGCACCACCCGAACACCACCGATCTTCAGGTCCACTCCATCATTCGACCGCATCGCGATCGTGTAGGTGCCCGCGACGGGAAAATTCAAGTATCCGCGAATGTCCGCGCCGACATGATCGTTCCGGCCGCTGGTCAGGACCTCTCCGTCGCCGACGAAATAATCGAGGATCAGAATCGGCTCACCGCGCACGCCATCCCGGTACTTCGCCCAGTCCGGAATCTCGCGCGTATTGTTGAACTCGTTGAAATAATAGGTGACCGCGAGACCCGGTTTCAGGTCCGCGGACGGCGGCTGCGGCGCGGCCGACTTCAGCCCGGACACCAGGTCGGCGGCCATCCCGGCGGACGCCCCAAATGTGAGGCTGGCAGCCAGCAATGCTGCAGCGATTGCGCCCCGCATCAGTGTCCCCCGTCGGGGTTGCCGACCGTCCAGTTCCAGGGCCGGACCTCGACACTGGCGAAAAGGCCCGCCAGGGAATAGGGATCGGCGGCGGCGAACTCACGCACGGTCTCGATGTCATCCGCCTCGACCACGATGAGCGAACCCGTAACCCGCGAAGCGTCTTCGCTGGGCGTCGGTCCGGCCATGAGAAGTTTTACGTCCTTGCCATGGCCCCGCAGGTAATCGAGATGAACCTCGCGCGTCTGTGTGCGCAGCTCGATGCCGTCGTCCTTGTCGGTGTTGACGATGATGAAGTGCATGGAACTCCCCTTTTGTTGTGTTTGGTCCGGTCTTTCTATTTCACCCGCTCGAGTACGGTGGCGATCCCCTGGCCGACACCGATGCACATGGTGCACAGCGCGTAGCGCGCATCGCGCTCCTGCAGCTCGTAAGCCGCCGTGGTCGCCAAACGCGCGCCGCTGGCGCCGAGCGGATGGCCGATCGCGATCGCCCCGCCGTTGGGATTGACGTGCTCGGCATCATCGGCGAGGCCGAGGTCACGCGTGACCGCCAGCGCCTGGGCCGCGAAGGCCTCGTTCAGTTCGATGACATCGATGTCGCCGATCTTGAGACCAAGACGCTCCAGCAGCTTGTGGGTCGCCGGGGCCGGGCCGAAGCCCATGATCCGCGGCGGAACGCCCGCCGTCGCCGTCCCGACAACGCGGGCGATCGGGGTCAGGCCGTACTTCTCGATGGCCTCTTCGGAGGCAATGATCATGGCGCAGGCGCCGTCATTCACGCCCGAGGCATTGCCGGCCGTGACCGTGCCGCCCTCGCGGAACGGGGTCGGCAGCTTGGCCAGCGTCTCGATATCCGTGTCCGGCCGCGGATGCTCGTCCGTATCGACGATGATCGGGTCGCCGCGGCGCTGCTTGACGGAGACCGGGACGATTTCCTTCGCCAGCCGCCCGCGTTCCTGGGCCGCCTTGGTCCGCGCCTGAGACCGGAAGGCCAGCGCGTCCTGATCGGCGCGCGAGATCTGGAACTCCTCGGCCACATTCTCCGCCGTCTCGGGCATCGCATCGATGCCGTATTCCGCCTTCATCTTCGGATTGACGAAGCGCCAGCCGATGGTCGTGTCCTCGACCTGGGCGGCGCGCGAAAAGGCGCTGGTCGCCTTGGGCATGACGAAGGGCGCGCGCGACATGCTCTCGACCCCGCCGGCGACAATCAATTCGGCCTCGCCGGTGCGGATCGCGCGGGCGGCGGCGGTCAGCGCCTCCAGCCCGGAACCGCAAAGCCGGTTCACGGTCGCGCCGGGAACATCGGAAGAATAGCCGGCCAACAGCAGTGACATGCGCGCGACGTTGCGATTGTCCTCGCCCGCCTGATTGACGTTGCCGTAGTAGACCTCATCAACCTTGTCCCAATCGACACCGGGATTGCGTTCCATCAGCGCGGTCAAGGGGATGGCGCCGAGATCGTCGGTCCGCACGCTCGACAGGGATCCGCCATAGCGTCCGAATGGTGTGCGTACCGCGTCGCAGATAAAGGCTTCGGGCATCTTCTTCTCCTGTATTTCGGGCGTTTCGTTCAGGCCGTCGGGCGGCGCCCGTGAAAGGCATCATTGCGAAACTATTGCACACAGGAATGCGCGCACATAGGGCGACGGGCCTCCGCAACCCCGCCAGGGTTCGCATGGCGAACCCCCGCCAAAAGGCTGCGTTTGCGCCATTGTTCCGTCCCACACCCAAGATAATGTGATTACGCCCGGCCCCACACGCGCCATATGTTGAGATCATGCAAAGCCTGTCACATACGCTTAAAAGCGCGTCCCTCGCGGGTGCGATACTCCTCGCATCTGCCGCGCCATCCCTGTCACAGGGCAACGCACCGCCTGTCCCGGGTTCTGAACTCAGCAACGCCGAGGTTCAGGACCTGTCCCGCCAGATCCTTCAGCTCGGCACGCTTGAGCGCAACGGCGTGATGGCCCGCCTGGTCGACAGGGGAAATACCGACGTGGTGCCGGCGCTGATTCAGTCACTCCGGTTTCTGGGACAGGACCCCTGGTCGATCGTCGATGCCCTGAAGATCCTGACCGGCGAGGATCACGGCAACCGCTGGAATGACTGGATGCTGTGGCAGGAAGCCCGGCCCGACATCATCCCGTTCGAGGGCTTCGACGAATACAAATCCTGGGTCTATTCCCACATCGACCCGAACCTCGGTGCGTTCCTCTATGCGGGCATCCCCCACACCATCCGGCTCGAGGAAATCAGCTGGGGGGGCGTCATCAAGGACGGCATTCCCGCCCTGGTCAATCCGAAGCTGGTCCCGCCCGCCGAGGCCGACTACATCACCCCCGACGAGCTGGTGTTCGGCGTGGAGATCAACGGTGATACCCGCGCCTATCCGCTACGGATGTTGGACTGGCATGAGATGTTCAACGATGTGATCGGCGGCGTGCCGGTCGCGCTCGCCTATTGCACGCTCTGCGGCTCGGGCATCCTGTTCGAGACCGACGTGGCGGGCCGCGACGCGCCGTTCGAATTCGGCTCGTCGGGTTTTCTGTATCGCTCCAACAAACTGATGTTCGACCGGGAAACCGACACGCTGTGGAACCAGTTCACGGGCAAACCCGTCGCGGGCAAGCTGGTCGGCTCGGACATCGCACTCAAGGTACGCCCGGTTGCGATCACGAGCTGGGCAAAATGGTATGCCCGCCATCCGGACACGACGGTGCTGTCCCTCGACACCGGTTTCGACCGCGACTACACGCCGGGCAAACCCTACGCGCCCTATTTCGACAGCCCCGACCTGATGTTCCCGGCACGGGTCAACGACACCCGCCTCGCGGCCAAGGACTATGTCTATGCGCTGCGCATGGGCGACGCAGAGAAGGCCTGGGCGCTCAAACTGTTCGAGGACACGCCGGTCCTGAACGACACGATCGACGGCCGCCCAATTGTCCTCGTCGGCGACTCCGGCTCCCGCACGGTCCGCGCGTATGAGACGGGCGGGCGTGAATTTTCACCGGCCGCGGGTGACGCAGAGAATCTTGTTGCAATGGACGGGAGCTGGCGGATTACCGAGGCGGAGTTGATTTCCGGATCGGGCGAGACTCTTTCGCGCCTGCCCGGGCATATCGCCTACTGGTTTGCCTGGCAGAATTTCCGCCCGAGTGCCGAGACCCGGTTCGAGTAGCGGAAACGCAGGCCCCTATAACCCTGTAGCGCATAGCTGCGAAAACCAGATCGCGACTCCCGCCGATCCGGGCTTTGGTTTAGGCTTCCCCCGAACCGCCCCTGAAGGCGGGCCGAACTATTTGCGATGAAAGCAGCAAGGGGAAACCGATGAAGACCACGAATTTCACACCCAAGGAAATGGAGGCGCGGGTCGCGCGCTTCAAGAAGATCAAACCCCAGAGCAGCAGCTACGACGCCGAAGTGGGCATCCCGAAGGAAGTCTACGAGATGATGACGGCGCGCTCGCTGTATCTGCTGATGTCGCCGGAGAACCAGGGCGGGCCCATGGCCCAGAACCCCGCTGTGATCACCGAAGACAAGATGAGCGTGGTCATCGCCGAATGCCCGCCGGGCGACGGCCCCCTGCTCCACGCCCATCAGTTCACCCGCGAGACGTTTTTCTGCCTCAACGGCCGGTTCAAAATTCAGTGGGGCGACGAGGGCGAGAATGAGCTGTTCCTCGACCCCCTCGACATGGTCGCCGTGCCGCCAGGGGTGGTGCGCCGGTTCGAGAATGTCAGCGACGAGACCGCCCGCCTGCTGGTCTGGATCAACGGCGATTCCGAGGAATCCTTCAACGACATCGACCACCCGCAGGTCGAGGCGGACCGCCTCGCCGCGAAGTTCGGCGACGAGACCCTCGAGAAGCTGCGCGGGATCGGCGTCAGCTTCGAGGCCGGTGTCGAAGACGGACGCGACGCGGCGGAGTAGCCCGGCCGATATCCATCAAAAAGGGCGCCCAGAGGCGCCCTTTTCTACTTCTGTAACTCTATGCCTATGGCGCGAGAGACGTTCAGCTCTCGACCCCGTCGCGGGCTTCGATCGGCGCTGCCGGAATGCCGGTCGGGTTCTCGGCCCAGAAGGCCTCGTTGCAGTCGATCGTCGCAAACGGCATCACCATGCCCGGGTTGAAGCCGTGGGGTTCAGCGCCTGCTGCGATCTTCTGGGGCCACTCCGGATCGGCCAGCGCGCCCTTGGCGATGGCGACGAAGTCACCCTCTTCCTCAATGATTGCGCGCTCCGCCAAGGCCGGGTCATGCAGCTTGCCATTGGCAAACACCGGCAGGCCGGAATACCGCCGCGCCAGACCCGACAGGGAATGATCCGTGCCGAACACATGGTCGAGGCCCAGATGGGCGCTGCAGTCGAAGAAGTCGATGCCGGTCGCCGCGATCGACGAGAAGATCACCTTCGCGTCGTCGTCACCACCCGGCCACACATAGGTCAGATCGTTGACCTTGGTCTGGGAGATACGCACGCCCACGGGAATGTCCGGGGCGGCGTCTCGGACCGACTGCATCACCTCGCAGTGGTAACGCACCCGGTTCTCGATCGGGCCGCCATACTCGTCCTCGCGCAGGTTCGTGTGCACCGTCAGGAACTGATCGGGCAGGTAACCATTGGCGCCATGCACCTCGACCCCGTCGAAGCCGAGCTCGGCAGCCCGTCGCGCGGCGGCCCCGAAGCTCTCGACCACTTCGGCCATCTCGTCCCGGGTGATCTCGCGCGGGGTCTGGAAACCCGTGCCGGCTCCGCGATAGCGCGGGATCTGCTCACCAACCGGTGTGACGGCGGACGCGGAAATCGAGCCCTCGACCCAGTTGTTGCCCTGGTTGATCGCCCCGCAATGGAAGATCTGCATGAAGATCGGTACGCCCTCGGCGTGGACCGCGTCGACGACCTTGCGCCAGCTTTCCGCCTGCTCGTCTGTCGCGATGCCCGGCTGGAATGTGTAACCCTGACTGTATTTGAGATCGATATACACGCCCTCGGTCATCACCATGCCCCAGCCGCCGCGCGCGAAACGGGCGTAGTACTCAGCCATCTGGTCGGTGACGATACCGTCCTCGGTCGCGCTGGTGCGCGTCATCGGCGAGACGATGCTGCGGTTGGGCAACTTCACGCCCTTGATCTCACCCGCCTCGAAAATATGCGGATGCTTGTCCACGCCCGGTCCACTCAACGTCATCTTGGTCTTCCCCCGAAGGATTGTTTCTTTTGATCAACTAAGCCCGACACCGATACCGGCAAGGCCTACTTCTCGATCGGCACTCCGACAAGGCTGCCCCACTCGGTCCAGGAGCCGTCATAGCTGCGCACGCTGTCGTAGCCGAGCAGTTGGGTCATGGTGAAGTAACACAGGGTCGCGCGATGGCTGAGCCGGCAGTAGGAGATCACGTCCTTGTCGGGCGTGGCGCCGACGCCTTCCAGCAGGCCACGAAGCTCTGCTTCATCCCGGAACGTCATATCGTCGTTCAGCAACTCGTCGAAATAGAGATGCTTTGCGCCAGGGATACGCCCTGCGCGCTCCGCGCCCACATTGGGCGCACCGGTCATGTTGACCCGCTCGCCGCGATATTCCTCGGGCGAGCGATGATCGATCAGCGCCGTCTTGCCGCCCGCCTTCACGTCGTCGAGACGTTCGAGAATTTCGGAGAAACGCACCCGCATATGGTCGTTGCGGCTCGCCCCCGGCGTGTAGGTCGCGGCTGTCGGGGTGGGAACGTCGGTCGTGGTCGGACGGCCCTCCTTCTCCCACAACACGCGTGCGCCGTTCAGCAGCCGCACGTCCTTGTGGCCCAGATAGGTGAACACCCACCAGCCATAGGTGCCGAACTGCACCGGGTCGCCGTAGCAGACGACAGTGGTGTCATTGGTGATGCCGAGTTCACCGCACCGCTTGGCGAAGAGTTCCGGTGACGGGAAGTCGCGGATATCGTCATCCCACAGAAAGTCTTTCCAGAAGAAGCCATGGGCGCCGGGAATGTGCCAGACATCGTAGGATTCCGTGCCGGTCCAGTTGAACTCCAGGATCACCACATTGGGATCGTCGAGATGTTCCTCAAGCCAAGCGGGCTCCACCAGTCTGTCCGTCGCCATCACTCTGTCCCCGTCCGATTGCTGCAATGTTAGGATGAGCGCGATGTAACAGCGCCGGGCGGCGAAAATCAATCATGTCGGCCGACTTGTGGCGGCATTGCCTTGAAGGAACACGGATATGTCGATCCAGACCATCGGACTTGTCAGCACCGGCGACATGGGCCACGCGGTCGGCCGCACCCTGCGCGAAGGCGGATTCACGGTCCTGACGGCACTGGACGGGCGCAGCGAGCGGTCCCGGGGACTGGCGGCCAATGCCGGGATCGAGGATGCCGGTGACCTCGCGAGCCTGATCGGGCGGGTCGACCTTCTGATGTCCGTGATGCCGCCCTCCGCGGCGGTGGAATTTGCGACCGGGGTCGCCGCGTTGATGAATTCAACCGGTGCCACGCCCCTGTTCGCCGACTGCAACGCGATCGCGCCGGCGACGAGCCGGACCATCGCCGACATTATCGAGACCGCCGGAGCCGACTATATCGACGGCGGCATCATCGGCATGCCACCGGGACGCAAGAACCCGCCGCGCCTGTATGTCAGCGGTGATCGGCCCGAGCGCCTCGAAGTTCTCGCCCGCCCGGACATGATCGTCCGGACCCTCGATGGCGGGGTCGGCGCGGCCTCGGCCATCAAGATGTGCTATGCGGCCCTGAACAAGGGCGCGATGACGCTCGAAACGCTGGTGCTGGTGGGCGCGGCGCAACTGGGCCTGGCATCCGAACTCCGCCGGGAACTCGCAGACGCGCAACCCCAGACGCTGGAACGCATGGAAGGCCGGGTGCCCTGGCTGGCCGCGGACGCCGAGCGCTGGTCGGGCGAAATGCTGGAGATCGCCAGAACCTTTGCCGATGTCGGGCTCACGCCGCTGATCCATGAAGGTGCGGCGGAAATATTCGATCTGTTGGCAGATTCTTCCCTGGCGTCGGAGACCCGCGAGACCGCCAACCGGTCGCGAACCATCGAAGAGGCCGTCGCCGCGTTTTCGGCTAGCCTTTCCGCCCGCGCCCGCGACGCGGCGGACTAGCGTTCTTCGGCGGCCCACCGGCCGCGCGCGTCGCAGCAGCCTTGGCGGCGGTCGACCGCGCGGCGGGGCCACCACGGCCGGTCTTGCGCATGTGTTTCAGCAGGGCGTTGAGCTCCCGGCGCTCGAAGCGCAGCTCCTCTTCCGCCTTCGCTTCGCCACGCACAGCCCGGATCTGCTGGTCGAGCTGGTTCATCACATTCTCGATCGCCCGCGTGACCTCGTTGACCTGGTTGCGGTCGCGGCAACGGACCACGACCTCCTGGTTCATCATCAGGTCGGAAAATGCGTCCGCATCGCTGTCGGCCAGCCGCGTCAGCGTGCGATCGATCTCGGTCCAGGCGGAACGCCAGTCGGCGAAAACCGTCGGCGCCTTTGCGCGGCCACGCGCACGGGCCACCGTCTCGAGCTGGACCATGATCCGGACGAACTGCCAGACGGTTATTCGCAGCTCCGTTGATGCGCCGCCGCCTTCGGTACTGGGCTTGTTCATTGGGGTGTTTCCTCGCGCAGGCGGCCCCGAACGGGCCCGCAGTCGGCGCAGTAGCAATCCTTGAGGCGCCGCCGGGGACGACGCACATAATGATACGCCTGTGCGCAACCTGTGCAGCGCCAGACGATTTTCGCATTGGCCTCACGCGACAAATACGGGATGCGATGACGCACGTCCGGCACCTCGCCGAGCAGGCGCATCATCTCACGCCAGGGGTCGCCATGGCGACAGGGGCGTTCGTGGAACAGATCCGCCAGCACGTGGGCGCATTCATGCAGGAAGGTCGCATCGCGGTCTTCCTCGCAGCCATTTTCCAACAGCCGGGCGTTGAGCACGATCCGCCGTTCGGCCGCATAGGCAGCACCGGCCAGCGTGCGTGCGCGGCGGCTGATCACCACCGCACAATCGAGCATTTCACGGAAAGCCGGTCCCTTGTCAGCGGCGCGCGAAAGCCGTCCCGCCAAACCCCAGCGCTCGGCGATCTCGCGCACTGTGCCGATCTGGCGGTGCCCCTTTACGCGTGCGTTAACGGACGCCTCAAGGGATGCATCGGCGGTCGCATTAGCGGACAATGGAAATGACCCTCCCGGCCTGTTCCGGACGCGGAAGTTTACCATGGGTCGCCGCGACCGCGTCGAGTTGTGCAACGACATTCTCGGGCATCGGGGACGATTTTCGGGCCGTCATATCCACATGCAGGCTAATCAGTTCATTCGTCGAGGCGAGATAGCCTTCGTCGGCGTGATACATGAAATGAATGTAGTGCAGACGCTTGGCATCATGTGCCAGCAGCTGGGTCTCGAAACGCATGGGCGACCCGGCCATTAGCTCCCTGTCGTACGTGATATGCCCCTCCAGGGTGAAGGTCGAGGCGTTGTTGGCCCTCAGGTATGTCTCGCCCAGGCCCACAAAGTCGAAGAACGCGTCCGTCGCGTGATCGAAGGCCAGCATGTAGTAGGCCAGATTCATGTGGCCGTTATAGTCGATCCAGTCCGGCTGCACGCTCTCGCGGTGCAGCGCGAGCGGTGCGGGCATCGTCGCCGGATCGTCGGGAGTCTTCGCGTTCATGCGCGGAGCATAATGCGTCGCAGGTGCTTCGCAAATGCCCGTTAGCTGCGGCGATAGCGCCGGCTAGGGATGCAGGCCGAGCCGCCGCCCCATGTCCGATTGAAACCGCCCGTCGGGGTCGATCCGGGCCAGAACTTCGCGGAATTCGTCGAGGCGCGGGAACATCGCAGCAAACGTCTCGGCGGTCATCAGCGCATCCTTGGCGATGTACAGCCGCCCGTCATGATCCAGCGTGATCCGCTCGATCTCCTTGTGCAGCGCCTCGACACCCGTGCGCCTGGGCAGATCGATCGCATAGGCCATGCCCTCCATGGGGAATGACAACAGGCCCTCACCCGGCCCCCGCATCGGCTTCATGACGGCGGCGAACGAGCCCGCCCGCGCCGCGGTGATCGCCTCCATCACGGCGACGATCCCAGCGCGCTGGGTCTCGCGCGGAAAGCCCGTATGGATCGAATAGAACCCGCGCTTTCCGTAAATGCGGTTGAACCCGACGATGTTGTCGATTGGAAACAGGAACGGGCGCAGGTTGACGCGCGCGCCCCACCCGGCCGCCGGCATTTTCCGGAACCGTCGATCCGTGATGCGTCGCAGAATGGCTGGGTGCAATGCGGCGGACGGCGGCTCGAAGCGAATGCGCTTTGTCGCCGGTTCCGGCGCCACCCCGACATCATCCGGCGCGAGATTGGCCAACTCCAGGGAGCCCCGTCCAAGGTCTTTGCCCGTCGCCATGGCATCAACCCACCCGAACAGAAATTCATGGCTTTCGCGCGACCCGTCGATCGTGTCGATCATCTCATCGACATTCGCCATCGGACGGTATTGGGCATCCGCGGAGTTCGACGGCACCGGCATCAACCGGAAACACACCCGCATCACCGTCCCCGTCAGACCCACGCCGCCCAGGCTCGCATGGAAGATATCGGCATTTTCCGTGCGTGATGCGCGGACCAGTTCACCGCTCGCAAGCATCAGATCGATCCACAATGTGTGATCGCCGAAACTGCCGACCCGATGGTGGTTCTTGGAATGAATGTCGTTGGCGAAGGCGCCGCCCACGGTCACGCTGGCGGTGGCTGCGGACACCGGAAAGCAGTAGCCATCGCGCAGGACCCGCGAGAGGAGTGACGCAAAATCGACGCCGGACTCGCATACGATGTTGCCCGTTTCAGCATCAAACGAAACGATCCGGTTCAGCGCCGACGTCAGGATCGTCTGCCCGCCATCATCGAGCGACGCATCGCCGTAGCAGCGCCCGCCGCCATAGGTGATCACGCCCCGCGCGTGGCTTTCGCGAATGGCCTCGCGCAGCCCCGCCTCGTCAGCGGGCGCGGTGGTCGAAGATCGGGCAAAGCGGGATCGGCCCCAGGTCGTCAATGTTGTCTCGGTCCAGGTCGACACGGACACCCCTCCCAGCGTTTTAGTCCAGACGCGCAATCACGGGGCAGTTTACCAGAATCCCATCTGATCCAACCGCCCCGCCGTTGGGCCCGTGAACAAGGCCCGCGGCCACCAGGGCCCACACGGCCGCCTCACTGGTGATCAGTCGCCGCCGATCAAGGCTGTCGTCGGCCCAGAGCACAGGATGGGAGGCCCAGAGCGGGCTGTAACCCTCACCAAGGGTCGGCACGTCGCCGGTTACATTGAGTGGCACCAAACCATCGGCCAGCGCGCTCGTGAGCCCCTGTCGGGCCGGCTCGGAGGCCCCTGTCACGCCGTTGATCACCACGTAGATCGGCTCGACGGCGCTCCACGCGGCATCACCCTGGTCCGCGGGTACATCCGATAGACGCGGCGCAAAGGTCGCGCCCTCGAGCGCAGCAACCAGCGCCACATTGGCCTCGCTGGAGATATACTCGATACGCTTGCCGCCGGAAAACCCGCTTGTTAACTGGAGTGTCACCGTGCCGTCGCGCGGGCAGATGCGGACCACCTTGTCATGGACCAGCCCATGATCAGGGTCTCCATCACAGAAACGATCGAGGGCCGCAGCCGCCACGTCGAATGCCACAACCGGCGCGTTGAAAATATATCCGCCGCCATTGGTGACCCGCACGAGCGGCGAATAGTCCTCATCGCCGACTGACCCGGGCGAGGCTGCGGCCGGCGGAAACGGTGCGTGGTCCGGACCTGGCTGGACCCGGCGTTCAGGCAGAAAATCGACCGTCCCGGAATCGAACACCAGCTCACCATCCGGCGAAATTTCAGCCTCGCGGACCGCGCGACCCACTCCAGCATTGGCGAGCTTGCCCGACCAGTTGATGCCGAGCCGTGCGGCCGCGTCCCGATCACTCGTATCGAGCAGGACGTACCAGACGCTTTCGCCACTTCCCATACGGCCCACCTGGAGTGGCAGGGTGACCGTGCCCTCCGCGAGATCAACCGAGCCGGAGGAAACCAGATTGACGGCGCGGTCCTGCGCATCTGCAGGCTGGATGCCTGCCGGGAACCCCAATGTCAGGCCCACAGCCATCGTGGCGCACAGAAGCACATGCGTTGAACGAATATTGGATGGTCCGAACATGTTCATCTCGATAGCCGATTCTGCGTTGGAACGGGACTGGAAAGCTGCGCGTTAAAACTCGCGACAGGCGCCGCGCAAGTTAACACGGTCACTCCATAAACACCGGCCAGCGCGATATACTTCCCAACTATCGACATCGCCGATCGACGCGGGTCACGACAACTCGAAAATCGCCTCGACCTCGGTCGCCACATCGAACGGCATGACCGTGACACCGAGCGCCGTCCGCGTATGTTGGCCGGCGTCACCGAACAGGTCGATCATCACCTCTGACGCGCCATTGACCACGGCCGAAATCGCCGTGAAATCGGGCATCGCGTTGACATAGCCTTTCAGGTTGACCACCCGCGTGATGTGATCCAAATCACCATCGAGCGCCTCGCGGGCCTGGGCGAGCACGTTGAGGGTCGACAGCCGTGCCGCCGCCTGCCCCTCTTCGAGCGTGTATTCACGCCCCACCTTGCCGACGAACCGTAGCTCGCCGTTCCATTGCGGCACCATGCCGGACACATAAAGCAGGCGGCCGACGATCATTGCGGGAAGAATTTTCGCCACACGAGTCTTCTGGGGGACCGGCAACTCGATTCCGAGTTCTGCAAGACGGGTATCGATCACACCGGGCACGCGCACCTCCTGTCGGGGAAAGTGTCACGTTAGTCAGCCCATGATGGGCGGACAAGTCTACTCAGGCGGTGTCGCGCTCATACCAAGTGACGACCTTCCCAAGATTTCCCCGGTCGTCGAGGGCGTTATCCTTGGCAAGGATCAGGGCCCAGGTGTCGGCCGGCATAAACCGCGGCGCCAGAAACCTGTAGAGATCTCGCAGCAGGGGTATCACCGTGTAGGGGTCTGGAATATCCCCCCCCAACCGGCTCCAGTTGCTGATGATGTCGTCCCAAGGATTGAGCCGGGTGTGCATTTCGTCGCGAATATCGCGGATTGCCGTTCGGTGGAACTCGAAATCACTGAACAGGGACTTGGTGCTCGCGAGTCGTGCGTCCACTTCGATCAGATTCATCCCGAGAGAACGGATCGGGATGGAAATCAGACGCGAGACCGGGTCCACATCGGCCATGATATTGGAGCGATGAGCAAACTCACGGCGCAATTTCTGCAGACGCTCCGCCACTCGGCGCACCGCCAAGTAGCGTTCGCGCAAGGCTTCGATATACGAAAGCTCCAAACCTGCATCTGCCATCACTCCCGCAACAATTCCGTCGGGATCGCCCTCCAGGCCAAGCTCGATGGCCATGCTGGCCAATGCTTTTTTGACGGAGATGTCGTTGACATGCTGGGCGATGAATTTTTCCATGCCAATCGGATCGGATAGCGGGGTGATTTGATCGGTATTCCAACCCACCATCTGTGCGCCAATTCGCCTGCGTGCGCTTTCCTTGTGGATCTCACTCGGCTCCCAGGATGCGTCTCCGGTCAGGACCTCCGGGGGAATCGAATCGCCGATACGCAGGAGGCTGACGAACCGTAGCCCGCGTTCAATCGTATTGAGCATCTCCGCGTCGTGCGCGTATTCGCGGAGGGTAAACTCGCGTTTGATCCCGGCGAAGGGCAGGGCCACCTGTTGCTGACCAAGTCCGAAGGAATAGACCGGCAGGCCCTCACCCTCGTCGATGCGGAAATTGGCGTCCGGAAACGAACCGAAAAAACGATGTTCGAAATCCACAACTTCCGGTGCCTTGAATGTCAGGACCTTGCCCAAAACCAATCTCCCTACACGCGAACACGACTCTCATGCTCCCGCCCTACTTGTGCTCCTTCATTCTTGTTCCGGTTGTTTAAATTACTGTTAAACACGCCCTTGGTGTCCGCATACAACCGTATGTCGCGAAAACACGCCGGCGGTAATAGCGAACATTCGCCGCCGCACGATTGCGGCGTAGCGGTGGACGTCCGGCATCCGCGTCGATGCGCTGATCGGCGAGACCGACGATGACCTCGGGCAAACGGCGCGGCTAAGTGGTTGCCAACATCCCCGCCGAAATTTTCTCCGCCATCATGATCGTGGGAATATTGGTGTTGCCGCGCGGCAGGCTCGGCATCAGGGACGCGTCGACCACGCGCAGGCCGGTGACGCCATAGACACGCCCCTCCGCGTCGGTCACCGCTGCGGGGTTATCCTCTGCGCCCATCCGGCAGGTGCCCGCGGGGTGGAACACCCCGGCAATGCTCTTGGTGACGGTCTCGTCGAGTGCCTCGGGATCGGTGGCCAGTGCGGCGATGTCGACACCGGGCTCCGAGAGCCCCGCCAGGATCGGGCGCCCCACCGCCGGTAGCACATCGAACATTCCGGCCAAAATCCTGGCCCGCAGGCTGTTGAGCGGGTTGATGTCGTTAAGGGCGCGCATCTTGTTCGGGCGCGAGACCGGATAGGCGCAGCGCCAAAGCGGGCGCACCTCAGGCGAAAGCAATATATCGATGGCGTGGCGCACACCGACGTTCAAGCGCAGACGGTCGCGCTCGTCATTGAGATAGTTGAACTCGATCCGCCGACTTATGCCCGCGCCGTCGCGGAAGAGCGTGACATCGCCGTGTGAGGCGGGCTTGAGCAGGGTCGGCACCAGCGCCCCGATCCGGCGCCCCAGGGCGTGCCAGCCGATCTTGCTGGAGATCGACATGCTCATATCGAGCGGGCCACAGCCCGCAACGCCCGAGGAGAAGCGCTCGGTCGCAGTCGAATGGGACTTCATCGCCGCGGGCTGGGCGGCGTCGCGACGCAGTTGGGCCACCAGATAAACCACGGCATGGTTCTGGAGATTAGCTCCTACACCGACCCGGTCCGCGGTGACCTTCATATCCAAAGCCCGCAACTGGGCAGCCGGCCCGATGCCCGCACGCAACAGCATCTCCGGAGATTGCAGCGCGCCGGCGCAGACGATCACCTCACGCGCCAAAAATTCCTGCGGGGCGCCGTCGACCGTGGCTGCGACTCCGGTCACCCGGGCGCCTTCCGTCATCAGGCGTTCGACATGCGCATCGGTCACGATCGTCAGGTTATTGCGCGCACGGGTTGCGGCATCGAGATAGCAGATGGCCGTCGAGGCGCGCTTGTCAGGAAACCGGTTCAGCGGCAGGGCACCAACGCCCTCGCGAAATTCACTGTTGAGGTCATGGATCGGCGCGACCTGGCGGTTGCGGCTCCAGCTATCGACACTGTTCACAAAGGGCGGCCATTCTTCACGCGACACCCGGCGGATCGGGATCGGCCCGTCCTTGCCGTGGGCCTCGCCGCCATCACCATCGGCATCAATATCGTTCTCGAGGCAGCGGAAATAGGGCAACACTTCGTCCCAGCTCCAGCCTTCGGCGCCCTGATCGGCCCATTCGTCGTAGTCCATCGGCGTGCCCCGGAGCGCCACCATGCCGTTGATCGAGGACGTGCCCCCCATGATCCGGCCCTGGCGGAACGGACCGGCCGGCGAATTGTCATGGCGTCGCGTATGGCCGCGCAGCGCGCGCCAGGCATAGGCGGGATTAAAATACGACATGGGATAGGTGTCGAGTACGTCCGCGGGCTCACGCCCGGGGGCTGTGTCCTGGCCCGCCTCGAGCAGCAGCACCCGGCTGCCAGATTTCGCCGACAGCCGGTTGGCCATCACGCAACCTGCCGAACCGGCCCCAACGATGAGATAGTCGTAAATGTTGCCCATCACCGAATCCCCGAAAGCACAAACATATCGGCCCGCTTCATATCAGGAAGCGAGCCGCATGTTTACGTTATGCCGTAATTTTGGGATCGATGGAATTCGGTCGCACCTGGCGCGACAGCAAACTCCCAACCCAGGTCTTTAAGCGGGTTTTCGCGCCAAAAAAGCGTAGCCGAACACGGCAAACGCGCGGGCATTCCCCTCCCCGCCGGCATCGGCGAACGTATCGACCGGCGGACCGACCTGCACATCCACGAAACCCGCCTCTTCCATCATCGCTACCCAGCCTTCACACGGAACGCCACCAGCAATTCAAGCCGTCCATAAATCAATGTCGGCGACGGCTGCCTCCGGCACCGGATTTCCATTGGCGATGTCGGCATATTGCAGCCGCCCACCGGGTTTCAGGACACGGTAGATTTCGGCAAACACCTGCGCCTTGTCAGGACAGAGGTTGATCACGCCGTTGCTGATCACGACATCGGCCCAGCCGTCCTCGATGGGCATCTCCTCGATCAGGCCTTCGCGAAAACTGGCCTGGTCGCACCCCATTTCAGCGGCTGTCTGGCGAGACTTGGAGAGCATCTCCTCGGTCATGTCGATGCCAACGACCTGGCCTTCGGGGCCGACTTGCTGCGCGGCGACAAAACAATCGAAGCCGCCTCCCGATCCGATATCGACAACCTTCTCACCCGGCCCCAGCGGCTGCAGCGAAAACGGATTGCCAACCCCGGCGAAGGATTCTACGGCCGCATCGGGCAGAGAATCGACGATCGCGTCGTCATAACCAAGCCGGCGCGCCAGCGGCCGACCCGTGTGGAAATGAAACTCCCCGTGGGGATCAACCGCAACCTCGCGGTATTTGGCTTTGACTTCCTCGCGCAACGCATCGGGGTCAACGGGCGACACGCCCGCAATAACCTCCTGGTTCACCATCACTTTTCCTCCCTGTTCAATCGAGGAAACCTATCACAGCGCATCAACGAAGCGGCTGAAATACCGCGCGTGCCGTTTGAACCCTGTCCCCACAGGTCTAGTATGGGGCCAACACGAAAAGGCGCGCCGAACGCGCAACAGCACGGGGGAAACAATCATGCAGAACGAAATCACCGGCGCGTCCGCGTTCCTGGCGCTGCTGCGCGACGAGGGCGTGACCCATCTGTTCGGCAATCCGGGCACGACCGAATTGCCGATCATGAATGCCATGCCGAGCTACACGGACGATATGTCCTACGTGCTCGGGCTCCAGGAATCCCTGGTCGTCGCGATGGCCGACGGATACACCCGCGCCTCGGGACGGCTGGCCGCGTGCAACGTCCATGTGGCCCCCGGCCTCGGCAACGCCATGGGCGCGCTCTACAATGCGCGCTTCACCAACACGCCGATGATCATCACCGCCGGCCAGCAGGAGACGGGCCACGGCCTGACGGAACCCCTACTCTACGATCCGCTGGTCCCGATCGCGACGCCCGTGGTGAAGTGGGCGACGGAAGTGACCCGTCTGGAGGACCTGCCGCGCATCATGCATCGCGCCGGCAAGGTGGCGATGACCGCGCCGACCGGGCCGGTGTTCATCTCCCTGCCCGGCGATGTGCTGAACGACAGCAAGGGCATCGACCTCGGCAAACCCACCCGCGTGGACACCGCCATGCGGCCCTCGGATTCCGGCCTGGAAGCCCTCGCCGACCGCCTTCTGGCGGCCAAACGCCCCGCGATCCTCGCCGGCAACGAGGTGGTCACATCGGACGCGCTGGACGAGATCGCGCGCTTCGCCGAGGTGCTGGGCGCCCCGGCGTTCCAGCAGACCACGGCCTATGGCTCCTTCTTCCCGTCCGAACACCCGGCCTTCATGGGCGCGCTGACGCGGGTCCAGACCGAAGTGCGCGGCATCCTGGGAGACTATGACCTGCTGGTCGTGGTGGGTGCCGATGTCTTGCGGATGTCGGTGATGAGCGAGACCGAGCCGTTGCCCGAGGGCATGCCGATCGTCCAGATCGGGCTGTTCGACTGGGAGATGGGCAAGAACTATCCCGCCGACATGGCCGTGCGCGGCGACGTGCGCGAGACCCTGGAGGTGCTGAACCCCGTGATCGAGGCTCGGGGCGGGTCTGACCATGCCGAAACCGCCAACGCGCGCCTCGCGGCGGTAGCGGACAGCAACTGGTCGGCGAAACGTGCCCGGCGCGTGGCGGACCTCGCCGCGGACGCCGACGTGACGCCGATCCGCTCAGACTGGCTGATGATGACCATCGCCGACGCGCTCCCGCCCGGCGCGATCACAGTCAACGAGGGTCTGACCACGACCTGGAACCTGCTCCAGTATCTGCCCTTCCGCGATCGGTATGATTACCAGTCCATGGCCAGCGGCGGTATCGGCTGGGCCCTGCCCGCGGCGGTGGGCGTACAGATCGCCCAGCCCGACCGCCCCGTGGTCGCGCTCGTGGGTGACGGTTCGGCGATGTACTCGATCCAGGCGCTGTGGACGGCGGCGCATCTCAGGGTGCCCGTGACCTACGTGATCCTCAACAATCAGGGCTACCGGATCATCAAGCAGCGCCTGAAGGCGTTCCACGGCAACGAGACCTTTATCGGCATGGACTTCGAAGACCCCGCCATCGACTTCGTCACGATGGCCGAGTCGATGGGCGTTTCGGCCACGCGGGTGACCGAGCCGGGCGGCGTGCGCGCCGCCCTGGAGGCCGCAATAGCGAACCCCGGACCGAACCTGATCGATGTTTGCGTAGAGCGCGGCGTCTGACCCGCAAACCGATCATGGCGCCCCGACCGGAACGACCACAATGAGTACGGAGGGCCGCGTTTCCGTACTGGCGCCGTTCTCCGTGCGCAGCTTCCGCTTCCAGTGGCCGGCGGACCTCGCGACGTCATGGTCGTTCGAGATGGAGACGCTCATCCTCGGCTGGTACGTGCTGGTCGCGACGGATTCGGTGCTCCTGCTGACACTTTTTGCGGCGCTCCAGTATGGCGGCACCCTCGTCGCACCGATGTTCGGCGTCGCCGGGGATCGCGCCGGCGCGCGTAGTGTTCTCTGTTCGATGCGGGCGTTCTACATGGTGCAGGCCGCCATGCTGACCGGGTTCATCTACTTCGACGCGCTCGGGCCCGTGCCGGTGTTCGTCATCGGCGCGCTGATGGGCATCGTGCGGCCGTCGGACATCGCGATCCGCTACTCCCTGGTCGGCGAGACCATCCCGTCGAAGCGGTTGATGGGCGCGATGGGTGTGTCGCGCACGACGACGGATTCCGCGCGGGTCGCAGGCGCACTGGCCGGGGCGAGCCTGGTCGCCACGCTCGGCATGGCGCCGGCCTACACTGCGGTCACCGTGCTGTATGCGGTCTCGCTGCTGTTGACCCTCGGCACCGCGCGCCGCCCGCGTGATGAGAGCACCGGCCAGGAAACGGGCGTCCCGTTAGCGACACGGACGTCTCCTCTGCGCGACATGGTGGATTCCTTCGCCTATGTCTGGCGCACTCCGCATCTGCTGGCGGCCATGACCCTGGCCCTCCTGGTCAATCTCTGCGCCTTCCCGCTGATGGGCGGGGTCCTGCCTTACGTGGCACGCGAGGTATATGGCACCGGCCAGGCGGGGCTTGGCTATCTCGCCGCCAGCTTCGCCTTCGGCGCGCTGATCGGCTCACTCGGTTTGTCGGCAAACCGGCGCGCCATCCGGCCCGGTCGCATGATGATCGTCTTCACCTTCGGCTGGTACGCGATGCTGCTCGTGTTCGCCTGGGTCGATACAATGGCGATCGGTATCGTCGTGCTGATGCTGGCCGGCCTGTGCCAGACCCTCGCGCTGGTGCCCCTGTCGGTGATGCTGATGCAGAGCTCCGACCCGCGCATGCGTTCGCGGGTGCTGGGGCTGCGGATGCTGGCAATCTACGGGCTGCCCATGGGCCTGCTGGCTTCAGGCCCGCTGATCGAGGCCTTTGGTTATTCCTTCACCACGACCGGCTATGGCGTGTTCGGCGTGATTACGACCGCGCTCATCGCCTGGCGCTGGCACGCCCATGTCTGGCGGCTGGATTCGATCGCCAACAACGGGTAGCGCAGTTTCTACACCCTGTTTTTAAGCTGCGTGTTCCGCGTAGGACCCGTTTTCGATGTCGTCCAGCAGCGATGGTTGCACGGCGGTCCAGCCCAGCATCGCGCGGGCCTTGTCGGCACTCACGCGGACGTTGGAGCCCATGCCGAGCGCCATCGGCGCCCCCCATGCGCGCGCCGCATCCGACTGCGGCAGTGTTTCCGTCCGGTCTCCGAGCCCCAGCAGGCGACCGACCGCGCGGTTCAGATCCAGCATCGTGTCCTCGCCGGACTCGACATAGAAGTACGAGCCGGCCGGGGCGTGTTCCAGTGCTGCGATGTAGGCGTCCGCGCAATCCTCGATATGAACGTTCGACCAGATATTCAAACCCGGACCGAGATGCCGCGGCACGCCGGACGCCTTCGCCATGTCGATGAACATCGGGACCTGAATGCTGTCGGGGCGCACGCCGAGGCCCTTGCCATAGATCAGGCACGGACACATCACGACCGCATGCACGCCCTTTTTGGCCGCGTCGCAGACCATGCGGTCCGTGGCCACCCGCGAGGCCTTCTCCGGCAGCGGATCGAGCGGCGTGTCCTCATGGTAGACGATGTCGCCGGGCTGCCCGTCGGCGTTGTCGGCGACGATGCTGGTGCCGCTGGTGTGCAGCAGCTTCTTGCCGCTGCCCGCAAGCGCCTCCGCCAGCGCCCGGGCGGCGAAAGGGTGATCGGCATTCGCGGCGTTGACGACCGCATCGGCGGATTGTGCGGCCGCCGTCAGGATATCGAAATCATCGAGGGTGCCCAGCACCGGCGTGATGCCGTGCTCTTCCAGGCGTTCTGCCCGTTCGGCGTTGCGTGCGAGGCCGTGGACCCGGTGGCCGGCCTGCATGAGCCTGGCCGAGACCGTACCGCCGATATAGCCGGTCGCGCCGGTCACGAAGATTTCCATGGAATGCACCCGCTGATTGCTTAAAGCCGGTCGAGATTAGGTCATTCCGCCCGGCCGGGCATCCGCTAAACTCGACCAAACACCATCACCAATGGGCCGATATAAAAGGGGACGACGCCATGTCCGGTTATCCGGTTAACGACAAGCTCGAAGCCACCACCGACCAGTGGCGTATCTCCCAGCATTGCTTCGCCGACGAAATCCGCGCCGAGATGACCCTGCCCGACAAGGTCCAGCTCTGCGACATCACCCTGCGCGAGGGCCGGCAGCTGCCCGGCGTATCCCTCGACCGGGACCAGGTGCTGCGCATCGCCGACAAGCTGTCTGAGGCCGGCGTGACGATGGTCCAGATGCACCATGACGATCCCCAGGAGATGGCTGAGGTCAAGAAGCGCCACCCGCATATGCTGATCGATGCCCTGGTCCACCCGACGGCCGTCCTGAACCCGGAGCTGGCCAAGCCCGAGATCGACCTGAACTACGACCATGGGGCGGATTACGCCTCCCTGTGCTTCTCCTTCTCCGAGCACCAGATGTGCCTGTTCGAATCCATGGCGGGCGCGCGCATCACCATCGAGGAGGCCATCGACCGGGCCATGGGCTCGGTCGCCTACGCCCGCGCCAAGGCCGGGCCCGACCGCAAGGTCGGCTGCCTGATCCAGGACTGCACGCGCATCCCGATCGACCGGCTGGCCGAGGTCTGCGGCAAGCTGGTCGAGGCCGGTGCCGACATGATCCGGCTCGACGACATCAACGGCATGGCGATCTACCGGGTATACACCTACGTCGTCCGCGAGATGAAACGGCGCCTGCCGGGCACCGAGATCGCGCTGCACACCCACAACGATGTCGGCATGGCCGCCGCGGCACTCTATGCCGGGCTCGAGGGCGGTGCGGACATCATCGACGCCTGCGTCAACGGGCTGGGCGAGCGCGCCCACATCGCCTGCTTCGCCGAGGTCGCCTCGGTGATCCAGCTGTATTACGGCCTCGATTGCGGCATCAAGCTCGACCGGATGACCGAGCTGTCGGAACTGGTCGCGGAGACCATGCCCTGGCCGATGCCCGACACCATGCCCTTCGTCGGCCGCACCGCCTTCTCACATCTGGTGGAAGTGCATTACTGCGTGCCGCCGACCGAGGAAGGCTTCTGGTCCTACCTGTCGATGAAGCCGGAGGTCTTCGGGAACACCCAGCACAATCTGCTCGGCCACTATTCCGGGCCCTGGGCGGTGCGCGCCAAGGCCGACGAGCTCGGCCTGACCATCCCCGAAGGCCAGGAGCCCGCCGTCATCGAAGCCCTGCGCGCGAAGATCAAGACGGTCCGCCGCCAGGTCAGCGACGAGGAGTTCGGCGAGATCGTCGCGGCGGCGAGCTGAGGGGAGCGGCGCGTGCGATCAGGCTGGGTGCACATTCTGAAGGATGAGAATTAGTCTGGAAAAACGCGGCACCGAGGCCATAAACCCCGGAAAAGTTGGTATCCCGTAGGGGAGGGGTCGACAAAAAACTATAACCCATTGTTTTCCTTGTTTTCTGGTGATTTACGATCGAAAACCGGGTACAAATACCGGGTACAAATGGTATCCGACATGCGCCGCGACAAAGTTCCAAACCT
>JABIVD010000049.1 GCA_018667335.1 Rhodospirillaceae bacterium
CCAGCGGGCCATTCGCGCCGACGGCCTCTGCGAGGTCGGTCGCTGCCGCCAGGACCTGTCCCTTCGGGTGAACATGGTTCACGAAGCCGATGCGGGCCATTTCGGCGGCGTCGATCACCTTGCCCGACGCAATAAGCTCGATTGCGTGGCTGTGGCCCACGGCCATGGGCAGCCGGTGGGGCGCGCCCGCACCCGGGAAGCCACCCCATTTGGCCTCGGGCAGCATCAGGGTCGAATGTTCACCGGCGATCCGGATGTCGCAGGCCAGTGCCAGTTCGGACGCCCCGGCGACGATCTTGCCGTTGATCGCGGCGATCGTGATCTGGGGCAGTGCCTCCAGCTCATCGAAGATCCGGTTGCCGTCCACGACATAGGCGATCACCTCGTCCTTGGTCATGGCTGCCCGGATCGCCGGGTTCATCAGGCCGGCCGAGAACCACTCGTCACCCGCACCCGTGAAGATCACGACCTGAATGTCGGTGCTGTCCCGCAATTCACCGATCACCGCGCCCAGATTGCGCAGTGAGTCCGGGTTGAGCCGGTTCTCGTTGTCGGGTGCATTGATCGTGATCGTCGCGACAGGCGGGGCCAGGTTCAGGTGAAGTTCGGGATGGAGTTCTGTCGTGATGGTCATGGGTGTCCCCGGGGCGATGTCGAAGTCGCGATTATGCCGGGGAACTGTCGGGTACCCAACTATTGCGCGTGATGACTGGCGGTGAAGGGAAGTTAATTGTAGTTTTGGAAAAACCGCTCCGGGCAAGGAACGGGGCAGAAAAAACGCAGAATCCAAGAGAGGGAGACACCAACATGCCAAAACCACAGTTGCGCGCCGATCAGGGCTGGATTTTCGACAATTTCCTGATGCTGTCGGAGAATGAGGATGTCTTGCATCCGGGCATCATGGGCACGCGTCTCGGACGCGGCTTCATGATGCAGGATCTGACGGCGGTCTACACCAAAGTTACCGGTCGTCGCTCCTTCCCCAAGGCATGGGCGAAGCGGGCCGCGAAGCTCGAGACGATGGCCAAGGAAGCCGAGGGCAAGGGCCGTCTGGTCTCCGCGCGCCGACTCTATCACCGCGCTGCCCTGTGCTTCGGCCGCGCCCAGCATCTGGTGCCGGTCCATCGCAATCCCAACAAGGAAGACTGGTACCGGGCGCTCTATCGGAACTACGACAAGCTGATCGCGCTGTCGGAAGGCACCATGGAGAAGGTCTCGCTGGAGTTCGCGCCGGGACACAAGGTCCACGCGATCTTCCAAAAGGCGCCCGGCGACGGCCCGAAGCCCACTGTGCTGATCATCCCGGGCATGGACGCCCTGAAGGAAGACGTCGGCAACCCGTTCGAGAACGACTACACGATCCGTGGCATGAACATCTGCAGCATCGATGGTCCGGGGCAGGGTGAGTGCAACTTCAACGAGACCTGGCTCACCGCCGACAATTACCAGAAGGCCGCGTCCGCCGTGATCGACTGGCTGGTCGCGCGCGACGATGTCGATGGCGAGAAGATCGGCGCGATGGGCATGTCCATGGGGTCGCGCTGGGGCGTGCAGGTCGGCGCCGCCGACAAGCGTGTGAAGGCTGTGGTCGGCCAGATGGCCAATGTCGGAAATTTCGACATCATCTTCGAGCAGGCCCAGCCCAACTTCAAACGCATCTTCATGTACATGACCGGCTACACCGACGAGGACGCCTTCGACGAGCATATGAAGAGCCACGACTATCTGCCCGACGTGGCCAAACAGCTGACCGTGCCCCATCTCCTTGTCGCGGGTGACATGGATGAGCTGTGCACGCCCCAGGACATCGAGACCTTCCGCGGCAATCTCGCGGGGCCGAGCGAGCTGTGGCTGTATGAGGGTATCTTCCATCCCATGGGCGAGGTCTCGGCGGAAATCTATCCCGCGATGGCCGACTGGATGCAGACCACGCTGAACGAGGGGCGGCCCGCAGGCTACAAGCACACGGCCTATATCGAGGAAGGCACCACCATCGCCGAGCATGAGCACGGCTGACCGGGTTCAATCGACACCGAGCACGGTTAACCGGGCGTTCCCGACACCGTGAAACGGCGCTGAAACTGTCATAGTCTGGGCTGGAAAGGATCTCCGCCCGATGCACGAGACCGCCATACCGTTCCTGCGCGAAGTCGTCGTCTTCCTGGTGATCGCGGCGATTCTGGTTCCGCTGTTCCAGCGGGTCCGGATCAGCCCGGTGCTGGGGTTCCTGCTTGCGGGAGTCGTGATCGGCCCGTTCGGCCTGGGCGCGTTCGCCGACCAGTTTGCGTTTCTCGGCTACGTCGCAATCACGGACATCGAGAGCGTGCGGGTCCTCGCCGAGTTCGGCGTGGTCTTCCTGCTGTTCCTGATCGGGCTGGAATTGTCTCTCGAACGTCTCTGGTCCATGCGCCGCCTGGTGCTTGGGCTCGGCTCGACCCAGGTGCTGGTCACCGGTCTGGCCATCGGGGCTGTCGCATTCGCCTGGGGCAATTCCCTCAACGCCGCGATCCTCATCGGCGCAAGCTTCGCCCTGTCCTCGACCGCCGTGGTGGTGGAGGAGCTGATCCGGCGCAAGGAATTCTCGACCAGGGTCGGCCGGGCGTCCTTCTCAGTCCTGCTGTTCCAGGATCTGTCGGTCGTGCCGATCCTGATCCTCGTATCCGCCTTTACCGGTGCTGCCGGTGGCAGTTTCCTCGAGGCGCTGGCGGTCGGGTTCGGGGTCGCGATTGCCGCGGCCGTGGCGATTTTCGTGCTGGGCCGGATCATTCTGCGGCCGCTGTTCCGGCTGGCCGCATCCGCCCGCGCGCCGGAGTTTTTCGTCGCCATCACCCTGCTGACGGTGATCGGTGTGTCGGCCACCACCGCCGCTGCCGGGTTGAGTCTCGCGCTGGGCGCGTTCCTCGCCGGGCTGCTGTTGGCCGAGACCGAGTTCCGCCATCAGATCGAGGTCGACGTGCAGCCCTTCAAAGGCCTGTTGATGGGGCTGTTCTTCCTGACCGTCGGGATGAGCATCGACCTGCAGGTCTTCGCCGGACTGGCGCCGATGATCATTTTGTCGGTGGTCGGCCTGATCGCCCTGAAGGCCGGGCTGCTGACGATCCTGGGGCGGATGTTCGGCCTGCCGCTCTCCAGTGCCGTCCATACGGGGCTGTTGCTCGGGCAGGCCGGCGAGTTCGGGTTGTTGGTGGTCGGACTGGCCGTAGCGGGTGGTTTGATCGCGTCCGAGCCGGGGCAATTCTTCCTGATCGTCGCCGGGCTGGCGATGATGGTGACACCCGTGCTGGCCATCGCCGGCGCGCGGGTCGCCCACTGGCTGGAGCGCGGTGCCGCCCATTCACTCCATTCACTCCAACCCGCGCCCGACGAGATCGCGGAGATCGGCCATCATGTGATCATCGCCGGTTACGGCCGGGTCGGTGCGGCCATCGCCGCGTTGCTGCGCGAGGAGCGGATCGACTATGTGGCACTCGATCTGGACTCCGAGCTCGTCGGAAAACTGCGCGCCCATGACGAGCCGGTCTTCTTCGGCGATGGGCGCCGGGCAGACGTGCTGGCCAAAGTCGGCGCCGAGCGTGCCAGCGCCATCGTCTTGACCCTGGATGTAGAGCAGGACGCCGAGCAGGCCGTTCGCGATATCCGCAAGCGTTGGCCCGATGTGCAGGTCTATGCCCGCGCGCGCGATCTCGAACATGCCGCCGTGCTCGATGCCGCAGGCGCGACGCGGACGATCCCGGAACTGGCGGAATCGAGCCTGCAGATGGGCGCGTTCGTGCTCTCGGGGCTGGGATTGCCCCAGGATGCGGTGAACACATTGGTCGACCGGCTGCGCGAGCGCGGCTATGAAGGAATTTGAAACCGGAGCCAACATCCGGAAATTGATGGGGGAGTAGAGACACATGCCGAAACCACAATTGCGGGCCGATCAGGGCTGGATCTTCGACAATTTCCTGATGTTGTCGGACAACGAGGACATCCTGCATCCCGGTATCATGGGCAACCGGCTCGAACGGGGGACCAAGTTCGAGGATCTGAACGCGGTCTACTCGAAGGTCTCCGGCCGCCGGTCCTTCCCCAAGGCATGGGGCAGGCGGGCCGCCGTCCTCGAGGGCATGGCCAAGGACGCCGAGGCCCGCGGGCGGCTGTACACGGCGCGTCAGCTCTACCATCGCGCCGCGATCTGCTTCGGCCGCGCCCAGCATCTGATCCCGATCCACGGCCAGGCCCAGAAAGTCGAATGGTTCGAGGGCCTTTATCGCTGCTACGACAAGGTCGTCGAATGGTCCGACGGGACCATGGAATCCAGGACCATCGAGTTCGCGCCGGGCCAGAACGCCTATGCGACCTTCCACAAGGCACCGGGTGACGGCCCCAAGCCGACGATCATCGCGCTGCCGGGCATGGACCAGGTCAAGGAAGACGTCTGCAACCCGTTCAACAACGAGTTCATCCCGCGGGGCATGAATGTCTGCGCCATCGACGGGCCGGGGCAGGGTGCGTGCAACCGCGACGGCACCTGGCAGACCGAGGACAATTACGAGCAGGCCGCCTCCGCGGTCGTCGACTGGCTGGTCACCCGCGACGATGTGGACACCGACAAGATCGGCATCTTCGGCATGTCCATGGGCTCGCGCTGGGGGGTGCTGATCGGTGCTGCGGATCCGCGCATCAGTGCCGTGTGCGGCCAGATGGCCAATGTCGGCAGCTTCGACATGATCTTCGAGCAGGCCCAGCCCAACTTCAAACGCATCTTCATGTACATGGCCGGCTACAGCGACGAGGCCGAGTTCGATGAATTCGTATCCCGCCTGGCCCATCTGCCCGATGCGGCGAAGGGCCTGAAGGTGCCGCACATGCTGGTCGCGGGCGACATGGACGAGCTGTGCTCGCCCGACGATATCGCCACCTTCCGCGCCGGGTTGGGCGGGCCGAGCGAGCTCTGGCTCTACGAGGGCGTGTTCCACCCCATGGGCGAGGTGGCCGGGCAGATCTATCCGGGCATCGCCGACTGGCTGCTCGAATCCCTGACCAACGGGCGCCCCGACGGCTACGAGAGGACCGTCTATGTGGAAGACGGCACGACCCTTGCCGATTATGATCACGGCTAAGCGATACCGGGAGAGCCGACGATGACCCAGTTCAAGGACTACACACCGGCGGGCGTGATCCCCGCCGCGATTCTCGCCTTCGACGAGGATTTCGCGATTAACGAGGCCGAGACCCGGCGCCACCTGTCCTTCGTGGCCGCCACGGACGGCATCAGCGCCGTCACGGTGAATGGCCATTCCTCGGAGATCCACGCCTGCTCCTTCGATGAGCAGCGCGCCATCCTCGATGTGTCCATGGACGAGATCGGAGACAGCCTGCCCCTGATCAACGGTGTTTATGCCGACGGCAGCCACGAGGCCGCAAAGATCGCGAAGATGGCCGAGGCGGGCGGCGCGTCCGCGCTGCTGTGTTTCCCGCCTCATTCCATGGGCATGGGCGGCATCCGCCACCGCCCCGAGATGGCCATGGCCCATTTCAAGACCATCGCCGACGCCACGGATTTGCCGCTGATCGTCTTCCAGTATGGCGACGAGCTGGCCTATTCCCTCGACACGCTGGTCGGATTGGCCGAGGACATCCCGTCGATCAAGGCGGTCAAGGACTGGTCGCCGCCCCAGGCCCATGCGCGTCACATCAACGCGCTGCAGAACCTGCCGCGACCGGTGAATGTCCTGTCGACCAACTCCGCCTGGATGATGTCGTCCCTCGTGATGGGCGCGAACGGCCTCCTGTCGGGTGCCGGCTCGGTGATCGCCGACATGCAGGTCGCCCTGTTCCGGGCCGTGCAGGCCGACGATCTTGCGACCGCGCGTGATGTCGCCGAGCGCATGTGGCACGCCACCGAGGCCTTCTACGCCGACCCGTTCGGCGACATGCACAACCGCATGAAGGAAGCGCTGGTCCATCTGGGCCGCCAGGACCGGGCCGTGGTGCGCCCGCCGTTGGTCAAGCTGCCCGCCGCCGAGATCGCGCGTATCGGTGACGCCATGGCTGCTGCGGGCCTGACCCGCGATGGGTTCGAGGTCCGCGAAGCGGCGGAGTAGCGGACGGGATCGAAATCATTCCCTAAGACACCAGGCTGATGGTGTTCGAACCGGGTATCGGCTAGGCCGATGGTATCATTGAGGTGGATGTCTGCGCCGAGTAGAATGGCCTTTGCATGGTGCTACCATGCATAGATTTTCTGACGAACGCTTGACCTGAAACCCGATGATCTACCTTGCGCCGATCTGGCGCATTGTCGTGCAATACGGGTGTAAATGCGCAGATACCCCATGGCCATCCCTGACACCGAAGACGCATTGGAAATGCTTGCTGAATTGCAGGCCCGCTACAACGACCTTGTCGATGCGGCCGCGGATTGGCTTTGGGAAGTCGATGCCGAGATGCGGTTTACCTATGTTTCGGATGGAATGCGGAAGGTCAATGGCGGGGTAGATCCGACGACCTACTACGGCAGAACCCGGCAAGAATTGGCGGATGTAGAAGCTGCCGATCCGGCAATCTGGGGGCGCCATCAGGAGACTCTCCGCGCGCGCCGGCCGTTTCGTAACTTCCGGTTTACCCATATCGGATCCAACGGTGACCGGCACAACTGGTCCGTATCCGGCACGCCGGTGTTCAATGCGGCCGGGGACTTTCTCGGCTACCGCGGCCTCGGTCGAGATATCACCGAGCGGGCCCGCATGGCCGCGGAAATCGAGCAAGTCAACGCCGAACTACAAAGTGAGATTGGGGAACGCGAGCTTGCCGAGGAAACTCTCCGCGCGGCGCGCGACGAGCTCGACCAGAGGGTTCAGGAGCGAACGGCGGAGCTCCGGGCGTCAAACGAGGCCTTCGAGAACGAGATCACAGACCGCAAGCTGGCCGAGGTAGCGATCCGTGAAAGCGAGCTGCAATATCGTGAACTGGTCGAGCTTTCCCCCGACGGCATTATTGTGCATGTCGCAGGAGAAATCATATTTGTGAATGATGCTGTTGCCCGAATGTTGGGCTATGGATCGCCGTCGGAATTGGTTGGCATGGAGGCAATCAATCTGATCGCACCAGAATTTCGGTCCGACATCGATGAACGTCGACGGCAGCTGCTACAGGGCAATTTTTCCGCGCAGCGTTCGGTTGATTTTTTGACATCTGGCGGATCGCGAGTTTCGGTCGAACGAAACGCGGCGCGTATTATTTGGGAAGGCAAGGAAGCGATCCTCGTATCGTTGCGTGACGTAACCGACCGCGAAATGGCCGAACGACAGCTCGTCGAAAGCCGGGATCAACTGCGAACGGTCACGAATAATCTGCCGGTCTGGATTGCACGCGTCGATACAGACCGTTGCTACGTTTTCATGAACAAGACCGGCGCTGCCTGGCTCGCGCGTTCCCCTGAGGAGATCATTGGCCAGTCGATGGGTGATGTTTTTGGCGCGGAACTCGACAAGTTCCGATCATTTGTCGACCAATCCCTGGCAGGTGAGTATGTCTCCTTCGTCGAGGAGGTGTCCTATCCCGACGGCAAGACCCGTGTTGTACGCGTCAACTATGTGCCCCAGTTCGACACAGCTGGAGAGGTCGAGGGTTTTAATTCTCTGATTGAAGATATCACCGAACTCCGGCAGGCCGAGCAGACCATTCGAGACAGCGAGGAACGCTTTCGCGGCATGATCGAAAACTCACCCTCGGCGATTTCTCTGAAAGACCTCGAAGGCCGATTTCAGCTCGTGAACTCAAAATTCGAGGAATGGTACGGATATTCGTCCGAACAGGTCACTGGTTCAGCGCCCGGAGAATATTTTTCGCCCGAATATGCCGCACTCTACAAGGCCCAGGATGAAGAAGTTTTCGCGACGGATATGCCCAACGAATGGCGTCAAAAACTCCCGTTTGCCGACGGCAGCGACCGCTACATGATCATCAACAAATTTCCGGTCCGGAATGGGCGGGGGCGGACGGTTGGTATCGGGACCATCACGACCGATATTACCGACCATCAGAAAACCCAGGAACAGCTCCATCAATCACAGAAGATGGAGGCGGTCGGACAGCTGACCGGTGGTATCGCCCATGATTTCAATAATCTGTTGGCGGTTGTCCTGGGCAATGCCGAGATTCTGGGGGACAAACTGGGCGAGGACAGCCAACTCGCGGCGATCGAGCGGGCGGGAAAGCGCGGTGCTGAATTGACCGAACGTCTGCTGTCTTTCTCCAGGCAACAGGTATTGGCGCCGCAGTCGGTCAAGTTGGAGACATTGATTCCCGGCTTGTTGAATCTCATAAGCCGAACCCTTGGTGAACAGGTAAATATCGTCCAAGAGATGCCTGCAATTCTGTGGCCGGTCCATGCAGATCCGGGGCAGTTCGAGAACGCGCTTTTGAATCTGGCTATCAACGCCAGAGACGCGATGCCGGAAGGCGGAACACTGACCGTACACTGCGCCAATATGGTGTATCGCGAACCCGACGAGCGCTTGGGTGAGGAACTCGCCACCGGTGAGTATGTGCAAATTTCGGTTTGCGATACGGGCTCGGGTATGTCCGACGAAACCCGCGCGCATGCATTTGAGCCCTTCTTTACCACCAAGGATGTCGGGGCCGGCAGCGGTCTCGGTTTGTCGATGGTGTATGGCTTTGCCCGGCAATCCGGGGGCGGTGTTTTTATCCAAAGCGCACCGGGCGAGGGCACAGATGTGGTTATGTATCTTCCGCGCAGCGGCAGCGGGCCAACTGAACAGGAAGCCAGTTCGGTTGACGTATTGCAGGCCGGAAGCGGGGAACTAATTCTGGTTCTGGAAGACGATCCCGACATGGGTATGTTTGTGAGAAATTTCCTGGAAGGATTGTCGTATCAGGTGGAAGTAGCGTCCGACGCTGCGGCCGCGCAGAAAGTCCTCGATGCGCATGGAACGGAGATTGACCTGTTGCTATCCGACGTGGTTCTGCCGGGTGGTGTTAGCGGACCGCAATTTTGCGCCGAGGCAAAGCGCATCAACCCGGCTTTGAGGGTCGTATTCATGACTGGCTATGACCCGGACATCGGAACCGAGGCCGGTGTATCGGAAATAGGTGATGCGCTGCTGACCAAACCATTCAAACGGGCGGAACTGGCGAATACCCTGTACGAGATATTCCTGTCCAGAAACTGAGTCTGGCGCGCGGCGCATGGTTTCCGTAACGCCGCGCCGTGTGCTATCAGCCGCGCTTCCATGCTGACACTGAACAACATCACCGCGCGTCTGGGCGGCCAGACGATCCTCGAAGGCGCTACCGCCATGCTGCCCACCGGCAGCCGCGTGGGGCTGATCGGGCGCAATGGCGCGGGCAAGTCGACCCTGCTGAAGATCATCGCCGGACTGCTCGAGGCCGACGACGGTTCGGTCGAGACGCCGCGTGGCACGAAGATCGGCTATGTCGCCCAGGAAGCGCCGGGTGGCCCGATGACGCCATTCGAGATGGTGCTCGCCGCCGACACCGAACGCGTGGATCTGCTGGACGAGGCCGACACCGCGACGGACGCCGAGCGCATCTCCGTGATCCACGAGCGGCTGGGGCTGATCGACGCCCACGGCGCGCCCGCGCGTGCCGCACGAATTCTCGCTGGGCTCGGCTTCGACGAAGACGACCAGCACCAGCCGCTGTCGTCCTTCTCGGGTGGCTGGCGCATGCGCGTGGCATTGGCAGGGCTGCTGTTCTCGCGGCCTGACCTGCTGCTGCTCGATGAGCCCTCGAACCATCTCGATCTCGAGGCCGCGCTGTGGCTCGAGACCTTCCTCAAGACCTATCCCGCCTCGATGGTCGTGGTCAGCCATGAGCGCGACCTGCTCAACAACGTGGTTGACCATATCCTGCACGTGCAGGGCGGCGCGATAAGCCTCTATCCCGGCGGCTACGACGCGTTCGAGAAAATTCGTGCCGAACGCCTCAGCCAGGTGGCGTCCATGCGCGTCAAACAGGAAGAAAAGCGCGCCAAGCTGCAGGCCTATGTCGATCGCTGGCGCTACAAGGCCCACACGGCCCGCCAGGCCCAGAGCCGGATGAAGGCGTTGGCCCGCATGGAGCCCATCACAGCGGCGGCAGAAGACCCCAGCCTGGTGTTCGATTTCCCGAGTCCCAAGGAGCTGCGCCCGCCGTTGATGGTCCTGGACCGCGCGGCCGTCGGCTATGTCGCCGACACGCCGATACTGTCGGACCTCAGCCTGCGCATCGACCCCGACGACCGGATCGCGCTGCTCGGCCGCAACGGCAACGGCAAGACCACGCTCGCACGCCTGCTGGCCGGTCAGCTGGAAGCCATGGCTGGAGACGTAACCTCCAGCAGCAAACTACGCGTTGGCTACTTCGCCCAGCATCAGGTCGAGGAGCTGGTCGCGGCCGACACCCCGCTGCAGCATATGGCCCGGCTGTTGCCCGACGCCAATCCGGGCATGGTGCGCAACCAGCTCGGGCGGTTCGGGTTTTCCGGTGAAAAAGTGCATCTTGCGGTCGGCAAGCTGTCGGGCGGCGAGCGGGCCCGCCTCGCGCTGGCCCTGATCACCCGTGACGCGCCGCATATCCTGATTCTCGATGAGCCGACGAACCATCTGGACGTGGACGCGCGAGAGGCCCTGGTCCAGGCCCTGAACGCGTTCGACGGCGCGGTGGTGGTGGTCAGCCATGATCGCCATCTGCTGGAGATGACGGCGGACCGGCTGATCCTGATCGACGAGGGCACTGCGCGCGAGTTCGACGGCAGCCTCGATGACTATCGTGATCTCCTGCTGGGGCGCGGGCAGAGCAAGTCCCGGGAAAGTTCCGGTGCGGATGCCGCACCCAGGGAGAAACGCGGCAACAAGAAGGACGCCCGCCGGGCCGCAGCCGAGGCCCGCGAGCGAAACAAGGATCTGCGCACGCGTGCGCGCAAGGCCGAGCAGGAAATGGCCAGGCTGACCGATCAGCGGACCGCGATGGATCGGGCCATGTTCGATCCGGACAATGCCGAGGCACCCTATCGCAATACGGCGGTGAGCGACCTGATGAAGCAGCGCGGCGAGATCGAGAAAAAACTGGATGCTGCCGAGGCGGTTTGGTTGACAGCCAGCGAAGCGCTCGAGACGGCCGAGGCCGCCGAGTAAGCCAACAGGTTCGCGCTAGTCCGCGCCGATATCCCAGAACAGACCGGCCATGATTTGTAGTCCCTCGCGCGCGACGGAGGCGAGCATGTGTTCGTTCGGCGCATGCTGGTTGCACCCGGCATAGGAGTGGGGAATCCACACGGTCGGCATGCCGAGATCCTCGGCGAAGATATCGTTGGGGATGCCGCCGCCGATGTTCGGGATCAGCGCCGCTTCACCACCGCTTGTGCCTTGAAGGGTCTCGTTCACCGAGGCGAGCGCCCGCTGCACCCATTCGTTGTTCGGATCAGACCGCGTGGCCCGCATACCGGCCATCCGGGTGGGCGTCACGTTGATGTCGCGAAAGCCGTGCGCGTCGAGATGACGCCGCAATGCCGGCAGGATGTCGTCCGGGTCGGTGCCGACCACGTAACGAATCTGGCACACCGCGCGCGCCTCGGGCGCGATCGCATTCTGAGGCCGTTCCGGATTACCCAGGTCCAAGGCAAGCACAGCGAAGCTGTTCCAGCCATAGACCCGTTCCTCGGGGCTCAAATCTTCTTCGCCCCAGTCGGTGTCGATGTCGGGGCTGCCATCGCCGCCCGATACCTTCACCTTGGCCAGCAATGCCCGGATGTCCGGGGTGAGGGAGGTCGGGCGCCATTCGGGCACGGCGATCTGGCCGCGTGCATCCGACAGGCTGGCGATGGCGTGGGACAGCACCACGCCCGGGTCGCGGATCAGCCCGCCCCAGTTGCCCGAATGGTGGGCGCCGTCGCGCAGCTTGAGTGCGAGTTCGAAATTCACGAGGCCGCGCGAGCCGAGCACAATGGTGGCGCGCGCCGGGTCGAGGCGCGGACCGTCCGACGCGATCAGCACATCCGCGCGCAACCGGTCGGCATGTTGACGGCAGAACTCCCGCAACCCGCGTGAGCCCATCTCCTCGTCGCTTTCGAGCAGGATCGTGCAGTTGAAGCCCAGCCGGCCGCGTTCCGCGATGACCGCGCGCAGGCCGCCGATGTTGGTCCAGTGCTGGCCCTTGTTGTCGGCGGTACCGCGGCCATAGAGCCGGTCGCCGTCCGGCGTGACGTTCCACGGCGCGAGCCCGGCACGCCATTTGTCATCCTGGCCCGCGACCACGTCGCCATGGCCGTAGATCAGAACCGACGGAAGATCGTCGCCTTCGTGGCGTGTGGCCAGCAACACGGGCCCCGCGCCCGGGTCCGGGTTGTCGAAAATCTCCAGGGCGAACCCGAGAGTCCCGAGTTCTGCGCCGACAACATCGCCTAAATAGCTCGCGAGCGCCGGATGCGCGCCGGGAAGTTGGCTCTGGGTCGGGTGCGCGACGAGACGCGTCAGTCCGGCGACGAAATCGCCGCTGTCAAAATGCGTGGCCGCGCGTGCGACCGCGCCGTCGCGCGCCGGCTTTGTGGGTTCAGACAATCAGGCCAGCTCAAAGGCTTCGCGGCTCACATGATCGAGGTTGCGGCCCTCGATGCGGATCAGGCGCGTGTCGCCCTCACGCTTGGGGGCGTGCAGGCGCCCGGCCGGGTAGGCGACGGCCATGCCCGGGTCGAGGTCATAGGTCTTCACCGGCTCGACCTTTCCCGGGGTGTCGCCCGAGGGTGCCTGCAGCGCCTTGAATTCGGTCATCACGGTCTGGCCGGTCGCCTGGCCGTAGATTGCCCAGGTCGGCCCATGGTCGTGCGGCGGTGCGGATGCTGAGCCGAGATAGACATGCGCGCAGATGCAGAATCCGAGCTCCGGATCCTCGAAGAGAATTTTGCGTTTCACTTCGTTGTCCGGGCCGAGATGGGTGCCGACGAACTGTTCATCGGCGAGAAACCGTTCGAGTACGCCGCGCACGGCTTCGAGGTTTTCGTCGCTCGAGCCCTTGCTCAGGATGTCGTGACATTCGGTGCCGAATTGTTCGATCGTCAAGCTCATGGTCTGGTCCCTGGTCTTCGGATGGATGCTGAAGCGTGTCGAATTTTGTCACGCTGACGCTATCATGCACCGGACCCGCACCGAATCTCAATACACGTAGGTTTACTGTAGAATGACCGATATGAAATCCGAGATACTACGCGCCGCATTGACTGCGGACGACGAGATAGCGCTGCTTGATCTGCGCGAGCAGGGGGAGTTCGGCGCCTGTCACCTGTTCTGGGCGGTCAACACGCCGCTGAGCCGGCTCGAATTCGAAGTAGCTCGATTGGTTCCCCGGCTCGGCACTCCCATTGTTGTCATCACGGCCGGTGACGCGGACCTTGCAGGTCGCGGGGCCGTGGCCCTGACGGACCTGGGCTATTCCGACGTCACGATCTGTCCCGACACGCCCGATGGCTGGGTCGCCGCCGGCTTCACGCTCTATTCGGGCATCAACGTGCCCAGCAAGGCGTTTGGCGAGGCGGTGGAGCATCATTACGGCACGCCCGCGCTGCACGCGTCCGAGCTCAAGGCGATGCAGGACCGGGGCGACGATCTGGTCGTCCTCGATTCCCGCACGTTCGCCGAATACCACAACATGAATATCCCCCAGGGGATCAGCGTACCGGGCGGCGAGCTCGCCTACCGGGTGCGCGACCTGGCGCCGTCGGAAGAGACGCTGGTCGTGGTCAACTGTGCGGGGCGCACCCGCAGCATTCTCGGCGCCCAGTCGGTCATCAACGCAGGTATTCCCAACAAGGTCATCGCGCTGGAGAACGGCACGATGGGCTGGCACCTCGCCGGGCTCGAACTGGAGCATGGCCGGACGGACCGGTTCCCGTCGGGTGATCCGGAGTCCCTCGACGCGACGATCGCCATGCGCGACCGGATCGCGGCCGAGCACGGTGTCGAGACGATTGATCGCGCCCGGCTTGCCGAATGGCAAAGCGAAGCCGAGGGGCGCACGTTGTATCTGCTCGATGTGCGCGACCCTGATGAGTTCGCCACCGGGCACCTGCCGGGATCGCGCTCGGCGCCGGGCGGGCAACTCGTACAGGCGACGGATTTCCAGATCGGCGTGCCCAACGGCCGCATCGTGCTGATTGACGATACGGGTGTAAGGGCGACAATGACCGCCCATTGGCTGTTGCAGATGGGCTGCCGCGATGTGTCTGTCCTCGATGGCGGATTGACCGGTGAGCTGGTGACCGGCGCCGACACCGATGTGCAAACAGCGACAACGCCGACAATTGCGGCCGACGCTCTGGCCGCGCGCCTGTCCGATGACGACCTGGCCGTGCTCGATCTCGGCGAGAGCCGGGTGTTCCGGAAAGGACATGTTCCCGGCGCGCAATGGGCGATCCGCTCGCGGATCGCGGCGACAGGCCCCGCGCTTCCGGACACGGGAACGCTGGTGCTTACATCCGACGACGGGCGGTGCGCAGCGCTGGCGGTCGAGGAAGCAGAGACACTCACGAATGCGGAGGTTCTGGTGCTGGCTGGCGGCACCAACGCCTGGGTTGCTGCGGGACAAAAGACCGAGGCCGACCCCACTTATCCAGCCGACGAGGCCTGCATCGACGTCTATCTGCGCGCCTATGATCGCAACACCGATGTGGAAGCGCGAATGCAGGAATATATCGACTGGGAGGTTGCCCTGATCGATCAGGTCGCCGCCGACGATGATGTGCAGTTCAAAATGGGGCCGAGTGCATGACGACGAAACG
Source organism: Rhodospirillaceae bacterium (assembly GCA_018667335.1). Lineage (GTDB taxonomy): Bacteria > Pseudomonadota > Alphaproteobacteria > UBA6615 > UBA6615 > UBA8079. The sequence continues at coordinate 14,780 of JABIVD010000049.1, forward strand.
CCAACTCCATCTCAATCTCTTCATCCAGTCGCGGGGCCATCACGAGGCTGCGTGGAACCATCCCGACGCGTCGCCCATGGGGCTGATGGATGTCGGCTACTATCAGGGGATCGCCCAGCGCGCCGAGGCGGGGCTGTTCGATTCTATCTTCTTCGCCGATATCCTTGCCGCGACGGACGACGCCGCACTCAGCGGCAAAGTCTGGCTGGAGCCGATCACCCTGCTGGCCGCCATCGCGGCGGTGACCGAGCGGATCGGGCTGATCGCGACCGCGTCGACCACATACTCGCTGCCGTTCAACCTGGCCCGGCAATTTTCCTCGATCGACCACATCAGCCATGGTCGTGCGGGCTGGAACATCGTCACCACCTGGATGAAGGACGCCGCGCGCAACTTCGGCGACACACGCGATGTCAGCCTGGATGATCGTTATGTCCTCGCCGAGGAATTCGTCGAGATCATCAAAGGACTCTGGGACAGCTGGGCCGACGACGCGGTGGTCGATGATCGGGAGAATGGCATTTACGCGCGTCCTGAACGTATCCGTGCCATCGACCATGACGGCCCGCATTACTCGGTTGCCGGACCGCTCAATCTGCCTCGTTCACCCCAGGGGAGGCCGGTGCTGGTGCAGGCGGGCTCATCGAATACGGGCCGGGACTTCGCGGCCCGCCATGCCGAAGCGATCTTCACCGCGCATCTGGAGAAGGCGACGGCGCAGGAGTTCTACGCCGACATCAAGGCGCGTATCGCCAAGGCGGGCCGACAGGCCGATCAGGTTCTGATCCTCCCGGGCGTGAACCCGATGATCGCCTCGACGGAGGCCGAGGCGAAGCGCCTGGTCCAGGAGCTGAACGAAAGCGCTGACCCCGAGGTCGGACGGCGGACCCTGTCCAGCCGGTTCGGTGGGCATGACTTCTCCCATCTGCCCCTCGATGAGATTCTGAAGCCTGAAGATTTTCCCCACCCGGATACCGTCGAGGCATCGCGCAGCCGTGCGGTGATGGTTGTGGGGCTCGTCGAACGCGAGAGCGTGACCTTGCGCCAGCTGCTGGCGAAGCTGGCGGGTGCGCGCGGACACTTCACCTTCGCCGGCACGCCCGAACAGGTGGCCGATCTGATCGAGGACTGGTTTCAGGACGGCGCCGCCGACGGCTTCAACGTCATGCCACCGATTTTCCCCGGTATGCTCGACGCGTTTATCGATGAAGTGGTTCCGATCCTCCAGGCGCGCGGCCTGTTCCGGACCGAATATGCCGGCACGACCCTGCGTGAGCATTACGGGCTGGACCGCCCGCCGGCGTGGTCGTGAGGTAACGCGCTAGTCCCACTTTCGCCCGGGCATGTGGTTGAACAGGCTCCGCGCCATACCGCCATCGATGTCGAGCGTCGAGGCGGTGACATAGGATGCGGCGTCCGACAGCAGATAGAGAATGCCCTCGGCGATGTCTTCGGGTTGGCCGACGCGCCCCAGCGGTGTCACGTCGGCGCGCGCTTGTTTGACCGCCGGGTCGCGCATATAGGCGGTGAGCGGTGTCTCTGTGTGGCCGGGGCAGACCGCGTTGACGCGGATCTGGTGTTCGGCCCATTCCAGCCCGAACTGGCGCGAGAGCATGATCACGCCGGCTTTCGTGGTGCTGTAGGCGCCCGCCAGGTTGTAGGGCTGCAGCCCGCCGGTCGATGACAGGTTGACCACGGCACCGGGCGCCTTGTTGTCGATCCACCAGCGGCCCGCCGCCTGGGTCATCAGGAACGTACCGGTCAGACCAACATCGAGAACCTTGTGCCAATCCGCCAGGGACAGGTCCTCGAGTGGTCCTGGTCCCATGCGGATGGCGCTGTTCACCAGCCCATCGAGCCGCCCGAATGTCGCGACGGCAAACGCGACGCCGGATGCGCAGGAGTTGGCGTCGGCGACATCGATGGGGGTGAATGCCGCCGCATCGCCGATCTCGTCGGCAACGGCGCGGCCACCCGCTTCGTCGACGTCGCCGATAACCACTTTTCCGCCATCACCCACATATCGGCGCGCGGTCTCCGCGCCGATCCCGCTGGCACCACCTGTGATGATGCAGACCCTGTTGTCGAAACGTGCCATTTTTGCCTCCTCGCGTTTTACCTGAAACGAATGTAGCCGCATTTGTCTTTGGACGGCAGATGAAGGGCCTGGCGTCACGCGCGACTTGATTTCGCGTCGAAGTCGGCTCCCAATGCGTGCATGACCGAGAAACTGGACCTTGAGAGCTGGCGCGCAAAGCTCCTGACCGAACGCGCCACCCTGACAGATGCAAGTGCTGCGACGGCCGAGAGCCGCACACCCGTCGCGCTTGATCAGCAGACTGTCGGCCGCCTCTCGCGAATGGATGCCATGCAGGTGCAGGCGATGGCGCAGGCCGAGGAGGAGCGACGCCAGCATCGCATGCGCCTCATTTCGGCGGCGTTGTCCCGGCTCGATGAAGACGAGTATGGCTACTGCATGACATGCGGGGTCGATATCCCGGAAAAGCGCCTGGCCATCGACCTGGCGGCATCCCAATGTGTCGATTGCGCGAAGTGAATCTGTTCGGCACAGGCATCTAGAAAGACAGTTATGCGACGCAGAAGAAACGTAAAGGTCCTGGCGACCCTCGGGCCGGCAAGTGCTTCGGAAGAGATGATCCGCGCGCTGTTCGAGGCCGGTGCGGACGCCTTTCGTTTGAATATGAGCCACGGCACCCATGACGATGTGCGCGCCATGCATGCGCGTATTCGCGCGGTCGAGGCGGATCTCGGGCGGCCGATTTGCATCCTTGTAGACCTCCAGGGGCCAAAATTACGTGTGGGCAAGGTCGCCGAAGGCACGGTTCTGGAGGAGGGGACGTCCTTCCGTCTCGAACTCAAACACGGGCCGGGCGATGCCGCGGGTGCGGAGTTGCCCCACAAGGAAATTTTCCAGGCGATCGAAGCCGGCGCGAGCCTGCTGATCGACGACGGCAAGATACGTCTGGAAGTGGTCGAAGCGGGCAAGGATTTTGCCGACACCAAGGTGATGGTGGGTGGGCCGTTATCTTCCAATAAGGGGGTGAACGTACCGGAGGTCGCCTTGCCGGTGCCGGCCTTGTCGCCGAAGGACCGCCGCGATCTGGATTTCGCGATGACTCTGGATATCGATTGGATTGCGTTGTCGTTCGTGCAGAGGCCGGACGACGTGGCTGAAGCCAAGAAAATAGTCGCCGGGCGTGCCGCCGTGATGGCCAAGATCGAGAAACCCCAGGCGCTCGATTACCTGGACGAGATCATCGAGGTCGCTGACGGCCTGATGGTCGCGCGTGGCGATCTCGGGGTAGAACTGCCGGTGGAGCAGGTGCCTGGTATCCAAAAGGCGATCACCCGCGCCGCACGCCATGCGGGCAAGCCGGTGGTGGTCGCGACGCAGATGCTGGAATCCATGATCGAGGCACCGGTCCCGACCCGGGCCGAGGTCTCGGATGTGGCGAACGCCGTCTTCGAGGGTGCGGACGCGGTCATGCTGTCTGGCGAGTCCGCCGCTGGTGCGCATCCGATCGAGGCCGTGGAGATGATGGACCGGGTCGCCCAGTCGGTTGAGGCAGATCCGCAGTTTCGTGACGCGATCGATGCGGGGAGAACGGATCCCGAGACGACATCGGCGGATGCGATCACGCTGGCGGCGCGTCAGGTGGCCGAGACCCTCAAGGCGGCCGCGATCGTTTGTTATACGGCGTCCGGGTCCACGGGACTGCGCGCCTCGCGCGAGCGACCCAAGGTGCCGATCCTTGTGCTGACACCCGTTGTCCAGACCGCGCGCCGGCTGGCGCTCGCCTGGGGCGTGCACTGCGTCGAGACGGAAGACACCACGAGTTTCCTCGACATGGTCATCCGGGCCAGCCGGGTCGCCGAGACCGAAGAATTTGCCAAAACGGGCGACCGGCTGGTGATCACCGCGGGGGTGCCGTTCGGGACACCGGGCCGGACCAACATCCTGCGGATCGCGACCGTCGGTACCGAAGCGCGTCGGCCGCGCGCATAGCGAACAATTCCACAGTGAACGATGCGTCATTTCGCCCCCAGAATAATCTCTGTGGGCTGTTTACATGGGCCGAGTCCTTTGGCTTATAGTTTGATAATTCTCGTATAGGAAAACAGGCGACAAAGAGCGCCGGAGGGGACGTCAAGATGGGGCATTCGGCAGACGGTCGAACCCGGAATCAGGGATTGCTGAATTGGATCGATGAGGTCGCCGCGCTGACGAAGCCGGACGACATCTATTGGTGCGACGGGTCGAAGGAAGAGTATGACCGCCTGTCGGCCCAGATGGTCGAGTCCGGCATGCTGATTCCGCTGAACCAGGAATTGCGCCCGGGATGTTTTCTCGCCCGCTCCGATCCCAACGATGTTGCGCGGGTCGAAAACCGCACCTTCGTATGCTGGGACGAGGAAGAGGATGCCGGCCCGAACAACAACTGGGTTGCGCCCGACGAGATGCGTGAGACCCTGGACGGATTGTTCGACGGCTGCATGCGCGGCCGCACCATGTATGTCGTTCCGTTCAGTATGGGCCCGCTAGGCTCGCACATCGCCCATATCGGTGTGCAGCTGTCGGATTCCCCCTATGTGGCGGCGAGCATGCGGATCATGACCCGCATGGGACAGAGCGCGCTGGATGTGCTGGGCGACGATGGCGAGTTCGTGCCGTGCCTGCACACGGTCGGCGCTCCGTTGGCGGATGGTCAGGAAGATGTCGTCTGGCCGTGCAACGACACCAAATACATCGTGCATTTCCCGCAAGACCGTTCGATCTGGTCCTACGGCAGCGGCTATGGCGGCAACGCACTGCTTGGCAAGAAGTGCTTCTCGCTGCGCATCGCCTCGATCATGGCGAAGGAAGAGGGCTGGCTCGCCGAGCATATGCTGATCCTCGGGCTGGAATCGCCCAAGGGCGAGAAGACCTATGTCGCGGCCGCGTTCCCGAGTGCATGTGGCAAGACCAACCTGGCCATGCTCATTCCGCCGGCCGGCTATGAGGGCTGGAAGGTCAGCACCGTCGGTGACGACATCGCCTGGATCAAGCCGGGCGAAGATGGCCGGCTCCATGCGATCAATCCGGAAGCCGGGTATTTCGGGGTGGTGCCGGGAACGTCGACGAAGACGAACCCGAACGCCATGACGATGATCAAGCGCGACACGATCTTCACCAACGTGGCGCTGATGGACGATGGCGATGTCTGGTGGGAAGGCAAGGACGGCGACGTGCCCGGTCATCTGATCGACTGGCGCGGCAATGACTGGACGCCCGACAGTGACACACCCGCCGCGCACCCGAATGCACGCTTCACCGTCGCGGCCGTCAACTGCCCGAGTTTGGATCCGGCCTGGGACGACCCGAGCGGTGTGCCGATTGATGCATTTGTCTTCGGCGGCCGGCTGAGCACGACGTTCCCGCTGGTCTATGAATCTACCGATTGGGAACATGGCGTCTACATGGCGGCCACGATGGGCTCGGAAGCGACCGCTGCGGCGGACAATCAGGCCGCGATCCGGCGCGATCCGATGGCGATGCTGCCCTTCTGCGGCTACAACATGGCCGACTACTGGGCGCATTGGCTCGGGTTCGCGGACAAGGGCCTGAAGCTGCCCAAAATCTTCCGCGTGAACTGGTTCCGCAAGGACGATGACGGCAAGTTCATCTGGCCGGGCTTCGGCGAGAATATGCGGGTGCTCGAATGGGTCTGTGACCGGGTGCATGACAATCGTGATGCAGTCGAAGGTCCGCTCGGCAGTATGCCACGCTACGGGGACCTCAACTGGACCGGGCTCGATTTCACCGCCGATGCATTCAGCGGGATCATGGACCTGGCGCGCGACGCGGGCAGCAACGAGGCCCAGTCCCAGAAGGAGCTGTTCGACAGCTTCGCAGGCCGGTTGCCGGCGGCCATGGAGGCCCAGCGTCAGGCGCTGCTGGAAAGCATGGAGAAGGCGCCGGAGGTCTGGCGGGTCACCAGCTAGACTCAAAGTCCGAAAACGGAATTGAAAGGGCCGCTCTCCGGAGCGGCCTTTTTCTATTTTGGCCGAACGATGCTCACATGGGCGGCGACGATGCGCCAGCCCTCGGGCATGCGCGCCCAGCTCTGGCTCTGGCGCCCGGACCCTTCGCCCATGCTCTCGCGATAGAATTCCAGGTTCGCGGTGCCGAAGTCGCGACCGTATGTGGTGACGATCACCGGCCCGGTCGTGCGTGCGACGTCGCTCGGATCGCGCGCGGCGCGGAACCCGGCGATCTGGTCGTGGCCATATAGATTCTCGCCGATGCCGTAGCGCAGGGTCAGGTCATTCGTCCAGAACAGCTCGTTCAGCACGTCGACGTCGTTTGTCGTCAGCGCCGCCTCGTAGCGGTCATGGGCGGCCGTCACTTCGGCGAGGACTTCGGGGATGTTGATTTCCATGGGAATGCTCCAGTCAGAAAGTTCATGTGCCCACGTGAAGGACGCGGGTGCTTAGCCCTTGGCCTTTGGCCGGCTGTCGCGCAGGCTCACCGTGCGGTTGAACAGCAGCGCGCCGGGCGCGGAGTTCGTATCGGGCGCGAAATAGCCCAGCCGCTCGAACTGGACCACGCCGTCAGCGTCGGCCAGTGCGGGTTCGAGGAAGCATGTGTCGCGCACCTCGAGCGAGGCGGGGTTGAGGTCCTCGAGCCAGTCGCGCTCCTTGCCGGGTTCCTCCGCGGCAAACAGGTGGTCATACAGGCGCACCTCGGCGGTCACGGCATGGGCGACCGAGACCCAGTGGATCGTGCCGCGCACCTTGCGGCCGTCGGGTGAATCGCCGCCCCGGGATTCGGGGTCATACGTGCAGCGCAGCTCGGTCACGTTGCCTTCCGCGTCCTTGATGACATCCGTGCAGGTAACGAAATAGGCGAAGCGCAACCGCACTTCCCTGCCGATGGTCAGGCGGCGGAATTTGTTCGGCGCGTCGTCCATGTAGTCGTCGCGTTCGACATAGAGCTCGCGGCCGAACGGAATTTTCCGTGTGCCGGCGCTCTCATCGGTCGGGTTGTTCAGCCCGTCGAGCTCTTCGGTCTCGCCCTCGGGATAGTTCTCGATGACAAGCTTGATCGGGTCGAGCACGCCCATGCGCCGCGGTGCGGTCTGGTTGAGATGCTCGCGGATCGTGTTCTCGAGATAGGACATCTCGACGAGCCCGTCGGACTTGGTGATGCCCAGACGGCCGATGAAATCGCGGATCGCCTCGGGCGGAACGCCGCGGCGGCGCAGTCCGGTCACGGTCGGCATGCGCGGATCGTCCCAGCCGGTGACATGGCCTTCCTCGACCAGCTGGCTCAGACGGCGCTTCGACAGCACCGTGTGGCCGAGATTGAGGCGCGAGAATTCATACTGGCGCGGCCGGGCGGGGACCGGGAGGTTGTCGATCAGCCAGTCATACAGCGGCCGGTGATCCTCGAACTCCAGCGTGCACAGCGAGTGGGTGATGCCTTCGATCGCATCTGACTGGCCGTGGGCGAAGTCATAGGTCGGGTAGATGCGCCAGGCGTCGCCCGTGCGGGGATGGTCGGCGCGCAGGATTCGGTACAGCACCGGGTCGCGCAGGTTGATGTTTCCCGATGCCATGTCGATCTTGGCCCGGAGTACTTTTGCACCGTCCTCGAATTCCCCGGCGCGCATGCGGGCGAACAGGTCGAGGCTCTCCGCCGCCGTGCGGCCGCGATGGGGGCTCGGGCGCCCGGGTTCGGTCAAGGTGCCGCGATACTCTCGCATTTCGTCGGCTGAGAGGTCGTCCACATAGGCGAGACCGTTCTCGATCAGATGTTGCGCCCAGGCATAGAGCTGCTCGAAATTGTCCGAGGCGTAGAACAGATTGTCGCCCCAGTCGAAGCCGAGCCAGCGCACGTCGTCCTGGATGGCGCGGATATAGCTCTCGTCTTCGCGGGCCGGGTTGGTGTCGTCGAAGCGCAGGTTGCAGGTGCCGCCGAATTCGTCGGCGACGCCGAAATTCAGACAGATCGACTTGGCGTGACCGATATGGAGGTGGCCGTTCGGCTCCGGCGGGAAGCGGGTGACGATCGCGGCATGCTGGCCGGACTCGATGTCGGCGCTGATCCGGTCGCGAATGAAATCGCGCGGCGCGGCGTCGGTCTCGTTGTCATCTGGGTTCTGCGTGTCGGTCATGGATTATCGGGGGCCTTCGAATGGAGGCCCTGTCTGCCAGAAAACCTCCGATGCGCCAAGTCGGGCTCTTGCATTCGCTGGAAATAAACGCAAACGGCCCGGCAGTGGCTGCCGGGCCGCGCGACTTGAAGTTGAGATCTTTTACGGGCTGACGTGGTTGATGAATTCCATCGGTGCCGGCTCGCCCCACTGGGACCTGAGGCCCTCCTCAGCGGGGATGTAGCGGGTCTCGTACTCGGCGTTGAGCGTGTCGGAATCTGCCCAATGCTCGTGGACCCGGCCATACGGATCTTTCCAATAGTCATAGATCTGGCTGCCGAGGACATGGCGGCCGATGCCCCAGACATGGTCGTAGTCGCCGGCATCACGCAGATGCTCGTGGCCCATCATCACGTCGTCGAAGTCGGGAACCTCGAACGAGAGGTGGTTCAGTCCGGCATTCTCGTTGCCGATGTACAGGAACACGTGATGGTCGACGAACTTCTTGCCGCCGTCGATGCGGTTGAAGCTGGCGATCACCTTGTCTTTGTCGTCCTCGACGAAAACCTCATCCGACGCGATCAGGCCAATATGGTGACGTATCCAGGCCGTGCATTCGTGCATCTTTGGTGTGCCGATCACGCCATGGCCGATCCGCATGACCGTGGCCGGTCCGGCTGCCCTGCGCCAGAGTTCGTTGGCGCGTTTATACTTGTCGATGTTTCCCAGATTGTAGGATTGGCGCTCGACGGGAATTTCGTCGACGGCTTCGATGCCATGGACGATCTCGATGGTGTAGCCGTTGGGCTCGGTCAGGCGGACCCGCTTGCCGCCGCCGGGCTCATCGATTTCCTCGACGCCGGACGCGCTCTCGGCCTCAGCGGCGAGCTTGTGCAGATCGTCTTCGTTGTCGGCGCGGAAGGCGAGGCTGACGAAGCCGGGGTCGCCTTTTTCCGTGACATGAAGGTGGTGGCTGGCACCGGTGCCGCGCATGAACAGTTTGTCGTTCGTGCGCTCGACCTTAATCATCCCGAAGTTGGTCAGGAACTCTTCCTGAACGTCCAGATCGGGTGACTTGATGCGGCCCCATGCGAGATCGGCGACTTTGATGAGTGGTTCAGTCATGCAAATTTTCTCCTGCCCTGCCATTGGTGGCGGTGTTGCTGGCTACTCTAGACGGAACAGGCGCGGCTCGTGAAGCCTCTAGCCCGGTGTGACGCGTATGAATTAGCATCCATACGCTGCCGTATGGTATTGTGCGGACACACGGGTGTCAATACGTTGGCGTATGGGCGCGGGAAACGTGTAGCGGATTTGTCTGGCGAGTAAATGACGAGCAAACGTGAACAATCGCAGGACAGGGATTCCTGGCTGGCCGAGGCGCTTGAAATGCTTCGGGAGCTTGGGATCGATCATGTGAAGGTCGAGCCTCTCGCGCAGCGCCTCGGGGTCACCAAGGGCAGCTTCTATTGGCATTTCAAGGATCGCCGGGATTTGCTGCGCGCGCTCCCGGAATTCTGGGCGCGTCGCCAGACGGATCCGGTGCTGGCCCACGTCCAGTCCACGCCCGGAGGGCCGATCGACAAGATGTGGGCCATTCTCGAATTCATCGCCCGCGAAGACCCGGACCAGTATGACAACGCCATGCGTGCCTGGGCCCAGTTTGACCCGGATGTCGCGACGGCAGTGGCCGCGATTGATGATCGCCGGATGGCGACCGCCCGGTCATTGTTCGAGGAAGCGGGCCTCAGCCCGGCCGATGCCGCATTCCGGGCTCAGCTCTGGTATTTCTATGATGTTGGCGAGCATGTGACCCGGGATACACCGGACACGGTCGAAGAGCGGCTCGAGCGCGCCGCGCAGCGGTTGAAGCTTTTGACGTCTGATTTGCGCGGCGTCTAGCCGGCCATCATGATTTCTTGAGAGCTGGATTCGACGCCGAAGACGCCCAGCATGCAATCGATCAACTGACGGTGTTGATCGCTGTAGATTTGCACACCCGTGCGCCTGATCTGGTCCTCGAGCAGGTTGATCGCGTGTGAATTTCCGCTCAGGCAGGCTGCCAGATCGACATAGTAGGTGTCGGCGTTGGACAGAAAATCCTTGAAGGGTCCCGGTTTGTTGTCTTCGATAAACAGCCGGTAGCTCTCTTCGTAGTCCTTCAGTGTGTTGACAATGCTGGCGTAGTTCTCCCGAAACAGGGCGCGCAGCAATTTGATGTCACTTTTAATCTGGTCCTGCGTTTCGCTGCGCAGGCCGCCGAAGTCGACGGGGAACGCCGTTTTCGGATGGCCGATCCAGGCGAACAGTCGGCGCATCGAGTGCTCGATTTCGGAAAACTGCACCTGATAGTAGCAAATTGCCTTCCAGGCGAAGAACAGCTCGGGTGCGCGTTCGGGCGGCATCTCCATCCCGTAAACGAAGTCCTCGATCCCGTCGATGTCGCGCGCTTCCCATATTTTCTTGAGGAATTTCGAGATGTTATGATCGATCTTCGCGCGCACACTCGGGTCGGCGGATTGTTCTCCGTCGGCCATACCCAGCGCCTTGCGCACGAGAGCGTCGATCTTCAGGCGGATCGGCTTCTGGATGCGGTTCCATTCATCCAGTGTGATGTTGTAGTAGGCCTCGTTGAGCTTGTCCTCGATCCCGAGTTGCTGTGCCTTGCACTTCAGAAGGAACGGATCGAGAGTCGGCAACTCGTTGATCATATCCATCATGTCGTTGTCCCAGACGCTGTTTTCGGCCTCGTCATCCTTTGACGGATCGAGGCCGCATTTGTGCAACAGCTTTTCGGCCCGACGCTCATCGGTCACCAGGATTGAATCTCCGCCCTCATAGATATTCTTGTGGTTGTAGGGGAAGTAGATGAGCGTCTCGACGCCGTAACGGCGCTTGCCTCTGACGACGACGGAATCGACAATTTTGAAGACGATGGATTCGTTGAGGTACTTGTTGCGGAACATCGGCCCCAGAGGATCGTCGTCGGCGATGTCCGCAGCGATTCCGGCAATGTCCTTCGTTGTCTCGAAGCAATTGAGCGTCGATGACCGCCCGACGTCGATCGCGCGGGCAAGTTGTAGTCGATCCATAGACATTCTGCGGACTCCGGCCGGACCAGTACTGCAGGCATTCTGCGGCGGAATGATTGAGAAACTCTAAAGCGCAGGGGGCGGAACCGGGCATTTTCCGGAATTGGCTGACGAAGTTCTTGCCTTGTCGGGGCTGGACCCCGAAAATGACGCTCGCACCACGCGAGGGGAGAGAATGCGCGGTCCACAGGATTACGGAGGGATGCCGGCAGGGCCGGTCGATCCCGATACGCATGAGCACGTCCCGACCCATTGGGAAAAGACGGTCGATGCGATGATGATGCTGCTCTTCGATCAGCGCCGGCGTTTGGCGCGGGTCGATGAATCGCGCCGGATGCAGGAGGCGTTGGGCGATGATTATCACAAGTATCCGTATTACGAGCGCTGGTTGCAGGCGATTTCCTGGCTGATGCTCGAAAAGGGCGTCTACTCCCAGGAAGAGCTTGAGGCCAAAAAGGCCGAGGTTCGGGCTCGCATGGAGGCGGAAGGCCATGGATCCTAAGTTCCGGCCAGGTGACCAGGTCCAGGTGTTGCAGCGCGATCAGCCCGGGCATGTGCGGACCCCGATGTATGTGCGGGGCAAGACGGGCGTGATTGAGCGCATTGTCGGTTCGTTCCCCAACCCCGAACTGCTGGCCGTTGGCCATTCGGGCCTGCCCTACAAGATGCTCTACCGGGTGAACTTCAAGCAGGGCGAGCTTTGGGAAGATTACGACGGGGAGTCCGACGACACACTTGAGATCGAAATTTACGAACATTGGCTGGCGCCGGTTTAGGCGCGCGGAAAGCGATGACGATATGAGCGAAACACACGACCACTCACACGACCATGCCCATCCGACGCACACCCATGACGGCAAGCCGATCCAGGAGGATCCGCTGCCCTCGCTCGAGGCGCAAATTCTCGAGGCATCGGTGCGTGAACTGCTGATCGAAAAGGGGGTGATCTCGTCGGATGATGTGCGTCGCGCGATCGACCAGGTCGAAAGCCGCACGCCGGCACTCGGCGCGAAGATCGTCGCCCGCGCCTGGGATGACGCGGAATTCAAGGACAAGCTGATGTCCGACAGCGACGAAGCGCTGATGGCGTTCGGTGTCGACATGCGCCCGACCGAGCTGTGCGTGGTCGAGAACACGGACGACGTCCACAATATGGTCGTCTGCACTTTATGTTCCTGCTATCCGCGACCTGTCCTCGGCATTCCGCCGGCCTGGTACAAGCGGCGTGACTACCGTTCGCGCGCCGTGCGCGAGCCCCGCGCAATTCTGCGCGAGTTCGGCACCGATATTCCCGAGAAGAAGCAGGTTCGCGTCCATGACAGCAACGCGGATTTACGTTACCTGGTTTTGCCGCAGCGCCCGGATGGCACCGAGGGCTGGGACCAGGAAAGGCTTGCGCGTCTGGTAACGCGCGACAGCATGATTGGCGTCAGCGATGCACTGGCACCGGCGGATGTCGAAGACTGAAAACGCTGGTCGGAACCTGGATCAACACATTTGGTGGTGGCCAGCAGGTGTTCCAATCGCGTAAGTCCGGGTGGCCCCGGCGTTTATATGAGTGAGTCGGGTATATAAGTGCGTCGGACGCGTCGTCCCGACGGGGTGACAGAATGGGGATTGCGCCGCACGCGGCGTGGGGAGTTCACGGGTGATCACAGCGCGAAAGATGCTGGACAAACTGTTCCCGGAGCAGCGCGAGCTGATTCTGCGTTCGGGTGGGCAAGTCCGCTATTTGCGTGTGGGCAGGCATGTCCAGATGGGCGTGACCGCGCTCGCTGCGACGGCGCTCGTGTGGACGGCCTTCTCGACGGTCAGGTTTACATCGCACGACAGTATCGTTTCCGATCGAAACGCGCAGATTTCGGTGCTTCGCGAAGAGAACACGCGTTTTGAGCGCGAGTTGGCCCAGGTGCGCGAGCGCGAGGATATCCAGCGACGTTCGTTGACCGCGACACAGCAAACGACCGTCGACCTGGAAACGTCGAACCTGTCGTTAAAGGACGAGGTTGGCACGCTTCAGTCCGCACTCGATGCGCAGAAGCAGCAGGGCGATGCACTTGCGTTTTCCTATCTGGGTGAGGTGGAAGCTAAGGCGCGTCTCACCGCTGAATCCGAAATACTCACGCGCTCCCGTGAGGAGATGCAGCAGCAGCTCATCGACCGGAGACATGAACTTGCAACCGTCGAGGAATCGCGCCGGGTGCTGGACGCCCAGCTGGTGGAATCGCGGGGCGTGCTTGCTGACCTGAAGTCCAATGTCGTGTCGATAGAGATCGCTCGCGCGGACCTTCAGGCGAATCTGGATGCCAGCGACCAACGACTGCGTAGCGCCGTGGATGAGAAGCTTGCGATCGATACAAAGCGACAGGCGCTTGGTGAGCAGGTGGCGGACCTTTCGGCGCGGCTCGAATCCCTTGAGACCGCTCAGGTTGGTGTGGTGTCTCGCCTTGGAGATACCGCCGATCAAAGTGGCGAGGCGCTCCGCAAAACACTGGATCTAGCCGGTTTGGACGTTGATCGACTGCTCGACCGGATGGCGCGGGAGGCCGGTGAGGGGCGCGGCGTTGGCGGCCCGCTCTTGGCGATCGACAGCAGCACAATCGAGAGTGCCCCGGGGGCGGGACTTGCCCTGCAGATCGCGACTGTTGAGCGACGGATCGACGACCTGCAAAGCCTGCAGTCCCTGATGGAACATTTGCCTCTGGCCGCACCACTCGATGAGTTTCGCGTGACCAGCAATTTTGGCCGCCGTATCGATCCGTTCACGAAGCGATTGGCACTCCACTCTGGCCTCGATATGGCCAGCCGCCGGCGTGCGCCGGTGCGTGTGACATCGCCCGGCATCGTCACTTTTGTCGGCTGGAAGGGCGGTTTTGGCAAGATGGTGGAGGTCGATCATGGGCTGGGTGTGCGCACGCGTTATGGTCACCTGGCGGCAATATTCGTAAAGCGTGGTCAGGAAGTGGATTTCCGCGAGAAAGTCGGTCTCGTCGGCAGCACCGGGCGTAGTTCTGGTGATCATTTGCACTATGAAATAATGGTCGATGGACGGCAGAATGATCCGTCGAACTTCATCAAGGCAGGGCAGTATGTTTTCAAAAACTGACCGGCATGGCGCCGGCAATGGCGTGCCATCGATCATCAGTGCCGACTTGAATGTCGCCGGCAACCTTTCGGGCGATGGCGTCATGCAGATCGACGGCACGGTCGATGGCGATGTCCGCTGCGCGGAAGTGACGATCGGGCGGGGTGCGCATGTGGTTGGTCAGATCGAGTGCGACACGGTGTATGTGCACGGCACGGTCACCGGCGAGATTCGCGCCCGCAGCGTTCGCCTCTCGGCGAGCGCCCGCGTGACCGGTGATATCCAGCATGAAGAGCTGTCGATCGAGGCGGGTGCCTATATGGAAGGCAAGCTTCTGCGCCGTGACGCGCAACAGACCAATCTAAATCTGGTTGTCGGCGAGGGCAGCTAGGCGTTTTCGATGCAGGCGTTGAACAGCGCCGCATCCACGTTTCCGCCGGACAGAACGGCGACGATCGTTCGATCTTTCGTTTCAATTTTGCCAGACAAAATAGCGGCTAACGCGACCGCCCCGCCCGGCTCCAGCACGAGCTTGAGCGTGCGCCAGGCATAGGTCATGGCGGCACGCACTTGGTCGTCATCGACGGAAATACCGGTGACATCATGTGCGTGCATGGCGGCAAACGTCAGGTCGCCCGTGCTTGGTGAAAGCAGTGCGTCGCAGATCGACGTCGCGCCGGTCTCGTTGGACAGGCGTTGACCGGCGGCGAAAGAGCGTTTCGCATCATCGAACCCGACCGGCTCGACAGCCCGGACCCGCGACGAAGGAACGCGATCCGACAGCGCGATGGCGATACCCGCGGTCAGACCGCCACCCCCACAGCAGACGAGGACCTCGTCGGGTGTTGCGTGTTGCTCCATGCATTGTGCGGCGATCTCAAGTCTTACGGTGCCCTGGCCTTCAATGGTCCATGGGTGATTGAAGGGCGGCACCAGGGTGGCGCCGGATTTATCGGCGACCGCGGCAGCGATGTCCTCACGTGATTCGGTCTGGCGATCATAGGCAACAACGTCGGCGCCATATCCGCGGGTGTTGTCTACTTTCGTCCGGGGTGCATCGGCCGGCATGACGATGGTCGCCGGCACGCCGAAGATCTCCGCGGCGGCTGCGACCCCCTGGGCATGATTGCCGGAGGAGTAGGCGACGACGCCGCGCGCGCGCGCGGCGGGCGGGATCTGATCCAGGAAATTGTAGGCCCCGCGGAATTTGAATGAACCGGTTCGCTGCAATGTCTCCGCCTTTAGCAGCACGCGGCCAGCCGTGCGGGCGTTGAGCGCCGGGCTCTCAAGTAGCGGGGTGCGGACCGCGACACCGGAAAGTCTTTCCGCCGCCGCCGTGATTCCGCCGAGGGTTGGCGGCACGTGTTCCGTCATGCCGGGGTGAGACCCAGTACGGCGGGCAGCGATGACAGTGTGTCCAGAATGACGTCCGGTTTTGCCGGAAGATGCTCGACCGGTTGCGCGTAGCGGTTAACCCACACCACGCGGAACCCGAAGGCTCCGGCGCCCGCGGCATCCCAGCCATTCGACGACATGAAGCAAATATTCTCTTTGGCCACGCCCAGCCGGTCGACAGCGAGTTGGTACACCCGGGGGTCGGGCTTGTAGATGCCGACATCCTCGACGCTCAATACCGCATCGAGCAAGGCGTCGATGCCCGATGCGGCAGCGGCTGCATTCAGCATGTCCGGCGATCCGTTCGAGAGGATCGCGGTGCGCATCCCGGCCGCCTTGAGCCGGGTGAGTGTTTCGGTGACTTCGGCGAAGGTGTCGAGTTCGCGGTAGAGCGCCATCAGGCGTGCGCGCAGATCGGGATTGTCGATATCAACTGCGGCCAACGCGAAGTCCAGCGCTTCCCCCGTGACCTGCCAGAAATCGGCATGGGTGCCCATCAGGCTGCGCAGCCACGTGTATTGAAGTTGCTTCTGACGCCAGATGTCGGACAGCCGCTCCGCGCTATCGCCGATCTCGTCGCGGCATTGCATGACGGCGGAGTTGAAGTCGAGGAGCGTGCCGTAGGCATCAAATACGCAGGCCTCAATGCCCTCGATGCCCTCAATGTGACGATCGCTCATTGGCCTTGGCCCTGATTGAAGAGCGGCGTGATCCCGGTTTCGGCGAGCTGGGTGTCGCTCAGGAGATGCCGATAGACCGGAACGGCTTCAAGCACACGCTGCACATAGTTGCGCGTCTCGCTGAAGGGAATGGTCTCGATCCAGTCGAGCATCTGGATATCACCGGTGCGCGGATCGCCGAATTCCTTGACCCAGCGCACCACCCGGTGTGGCCCGGCGTTGTATGCGGCGAGCGCGAGGGGTGCGGAACCATCGAAACGTTTCAGCATCTGCGCGAGATAACCGCCGCCGAGGCGAATGTTGTACCCGGGGTCTGTGAGCAAACGAGAGCGGCTATAGGGCTCGGACAGGCCCTTGGCGATCTGCTGGGCGGTCGCCGGCATCAATTGCATCATGCCGCGCGCGCCAGCGCGGCTGATGGCGGCGCGGTCGAAGCCACTTTCCTGCCGGATGACTGAAAGAACCAGCGCGTCTTCGAGCTGCGCATTCGCGTCGCGTTTCGGCAGTGGCCACAGCGGGTACCCCGCCGCGCCGATGATGTTATCGAGTTGGTTGGCACGTTTTGCCGCGCGCACGGCCTCGCGGGGCCGGTCGACTTCGTTGGCAAGTTGGGCAACGAGGAGCCGTTCGTCGACGTTCTTCGCCAGGCCGGAAAGGTGCAGAAGGAACGTGCGCAGGCTGGCGTCGGCGCCAAGGGTATGCAGGCGCTGCACCAGTACAACGAGCTCGTCAGAGACGAACGCCTCACGGATCAGCGGATCGGCCGGCCGGGTGAATTCGAAACGCGGTGCTTGTGTGCCGAGGGAGAGCAGCGCCTGTTGGCCATAGAAGGTCGAAGGGTGTTCGGCGGCCCGTTGCCACCATTCGTGCGCGAGCGGGTCGTTTCCGCCTGCCGATGCCGCCCGGCCTTTCCAGAAGGCGCCACGTGCCCGGCTGATCGGGTACCGCACACCTTCATAGAGCGTGGTGAAATGGTCTTGGGCGGCGCTCGGCGTGTTGAGAAACGAGAGCTGTATCCAGCCGGCGAGGAATTCGGATTCTGCGAATGCGGCGCCGGCGGACAAGCCGTGCCCCGTGACAAGGCGCGCGGCTTCGGAATAATGCCCGTTCGCGAGCGCCCGGCGCGCAAGAATCTGGCTTTCCTTCGCCCATTTGTGCGGCTGCGGACGTATGCCCGACAAATCGAACAGGATGTCGCCCGCGCTGCTGTCCAAGCCCTTGCGGCGGCGCCAGCGCAGCCGCTCGAACCAGAGCTCCGGGGCGTCGCGCATATTCTTCGGAACGCGTGCAATGGCGCCATCGACACCCGCACTTCGGCGCAGCAAGGCAATCCGGGCTCTGCCGAGCGCGGCCGTTTGCGGATCGACGCGTGTCAGCATGCGTTGCGCCGCGCCAGAGTTCTGCGTCCAGATCATTCGGTCGAGACGTGCGCGATGATCGTCCTTGCCGAGATGTGCGCCGTGGCGTTTCAGCAACGCTGCTTCCGCGTGGCGGTCGATGCTGAGTGTGCGCCAATAGCGCGGGGTCAGTTCGGCGAGGCGTTCACGTTCGCCATTCGCGTACAGTGCGTCGAGATGTGCCAGCGCGCCGGCGCCGGAGATTGGCGGGCTGCGTTCGAACCAGTTGCGGATATCCTCGCCGGGAACGGTTTCATCGAGGGCCGCCTCGGCGTTTCGGCGCAGTTCGTTGGCGCGCGGCCAATCGGGGTTTGCTTCGAGGAATGCTGCGATGTCGCTGAAACCGCTCTTCGCGGCGGCACGCTGATAGTCGAGCCACGCGGCGTATTTCGCGATCAGAGGCTCGACACCGCGATCCCTGTACAGTCGGACTGCCGTCCAGTTTTCCTGTTCGGCGGCGGCGACCATCTCTCGCGCGTTCTTGTCCGAAGCGCCCGCGAGGCTCGCCGAGGCACCCCATGAAATTGCGGCTGCGGTGAACAGGGCGAAGAGGCGTCGGGTTGTGGGGCGAACGAACACGGCGGATCCCGGGTGATTCTGAGGTCCGCGAGTGTAGGGATACCGCTTGCACCTGACCAGTATCGGATTGATATGACAGTTGTATTTGCGCGGTTTGCGCCTTGTTCGGGCACAGCCGAGCCGTTATCGTCCGCGCGAATATCCGCATGGCCCGCATTTCGTGGGCAGGAGGGCCGATATGTTCAAGGGATCGCTGACCGCACTCATCACTCCGTTTCGCGACGGCAAGGTCGATGAGAAAGCATACCAAGGGCTCGTCGAGTGGCAGATCGACCAGGGCACCGACGGCGTGATTCCGGTCGGAACGACCGGGGAATCGCCGACGCTTAGCCATGGCGAGCATGAACGTGTCGTCGAGATGTGCGTCGAGGCCGCGGCCGGGCGCATTCCCGTGATCGCGGGTGCCGGGTCGAATTCGACTGCGGAATGCGTGCGCCTGACCCAACATGCTAAGACCGCCGGCGCGGATGCGGCTCTGATCGTGACGCCCTACTACAACAAGCCTTCCCAGGATGGTTTGTATGCCCACTACAAGACCGTGGCCGATGCCGTCGACATTCCGATCATCATCTACAACATCCCGCCGCGTTCGGTGATCGACATGTCCACCGCCACCATGGCGCGGCTGGCAAGCGATTGCCCGAACATCATCGGCGTCAAGGATGCGACCGCAGATTTGACCCGCCCGCTGGCCATGCGCCAGGAGATCGGCGAGGATTTCTGCATGCTTTCGGGCGAGGACGCGACCGTCATGTCCTTCCTGGCCAATGGCGGCGACGGCTGTATCTCCGTGACATCCAATGCCGCACCGCGCGCTTGTGCCGAAATGCACGATGCCTGGCAGGCCGGTGACGTGAAGTCTGCGATGGCGATCAATGCCCGGCTATTCCCGCTGCACAGCGCCCTGTTCGTCGAGCCGAACCCGGTGCCGGTCAAGTATGCGGCCTCGCTGCTCGACAAGTGCACCATGGATGTCCGCCTGCCGCTGACGCCGGCGAACGAAAACACGCAGAAGCTGGTCCACGACGCGATGGTGTCGGCCGGACTGCTCAACTAACGGCGCGGCGTCGTACGATCGATGGCTGGAAAATATGCGCCGCCAGGCACGATTGCCGCGCAGAATCGCAAGGCGCGGCATGACTATTCAATCGAAGACAATATGGAGACCGGGCTCGTTCTGACGGGGCCGGAGGTCAAATCCCTGCGCGAAGGCAAGGGAAGTCTTGTCGACGCCTGGGCCGGGGAACGCGATGGCGAACTCTGGATGTTCAACTGCTACATCCCGAAATACGCCCCGGCGAAGAACTTCCCGCATGAGGAACGCAGGCCGCGCAAGTTGCTGGTGAATCGCCGCGAGATGGACCGGCTGTTCGGTGAGATCCACCGGGAGGGTGTGACCCTCGTCCCCCTGTCGATCTACTTCAACAAACGCGGCATCGCCAAGGTCGATCTCGGGATCGCCACGGGCAAGCGCAAATACGACAAACGCCAGGCCGACAAAAAACGTGACTGGGACCGGCAGAAGGCCCGTCTCCTCCGAGACCACGGATAATTTATAATTAAAACAGCCGGTTGTTGGCCATTGCTGTTGTCTGCCTTGACTTACGTTTACGTTAACGTAAACTTCGAGGAATGAAGCAAACATTCTCGATATCCGATCTTGCGCGAGAGTTCGACATCACCCCGCGCACCATCCGTCACTACGAGGCTGAGGGCCTGATCACGCCGGCCCGCGATGGCCAGCGGCGGATCTATTCCGGGCGGGACCGGGTGCGCCTCGCGCTGGTGCTGCGCGGCAAGCGGCTGGGCTTCTCGCTGGCCGAGGCCAAGGAGATCATCGATCTCTATTCAGCACCTCAGGGCGAAGCTTTCCAGCTGCGAACCCTGCTGGAGAAGCTCGACGAGAAACGCGAGATGCTCGAAGACAAGCGGCGCGACCTCGATGCGGCGATTTCGAACATGGATAAGTATGCTGCCCGCTGTCGCGACCGTCTGGGGGAAGTTAGAACCCGACGGGAGGCGGCGGAGTAGGAATCCCGCTATTCTGTATACAGGCGGCGGGTAATCCCCGGCCGCGAGGAGACGACACATGATTCCCAACGAGTATCCGAGCCTGAGTTTCGATCTGGGCGACACCGCCGACATGCTGCGCGATTCCGTGCGCAGCTTCGCGTCGGACAAGATCGCACCGCGCGCAGAGGCCATCGACCGTGACAATGAATTCCCGATCGATCTGTGGCCCGAGATGGGTGCTCTCGGGTTGCACGGCATCACGGTCGACGAAGAATATGGCGGGTCCGGGCTCGGCTACCTGGAGCATTGCGTGGCGATGGAAGAAGTCAGCCGTGCGTCGGCATCGGTCGGCCTGTCCTATGGCGCCCACTCGAACCTCTGCGTCAACCAGATCCACCGCAACGGTACCAAAGAGCAGAAGGCCCGCTACCTGCCGGATCTCGTGTCCGGCAAGAATGTCGGCGCGCTGGCGATGAGCGAGCCGGGCGCGGGCTCCGACGTGGTCGGCATGCGGACCCGGGCCGAGAAGAAAGGCGACCGCTATGTCCTCAACGGCACCAAGATGTGGATCACCAACGGGCCGGTGTCCGAGACCTATGTGATCTACGCCAAGACCGACCCGGATGCGGGTGCGCGCGGCATGACCGCGTTCATTGTGGAAAAGGGCTTCAAGGGCTTCAGCACGGCCCAGAAGCTGGACAAGCTGGGCATGCGCGGCTCCGACACCTGTGAGCTGATCTTCGACAATTGCGAAGTGCCCGAAGAGAACGTGCTCGGCGAGGTCGGCAGGGGCGTCAACGTCCTGATGTCCGGCCTCGACTATGAGCGCGCGGTGCTCGCTGCCGGGCCGCTCGGCATCATGCAGGCCTGCATGGATATCGTCGTGCCCTATGTCCATGAGCGCGAGCAGTTCGGTCAGCCCATCGGCACCTTCCAGCTGATGCAAGGCAAGCTCGCCGACATGTATGTCACCATGAATGCCTGCAAGGCCTATGTGTATGCGGTGGCCCAGGCGTGTGACCGGGGTGAGACGGCACGCAAGGACGCGGCGGGCGCGATTTTGTACGCCGCAGAGAAAGCGACCTGGATGGCGCTCGAGGCGATCCAGACCCTCGGCGGCAACGGCTACATCAACGAGTATCCGACCGGGCGCCTCCTGCGCGACGCCAAGCTCTACGAGATCGGCGCCGGCACGTCGGAGATCCGCCGCATGCTGATCGGCCGCGAACTGTTCGACGAGACGGCATGATGCGGCTGCCGGCGCTCCTTCTGGCGATGGTGCTGCTGCTCGCGGCAGGGCCCGCGTCGGCCATGCCCGAGCGCCTGTCTGGCCCGGAGATCCGCGACTGGCTGCGCGGCAACACCGTGGTCGGCGCGTGGGCCGGGACACCCTATCGCCAGCTCTTCCGCCCCGACGGCACGACCGCCTACAAGGCCGATGGCGTGGCCCTGGATGAGGGACGCTGGTGGGTCACCGACGCGGAATATTGTTCCTGGTGGCAGGGCTCCGGCGAGGCCTGTTATCAGGTGTTGCGCGACGGTGACGAACTGATCTGGCGCACCAAGGGTGTGTTCAAGCGCAGCTATATGGCCGAGGTCGTTGCGGGCGACCAGCTGGCGCCGCGCTGACGAGAGGATTTAGAGGAAGCCATGCGTCGTATTTCCACCAATTCCGAATTCGAGAAGGCCGTCGGCTACTCCCGCGCGGTCGTCGACGACGACTATGTCCATGTCTCCGGTACCACGGGCTTCGATTACGAGACGATGACCATCTCCGAGGACGTTGTGGAGCAGGCCCATCAGGCGTTTGGCAACATCGCGCGCACGCTGGCGGCGGCCCGCGTGTCCTTCGCCGATCTGGTGCGTGTGACCTACTACATCGCTGATGCGGACGACTACGAAGCGCTGATGCCGGTCTTCAAGCAGTATCTCGGGCCGAACCCGCCCGCGGCGACGGCATTGATCGCGCAACTCGTTGATCCGCGTATGAAAATCGAGATCGAGGCCACCGCACGGCGGCCCAGCCCGAACCGCGGTATGCCCCAGGGGGAAGAGTGATGCCGTCGGTCGTGATCATCGGCGCGAGCCGGGGCATCGGCCTGGCGTTCGCGGCGGCCTATGCGGCGGAAGGCTGGGAGGTGCATGCGACCACCCGGACGCCCGAAGACCCCGGGGAACTGGGCGATATCGGCGGCAACGTGACGATCTACGGCCTCGATGTGCGCAACGGGGAACAGATTGCAGCGCTGGCCCGGGAATTCGAGGGCCGCACTATTGATCATTTGATAAATAGCGCCGGCGTACTGCGCGGTGTGAGCCGGGACGAGATGATGGCGGTAAATGCCGACGCGCCGCTCAATATCGTCGCCGCGCTGTTCGACGCCGTCGCCCGCAGCGCGCACAAGAAGATCGCGATCCTGACCAGCCAGATGGGCGCGCGCCATGGCGGTGGCATCCCGTCGAGCCCGTATGGGGAATCGAAATGCATCCTCAATGACCGGTTCCGCGAGATCGAGCCCGAATGGCGCGCGGCGGGCGTGACGTCGGTCGTGTTCCACCCGGGCTGGGTGGCGACCGACATGGGCGGGGCCGGTGCGTCGGTCAGCATCGATGAAAGCGTCACCGGCATGCGCCGCGAGATCGCAGGCCTGTCGCCCGCCGACAGCGGCAAGTTCCTGACCTGGACGGGCGCGGAGCACCCATGGTGAGTGATCGGGCGACCAATCAGGTGCGGACATGACGACCGTCGCTGTGATCGGCGCGAGCCGGGGCATCGGCCTCGAGCTCGCCCGGCAGTATGCCGCCGACGGGTACAGGGTCCACGCGACCACGCGCACACCCGATGCGCCGGGTGCGCTGGGCAACGTTGATGGGGACCTGCATCTGCACCAGCTCGATGTGGTCGAGGACGATCAGATCACCGCATTGGCCGAAGCCTTGGCGGGCGAGGCGATCGATATCCTGATCCACAGTGCCGGGATCAATGCCGGGCGGGGCGGCGGCAGCCCGGAGATCACGGCGCGGTCCATGCGGATCAACGCCGAGGCGCCGATCGTCACGGTCGCGGCGCTGCTCGACGGCGTTGCCGCGAGCGGGGAAAAGAAGGTCGCCGTGATGTCGAGCGTTCAGGGATCGGGCCGCCCGCGCGCGGACAGCCCCGACCTGTATGGCGACAGCAAGGGCGAGCTGAACAAGCGGTTCCGCGCGATCGAGCCCGAATGGCGCGCGCGAGGCATCACCGCCGTCGCCCTGCACCCGGGCTATGTGCGTACGGATATGACCGGCGCGCATGCGTCGCTTTCGCCGGAAGAAAGCGTGCGCGGTATGCGCAATGTTTTGGCCGGGCTGACCGCAAGGGACGGCGGCCGGTTTCTGGATTATCGAGGTAAGGACGTCACATGGTAGAATCTGTTCATCGCCTGATCGCCGGGTACAAGGGTTTCCGCGCGCGCTACTACGAGCAGCGCCCGGAGCGGATGAAGGAACTGGCGGAACAGGGGCAATCCCCCGAAGTGATGCTGATCGCCTGCTCGGATTCACGTGTCGAACCGGCGGTGCTGCTCGATATCGAGCCCGGTGAGTTGTTCATCGCACGCAATGTCGCAAACCTCGTCCCGCCCTACGGCCCCGACGAGAATCCCCACGGAACCAGCTCGGCGATCGAATTCGCGGTCCGGGACCTGAAGGTGAAGCATATCGTCGTGCTCGGACACTCGGCCTGCGGCGGGATCCAGGCGCTGCGCGAAGCCAATAGGCGTGAACAGAGCGAGCCGGGTGAGGAGGGTGAACGCGAATTCATCGCGCCCTGGATGAAGATTGCCGAGGCGGCGTGCCCTTGCGATGCCGCCGGCAATGTCCCGGGTCAGGAGAATGTCGAGCAAGACAGCATCCGCATCTCCCTGCGCAATCTCATGACCTTTCCCTGGATCGCGAGCCGGGTCGCAGACGGAGACTTGAGCCTGCATGGCTGGTGGGTGGACCTGCAGGCGGGCCGGTTGTGCGCTGTCGATCCGCACCGCCAAGACATTCACGATCTCGTCGTCGGGCAGGGAGAGTTTGGCGTTGCTTAGCGACGAACAGGTCATGATCCGGGATATGGCGCGGAGCTTTGCCACCGAGCAGCTCGCGCCGAACGCTGCGGCGTGGGATCGGGAGTCCCGTTATCCCGAAGAGGCCGTTGCCGGCATGGCCGGGCTGGGCCTGCTGGGCATGGTTGTGCCCGAGGAATGGGGCGGTGCGGGCGCCGACACCCTGACCCACGCGCTGGCCATCGAGGAGATCGCGGCCGGTGACGGTGCGTGTTCGACGATCATGGCGGTGCACAACTCCGTCGCATGCCTGCCGGTGCTTAATTTCGGCAGTGCGGAACAGAAAGAACGTTTCCTGCGCCCGTTGGCGACCGGCGAGATGCTGGGCGCGTTCGCGCTGACGGAGCCTGGTGCGGGGTCGGATGCGGGTGCGATCCGCACCCGAGCCGAGAAGCGCGGCAACAAATATGTGCTCAACGGCACCAAGCAATTCATCACATCGGGCAAGAACGCCGACCTGGCGATCGTGTTTGCCAAGACCGACCCGGACGCCGGCGGCAAGGGCATGAGCGCGTTCATC
Source organism: Rhodospirillaceae bacterium (assembly GCA_018667335.1). GTDB lineage: Bacteria > Pseudomonadota > Alphaproteobacteria > UBA6615 > UBA6615 > UBA8079. The sequence goes on from JABIVD010000049.1 coordinate 39,785, forward strand.
GTGCCGACGGAGACACCCGGATATCGGGTGGCGTCGGTCGAGGCGAAGATGGGACAGCGCGCATCGGACACCTGCCAGCTGGTGTTCGAGGACATGGAGTTGACGCCGGATCTTCTCCTGGGGGAAGAGGGCCAAGGCTACAGGATCGCGCTGTCGAACCTGGAAGGTGGGCGTATCGGGATCGCGGCACAGGCGATCGGGATGGCCCGGTCGGCGTATGAGCATGCGCTGGCCTATGCGAAGGAGCGCGAGACCTTCGGGCAGCCGATCATCGAGCATCAGGCCGTGATCTTCCGCTTGGCGGACATGCGCACGAAGCTCGAGGCGGCGCGTCAGCTCACGCACAACGCCGCGCGCATGCGCGACGCGGGCGAGCCCTGTCTGACCGAGGCGGCGATGGCGAAGCTCTACGCGTCCGAAATCGCCGAGGAGGTCTGCTCCGACGCGATCCAGATTCACGGCGGCTACGGCTACCTGCAGGACTTCCCGGTCGAGCGCATCTATCGCGATGTCCGGGTCACGAAAATCTATGAGGGCACCAGTGATATTCAACGGCTGATCATCGGCCGGGATATCGCGGCGGCCTGACGCAACGAAATACAAAGACGAGGAGTAAGAAAAATGTCCGATGCACCGGTCGAGTTCTTTTATGACTTCAACAGCCCGTATGGCTACGTCGCGGCCCACAAGATCGAGGCCGTCGCGGCGAAACACGGCCGCACGGTCGACTGGAAGCCGTTCCTGCTGGGCGCGGTGTTCAAGGTGACCGGCGCGGTGCCGCTGCCCCATGTCCCCATGAAGGGCGACTATGCGCGGCACGATTTCGCCCGCTCGGCGCGGTTTCACGATGTGACCTACAACCCGCCTGCCGATTTCCCCTTCTCGCCGGTCGCCGCCTCGCGCGCCGTCTACTGGGCGAAGGCAGACGGGAAGGCCGGGGAGATGACACTCGCGCTCTACAACGCGGCACTGGGCGAGGCCCAGGATATCGCGTCTCCGGATGCTGTCGTCGCGATTGCGGCGAAGGCGGGCTTCGATGGTTCCGCGCTCGCCGCGGGCCTGCAGGACCCGGCGGTGAAGGAGGAACTCAAGACCGTGACGGACGAGGCCATCTCGCGGGAGATCTTCGGCTCGCCCTTCATGATCGTGGACGGCGAGGGTTTCTGGGGTGCGGACCGGTTCGACATGGTCGAACGCTGGCTCGAGACCGGCGGCTGGTAAGCCGGTCTAATCGGACGAGATGATCTCTTGATAGAGCGCGCGGTCGATATTCCCACCCGACAGCACGACCCCGACGGTCTTGCCGGCCATTGCGGTGCGCTCCTGCATGAGCGCGGCCAGCGCCGCCGCTCCCGCGCCCTCGACCAGATTGTGGGTGGCGCTGAAATAGAGCCGGATCGCAGCCTTGATTTCTTCTTCGCTGACAGTGATGACCCGCGCGGCATGTTTGCAGATGATCGGTACGGCTGCGGTCGCCGGGACCCGGCAGGCGAGCCCGTCGGCGAAGGTGTCGGCACTGTTGGTCGAGACGGCCTCGCCCTTGGCGAACGACAGCGCATAGGCGGGGGCATTCTCCGCGACGACGCCGACGATCTCGGTCGTGAGGCCGAGGGCTTCACGCGCGGCGATGCAGCCGGTGATCCCGGAACCCAGGCCAATCGGCACATACAGGGTGTCGATCTCCGGCACGGCGGTGAGCAGTTCGATGCCGTAGGTGGCGACGCCATGGGCGAGTTCGACGGCGAAGGACGGGATCATCTCGAGATCGCGTTCGTCGGCCAGCCCCTCGGCAAATTCCAGCGCAGCCTGAAAGTCATGGCCGTGGACCACCAGTTCGGCGCCGAAGGCCTGCATGGCGGCGTTCTTCTCGGCGGAGTTGCCCTCGGGCACGACGATGACGGCGTCGATGCCGTTGGCCCGCGCACCATAGGCGATGGATTGCCCGTGGTTGCCGCGTGTGGCGGCGATGACGCCTTTTATACCCGGCTTTTGGGCGCGGAGATTGGCCATATGCACCAGTCCGCCGCGCACCTTGAAGGCGCCGGTGGGCGTGTGGTTCTCATGCTTCACCCAGACATTCGCACCGCTCGCCGCGGCCAGCAGGGGCCACGCATATTGCGGGGTCGGCGCCATCGCGGCGTACACCGTCTCGGCGGCGGTCTCGATCTCGGATTTGGTCGGCAGGTCGTTCATCGCCGCATTTTTACCACAGCTTGCCGGCCTCCGATGGGGGCAAAGGCCGCAACCCGGAGCCGTTCGTCATGACCGTTTTGAAATCGAGCCTCGATACGCGATCCGATTTGTTCGTGGAAAACACGACCGCGATGGACGCTGCCGTGGGTGATCTGCGTGAGAAGGTCGGGCAGATCGAGCTGGGCGGCGGCGAAAAATCCCGCGCGCGCCATCTGAGCCGGGGCAAGCTGCTGCCACGTGACCGGATAAATACGCTCCTGGATGAAGGGGCGCCGTTCATGGAGTTCTCCCAGTTTGCCGGCTGGGAGATGTATGACGATGTCATTCCCGCGGGCGGCATCCTGACCGGGATCGGCCGGGTGTCGGGCCGCGAATGCGTGATCGTCGTCAACGACGCGACGGTCAAGGGCGGCACGTATTTTCCGATCACCGTGAAGAAGCACCTGCGCGCCCAGGAGATCGCGCGGGAGAACAACCTGCCTTGCATCTATCTGGTCGATTCCGGCGGCGCGAACCTGCCCCAGCAGGATGATGTTTTTCCCGACCGCGACCATTTCGGGCGGATTTTCTACAACCAGGCGACCATGTCGTCGGCGGGCATTCCCCAGATCGCCGCAGTGATGGGGTCCTGCACTGCGGGTGGTGCCTACGTGCCGGCGATGTCGGACGAGGCGATCATCGTCAAGGACCAGGGGACGATCTTCCTGGCCGGGCCGCCTTTGGTGAAGGCGGCGACGGGAGAAATCGTCTCGGCCGAGGATCTTGGTGGGGCGGATGTGCACACACGCACAAGCGGCGTGGCGGATCACCTGGCCGAAGACGACACCCACGCGCTGTCGCAGGTGCGCCGGATCGTCGCCAACCTGAACCGACCCAAGCGGGTGGACCTCGAGATGGCCGAACCGCGCGACCCGCTCTACGCCGCCAACGAATTGTATGGCGTCGTCAATGCCGACATCCGCAAGCCCTATGACGTGCGCGAGGTGATCGCGCGCATCGTCGACGGCAGCGATTTCGATGAGTTCAAGCCACGCTATGGCGAGACGCTGATCACGGGCATCGCGCATATTCATGGCTACCCGGTGGGGATCATCGCCAACAACGGTATCCTGTTCTCGGAATCGGCCCAGAAGGGTGCGCATTTCATCGAGCTGTGCAGCCAGCGTGGCATCCCGCTGGTCTTCCTGCAGAATATCTCGGGCTTCATGGTCGGCCAGAAATACGAGGCCGGCGGCATCGCCAAGGACGGCGCGAAGATGGTCATGGCCGTCGCCTGCGCCAACGTCCCCAAATTCACCGTCATCATCGGCGGCAGTTTCGGGGCGGGCAATTACGGCATGTGCGGGCGCGCCTACAGCCCTCGGTTCCTGTGGATGTGGCCGAACGCGCGCATCTCGGTGATGGGCGGTCCACAGGCCGCGAACGTGCTGGCCCAGGTGACGCGCGACAACATCGAGGGGCGCGGCGAGACCTGGACGGAAGAGGACGAGGCGGACTTCAAGCGTCCGATCGAGGAACAGTATGAAACCCAGGGCCATCCCTACTATGCCAGCGCGCGCCTGTGGGACGACGGGATCATCGACCCGGCCGACACCCGCCGCGTGCTCGGGCTCGGGCTGTCCGCAGCTTTGAACGCACCAATCGAGGAAACACGCTTCGGCGTGTTCAGGATGTAGGCATGAGCGACGACGCCATCAGATTGAACGTGTCGGGCGGGGTCGGTCGGATCACCATGGCTCGACCGCAAAAGCACAACGCGTTCGACGACGGTTTGATCGCCGACCTGTCGGCGGCGTTCGAAGCCGCCGGGCGCGATGACGCGGTCCGGGTCGTGGTGCTGGAAGGCGAGGGGAAGAGCTTCTCCGCCGGGGCCGACCTGGGCTGGATGCAGCGCATGGCCGACTATTCCGACGCCGAGAACCTCGCCGATGCACGCAAACTCGCCGGCATGATGCGTATCCTCAATGAATTGCCCCGACCGACCATCGCGCGCGTGCAGGGCGCCGCGTTCGGCGGCGGGGTCGGCCTGGTGGCGACATGCGACATCGCGTTTGCGTCCCAGGCGGCGAGTTTCTGCCTGTCGGAGGCACGGCTTGGCCTGATCCCGTCGGTGATCAGCCCCTATGTGGTGGAGGCGATCGGCGCGCGTGCCGCGCGTCGGTACTTCCAGACGGCCGAACGGTTTGACGCCGAAACTGCGCGCGCACTCGGGCTTGTCCACGAAGTGGTGCCGCACGAACGGCTCGACGGGCGGCTCGAGGAATTGATCGGGACATTGCTCGACAACGGCCCCGCAGCGATGGCCGCCTCGAAGGATTTAATCCGGAGGGTTGCATCGGGCCCGGTCGATGATGCGATGGTCGAGGACACGGCGCAGCGCATTGCCGATATCCGCGCGACGGATGAGGGGCGTGAGGGCGTGCAGGCATTTTTGGAAAAACGGGGGCCGAATTGGCAGACGACGACAAAAGCATAAGCGTCGGCATCAGCCATAAGGGCTGGCTGAGCGCGGTCGGGTTTTCGGCCCTCATCATGCTGCTGGTCGCGGTGGGCGCGACCGATTTCCTGGGCTCTCTTACCTTCATCATTCTGGGTGCGGTGTTCGGGGCCGTCGGGCTGTTCCTCTGGATGTTCCCCGGCAGCCGTTTCTTCGTCCTCGTCTTCGCGAATTCGCTCGCGATCTACACGAGCGTTTATGCCTTCCTGCGGCTGGCGAATTTTGAGGGTTCGGCCCCCTGGGCGATTGCGGTGGGGTATCTGCTGCCGATTTTCGTATTTCTCGTGGCTGTCGCGTTGAAGCGCAGTGAAATCCAACATCTGTCGCGCGACGAAGAGCTGCTCCGGGAGAATTTGTCCGGTCGAAAATTGATCTGGATTGCGCCGATCTTCGTGATCGCCGCGTCGACCTTTGCGTTGCCGCGGCTGTCGCTCGACGCTGAGACACTGAGTCTGGTCCTGGTCGGGTCGATGGGTTTGGTCGCAATCTTCGTTGCCGGGGTCAGTCGGCAGATCAGCCTGTTCCTGATCGACACGGGGCTGCTGTTCGATCAGTTTTTCGTCCGCACGGGCCGGTTGTTCCGCCCTGCGTTCGCGTTCCTCACCCTGTATTCCTTCATCGTGATTGTGTTTGCCATGATCTTCCGGATCATGGACCGGCTGGCGACCGAGCCGGCCTTCTTTGTCGAGGGTGTGCGCACCACAATCAGTTTTTCAGACAGCCTGTATTTCTCCCTCATCACCATGTCGACCGTGGGCTATGGCGACATCACGCCCGCAGCCGAGGCCGTGCGGGTCGTCGCGGCGATCGAGGTCATTCTCGGTATTCTGCTGTTCCTGTTCGGGTTTGCGGAAATCATGCGTTATGTCCGCGAAACGGATGGCAAAAACGGAGCTGGTAAATGATCGCGCGCCTTCTGATCGCCAACCGCGGGGAAATCGCGGTCCGGGTCGCGCGTACCGCGCAACGCATGGGCATCCACGTGATCGCGGTTTACTCCGACACGGATGCGGCATCGATGCATGTGGCGGTGGCCGATGAAGCCGTGCGGATTGGTCCCGATGCCGCGGCCGAGAGCTATCTGGATATCGGTGCCGTGATCGACGCTGCCCGGTCGAGTAAGGCCGATGCGATTCATCCCGGCTATGGCTTCCTGTCGGAGAACGCCGATTTTGCGGACGCATGTGCCGCGGCCGGAATACGGCTCGTCGGACCGAGTGCGGCCGCCATGCGGGCGATGGGTGACAAGGCCGCCTCGAAAGACGTGATGTCGAAGGCGGACGTACCGCTGGTGCCGGGCTATCACGGTGCGGACCAGGACCCGGCCATGCTGGCAACGCAGGCCGCGGAAATCGGATTTCCCGTTCTGATCAAGGCGTCGGCGGGCGGCGGCGGACGGGGCATGCGCATCGTCGAGAGCGCCGGGGCATTTGATGAGGCGCTGGCGGCTGCACAGCGCGAGGCGCGCGGCGCGTTCGGCAATGATCGCGTGTTGCTCGAGAAGTATCTGACGACCCCCCGGCATATCGAGGTGCAGATCTTCGGCGACGACCACGGCAATGTGGTGCATTTGTTCGAGCGGGATTGCTCGTTACAGCGGCGTTATCAGAAGGTGGTCGAGGAGGCGCCGGCACCGGGCATGACCGATACGCGCCGCGCGGAAATTGGTGCGGCGGCGGTCGCAGCAGCGCGTGCCATCGACTATTCGGGTGCGGGCACGGTTGAGTTTATCGTCGACGCCACCACGGACGGTGCCAACGGGTCGTTCTACTTCATGGAGATGAACACACGTCTCCAGGTCGAGCATCCCGTCACCGAGTTCGTCACCGGGCTGGACCTTGTCGAATGGCAGCTGCGCGTCGCCGATGGCGAAAGCCTGCCGTTGGCGCAGTCCGACATCAAGCTGGACGGACACGCGATCGAGGCGCGGCTCTATGCGGAAGACCCGGAGCGTGATTTCCTGCCGGCGCCGGGCCATGTCGTGGCGTTCGAGGTGCCCGAGATGGGCGCTTCCGTTCGGATCGACACCGGGGTGAGGACCGGAGACGATATCGCGGTCTCCTATGACCCGATGATCGCCAAGGTGATTGCCCATGGCGCAGACCGGGAATCTGCCATCGCGGCGCTCGACCGGCTGCTGGCCGAACTTGTGTGTGCGGGCCCGGTGACCAATCAGGCGTTCCTGCGCCGGGCAATCACACATCGGGAATTTGTCGGCGGCGACGTGGACACGGGTTTTATCGACCGGCATCGCGACATACTCATCCCGCCCCGCGACGGCGTTCCCGATGGCGCGCTGGCGGCGGTGGTGGCACGGCTTCTGACGCAACGCGGACGGCAGGCTGTCGCGCAAGCCAGCGCGCGCGGTGATGCGAATTCCCCCTGGGCAGCCTCCGATGGTTGGCGCGCCAACCTGCGGAATATGGAAACACTCGAATTTCGCGATGGCGAGACGGCCTTGTCGGTCTCCGTCGTTCATGGCGCTGATCAGGTCTCGCTGACATTGCCCGACGGGCAAACCGTCGATGTGGAGACGGCGGAAGGCGGCTGGTCCGCCTATGCGTCGGGAAACATGTTCTTCGCCGTCGCGGACGGGACCCAGATCCGCCTTGAACGCATCGTGGCGGTCGAGGAAGCATCCGATCGCGCCGGCGCGGCCGGGGGCCTGAACGCGCCCATGCCGGGCAAGGTCGTCCGGGTGATGGTTTCGCCCGGCGATCAGGTGGCCCGGGGCCAGACCCTGATGGTGCTGGAGGCCATGAAGATGGAGCATGCGATCAGCGCATCGGGCGACGGCCAGGTGGCTGCGGTGTTCTTCGCCGAGGGCGACCAGGTGGCTGAAGGCGCGGAATTGTTACAACTCGAACCCGTGGAAGACTGAGATGGCACGACCGGACAGGGTGGAAATCGTCGATGTGGGCCCGCGCGACGGCCTGCAGGCGGAACCGGTAATGGTCCCGACGGCAGATAAGATCGCGCTGATCGACCGCCTGTCGGATGCCGGGCTGCCGGCGGTCGAGGCGGGGGCATTTGTCTCTCCAAAATGGGTGCCGCAGATGGCCGACGCGGCCGAGGTCCTGGCCGGAATTCAGCGACGGCCGGGGACGCGGTATCCGGTGCTCGTACCCAACGCGCGGGGACTGGAAGGCGCGTTGGCATCCGGGGTGGAGGAGATCGCGATTTTTGGTGCGGCGTCGGAGACGTTCTCCCAGAAGAACATCAACTGCTCGATCGATGAGAGCCTGGAGAGATTTCGTCCGGTTGCGGAGGCCGCACTGGCGGCGGGGATGAAGGTGCGCGGTTATATCTCCTGCGTGCTCGGCTGCCCGTATGAGGGCGACGTGGCGATCGAGAGCGTGGTGCGGGTGGCGCGCGAGTTGGACGCCATGGCGTGCTACGAGATCAGCCTGGGCGACACTATCGGGGTCGGCACGCCAACGCGTGCGCGGGCCATGGTGGAGGCGGTTTCCGGAGTTGTACCCGTCGAACGCCTTGCCCTGCATTTTCACGATACCTATGGCCAGGCACTGGCGAATATTCTGGCCTGCCTGGACGCGGGCGTGGCAACTCTGGATACGGCCGTGGCCGGACTGGGCGGTTGCCCCTATGCACCCGGTGCATCGGGCAACGTCGCAACGGAAGATGTCGTCTATATGCTGGACGGGATGGGCATCGAGACGGGCGTCGATATGACCAAGCTGGTGGATGCCGGTCAGTTCATTTGCGACGTTCTGGGGCGTGCACCGACATCGAAGGCGGCCCAGGCAATTCGCTCAAATGCCTGATGTATTCGTTTCATGTGCTGCCGCGCGTAAACTTTTGAGTAACCATTAAATTATAGACTTCCGTCGTGGCGATTGTTGTCGGTGCGTCCGAGTTTCGATGGGTATCCAAAAGGATTCTGCGTGAGTTACCAGCTCGAAGGCCTGCGAATACTGATCATCGACGACAATGCCCATATCCGGCAATTGTTGCGGACGATCCTGTATGCCGTCGGAATTCGCGCCATCGACGTGGCCGAGGACGGCGTTAGCGGGTTCGATTCCTTCTGCCGTCTCGAATATGATCTCGTGTTCACGGACTATGAGATGGAACCGATCAGCGGCCTCGATCTCGCGGACATGATCCGGACATCGCGCAAGAGTCCGAACCCTTACGTACCGATCATCATGATCTCGTCCTACTCGGATGAGGAGCGCGTTCAGGGAGCCCGTGACCGCGGGGTCACCGAATTTCTGGCCAAGCCATTTACGGTAGATGTTCTGATGTCGCGCCTGGAATCCGTCATTGAGGAACCGCGGCCGTTCGTACGGACCGAGAGTTATTTCGGCCCCGATCGCCGACGCAAGCAGGACAAGCGCTACACCGGGCCGGAACGCCGCAAGGCGGACCTGGAGCAGGTCAAGGTTTCGGTTCGCGATCTTTCCGAGCAGCAACGCAGCGCGTTGAAGGAAAGTCGCGAGAACGTCGCCAAGATTGCAGGCGACTAACCATCCATTAACTTGCACTATCTATCCTGCGACGTTGCGAATGGTCGCAAGGATGAGGTTGTCATGGCTGAAAAAAGCCAGGGAAATGGAGCGTATCAGCTCATTACGCCCCCCAATCTTCTGAAGGCGAAGGTTGGCAAGGGTGGCATGAGTGGAATCGACCCCGAGCTCATCAAGCGTGCGGAAGGTGTCATTGACACCATGGGTGACGATTTCGCGGACTCGGTGACCATCGAGATCACGCGATTGATGCAGCTGGCAATGGATCTTGAAGACGATCCGTCCAAGGCCGAGAAAGTGCTGAAGAAGGCGCGTCGGATCGGACATGACCTGCGTGGCCAGGGTGCAACCTATGGCTATGACCTGATCTCGGATGTCGCGTCCTCGCTCTATCGCTACGCTGAGCGTCTCTACAGTTTTGCCGAACTGAACCCCGATGTTTTGCGGGCCCATGCAGACGCCATGCGCGCGGTCATCAAAAACCAGGTCAAGGGTGATGGCGGGGAGGTCGGTATCGACCTTGTGAAATCTCTCGATTCCCTCGTCGAACAGATGGCGGGTTAACCACAGGCGCGAACCCACTTCCCGTTCACCTGCGCCAAGGCCGCTGCTATTGTGCGGCCATGTCTGTTCATCTCGTTAAACTCGCCGTTGGCATCGAGACCATCGACCATCTGCGCGAGCGCCAGAAACAACGTATCGCCGATCGCAAGGCCGCCGGAGACGGCCCGGTCTTGCGGATTCTCACCCGCAACACGCCGCGGCGTGGCGATGAGCTGCTGGCAGACGACGGTTCGCTCTACTGGGTGATCAAGGGGCGGATTTTGGTGCGCCAGAAGATCATCGCGATCGAGCCGGCCACAGCGTCGGATGGCACACCGCGTTGCGCAATTCATCTCGACCGCAAACTCACACGCGTGCAGTCCAAGCGCTCACGCCCGTTTCAGGGCTGGCGGTATCTGGAACTCGAGAATGCTCCCTTGGACCTGCCGTCCGGTGCCGAGGCCGAACGCGAGCCGCCGCCTGAAATGGCGGCCGAGCTTCGCGAGCTCGGCCTGATCTAGCCGCGTGTGGTGGCTTGCGTGTCCTTGGGTGTGCCGGTGCGCGCGCCGGGGCGGGCCTGGCGCAAGGCGCGGCTGAGGATGATCACGGGCAGAATGCCGGCGATGACGATCGTCAGTGCGGACAGCGCGCTGCGTTCGAGCTGTTCGTCCGAAGCGAACTGATAGACATGCGTGGCCAGCGTGTCGAAGTTGAACGGCCGCAGGATCAGGGTCGCGGGCAACTCCTTCATGGAATCGACGAAGACGATGGTCCCGGCGGCGATCAAGCTACCGCGAACCAGCGGCAGGTGGATTCGCCACAGCGTGCGGCCGGGGCCGGCGCCGAGGCTGCGTGCCGCCATGTCCATGGTCGGCCTGATCTTGCCGAGACTTGCCTCGACGGCCCCGAAGCCGACGGCCAGAAACCGCACCACATATGCGAAGACGAGGGCGAAGATGGTGCCGCTCAGGATCAACCCGGTGGAGACGCCGAACAGGTCGCGCGCGAGACTGTCGATGGCATTGTCGATACGCGCGAACGGGATGATGACACCGACCGCGAGAACCGCACCGGGCACCGCGTAGCCGAGCAGCGCGATCCGGGATAGCGCACCGAAGCCGCGGCCCGACAGTCGCCGGCCATAGGCGAGGAAGACGGCGATCGAGACCGCGATGAGCGCCGCAGTGGCGGACAGGGTGAGGCTGTTCCGGGCGAAGGCGAAAAAGGCCTGGTTCCAGGAATCATCGAAGAAGACGATGGCGTGGCGCAGCAGGACGCCGGCCGGGATCAGGAAGCCGATGAGGATCGGAACCGCGCAGACCAGGAATGCGGCGAGATGGCGGCCGCCGCGCAGGCGGACGCGCGGGGACGCCTGAAAACGCGATGATGTGTGGTGATACTGGCGACCCTGGCGGCCGATCCGTTCGAGAGAAATCAGCAGGATCACGAACCCGAGCATGACCAGAGCGATCTGTGCGGCCCCGCCGGCATTGCCCATGCCGAGCCAGACGTTGAACACGGCGACGGTCAGCGTGTTGACGGCGAAGTAATCGACGGTGCCGAAATCCGCCAGGGTTTCCATCAGGGCGAGCGCGATGCCGACGACGATGGCCGGACGCGCCAGGGGCAGCGCGACCGTGAGGAACGTCTGCCAGGGACCGCGGCCCAGCGTGCGGCTCACCTCCAGCACGCTGGAGGACTGCTCGTGGAAGGACGCGCGGGCGAGCAGGTAGACATAGGGATACAGGACGAAGGACATGACGAAGATCGCGCCACCCATCGATCGGATCTCCGGGAACCAGTAGTCGCGCGCTGTCTGCCAGCCAAAGACATCGCGCAGCAGTCCCTGCACGGGCCCGGCGAATTCGAGAATGTCGGTGTAGACGAAGGCGACGATGTAGGCCGGCACCGCCAGCGGGAGGAGCAGGGCCCATTCGAAGACCCGGCGCCCGGTGAAGTCGCATGCGCTGACGAGCCACGCCGAGGCCGTGCCGATGAGAAACACCCCGATGCCGTTGCCGACCATCAGCAGCGCCGTGTTCCAGCTGTGGCGCGGGAGCACCGTCGATGCCAGATGGGGCCAGATATTCTCGGTCGGGAACAACGCGATCCAGGCGATGGCACCGATCGGGGCCGCGACGATGAGCGCCACGAGCAGCCCGCCCAGAATCCACACACGCCCCTGAGAGGGGCGGGTGCTCGACGACAGGGAGGAGAGAGTCGTCATGGACATTCGAAAATTCCGGCCTCAGTGCCCGCTAGTCGTTGTACCCGACCTTGTCGACGAGCTTGAAGGCGTCGGCCCGCAGCGCGGCGACGCGGTCGAGCGCCATGGTGTCGGCTTTCAACTCGCCCATGGAGCGCAGCAGGCCCGCCTGGGGAACGCCTGCGACGACCGGGTACTCGAAGTTCTGCTCCGAATACATTTGTTGGGCCAGATCGCCGGTCAGGAACTCCATGAGCATCACGGCATTGTCGCGGTTCGGCGACGCCTTGGTCAGCGCCATCCCCGAGATGTTCACATGGGTGCCGGTGTCATCGATGGTCGGGAAGACCGGATAGACCGCCTGGGCCCAGGCGAACTGCTCTTTGTTCTGGAGCATCAGCCCGAAATAGTAGTTGTTGCCGAGTGAGATATCGCACTCGCCCTCGCTGATCGCCTTGACCTGAGCGCGGTCGTTGCCCTGGGGCTTGCGCGCCAGATTGGACTTCAGGCCGCGCAGCCACGCCTCGGCCTTCTCCTCGCCGTGATGGGCGATCATCGCCGCTGTCAGTGCGACCTGGTAGACATGGTTGCCGGCGCGGGTGCAGATGCGGCCCGCCCATTTCGGGTCGGCGAGCTCCTCATAGGATTTGGGAGCGTCGTCCTTGGAAACGCGATCCTTCGACGCATAGATGATGCGCGCGCGCTGGGTCAGCCCGTACCAATGTCCGTCGGCCTGGCGGAAGGCGGCGGGAATATTCGCGGTCAGCTGCGCCGTTTCCACGGGGGCCGTGACGCCGCTGTCATAGGCGTCATTCAGCCGCCCGATGTCGACGGTGAAGATCAGGTCGGCCGGGGAGTTGCGGCCTTCCTGCTTGAGGCGCTCGACCAGGCCCTTCTTGGCGAAGACGACGTTGACCTTCACGCCCGTGTCACGTGTAAAGGCGTCGAACATCGGCTGGATCAGGAACGGCTGACGATAGGAGTAGACATTGACCTCACCGCTATTCACGGACGCCTGCTGCTGGGCGATCACGCCCGGGCCGATCAACAAGGCGGCCAGGCCGGCCGCGGCGCCGGCGAGGGCGAAGGTGCGTTTGCGCATTTTCTACTCCGAAACGAAGGTGTGCGATTGAGAACTGTTCTTAACTGTGTCGGACCATATTCAACGGCAATCCTATTTGCAAGTCATTCTCAATTGCAGAAGATTCCACGCATTGATCTGGATCAAATGACGCGGATACGGAGCGAATAAATCGATGCAGAGCGGCAGAAGGCGGGGCTAGGCCGCGCGGAATCGTTCCTCTGCCATCTGGTCGGCGACGAAGTTGGTCGCTGCACCTTCGATATCGGCGCGTTCGAAGATTTCCAGCAACGTGTCGTGGACCCGGTCGAGATGGGTGAAGATTACAGCGTCGTCATGGGCGCCGCCGAAGTCGGCTCCGTGGGCGATTTCGATGATCCCGCCGGCGTTGATCACATAGTCGGGTGCATACAGAATTCCACGCGCGGCCAGTTCGGCACCATGCCTGTCTTCGGCAAGCTGATTGTTGGCTGAGCCCGCGACGATCTTCGCGCCCAGATCGCCGACCGACTGATCGTTGATGACGGCGCCCAGTGCGCAGGGTGCAAACACATCGACGTCTGCGGCGTGAATGTCGTGGGTATCGACGGGCACAGCGCCGAATTCGTCGACGGCGCGTGCGATCGCTTCGCTGTTGATGTCCGCAACCTGCAACCGCGCGCCGGCGTCGTGCAGGCGCCGCGCCAGGTCGAAGCCGACCGAACCCAGGCCCTGGATGGCCACCTGGACATCCGCGAGCCCGTCATTGTGCCCCAGCTTGTGGGCGACGGCGGCGCGGATACCCTGAAAGACACCGTAGCCGGTGTAGGGGGAGGGGTTGCCACTGGTGGCGCTGGTCCCGGTAACATGCTTCGTCACCTTCGCCATCTCGTCCATATCCGCGACGGTCATCCCGATGTCTTCCGCGGCCACGTAACGGCCGGCGACGCTGTCGACGATCCGTCCCATCGCCCGCATGAGCGCCGGGGACTTGTCTGTCTTCGCATCGCCGATGATGACCGACTTGCCGCCTCCGAACGGGAGTCCGGCCAGGGCCGACTTGTAGGTCATGCCGCGCGACAGGCGCAGCGCATCCTCGAGCGCGGCGGCTTCATCGGCGTAGGGCCACATGCGGCAACCGCCGACAGCCGGCCCCAGATTGGTGTTGTGGATGGCGATGATCGCGCGCAGTCCGGTCTCCCGGTCGAACCCGAACAGGACATTCTCATGCTGGTCAAAGGCAGGCGCGGTGTACACGGTCATGGTGTTCTCCGAGTGTCCGGCGTACTTAACCGGTGGCAACCATGCCTATGGATTTCGCATTTGGCGCGTTAATCTTCAATGAACATCAAGGACTTGTGTCCGGTTTGAAAGAAGCCGGACGGTATCAGGGGGTGTATGCGTTGGAATGTGACGCCTTGCCCGAGAGCTCTATAATAATATTTCAATGCCAACCGGATCGATTCGATCCCGTATCGGCGGGTGCAAAGGTGGAGCTAATGCCCGATCCCAAGCAGCGTGTGACGATTGAGCCGCAGAAGTGGGAGCAGCCCAGTGGCGCGGCCATGAGCTGTGAAGAATCCATCCTCGTGTTGCGCGAGAACCTCGTCGAGATTCAGGACGTGTGTCAGGAAGCGCTGGAAGACGCGGTGTTGATGGATGTGTCCGAGGCGCAGTTCCGCAAGGTGCTCCACGCCCTCGTGGACGAACTGGCGAACCCCTATAAAAAAGGCTGACGCCTAGCCGAGGTCTCCGGCATAGGCCGCCTCGAAGAGTTGCCGAAAACCGGCGGCATCCAGCGCGACCGGATTGGCCAGCGCGGTCGGGTCGGCCGCCGCCATCTCGGCGAGTTCATCGAAACGTCCAGGCTCCACGCCCAGGCCCGCCAGTGTGTGGGGCATGTCGAACTGCGTGCGCAGCGCCAGCGTCCAGTCGAGGAAGGCGTCAAACCCCGCCGCGGCGCCATGGCCTTGGCGCGCGAGGCCGAGATAGTCCGACACGCGCGCGAGTTTGGTCTCGATCGCCGCCCGGTTCCGCTTGAGGACATAGGGCATGACGACCGCATTGGTCAGCCCGTGATGGGTGTCGTAGAGAGCGCCGATCGGATGGCTCATCGCGTGGATCGCGCCGAGCCCCTTCTGGAAGGCGGTCGATCCCATGGCTGCGGCGGCGAGCATATGAGACCGCGCGGCGAGATCTGACCCGTCGGCCGCGGCGGTCATCAAATTCCCGTGGACCAACCGCATGCCCTCTAGCGCGACGCCGTCACACAACGGATTGTCGAAGGGCGAGCAATAGGCCTCGAGGCAGTGGGCGAGCGCGTCCATGCCCGTCGCCGCCGTGATGTGTGCCGGCAAGCCGAGGGTCAATTCCGGATCGGCGATCACGATACCGGGCATCATGCCCGGATGGGTGATGATCACCTTGCGATGGGTGGCCTCGTTCAGCACCACCGAGG
Source organism: Rhodospirillaceae bacterium (assembly GCA_018667335.1). GTDB lineage: Bacteria > Pseudomonadota > Alphaproteobacteria > UBA6615 > UBA6615 > UBA8079. The sequence goes on from JABIVD010000049.1 coordinate 55,232, forward strand.
AGCGACCGGTCTCCGATCCCGTGCCGGCAGTCGTGGGAATGGCCACGATGGGCAGCGGCGGTGCCGCACGGTGCCAGTCCTTGCGGCCTTCCTCGAAGTCCCAGAGGTCGACGCCGTCATCGGACTGCGCTGCGACGAGCGCGATGGTTTTTCCGGCATCGAGGGACGACCCGCCGCCGAATGCGATCACGCCGTCGCAACCCGCCGTGCGCAAAGCGTCCACGCCGGACCGGATGTTCGCGCTCACGGGGTTGGGCTTGATGCCCGAAAACAGGGTTACGGCAACGCCGTCGGCCGCCGCTGCTGCCAGTGTCGTCGTGACCATCTCGAGACCGGCCAGTCCCGGGTCGGTCACGAAAAGCGGCTTGGTGATGCCCAGGGTCTTGCAGGCGCGTGCGAGCATCGCGATTTTCCCGGCCCCGAACCAGATCGTGGTCGGAAAGCTCCAGGTGCCGCGCAGGACGGCGGGGTCGTTGGTCATGCGTTTCTCAAAAAGAAATGCCGGGGTTCAGCCGTCAGTTTTGCGCGGCGTTGGCGAGAGATCGCCAGATTTTTTCCGGTGTCGCGGGCATGTCGAAATCGACGCGCCCGCCCTGGGTCGCGAGCGCATCGGCAATGGCATTCATGACCGCAGGAATAGCGCCGACCATCCCGGCTTCGCCGATCCCCTTGACGCCCAGTGGATTGGCGGGGGACGGCACGGGATGGAAATCCGTTGTCATGCTGGGAATATCGCGCGCACGGGGCATCGCGTAGTCCATGAACGAGCCGGTCAGGAGCTGCCCGGTCGCGTCGAAAACGCTGTTTTCCATCAGCGCCTGTCCGATGCCCTGTGCGACACCCCCGTGCACCTGACCATGAACGATCATCGGATTGATCACCGTGCCCACGTCGTCGATGGCGACATAGCTGTCGACCACAATGGTTCCGGTCTCGGGGTCGATCTCGATTTCGCAGATGTGGCAGCCGTTGGGGAAATACTGATCGGTCGCACGGAATTCCTCTTCGCTGTCCAGACTTTCCGGAAGGTTGTCGGGAGTATCATCTGGAGAAAGGCGCAGGGTACGGGCCGATGACGCCAGTTCCATGATGGCGATTTCCCGGTCGGTTCCGGCAACACGGAAGGTGCCGTCGGTGAACTCGATATCGGCGACAGCAGCCTCCATGACATGAGCGGCCAGCGCGATCCCTTTTTCGATCACCGCGTCGCAGGTGTTGGAGATGGCCGACCCGGTCATGATCATCGAGCGGGAACCGATTGTGGCCAATCCGATCGGCACATCGTCGCTGTCGCCCTGGCGAAGCGAAATGGCCTCGTTCGGGATGCCGAGACGTTCGGCGACAACTTGTACGAAACTTGTCTCATGTCCCTGTCCCTGGCTCTGGCTGGCGACCACGAGATCGAGTTTGTCGTCTTCGCTAAAACGGAGGATTGCGCCCTCGAAGGGCACGGCGCCGACGCATTCCATGCAACTCGCCAATCCGCGTCCGCGGAGCTTTCCGGCCGCTGCACTGGCGCGTTGGCGGGCCTCGTAGCCACCCCAGTCCGCCGTTTTCACGGCCTTCTCGAGCACCGCCTGGAACTCACCGGAATCGTAGGTGCGCCCCGCCGGCGTCTCGTAAGGCATCGCTGAGGGCGGAATAAAGTTACGCCGCCGCAACTCGACCGGATCCTGCCCGGTCTCACGCGCGGTTTCGTCGATCAGGCGTTCGACGATGAGGGCGGCCTGCTCGCGACCGGCACCGCGATACGGCCCGACGGACCCGGTGTTGGTGAACACCAACCGCACCGTCACATCGAGGATCGGCGTTCGATACACGAGGGGCAGGCCGTTCGTCATGTTGCGGACAGAAATGAAGGGGCCGTGGCCGGCGTAGTAGGCGCCCATCGCGTCGTCGACGGTGACTCGCAGCGCCAGGAAGTTTCCTTCGGCGTCCAGCGCCAGGGCGGCGTCGATATTCGCGTCGCGGGCCTGATTGTCCGACAGAAAATGCTCGATCCGGCTGCCGGTCCATTTCACGGGGCGGCCGACCGCCTTTGCGGCAAACAGGACGGCGGCATCCTCGGGGTAGGGTTGTTCCTTGACCCCGAAACCGCCGCCGACGTCGTGGGTGCGAACGCGCAGCTTCTCGCCCGGAATGCGCAGCATCTGTTCGGACAGGACCTCGTGCATGTAATGCACGCCCTGGCTCGCGCAAGTGAGCGTGTAACGCTCGTCCGCGCTGTCGTATTCGGCGAGGCTCGTGCGCACTTCCATCGGGTTTACGACAACCCTGTTGTTGCGCAGCTGCAGGCGCGTCACATGCGCGGCGTCGGCGAAGGCTCGGTCGGCCGCGTCCCGGTCGCCATGGGTCCATTCCTGACACACATTCCCCGGCGCCTCGGGCCAGATGACCGGCGCACCGGGCGCCAGCGCATCAGTGATTTCTATGGCGGCGGGAAGTTCCTCGATATCGACCTCGACGAGGTCGGTCGCATCGTCAGCCTGCGCACGTGTTTCGGCGATCACCACAGCGACCGGCTCTCCGACATGGCGCACAAATGTATCCGCCAGACCGGGGCGCGGGGTCGGGGTGGGCACGAAGCCGGGGAGCAGGTCGCGCGGGACCTGCCCGTGGAGGCCGGCGGCGACAAGATCTGCGCCCGTGAAGACACCGATCACGCCCGGGGCGTTGCGCGCCGCTTCTGTCTCGATCTTGCGGATGGTGCCATGCGCGACCTGCGAGCGGACGAAGCTGGCATAGGCCTGGCCGTCGAGGTTGACGTCGTCGGCGAAGGTGCCGCGGCCGTTCAACAGACGGGTGTCCTCGCGGCGGCGAACTGGTTGTGAAATTCCGAACTTCTCGACCATCATGTGCCTCCCATTTTGCCGATACTATGCGCTTTTCTGTCGTGCCCGCGCTGTGTCTTTCGATCGGTTCATCAGATGAGCTCGAAATAGCGAGCCATCTCGGCGCTGCTGATCGCGGGATCCATGGGAAGTTGCCGGGCTTCCCAGTCGCGCGACGCCGCGAAGTGATCGACGAATACATCGCCGAACCATTCACGTGCCATGGCGGAACCGGCCAGGCGTTGACCCGCGTCGGCCAAGTCTGACGGTAGTCGCAGATGGTCGGGGTGATCACGATCATAGGCGTTGCCGGTCTGGGGTGCCGAGGGTTCGGTCCGCTGTTCAATTCCGTGCAGTCCCGATGCGATCGCCGCCGCCGCAACCAGATATGGGTTCGCGTCCGCGCCGGGCACCCGATACTCGACCCGCTGTGACCTGGGGCTTCCCGGCAGGGCCCGGATCGCACAGGTGCGATTGTCGATGCCCCAGGTCGCATCGGTCGGCGCCCAGAGGCCCGGTATCAGGCGGCGGTAGGAATTCACCGTCGGCGCGACCATGGCCGTGAGTTCGGCCATGTGCATTTCCTGGCCGCCGATGAAATGCCGCATCGTGTCGCTGATGGCGTGTTCGCTCCGGGGGTCGTGGAATATATTCGTCGCCCCGCCGTCGGCGGTCAGCGACAGATGCAAATGCCCCGATTGGCCGGCCTCTTTCGTGTTCCACTTGGCCATGAAGGTTGCGATGAGCTCGCGGTTCTGGACGACGGCCTTCGTGTAGGTCTTGAACAGGCTGGCCTTGTCGGCCGCGGCGAGTGCGCCATCCACCTGGAGGGCCGCCTCGATGACGCCGGCCCCCATTTCCTCGTGGAGACCCTCGATCCCGATGCCCATGGCCGCCATGCTGGAAAAGATGTCGGTGTAGAGCGGGCTCAGGGTGGTCTGGCGAAGCAGGGAGTAGCCGGTGTTTCCCGACGCCACGGGAACCATGTCCCGGTAATCCTTGGCCGCAGCACTTGCGAGGGTCTCGGCGAAGACGAAAAACTCATACTCAAAACCCGCGCGGACCTCGAAGCCCAGTGCGGCGGCCCGACCGAGGACCCGTTTGAGCACGCCGCGCGGGCAAACCTGTGCCGCCGCGTCGGCGAACTCGCACAGGAACATCCAGCAGCCGTCCTCGAACGGAATCTGCCGGCCGGATTCGGGGATGATCCGCACGGGCGTGTCGGGAAACCCCGTGTGCCAGCCCGTGTACGCGCAATTGTCATAGAGCTGGTCATTGATGTCCCAGCCGAGGACCACGTCGCAGAACCCGAACCCGTCCTCCAGTGCGCTGAGGAACTTGTCCCGGTGCATGAACTTGCCGCGCAGGAGGCCGTCGATGTCGGTGAGCGCGACCTTCACGTAGTCATGGGGACTCTGACGCACCCGTGCGGCTGCGTCCTCGATGTCCTTGATGTGCGCTGGTGTACTCATGGCAGGTCCCGGGCCGAATTCATCGCGTCGGGATACTAAGGCCCATGGATCGGGTCGCCAACGCTCTCCAGGAGTTGAATTCCCCTCGATTGCGTTTTTGTGCCAGATTGCCTGAACCACGGCACTGAGAACGGAACCATGCGATGAGTATCGAAGTCATTGTCATTCTGGCGGCCATCGCCATTTGTATTGTCCTCGGCACCTGGTCGGCGCTCGTCACCAAGGATACGTGGGACACGAAACCGGCGGAAGGCGAGGATAGTTTCGACTATCACAAGGCCACGCTGGGCATTCATCAGGAGCCGGGCGAGGAAGATTGGGAAAAGGATCTCGACGCCCTGCGCTGGGACCAGAAACACCGTCTCTGCTGAGACTCGTTCCGGCGTTCAGTCCCAGTCCTCGGCGTAGGCGAAATTTCGCGCCGCATAGTCCGCGTGAAACTCACCGAACGTGACCGGCGGATACTTCGCCGGATGATCCGTGTCGGTGCAACTCGGCACGCATTCCATCAACGCATCCACATTGGGATAGAGGAAGAAGATGTTCGAGTGGCGGTCGGTATCGGCGGCCGCGCGAACCCGATGGGGCGTGGCCTGGTACACATCGTTGACCCAGCGACACAGGGTGTTGCCGGTGTTGAACAGCAGGCCGCCCGGGACCACCGGTTGCGCGATCCATTCGCCCGACGGGGTGAGGATCTCGAGTCCGGGATGGGTGGCCGGCGGAATCAGCGACAGGAACGAGAGATCTTTATGACCCGGCAGTGAGATTTCCTCACTCTGGTCGGGGATCGGGGGGTAGTGGGCGATCCGGGTCATGGAGCTTGATCGTTCGAAGTGCGGATCGAAGAAGTCCGGCGCCATCCCGAGCGCGACAGACAGGACCGGCAGAAGTTTCCGCGCGAAGCCCTCGAACGTCACGTGGAAAGCCATGAATGCGTCGTGTACGCCGGGTGCCGTGGCTTCATCGGGCCATTTGTTGTGGCCGCGGAAGCGCCGGTTCCTGCCGTAATCCGGATCGTCGGGCGCGAGATCGAAGGTAAACTTGTAGGCCTCGCTGACCTGCGCCTTCTGCGCGGTTTTGTGGGTCTCGAAGGTGTCTGTATGCACCGACACATTTGGCGGCATGTAGCCACACTGGTGACGGTTCATCCGTACCTTCAGCTTCTCGTCCATCGGCAGCCCGTGGAACCGGCGCGACGCGTCGAACGCGCGCGCGATGACATCTTCGTCGATCCCGTGGTTGATCAGGAACAGGAAGCCCATGCCCGTGCAGGCCGCGTGGAACGCCGTGGCAGCGTTCTGGACCGCGTCAGGCGTGCCGGCGAGCACAGGCCCGATATCCACGATCGGAATTTCGTTGGGGTCGATGGTGGCGGTCGGCCGGGCGATGTCGTTCTGAAGAGACATTTGCGATCTCCTGCAGCGGTCATGCTGTCTCTGTGACCATAGCATTTCCCGCATCGGGCGTCCTGCGGGCCCGGGTTGCCGTTTCGAATCCCGATGGCTCGAATCCCGATGACGCCGCAATGATAGCTAGTCCGCTAGAAGCTTGTGCACCGCTTTGCGCAGCGCCGGCAGCACGTCGTCTTGGAACCAGGGGTTTTTGCGCATCCATATATTGTTGCGTGGGCTGGGATGGGGCATGGGCAAGGCCTGTGGCCAGAAGTCCCGCCATGCGCGGACGGTCTCGGTGAGGTTCTTGTGCGGGTTGTCGGGCAGATGATGGGCCTGCGCGTACTGGCCGACCACGAGGGTCAGTTCGATGTTGGGGAGGAGATCGAGGAGCGGGCGGCGCCATTGCGGGGCACATTCCGGGCGCGGTGGCAGATCACCAGATTTTCCGGTGCCCGGATAGCAGAACCCCATCGGCAGGATGGCCAGCTTGTCGGGGTCGTAAAAAATCTCGCGGTCGACCTGCAACCAATCACGCAGGCGGTCGCCGCTTGGGTCGTCGAACAGGATGCCGCTCTCGTGGACCTTGCGCCCCGGCGCCTGGCCGGCGATGAGGATGCGGGCCTTGGGTCCGGCCTGGAGTACGGGCCGTGCCCCATGGGGCAGGGCTGCTGCGCAAATGTCGCAACCGCGGACCTCTTTCAACATGGTCGAGAGGCTCACTGATTATTTCTCCTGGCGTGTTTTGTCACGCCGGTATCGCGTGGCCGAATGTCGAACTGACGCGTGAAGATTGCCGTGCTGAATGGCGTTCGCGTTTCACACAATCAATTCGTTGGAATACTCATTCCGGCAAGCCTGCCAATTCTCTCACAAACTCGTGACGCAGAGTGACTTTATGCGAAGGGGTGGATCATCATCTAATGCTCATGATCATCGTGCTTCTCCATTCGAAACACGTTTGGAGATAACTAACGGCGGCGGAGACGCCGCCGTTTTTTTTCCGCAATGATCATGCGGAATTTAGACTGAACACGAAAGCTACGGGATGTTCGTTATGCCACTTCTCACCACCCAAAAATGGGGCCGTGTTGGCGCCCTCATCGGCGCCGGCCTGCTGTTCCTCGCCGTGTCCGCCAGCGGCCAGGCCAATCCGGCCTTCTGGCAGCTCGAATGGCCGAATACCGATTTCTCGAAATCGGCCGTGCCGTTTGACGAAATTTTCTCGGGCGGCGTGCCGAAGGATGGCATTCCCCCGATCTACAACCCGCGCTTTGGCACCATTGCCGAGGTGGACCGCCTCTATAAGGGCACCGAACCGGTGATCACCGTCTCGGTCAACGGCGCGGCCCGCGCCTATCCGCTGGGCATCCTGATGACCCATGAGATCGTCAATGACGAGCTCGGCGGCAAGCCGATCGCGGTTACCTTTTGTCCGTTGTGCAACTCGGCGGTCGTCTTCGACCGCAACGTCGATGGCCAGGTCCTCACATTCGGCGTGTCCGGCAAGCTTCGGTTCTCGGACCTGGTGATGTGGGATCATGAGACCGAAAGCTGGTGGCAGCAGTTCGTTGGCGAAGGCATCGTCGGTGAGATGACCGGCACCCAGCTGACCATGCTGCCGGTCCGCGTCGAGGCGTTCGACCTGTTCAAGGAGCGTTTCCCCGAGGGTGAGGTTCTCCTGAGCCCGCGCGGTGGTGCCGGCTTCAACCCCTATGCCGGTTACGACAGCTCGTCGCGTCCGTTCCTGTATCGCGGCAGCTTCCCCGAGGGCATTCGTCCGCTCGACTATGTGGTTGCGGTGGACGGCGAGGCCTGGTCGATGGATCTGCTCGCCAAGGAGAAGCGGGTCGAGACCGATGAACTGGTCCTCACCTGGGAATCCGGCCAGAACTCGGCGATGGACGCCCGCAACATCTCCCAGGGCCGCGACATCGGCAACGTGACGGTGCAGCGCAAGGAAGGCGACAAGCTCGTCGACGAGGTGCACGACGTGACCTTTGCCTTCTCGTTTCATGCGTTCAACCCGGACGGCGCGATCAACAAATAGCGTCAGCCGACTGCGCCGGATCAGCTGTTGAAAAAACTTCTGAACAAGCATTTGGGCACAGGGGAGGGCCGGTCCCGGTTGGGACTGGCCTTCACCGTTTTTGCGATCGCGGCATTCTCGCTGTGGTTCGCGCTGCCGGGCGCGTTTGCGCAGGGCATCTCGAAATGGGAGCGGGAGTTTCCCGGCACCAATTTCGAGACCCGGATCATCGAGCTCGACGAGATCAATGATGACGGGAATACGCGGGATTCAATTCCGCCGGTGCGGGATCCGAAATATGTGCCCGTCTCGGAGGTCAAGGATATGGGCCCGCTCGAGCCGGTGCTGTCGGTTGGTATCAATGGTGATTTCCGGGCCTATCCGCTGCGCATCCTGCTCTGGCACGAGATCGTCAATGAGGTGATCGGCGGCACGCCGGTGCTGATCAGCTACTGCCCGCTGTGCAATTCGGGCGTGGTGTTCGACCGCCGGGTTGGTGAGCAGCTGTTGGAGTTCGGCAATACCGGGCGGCTGCGGCACCGCGACATGGTCATGTATGACAAGGAGACCGAGAGCTGGTGGCAGCAATTCACCGGCGAGGCGCTCATCGGTGATCTCTCGGGCAAACGCATGACCCCGGTTCCGGCCCGCCTGGAATCGCTTGCCCGGTTCCGTGAACGCGCGCCGGACGGCCAGGTGCTGGTGCCCGAGAATGATGGCGCGCGGCCCTACGGATCATCACCCTATGTGGGCATGGACACCCAGCGTATCCCGCGCGCGCTTCAGGCGGTTCACTTCCCTTATCCACTGCCGGAAGGCGTGAGCCCGATGGACCGGGTGGTGGTCGTGGGTGACGAGGCCTGGACCCTCGCGGCGCTGCGCGAGAATTCGCCTGTCGTGGACGATGATCTGGTGCTGACATGGGAATCCGGCCAGAACTCCATCCACGACACGCAACTGATCTTCCGGGGCCGCGACGTGGGAAATGTCGTGGTCCAGAGAAAGTCCGCCGACGGTGCCAAGGACGTGCCCTATGACGTGGTGTTCGCCTTCTCGTTCCGCGCATTCAATCCGGATGGCACGCTTCACCGCTAGCGCGCTCGTGCTGGTGGCCGCGCTGCTCATCGGGACGGCAGGTGCGTCGGCCGATCTGGCATTGTGGAAGAGCGAGTTTCCGCTGACCGATTTCGCGCGCGCCCAGGTGCCGCTCGCCGAAATCGAGGATGACGGCAACTACCGCGATACAATCTCACCCATCGACGATCCTGTTTTCCAGCCGGTGGCGGCGCTGACCGCGATGGGGCCGCTCGAGCCGGTGCTTTCGCTCATAATCGATGGTGATGCACGCGCCTACCCGCTGCGCATGCTGCTGTGGCACGAGATCGTCAACGACACAGTCGGCGGCGTGCCGGTCCTCATTAGCTACTGCCCGTTGTGCAATTCCGGTGTCGTCTATGATCGCCGGGTCGACGGGCAGGCCGTGCAGTTCGGGAACACCGGCCGTATCCGGCATGCGGATATGGTGATGTATGACCGCGCGACGGAAAGCTGGTGGCAGCAATTCACCGGCGAGGCGATCGTGGGGTCGCAGGCAGGCACGCTGTTGCGGGCATTGCCGGCGCGGCTGGAATCTCTCGCGCGGTTTCGTGCACGCGCGCCGGACGGCCAGGTGATGATCCCGGCCGACGTGATGCGCCAGCCCTATGGCGAGACGCCGTATTTCCATATGGATTCATTGTGGGACACCCAGTCGCGGACCATGGTGCGCGAGCGCTTTCCGTCGGATTTGCCCGACGGGATATCGCCGCTGACCCGGGTCGTCGCCGTCGGCGACCGGGCCTGGTCGGTGGATCTGGTGCAGGCGCGCGGACGGGTTGAGGCGAACGGCCTGATCCTGACCTGGCATGCCGGGCAGAACTCGATCCATGACAGCCCGTGGATACCCGCGGGCCGCGATGTCGGAAATATTTTCGTTCAGAAAGCCGGACCGGACGGGGGACTTCGCGACGTCCCCTATGACGTGACGTTCGCGTTTGCATTCCGGACGTTTCGCCCGGACGGCGAGATCGCATTCTGATTCTCGGGAATTCGCCGGAAGTTCGACGATTCCGGGCGTTTCCGGTATAGTGCAGGTCTGGAGAAACTGGCCATGCCGCTCGATCAAACCCGACCGAATACGCCTGTCGAAGGCCCCGACGCCGGCAGCAATGCTGATGGCGAGGTGAAGCTGTTTCATTCGGCCTGCCCGCATGATTGCCCGAGCACCTGTGCGCTGGAGGTCGAACGCCTGACGCCGCAGACAATCGGCCGGGTACGCGGGGCGAGCGCCAACACCTACACGGCGGGCGTGATCTGCGCCAAGGTCGCGCGCTATGCCGAGCGGGTTCATCATCCCGACCGCCTGACCAAACCTCTGCGCCGCGTCGGCAAGAAGGGTGTGGGCCGGGAGGCCTTCGAGGAAATTTCCTGGGACGAGGCATTGGATACCGTCGCCGAAGCGCTGACCCGCGCCGCGGCGAAGCATGGACCGGAGACGGTCTGGCCGTTCTTCTATGCCGGCACGATGGGCCTGGTGCAGCGCGACGGGATCGAGCGGCTGCGTCATACGATGGGCTATTCGCGCCAGCACTCGACCTTTTGCAACGCCCTGTCGGACGCGGGCTGGATGGCCGGGGTTGGCGCGAAATGGGGTGTGGATGCGCGTGAGATGGCGGATTCCGACCTGATAGTCATCTGGGGGTGCAACCCGGTGAGCACCCAGGTCAACGTGATGAGCCATGCGACGCGCGCGCGCAAAAACCGCGGCGCGAAGATCGTGGTTGTCGATCCCTATGTGACAGAGACCGCCAAGCAGGCGGATATTCACCTGATGCCCAACCCGGGCACCGACGGCGCCCTGGCGTGCGCGGTCATGCATGTCCTGTTTCGCGACGGGCTGGCGGACCGGGACTATCTGGCGAAATACACCGCCGATGCCGATGCGCTGGAGGCGCATCTCGCCGCGCGTACACCGGAATGGGCGTCGGAGATCACCGCGATCCCGGTGGCGGAGATAGAGGCCTTCGCCAAGCTGTATGGCGCGAACAAGCGCAGTTATCTGCGGCTCGGCTTCGGGTTTACCCGGTCGCGAAATGGCGCGGTGCAGATGTTCTCCGCGAGCTGCCTGCCGGCCGTTACCGGTGCGTGGCAGCACCCCGGCGGCGGCGCGCTTTATTCGCACGGGGCCATCTACGGCATCGACAAGACGCTGATCGAGGGGCACGACGTCTGCGACACGAAAGTGCGTGTGCTCGATCAGTCGCGGATCGGGCCGATCCTGACGGGCGACCCACGCGATCTTGGGGATGGGCCGCCGGTGACGGCGTTGTTCATTCAGAACACCAACCCGATGAATGTCGCGCCTGATCTGGGCAAGGTTCGTGCCGGCTTCGGCCGCGACGACTTGTTTGTCTGCGTGCATGAGCAATTCATGACCGAGACTGCGGAGATGGCGGATATCGTCCTGCCCGCGACGACGTTCCTGGAACATGATGATTTCTACGTCGCCGGCGGACACACCCATCTTCAGGTGACCCGCGCTGTGATCGAGCCGGTGGGCGAGGCGCGCTCGAACCATGACGTGCTGTGCGCGCTGGCCAGGCGGTTGGGCGCATCTCATCCGGGTTTTGACATGGATGCGTGGGGCCTGATGGATGAAACCCTGCGCCGGTCGGGTTATTCAGGCGCCGAGGCGGTCTGGGAAGGGCATTGGGACGACCGGGCACAGGCGTTCGATGAGGCACATTTCATCGATGGTTTCGGGCACCCGAACGGGAAGTTCCACTTCGCGCCCGACTGGTCGAAGATCGGCGGCAACCATAACGGCATGCCGCGCTTGCCGGATCATGATGCGAACATCGACAACCGCGACGATGACCACCCCTATCGCCTGGTGACCGCGCCGTCGCGCAACTATCTGAACACCAGCTTCACGGAGACCGCGACCAGCCAGGCGCGCGAGGGAAGGCCAGAAGCACAGATCCATCCCGATATTTGCGCCGAACTCGGCCTTGCGGCCGGCGGTCTCGTACGGATTGGCAATACGCAAGGCTCGGTCGTCGTGCATGTGCGCCCGACCGAGGGGATGCGCCGGGGCACCGTGGTCGTCGAGAGCGTCTGGCCGAACCGGGCCTTCGTGGAAGGGATCGGGATCAATCTGCTGATCAGCGCGGATGCGGGCCGGCCGAACGGTGGTGCTGTGTTCCACGATACCGCCGTCTGGTTGCGTGGCGCATGATGACGCAAGCGCCAGAGACCGACGCACCGGACAATTCTCGTCCTGCGGGGGTCGATGCGACCGTCATTGTTCTGGGCAATGAGAAGGGCGGGACCGGCAAGTCGACGACGGCGATGCACGTCATCGTCGGCCTGTTGCGCGAAGGCTATACGGTCGGCGCGGTCGACCTGGACGCGCGCCAGGGCTCGCTGGCGCGATATTTCGACAATCGCCGGATCTACGCCGCGAAGATGGGGCTGGAACTGCCCCATCCGATCTACCGGGCGATCGGTCTCAGCGACTTGCGGGATCGATACCTGGCCAAGAAGGATGACCGCCTGCGGCTCGCCGCAACGCTGGCTGAATTGAGCGAGACCTGTGATGTCATCGTCATGGACACGCCGGGCAGCGACAATGCCCTGTCACGCGTCGGCCATTCCTATGCCGATATCCTGATCACGCCGATCAATGACAGCTTCGTCGACCTGGACCTGCTGGGGCGGGTCGATCACGAGACCAACGAGGTCCGCGCGCTGAGCAGTTATGCGGAGATGGTGTGGGAGCAGAGGAAAGTGCGCGCCCAGCGCGATGGTGGTTCGATCGACTGGATCGTGATGCGCAACCGGTTGGCGACCCTCGACACGCGAAACAAGCGCAACATGGATGCAGCACTGGAAGCGCTGTCGAAGCGGATCGGCTTTCGCCTCGCACACGGGTTCAGCGAGCGTGTGATTTTCCGCGAATTGTTCCTGAAGGGGCTGACCCTTCTTGACGTTCGCGAGCAGGGGGCCGATGTCACCTTGACCATGTCTCACATGGCGGCCCTGCAGGAGGTGCGAAACCTGTTGCAGGCAGTCGGCGTGCCCGAGGCGGCGGATACACCGGATGTGACGGCCGCGCGACAGGAGACGATAGCATCGTGACGGGCACGGAACGCGATCCGAAACTTCCTGCCGACGCTTCGTCGCGCGCGGATATCGACGCGTTTCTGCAGAAGGTCGCGGCGACGCCTCCGACCAAGCCCGCGGGGCGACCCGGGCGGCTGCTGTTTGCGATCGATGCCACGGCCAGCCGGGAGCCCACCTGGGACATGGCGTGCCAGATTCAGTCCGAGATGTTCGCCTCGACGGACGACATTGGCGGGCTGGAGGTGCAACTCGCCTTTTATCGCGGCTTCGGCGAGATGAAGGTGACCCACTGGCTCGAATCACCCGAAGAGCTGGTCCGGCGCATGATCAAGGTGCGCTGCCTCGCGGGCCGCACGCAGATCCGCAAGCTTTTGCGCCACGCGCTCAAGGAAACGAACACGCAGAAAGTGGACGCGCTGGTCTTTGTCGGCGACGTTGTGGAAGAGGATATCGACGAGCTGGGGCATATCGCGGGTCAGCTCGGGCTGGTGGGAACACCGGTGTTCGTTTTCCATGAGGGCGGGGAGCCGGTTTCCCGGCGCGCATTCGAGCAGATCGCCAAACTGTCCGGCGGTGCCTATTGCGGGTTCGATGCGGGCAGCGCCCAGCAACTGCGTGAATTGCTGGCCGCCGTCGCGGTCTTCTCGGCAGGCGGCCGCCGCGCGCTCGAGGATTTCGGGAAGCGCAAGGGCGGGCGGGTTCTCCAGATTGCCGATCAGATGCGCGGCGGGAAGTAGGATCGATATATGTTGCCCTTGCTAGTCCTCGCGATCTTCGTCCTAGTGGGCTTGTATCTCGTCTCGCGCTGGTATGTCACCGCGCAACCGGCTCAAATCATCCGGGCGATCCGCTGGACGGGTGCGATTTTGCTGGTGGTCGGCCTGATCGCGATTGTGCTTTCGGGACGCTGGAACTTCATTTGGGCGTTGCTGGTTCCCGCGATGCCATTCCTGACGCGACTGCGCGCGATCAACACGATGCGCAAGAATGCACGCGGCCCGCGCGCGGGCCAGTCGAGCCAGGTCGAGACGCGTTTTCTGCGGATGGAGCTCGATCACGATACCGGTGAAATGGATGGCGAGGTCCGCGAAGGGCCGCTGTCCGGACGGATGCTGTCGGCACTCAAGCTCGGTGAGATGGTCGAGCTCTGGCGCCTCTGCGCCGTCGAGGATGAGCAGTCTCGCAGCGTGCTGGAGAGCTTTATGGACCGAAATCACCCCGATTGGCGCGATGTTGCCGGGGGTGATGCGGGGGCCGGACGGCGCGACGCCGGTGATGGGGCGTCGGGTAGCGCAAGCCCCTGGACCCAGACTGGCATGAGCGAGGCCGAGGCGCGCGAGATACTGGGTGTGGACGAAAAGGCGTCGGACTCCGACATCGAGGCCGCCTACCGAACCGAAATGAAACGCGCGCATCCCGACCAGGGTGGTTCCGACTGGATGGCCGCAAAGGTCAATCAGGCAAAAGATACGCTGCACGGGCGGTAACCACGCACGCTTGCGGGCATCCCGGCGCTATGGCAAAAGTCGCGTATGCGCTTGTCGGTGCTAAGCAAATGGAATTACGGCTCTTTTCATGACCAATCGCATCCGCAAGGCGATATTTCCCGTGGGTGGTATGGGAACCCGGTTTCTGCCGGCCACCAAAGCCCTGCCGAAAGAGATGCTGCCGGTCGTTGACCGGCCGCTCATTCAGTATGCCGTTGATGAGGCACGCGCCGCAGGCATTGAGCAGTTCATCTTCGTGACAGGCCGCGGCAAGAGCGCGATCGAGGACCATTTCGATCGCAGCATCGAGCTCGAGGCGTTGCTTGAAGAGAAGGGCAAGTCGGCGGAGCTTACCGACATCCACGAGGCTCTCCTGCAACCTGGCAACATCGCCTATGTCCGCCAGCAGGAACCGCTAGGCCTGGGCCACGCCGTCTGGTGTGCGCGGCACCTCGTCGGCGACGAACCGTTTGCCGTGTTGCTGGCCGACGATTTGATCCAGGCCGAGACGCCGTGCCTGCGCCAGATGGTCGATGTCTTCGAGACCGAAGGCGGGAATGTCATCGCGGCGATGGAAGTGCCCGACGAACACACGTCGCGCTACGGCATTATCGATTCCGGCGGCGCCGATGGACGCGTCCGTCCGGTCACGGGGCTGGTCGAAAAGCCTGCGCAGGGAACCGCACCGTCGAACCTGGCGGTGATCGGCCGTTATATCCTGACCCCAGATGTGTTCAAGGAGCTGGAGCGCCAGGAGACGGGGGCGGGTGGCGAAATCCAATTGACGGACGCGATGGCCAAACTGATCGGCCGGCAGCCGTTCCATGGCCTCGCCTTCGAGGGCCGGCGGTTCGACTGCGGCGACAAGCTCGGGTTTCTTGAGGCGAATTTGGCGTTTGCGCTTGAACGCGACGATCTGGGCCCCGGTACACGAGAGATGCTGGCGCGCATGGGAGACATTTCCGAATGAAAATCGCGATGGTGGGAACGGGATATGTCGGCCTTGTGTCAGGCGCTTGTTTCTCGGAGTTCGGGTGGGATGTAGTCTGCGTCGATCTCGATGCGGAAAAGATCAAGATGCTCGAGGCAGGCGAGATGCCGATCTACGAGCCTCGGCTCGATGACCTGGTGGCACGAAATGTAGCCGGAGGCCGCCTGACCTTTACGACCGATTTGGCGGCTGCCGTGTCAGGCGCCGATGCGGTCTTTATTGCGGTGGGAACGCCGACGCGGCGCGGCGGCGGCCATGCCGATTTGAGCTACGTGTTCCAGGCTGCCGAAGACATTGCCCGAAACGCCGATGGGCATACCGTCGTCGTGACGAAATCGACCGTTCCGGTGGGAACCGGCCGCGAGGTGTTGAAACGTATCCGCGCCGCGGCCCCCGACGCCGACATCGATATTGCGTCGAACCCGGAGTTCCTGCGCGAGGGGTCTGCGATCGAGGATTTCATGCGCCCGGACCGGGTCGTGATCGGCGCCGACACGGATCGTGCACGCGAGACCGTCGCGAGCCTGTATCGCCCGCTGTTCCTGCGTGACACGCCGATCATTCAGACAAGCCTCGAGACGGCGGAACTGATCAAGTATGCGGCCAACACATTCCTCGCGACCAAGATCACGTTTATCAACGAGTTTGCGGATCTGTGCGAGAAGGTCGGTGCCGATGTGCAGGAGCTGGCCAAGGGGATCGGCCTCGATGGCCGGATCGGTGGCAAGTTCCTTCATGCGGGACCCGGTTATGGCGGCTCATGCTTTCCGAAGGATACCGAGGCGCTGGTGCGTTCCGCACGGGATGCCGAGGCGCCCATTACGATCGTTGAGCAGGTCATCACGGTCAATGCCGAGCGCAAGGAGGCGATGGCCCGCAAGATCATTGCCGCGTGTGGCGGGAGTGTCGAGGGCAAGACGGTTGCCGTGCTCGGACTGACGTTCAAGCCCAACACGGATGATATGCGTGAATCGCCGAGCCTGGTCATCGTGCCGCGATTGATCGAGGCCGGCGCCACGGTTCGTGTATTCGACCCGGTGGGCATGGACGAGGCGCGCAAGATAATGGACGGCCCGGTGTGGTGCCAGGATGCCTATGACGCCATGGACGGCGCAGATGCCGTGGCGATCCTGACCGAATGGAATGAATTCCGCGGTCTCGATTTCCGGCGCATGGGAGAACTTTTGAAGCAGCCCATCATGGTTGATCTCCGCAACATCTACCGGCCCGAAGAGATGGCCGCGGCCGGTTTCCAGTACACATCCGTGGGCCGCGCCTCCTTAACACCAGCCAGTTAGAGGTTCCGCATGGCGGATGCCCATTCTTTTGATCCCACGATCCTGCGTGAATACGATATTCGCGGGGTCGTCGGCGAATCTCTGACCAAGAGTGATGCCTATGCGGTCGGCCGCAGTTTCGGGACATGTGTGGTCGAGAAAGGTGGCGACCAGGTCGCGCTGGGATTTGACGGACGCCTGACGTCGCCGGAATTGGCGGAGGCGGTTCTCGAAGGCCTCATGGCCTGCGGGCTCGCGGTGAAGCGGATCAATATGGGACCGACCCCCATGCTGTCCTTCGCGATCCGCCACCTCGAAACAGGTTCGGGACTGATGGTGACCGGTAGCCACAATCCGGCAGATTACAACGGGTTCAAGATGACCCTGGCCGGCAAGCCGTTCTTCGGCGATGACATCAAACGACTTGGCGAGATGGCACGCTCCGCGGGATACTCCGAAGGCAGCGGCAGCGTCGAGGATATCGACGTGCGCGAAGATTATGTGGCGGTGCTCGCGCAAGAGCACGAGCCGATGCGCATGGCGCGGGTCGCCTGGGACCCGGGCAACGGGTCAGGGGGAGAAATCCTCAACATGCTCTGCTCACGCATGCCGGGCCATCATCATGTGGTCAACGGTATCGTCGACGGAACATTTCCCGGGCACCATCCGGACCCGACCGTGGCCGCGAATCTTGTCGATCTGCAGAAACACGTCGCCGAACATGATTGCGAACTGGGAATCGCTTTCGATGGAGACGCGGACCGCATCGGCGTGGTGGATGGACGCGGACGTATCCTTTGGGCGGACCAGCTCATGATGCTGTTCGCCGAAGATGTCCTGCGCGATGATCCCGGTGCGACGATCATCGCCGATGTGAAATCGAGCCAGGTTCTGTTCGATGAGATCGCACGCCATGGCGGTGTGCCGGTGATGTGGAAGACAGGGCATTCCCTGATCAAGTCGAAGATGGCCGAGACGGGCGCGCCGCTGGCCGGCGAGATGAGCGGGCATATCTTCTTTGCCGACCGCTATTTTGGTTTCGATGACGGTCTGTATGCGGCGGTCCGCCTTTTGTCGCTGCTGGAACGCAAGGGTATGACCCTTGCCGAACTGCGCGATGAGTTGCCCGAGGTTTGCAACACGCCCGAGCTGCGTTTCCCCTGTTCGGAGGACCGGAAGTTCGCGGTGATCACGGAAGTGGAGGCCCGTCTGGCGGAGGCTGGGGCGGATGTATCGGGCATCGACGGCGTTCGCGTCAGCACAGCCGATGGCTGGTGGCTTCTCCGCGCGTCGAATACGCAGGATGTTTTGGTGGCCCGTTGCGAGGCCGGTGACGAATCAGGCCTTGCCCGGCTGAAACAAGACTTATCCGGTCAACTCGCGGCAAGCGGTATCGAGGCGCCTGAAGACCTCTGATTGCGGGGCGTTCGCGTGTTTGGCGCACGTTCATTCTCTGCTCACATGGCAAGATCGGCGTCGTATTTCGGATCGCCGCAGGCGCGGCGAGTGCATACCCTGTTCTGATTGAATACACGCCGAGCCAATCAGGCAGAAAATATGACCATCATGAAATTAGGTTACTTCGCCATGCCGGTGCATCCGCTGCACCGCGACTACACCCAGGTGCTGCGCGAGGACCGTGAAGCGGTCATTCTTTGCGATGAATTGGGGTTTCATGACGCGTTCATTGGTGAACATCTGACCGACAAAGCGGAAAGCATCACCAACTCGATGCTGTTCCACGCGACGCTGATTCATTCGACCAAGCAGATCAAGCTTGCAACCGGGACGACCAATCTCTCGCATATGCATCCGGTCCTGGTCGCGGCCCATGCCGCCATGTTCGACCATCTCGCCGAAGGTCGGTTCATCATGGGCATCAGCCCTGGCGCGCTGCGGTCCGATGCGGAAGCGTTGGGGATGATCGACGAGGACCGCAACCAGATATTTGCCGAAGCCATCGACGTGATTCTGGAAATATGGGAGCGCGATCCGCCCTACAGCATCGATCTGCCGGACAACCGATTCAAGGTCTCGACCGAGGTATCGATTTTCGAGGAGGTCGGTGTCGGGATTATGCCAAAACCCTACCAGCAGCCGCGCCCGGAAATTGTCGGCACGGTCGTTGCGCCCTTCTCCAAGGGTGTCATCGCCATGGGCGCGCGGGATTTTCACCCCCTGTCGGCAAACTTCCTGATCGACAAATGGGCGGCAACCCATTGGATAAATTACAAAAAAGGCAAGGAAAGCGCCGGTGTGGTTGCCAATCCGGCCGACTGGCGTGTCGCACGAACATTGTTCGTGGCCGACGACGACGCGACGGCGAAAAGCTATGGCAAGGACGACGCGAACAGCCCGTATCGGTTCTATTACAGCCAGCTTTTCAAGAAACTGAAGCGCTCGAACCGGCACACGGTTTTTGCGCATGACCGTGACGAGCCCACGGAGGCGATCACGCTCGATCGCATTCTCGATGACCTGGTCATTTGCGGGACCGTGAATGAGGTCGTCGACCAGATCCTCGCCCTGCGTGAGGTCACCGGTGATTTTGGAGAGTTGGTCTATGCAGGCACGGACTGGGTCGACGAGACATTGTCCCGGCGCTCGATGCAACTGATGGCCGAAGAGGTTATGCCTCGGGTCAACGACGCGATCGGAAATGCGAAAGCTGCGGAGTAGGCGCAGAAAAGGCGAAGTTCAGCCTGCGGGTTCTGCGCGGCGGCGTATCATCAGAGGCGCGCGCAGCGTGAAGACTTCGGCGGCATCCTGATTGGTCAGAACTGCGCGTGTCGTGATGAATCCACGATCCGGGCGGCTTTTCGAGGGGCGCACTTCCTCGATATGCAGTGTGGCCGTCAGGACATCCCCCGGGCGCACTGGCGCGAGCCAACGCAATTCGTCGACCCCAGGTGATCCCATCGATGCGCAGTGCGCCAGCAGGCCGTCAACGAGCAGGCGCATGAACACCGAACCGGTGTGCCAGCCACTGGCGATCAGACCATCGAAATTGGATGCCGCGGCGGCTTCCGGGTCGACATGGAATGGTTGCGGGTCGAACTGGGTCGCGAATTCGATGATCTCGTCCTCGGCGAACATATGCTGTCCGAGGTCGTATACCTGTCCGGTTTCGAAATCGTCGAGATGAAGGAGGGACATGACGGTTCGCGAACGGTGGACGCGCTACCGGTGCGCCTGGGCCAGCTGAATATTGCCGTTCGGCTTGACCATGGCGCAGGCGGAGCCGGAGCTTTGAAGCTCCCGGCAGATATTACGGGCGATGTCTTGTTCCATACCCACGATACGGGCCCGAAACAGGGTCGTACCCTTGCTGTTCAGCGGCAGAATTTCGATGGTTGCGGTGGCCGGCAGCCCCCGCAGACGTTGGGCGGCTTGTCCCGCGGCCAGATGGGCGCGGCTGTAACCCTTGAAGGCGCCGACCTGGACGCCCCATTCGAGCATATTTCCTGTGCGACTGGCCGTGTTCACAGGGGCTGAAACGGGGGCGAGCGGAAGCTGCGCTGTTGTATCGGCCTGCCCGGGTATTGCCGGCTTCGACAGGGGTAGGGCAGCGAACGTGGAATTGGTGGAATTGGACTGTGCACGGCCCCAAGAGCGGTTCAGCAGAGATGCCATGTGGGTGTCGCGCGACTTTCCTGTCTTACCGCCGAAGACGACCCCGATGAGGCGCACGCCATTGCGCTCGGCCGACGCGACCAGATTGAAGCCCGAGGCACGAATATATCCGGTCTTGATGCCGTCCATGCCCTCGTAGGTTTTCAGCAGCTTGTTGTGATTGCTGTAAGTCCGCTTGCCATACGCGAAGGTCAGATCCGAGAAGTGAGCATACTGGTTGGGAAACCGGACAAGCATTGCTTTGCCCAGGACCGCCATATCCCGGGCCGTGCTGAGCTGGCCGCGATTGGGCAGGCCCGATGCATTCTTGAACGTCGTCCGATGCATGCCGATTTCCCGTGCCCGCCGGGTCATCATCTGCGCGAATTTAATCTCGGTCCCGCCGATTGCTTCGGCAACCACGGTTGCAACATCATTGGCTGATTTCACCGAGAGCGCACCGATTGCCTCTCTGACGGAGATGGTCTGGCCGACCAGCAGCCCGAGTTTGGAAGGAGCCTGGCCCGCGGCACGTCGCGAAACCGGCAACGCCTGATCGAGTTTGAGGCGCCCGGTTTCAAGCGCTTCGAAGACCATGAACAAGGTCATGATCTTGGTGAGCGAGGCCGGGAAGTTCCGTGTGTCCGCATTGCGCGCGTGAAAGACTTCGCCGCTTTGTGCGTCCATCACGAAGGAGGCATAGCCTGCCTGCGCCGGCTGGGTTGCCAGCATAGCCGCGGCCGCGAACAGGCCCGCGGCCATGATTCGAGATGGGTGTCGCAGGAGGCCTGCGCGTGCCTTGCGGCGCGCGAGCCATCCATTGCCGAAACCAGAACACATGCCCATCAACAATCGCCCCCAGACGATTTTTTCAATTGAATCAATGTGATTCTAGTGAATGTACCGAATCCATGTAAATACAATCTTGGAATTATCTCATCACTAACCATGTTGGAACGGCAACCCGCGAGGAAACATGCGCCATATTGCCTTCTCAATTGTCGCCGCCCTGGGGCTTGCTGCCTGCACCACATTTGATGGTTCAGCCGACAATCCCGCTGAAAGATCACTGACCTGGTTCAGTTATGTCGCCGGCGACGATATTCGCGCCGCCTGCACGGCGGATTCTCCTGACCAGTATCGCTTCGTCTACAACGCGGTCTATGAGCGCCAGATCAGGGCCTATGACCTGCGCCTGGGCGCGGTCGGCGCTGACCAGAACTCGCGCGCGCGCAACAGGGCGGGCAATGTCGCCAACTTTCAATTTCGCAATCCACTGGGGCCTTGGGAACTGCGTCGATCAGACGCCCGGCTGGCGGACGTCGAGGTGGCGGCCATTGTCGATGGTCTGCAGCGCGACGTGGCGAATGCGCCGGCATCGGCCGGACAACGGCTTCGCAGCAACAAGTTCTACTGGGCGGTCGCCGCGTGCCAGTCGGGGGAATTCCGGTTGCACGCGTTTGAGCAGGACCGGGTCGCGATCCAGTCGCTGGCATTTCGCACGCCGCTGCTGGCCCATGATATGACCGGAGTAGAATTCCTCGAGGCCGAACAAATTGAGGGCTTTGCTGACAATGCGTTCGAGATCAAAATAAACCGAACGGGTGACGGGATCGTCGGCTTGTTCTAGGCGGCCTGTTCCAGGCGGCTTGTTCCAGGCGGCCTGTTCCAGTCGCAGTCAGATACACGTATGGGAGTTGGGGACATGACATTGTTGAGGCAAGAGGATTATCCGCCGCAGTTGCAACGGCCGGAAGCCGTGCTGGCCTATCAGCAACTTTGCTGGGACAAGAGTCGAGACGTCGAAGGCGACGACGTCCCCTGGGGCGACGATATCTATCAGCGGATCTCGATCTATCCGGCCCCCAACCCCAACGGTGATGTGTTTGCCTTCATCCATGGCGGGCGCTGGACGAGCGGGCACAAGGAAGCCATGGCCTTCATGGCACCGGGTTTCCATGCGGCCGGGATCACGTTTGCAAGCCTGGGGCACCGCCTTGCGCCTGCGACCTATGACGACGGGTTCCCCGATTTGTGTAACGGGCTGGCTTGTCTGTCCGCCAATGTCGATCGGGTCGGGGGCGACCCGCAGCGGATCTTCATCGGCGGGCATTCATCCGGTGGGCACTACGCCGCGCAGCTCGCCGTGACCCGAGACTGGCAGTCTCGCCACGGCCTGCCCCGGGATGTCATCAAGGGCTGCCTGCCAATATCCGGGGTCTATGACGTGTCGTCGGGAGCCGATTTCGACGATTGGCCGCCGCCGTGCCTGCCGGAGGGTGATGAGGGGCGCGAAAAGAGCCCGCTCTACCGGATCGCGGAGGCACCGCCGCCATGCCTGGTGACGTGGGGCGGCGAGGATTATCCGTTCCTGATTCCCCAGGGCAAGGCGTTTGCGCAGTCGTTGGCCGATGGCGGGGGTGATGTTGAGACCCTTGAAATTCCGGGGAAGACCCATTTCACGGTGCTGGGTGACGGCGCCGACCCTGCCGGCGCGTGGAACAAGCGCGCCGTAAGCTGGATCTCCGCGCACTAGATACCCATTGTTGCCGATGGCTGAATCGCCCCGGCGAATGCCGGTTGGTGGCTGTTGTGTGCCATTATTACTGTTGTTAATCAGCAGGTTATGGCGTACGAAGACAAAAAATGGTGCAGCGCACAATAATTCGTTGACATCCCCTCGGGCCGCTCCCATATTCACGTCATGTTGCATTGCAGCATAACGAATTAATCAAGGGCTTGGTTCAAACGTATCCCGGTCCTCGGCGCATGTGCACCGAAATGCACATAAACGAAAGGAAGTCAGACATGGCCACCACGAAAAAGAATGGTGCGGCGAACGCGGCTCAGGAAACCCTGGAATCCGCCGCTGCGGCACAGAAGAAGACGATCGAAGACGCCGTTCAGGCAGGTACCGAGGCCTTCGCCCAGAGCTACGAGCAGTTCTACACGACCGCCCGTGAGCAGATGGACAAGGCACAGAAGTCCGCGATGGAGAACCTCGATCAGCTGACCGACGTCAGCCGCGAGAATGCCGAAGCGTTCGTCGTTTCAGGCAACATCTTCGCCAAGGGCTTCGAGATCGTTGGCAAGGAATTCGCCGCTTACGCGGAGAAGACGATCGAGGCCAACATGGCCGCGGCCCAGAAGCTTGGTGCGATCAAGAACCCGCAGGAGTTCATGGACCTGCAGACCGAGCTCGCGAAGGCTGCGTATGACGATTTCGTCGCAGAATCCGCCAAGCTCCAGGACCTGTCGGTCAAGGTTTCCAATGAAGCCGCACAGCCTCTGAACGAGCGCCTCAACAAGGCCGTTGAGACGTTCTCGAAGACAGTCGCCGCGTAACTCTCCTCCCTTTACGACGGCGGTTTGACGGCCCGGCCCAGGATTTCTGGCCGGGCCGTCCCTATTTCGGCTCCTTGCCTTTCATGGCGGGCCACCTCAATTATCTGAATAACTGCGCCACATGCATTCACGAACGTGCATGGCTCGGCTACAATGGCGCGTGAGTGAAAGAGGAAGTCCGAACACAAGATGTTAAGCAGTCTCAACGTGTTGCTTGAGAAATTCGCCGTCGCACCGCGCGCGTCGGATGATGATTCCGATGATGCGATCGGCGGTGACGGTGATAACAGCACCGGTATTGCGACCAAGACCCGGTCAAAGACGAAAAAGCCGTCGATGTACAAGGTCTTGATGCTGAACGACGACTACACACCTATGGAATTCGTGGTGTTGGTCCTTGAGCAGTTTTTCGAGAAACAGCATGAGGAAGCCATCCAGATCATGCTGCACGTCCACCAGAAGGGCGTCGGCATCTGCGGTGTGTTTACCTATGAAGTGGCCGAGACCAAGGTCACGCAAGTGATGGATTTTGCGCGCAAGCATGAGCATCCATTGCAATGCACGCTGGAAAAGGAATAACACGCGACTATTTGATGTTGAACCGGATGACGAAGCCCTGACGCAGAAGGTAACCTTCGCAAATGCTGTCTCAGAATTTGGAACAATCGCTTCACCGTGCATTGTCGCTCGCCAACGAGCGGCATCACGAATACGCAACGCTCGAGCATCTCCTGCTCTCGCTGACCGAAGACCAGGATGCGGTCGCCGTGTTGCGGGCCTGTGGTGTCGATATCGATCACCTGCGCCGGGATCTCTCTCAGTATATTGATGAGGAGCTCTCGAGCCTGATCACCAGCCGCACGGAGGAATCCAAGCCGACGGCCGGGTTCCAGCGTGTCCTTCAACGCGCCGCAATCCATGTCCAGTCGTCCGGCCGCGAAGAGGTCACGGGCGCGAATGTGCTGGTCGCCATTTTCTCGGAACGCGAAAGCCACGCGGTTTATTTCCTGCAGCAGCAGGAGATGACCCGTCTTGATGCGGTGAATTATATCTCGCACGGCATCGCCAAGGTGCCCGGCCAGGAAGACAACCGGCCCGTGCACGGCGCCGACGAAGAGGGCCTCGACGGCGAGGCGAGTATCAAGAAGGGGCAGGAGGCGCTGGGCGCCTATTGTGTCAACCTCAACCAGAAGGCCGAGGATGGTGACATCGACCCTCTGATCGGGCGCGAGGCCGAGGTTGAGCGCACGATCCAGATTCTCGCCCGGCGGACCAAGAACAACCCGCTTTATGTGGGTGATCCCGGGGTCGGCAAGACGGCCATCGCCGAGGGCCTGGCCAGGCGTATCGTCGAAGGTGATGTGCCCGAGGTCCTGGCCGATGCCACGATCTTCGCGCTCGATATGGGCGCATTGCTCGCCGGCACACGCTATCGCGGCGACTTCGAGGAACGGCTCAAGGCCGTGATGACCGAGCTCCAGGAGACCGAGGGCGCGGTGCTGTTCATCGACGAGATCCATACGGTCATCGGCGCCGGCGCCACATCGGGCGGTGCCATGGACGCGTCGAACCTGCTGAAGCCGGCGCTCGCCGGCGGCAAGCTGCGCTGCATCGGCTCGACCACCTACAAGGAATACCGGAACTATTTCGAGAAGGACCGGGCGCTCGTCCGCCGGTTCCAGAAGATCGACGTCTACGAGCCGTCGGTCGAGGACACGGTCAAGATCCTGCGCGGGTTGAAGCCCTACTACGAAGAGCATCACGATATCCGCTACACCGAACAGGCGATCCGCACTGCGGTCGAGCTCTCGGCGCGCTACATCAACGACCGCAAGCTGCCCGACAGCGCCATCGACGTGATTGACGAGACGGGCGCGGCCCAGTCGCTGCTCTCGCCGTCGAAGCGCAAGAAGACCGTCGGCGTGAAGGATGTGGAGGCCGTGGTCGCCAAGATCGCGCGTATCCCGCCGAAGACGGTCAGCCGCGACGACAAGACCGCGCTCGAGAATCTCGAACGCGACCTGAAGACGATGGTGTTCGGCCAGGACCAGGCGATCACCGCGCTGTCGAGTGCGATCAAGCTGGCCCGTGCGGGCCTGCGCGAGCCCGAAAAGCCCATCGGTGCCTACCTGTTCTCCGGCCCCACCGGCGTCGGCAAGACCGAGGCGGCGCGGCAACTCGCCCATTCGCTCGGGGTCGAGCTCACCCGCTTCGATATGTCGGAATATATGGAGCGCCATTCGATCTCACGCCTGATCGGCGCGCCGCCGGGGTATGTCGGCTTTGATCAGGGTGGTCTTTTGACCGATGCCGTCGATCAGCACCCCCATTCGGTGCTGCTGCTCGACGAAATCGAGAAGGCGCATCCCGATCTGTTCAACATCCTCCTGCAGGTGATGGATTACGGGAAGCTGACCGATCACAACGGCAAGAATGTCGATTTCCGCAACGTCATCCTGATCATGACGACCAACGCCGGTGCGGCCGATATGGCCAAGCCCGCCATGGGCTTCGGATCCGACGAGCGCGTAGGCGAAGACGAGGAAGCGATCAACCGGCTGTTTACACCGGAGTTTCGCAATCGCCTCGATGCCGTCATCGGCTTCAACAGCCTGTCGCCCGATGTCATGGGCAAGGTGGTCGAGAAGTTCGTCATTCAGCTGGAGGCCCAGCTCGACGACCGCAACGTTTCCATCGTGCTCGACGATGCTTCGCGCGATTGGCTGGCGAAGAAGGGTTATGATTCGAAGTTCGGCGCCCGGCCGCTGGCCCGCATGATCCAGGAGCATCTCAAGCAGCCGCTGGCCGAGGAACTGCTGTTCGGCAAGCTGACCAAGGGCGGCACCGTCAGGATCGGCGTGAAGGACGATGCGTTGACCTTCGACCTGGAGCAGGACAAGCCATCCGGCAAGGATGGCGGCAAGCCGAAGCGCAAGCGCAAGAGCCCAAGCAAGGGCGATTCCGATGGTGATGGCGGCGGCGACAAGAAACCGGCGCTCGTCGAGAAGTAGCGGGCTTCAGGAAATCAGAAATATTGCAGGGGCGGGCTTGGACCCGCCCTTTGCTTGTGCGCCGCTTAGTCTTCCTGCCGGTAGGGCAGGTGGTCGGCGTAGTTCTCGATCTCCCAGTCGACTTCGCGTTCTTCCTCGCGGCAGAAGCGCTCGACCGCTTCGCGGAAGCTCTCATTGGGAATGTAGTGGCCGGAGTAAGTCTGCACCGGCTCATAGCCGCGCTGGATCTTGTGGGGGCCCTGGGTGCCGGCCTCGACGGTCTGGAGGCCGTTGTCGATCGCGAACTCGATCGCCTGATAATAGCAGGCCTCGAAATGCAGGAAGCGGAAGTCGCCGAGGCAGCCCCAGTTGCGGCCATACAGCGCCGTGGCACCACGTAGGTTGAGCGCGCCGGCGACCGGCAGGCCTTCCATGTCGGCCATGACCAGCACGATCTGATCGCCCATCCGGTCCTGGGCCGCCTCGAAGAACGCGCGGGTCAGATACGGGGCGCCCCACTTGCGGTCATAGGTGTCGACGTAGAATTGATAGAAGGCGTCCCAGTGCAGAGACGTGATGTCGTCGCCCGTCAGCGCGCGGACCGTGATGCCCTGATCGGCGACCTGGCGCCGTTCCTTGCGGATCATCTTGCGCTTGCGGCTGGTCAGCGCGCCGAGGAAATCGTCGAAGGTCTCGTAGCCGCGATTGTGCCAGTGGAACTGGCGGCCGATCCGCTGGATCCAGCCGGCGAGGCCCATCACGTCGTAATCCTGTTGGGTGCAGAAGGTCACATGCACCGACGACATATCGAGCTTCTGGCAGACCGTTTCCAGCGCGCGCAGGAGCGTGAGCCGGGCGTCGTTTGAGTCCGGCGCGTCACCGGCCAGCAAGCGAGGGCCGCTGACGGGCGAGAAGGGGGCTGCGACCTGCATCTTCGGGTAGTAGCGCCCACCCGCGCGTTCCCACGCATGGGCCCAGCCATGGTCGAACACATACTCGCCCTGGGAATGGCTCTTCAGATAGAGCGGTGCTGCGGCGATGACGTCGCCATTCGCCTCCTCGACCACCACATGATGGGGCAGCCAGCCGGCCTCGTTCGACGCGCAGCCGGTCTCCTCCAGCGCCAACAGGAACGGGTAGCTGACGAACGGGTTGTCGCGTCCGGCAAGCCGGTCCCAGGTGTCGGGCGGAATGTTCGCGATATTCTCGACGACGCGGGCGGAAAGTGCTGTGTCTCCGTCGGGCATGGCGACAGTCTAGTGGTCCGTGGCGGCGTCACCAAGCGGCGCGTCGTCAGATGTAGTGGCGGGGTCGGGATACTCGAATTCAAGCGTCGAATGGCCGATCCCGAATTGCGCTGACAGCAGACCCTTGAGGGCAGCTTTGACCTCTTCCATCCGGTCCATATCCACCGGATCGATCACCACATGGGCCTCGAGTGAGCGGCGGTGTTCGTCGATGTGCCAGATGTGGACATGGTGGATGTCATGGACACCCGGCACCTCCTGCAGCGCCGCGGTGACATCCGCGATATCCAGGCCCGCCGGGACACCCTGCATCAGGATGTGAATGGCCTTGGGAATCTCGATCGCGGCGTGGCCGAGAATATAGGCGGCGATCACGATAGTGACGAGCGCGTCCACGAACAGCCAGTCGTACAGGATGATCAGCGTGCCGGCGACGATCACGCCGACGGACGCCATGGCATCCGACAGATTGTGGATGAACGCCGCGCGGATGTTCATCGAAGTTTTCGACATGCGGTAGGTCAGCATCACGGTTGCGATATCGACCGCCAATGCGATGGCGGCGATGATGACCACGGTCCAGCCAGCGATCGGCTGCGGATTGAAGAAGCGCTCGACCGCCTCAACGACCAGGAAAATCCCGATGAATATCAACCATGCGAGGTTGAAGACGGCGGCGATCATCTCTGCGCGCCCGTGCCCGTATGTGTGTTTGGCGTCGGCCGGGTGCCGGGCGATCCGCCGGGCGATCAACGCGATGGCGAGGGCGGCGGCGTCGGACAGATTGTGGATGGCGTCGGCCACCAGCGCGAGACTGCCGGACAAGACCCCGCCGATGATCTGGGCCACGGTCAGGAGAACATTGACCGCGATGGCGAAGACCAGGCGCTTGTCGCCGCCCGGGGTGTCGGCCGGCGCCGGTCCGTGAGAATGGCTGTGATGGAGACCCATGGTTTGATGTCTCTGCGGGTCAGTCGATTTCGAAGATGGCCTCGACCTCGACCGCGACACCGAGGGGTAGGGACGCCATGCCCACGGCCGCGCGGGCATGGCGGCCGGCATCGCCGAAGACCTCCGCGAACAGATCCGACGCGCCGTTGACGACCTTCGGGTGATCGGGGAAATCATGAGTCGCGGCGACGAAGCCCGTGAGTTTCACCACCCGGCTGATCCGGTCGAGATCGCCGCCGAGTGCGTCCTTGGCCTGGGCGATGAGCGCGAGTGCGCAGACCCGGGCGGCTGCCGCGCCGTCATCGACCCCGAATTCCGCGCCGAGGCGTCCGATGAAGCCCGGCTTGCCGTCGACGATGGGAATCTGGCCCGATACGAAGAGCAGGTTCCCCGTCTGCACATAGGGGACATAGTTGCCGGCGGGCGCGTTGGCGGGCGGCAATTCGATGCCGAGTTCGGCGAGGCGGGCGTCGATGGTTCCGGACATGATGGGGTTCTCCTGTGATGCCCGTTTGTGAACCCGGGCGGATGTTGGCCGACAGCATAACCGGGCGGCGCGCGCAGGTTAAGAAACCGGGAGATAGATTTCGTCAAAAAAACCGGGGTGCGCCTACCTTTGCACACCCCGGAGGTCAGGGAGGAGAGTGACCCGGCGCCAAGCGGACTGGCGCGGGGTCGACTATTCAGGCCATTGGGGTCCGACCCGGCCCGAATTCCTCAGCTACACCCGCTGGTGCCCCCGCAGGTGTCGCATTTGAGACAGGTTCCATT
Organism: Rhodospirillaceae bacterium; assembly: GCA_018667335.1. Classification (GTDB taxonomy): domain Bacteria; phylum Pseudomonadota; class Alphaproteobacteria; order UBA6615; family UBA6615; genus UBA8079. Next base: position 84,792 of record JABIVD010000049.1, read on the forward strand.
CCTCACAAGTGTGAAGTTGCCGCATTCGCCGCAAGCATCGCCCTCATAGCCCTGGAGCCGGGCCTGGCGGATGCGCATCGAACGCTCTTCCTGAACCACATATTCGAGATCGAGTTGCTGGCCAGTCGGCGTGCCCATCGGGGCCACAACCTGCTCGATTTCGCCGGTCGGCATGCCGTCGGTGCCGGTTGCCGTGGCTTCCGGTGCGCGTTCGACGGGTTCCAGTTCGCGCAGGCCGCCCTCGATCACCGACAGGGTGCTTCTGCGGACATAACCGGTGCTGACGACGGATTCCGTCAGCTTGCTGCGCGGCGGCAGCCCGTCGTCGGATTCCCCGCGGCCCATCGTGTCGGGCTCGAGGTCATCGATCTCCACATGGGCCAGGTCGTTGCGGCCCAGATAGCTGATCGCGAGCTCACGGAAGATGTAGTCGAGGATCGAACTCGCCATCTTGATGGTCTCGTTGCCCTCGACCGGGCCCGAGGGCTCGAACCGGGTGAAGGTGTAGGCGTCGACGAACTCTTCGAGGGGAACGCCGTATTGCAGGCCGATCGAGACCGCGATGGCGAAGTTGTTCATCAGCGAGCGGAACGCGGCACCTTCCTTGTGCATGTCGAGGAACACCTCGCCGATCGTCCCGTCGTCATACTCACCGGTGCGGATATAGACTTTGTGACCGCCGACGATCGCCTTCTGGGTGTAGCCCTTGCGACGATGCGGCAGTTTGTGGCGATCGACCTCGCGCTCGACGACCCGTTCGACGATCCGCTCGGCAATGATTTCCGCGCGGCGCCCGTTCGGCGCGTCGAGGAGTTCTTCGAGCGCATCCGCCGCCTCGTCGGCATCATCTGCCAGGAGTTGCGACTGCAGCGGCTGGCTCAGTTTCGAGCCATCGCGATAGAGCGCATTCGCCTTGAGGCCAAGCCGCCATGACAGCATGTAGGCGTCGGCACAGTCTTTGATGTTGGCGGCGTTGGGCATGTTGATGGTCTTCGAGATGGCGCCCGAGATGAACGGCTGTGCGGCCGCCATCATGTGGATGTGGCTGTCGACCGACAGGAACCGCTTGCCGATCTTCCCGCACGGGTTGGCGCAGTCGAAGATGGCAAGATGCTCATCCTTCATGTGCGGCGCACCTTCGAGGGTCATCGTTCCGCAGGCGTGGTTGTTGGCCTCGTCAATCTGCTCCTCGGTGAATCCGATGGCGGACAGCAGGTCGAAGGACATATCGTTGAGCTGCGCCACCTCAAGACCTAGCGTCTCGGTGCAGAATGCCTTGCCCAAAGTCCATTTGTTGAACGCGAAGCGAATGTCGAACGCCGTGCCTAGTCCTTCCTCGATCGCGGTGATCTGTTCGTCGCCGAAACCTTTCTCGGCCAGGGTCGCGTGGTTGATCCCTGTTGCGTCGGCCAGAGAACCGTAACCGACGGCATAGTTGGCGATCTCGTCGACCTGCTTCGGCGTGTAGCCGAGGTTTTGAAGCGCCTCGGGAACCATCCGGTTGATGATCTTGAAATAGCCGCCGCCGGCCAGCTTCTTGAACTTGACCAGGGCGAAGTCCGGCTCGATGCCGGTCGTGTCACAATCCATGACCAGCCCGATCGTGCCTGTAGGCGCGACCACCGTGGTCTGGGCGTTGCGATAGCCGTGGGCCTCGCCAAGTTCGAGCGCGAGGTCCCAGGCACGCTTTGCTGCCTCGGCGATGGTCTTGTCCGGGCAGTTCGCATGGTCGAGTGCGACGGGCAGCGTCGACAGGCCCTCGTAGCCGGTCGTGGTGCCGTGTGCCGCACGGCGATGGTTGCGGATGACCCGCAGCATGCTCGGCGCGTTCTTGGCATGCCCCGGGAATGCCCCGAGTTCCTCGGCCATTTCGGCCGACGTCGCATAGCAGACGCCGGTCATGAGGGCGCTGATGGAGGCACACAGTGCGCGTCCCTCGTCGCTGTCATAGGGAAGTCCCGACGCCATCAGCAGGCCGCCGATGTTGGCAAAGCCCAGGCCCAATGTGCGGAACTCGTAGCTTAGACGTGCGATTTCCTTGGACGGGAACTGCGCCATCAGCACCGAGATTTCGAGGGTGACAGTCCACAGGCGGACTGCATGCTCGAACCCGTCGACATCGAAGCTGCCGTCGTTGTCACGGAAGGTCATGAGGTTCAGCGAAGCGAGGTTACAGGCCGTGTCATCGAGGAACATGTATTCCGAACACGGGTTGGACGCATTGATCCGTCCCGATTCAGGGCATGTGTGCCAGTCGTTGATCGTGGTGTCGTACTGAATTCCCGGGTCGGCGCATGACCATGCGGCGTAGGAAATCTTGTCCCAGAGCTCGCCCGCATCGACGGTCTTCGCAACTTCCCCATCCGTACGGCGCTTCAGATCCCAGGAACCACCGTCTTCGACGGCCTTCAGGAAGTCGTCGGTTACGCGCACGGAGTTGTTCGAGTTCTGGCCCGAGACCGTTAGGTAGGCCTCGGAATCCCAATCCGTGTCGTAGGTCGGGAATTCCATCTCGGAGTATCCCTGGCGCGCGAACTGGATCACACGCTGGGCGTAATTGTCCGGGACCATTGCCTTGCGGGATTCGCGGATGGCTTTCTTCAGGGCCGGATTCTCGGCCGGCTCGAACCGCTCGTCGCCCTCGGGCGCGTCCGCGTCGTTGCAGGCGGCCATGATTGCCGTCAGGTGCTTCTGGCAGGTGATCGAACCCGTGACGAGCGCCGCCACCTTCTGTTCCTCGGTGACCTTCCAGTCGATATAGGATTCGATGTCGGGATGGTCGACATCAACCACGACCATCTTGGCCGCGCGGCGTGTGGTGCCGCCGGACTTGATGGCGCCGGCCGCGCGATCACCGATCTTGAGGAAGCTCATCAGGCCCGATGATTTGCCGCCACCCGACAGGGATTCACTCTCGCCACGAATATGGGAGAAGTTTGAACCCGTGCCCGAGCCGTACTTGAACAGGCGCGCTTCGCGAACCCAGAGGTCCATGATGCCGCCGTCATTCACCAGATCGTCGGAGACCGACTGGATGAAGCAGGCATGCGGCTGGGGGTGTTCGTAGGAGCTCTTGGACTTGGTCAGGCGACCGGTCTGATAGTCGACATAGTGATGACCCTGGCCGGGGCCGTCGATTCCATAGGCCCAATGCAGGCCGGTGTTGAACCATTGCGGGCTGTTTGGCGCCGCGATCTGGGCCGCCAGCATGTAGCGCATTTCGTCGTAATAGGCGCTGGCATCCTCGGCGCTGTCGAAATAGCCGCCTTTCCAGCCCCAATAGGCCCAGGTGCCGGCCAGCCGGTCGAAGACCTGGCGGGCGTCGGTCTCGCCGCCTTGGCGCTTGTCCTTGCCGAGGCGCTTAAGCTTGGCTTCATCGGCGGCATGTCGCCACAGAAACTCGGGAACATCGTCTTCCTTGACGGGCTTCAACCGTGCCGGGACCCCGGCCTTGCGGAAGTATTTCTGGGCCAGGATATCGCAGGCGACCTGGGTCCATGCCGCAGGCACTTCGATATCCGCGGCCGAAAACACAACTGAACCGTCAGGATTGCGAATTTCGCTCGATGTGGTGCGAAACTCGATCGCGGTGTAAGGACTCTCGCCTTCGTTCGTAAAGCGGCGCTGGATCCGCATGTAACCCCCCAAAACCGACGCGCAGCACGCGCCGTAATCAAAAAAAATGAGCCAGGGTGGCCGCGCCTAAATCCACTTACTCGCCAAAGGCGACCCCCGCCGAGTCCAAGGTTATTTCGTGACAAAAACGACGAAAAACACCAAATCTCGGTAATTAAGGACGGTAGACCACAAGATATTTGCGCCGCAACCACATTTTGGGTTCAGTGCTCATCTATTGACCATATCATGTGTCTGGATCCGCAATTCCAATCCGCGCGAACGTGACATCATGGCTCTGGCCAAATTCAGGGGCTGGTGCCATAGTCCCGCGAAACGTCAGTGCACATAGGGATTTGGAAGCTCAATGGCCACGTTGGGAACGCTGCTTAAGACCATGGTCTCAGGGCAACTTGTCGGCTCCGACAAGTTCGGCAACCGCTATTATCGGGGGCGTAACCGCAACCGCTACAATCGTGAGCGCCGTTGGGTTGTCTATAAAGGCAGGCCCGAGGCGAGCAAGGTGCCGCCTGAGTGGCACAGTTGGCTGCACCACATGACGGAATCGCCGCTCGATGAGGCCCATCGTCATGATTGGCAGCAGGAGCATGTTCCGAATCTCACGGGCACGCGCGCCGCGTATCACCCGCCGGGTAGCGTTTTGCGCGATGGTGAGCGCAGACGAGGCACCGGTGACTACGAGCCCTGGACCCCCCAATAGCGCGGTCATTGCGCAGCCCGTTTTCGTGATCAGGTCATTTCGATGAACGCATCAGGATGAACAAGTCGTCGAAGCGTGAACTCCGGGACGTCACCGTTGGTCTGGCGGTCGTGATTTTGGTCGTCGGCATTCTGGGCGTGGTTTTTGGTCCGGCCCGGACAACCGACGGTTCAACTGTCGACATAAGCGCGGTGTTCGGGCGGGCGGACGGTCTCCGGATTGGCAATCCCGTTCACGCCGCCGGCGTGCAGGTGGGTGAAGTTGCCGATCTTGAACTCGTCCAACAATTCCGGGTGCGCGCCACCCTGCGGATCGACGCATCGGTCGAACTGGATACCGACGCGACCGCAGCGATCATTACCGACGGTATATTCGGCGGCAAAGTCGTGCAGGTCGATATCGGCGGGGGCGATCAGATGATTAGCGATGGCGGCCGGATCAGCTACACGGAAGATGCGATCGTCATCGACGATCTTCTGGGGCTCATCATATCTCAGGCAAAATCAGCACGTGAAGCGGGAGCGAAACAATGAAACGCGGTGCCGTTGAAACGATCCTTGGCGCGGTCGTTCTTTTGATCGCGATCGGATTTGTGTTTTTTGGAGCGCGGTCCATCGATCTGCAGGACGATGATGGCTATCACCTGACCGCGCGATTCCTGAAGGTCGGCGGGCTCGATCGGGGAAGCGATGTGCGTATCTCCGGCGTGAAGGTCGGTTCGGTGATTGCGCGTACGCTCGATGACGAGACCTTCGAGGCTGTCGTGACTTTCTCCGTGCGCAGCGACCTTCGCCTGCCGACCGATACCGAAGCCGGCGTGACGGCCGAGGGGCTGCTCGGCGGCAAATATCTTCGCTTGTTCCCGGGTACGTCGGCTGAGACGCTGGCGCCGCAGGGCGAAATTGCGCGAACCCGCGATTTTCGGGCAATCGAGGATACGGTCTCGGAAATCATCTTCCTGGCGACCGATACGAAATGATGTTGTCCGTGGCACCTCTGATGCCCCGTGGCAGCGCAACTGAATTCTGATGCAGAAATTCCTGGCGACCGGTGCACTTGCTCTGATCATTGCGGCAGGTGCGCCCATCGGCCTGCAGGCCCAGGACGAGAGCGCGTCTTCAGTCGGCGCGGTTCTTCAGGGGCTGGATAAGGTCACCGCCAGAATCTCAACTTTTGAGGCGCCTTTCGATGTGCCGGTTCGGTTCGGGTCGCTGTTGATCCAGGCCCGCGCCTGTCACAAGGCGCCGCCGACCGAGCCACCAGAGAGTACGGTGTTTCTCGAAATTGACGAGACGTTTGAAACGGCACGGCCGCGCGATCTGTTCACCGGATGGATGTTCGCGTCGAGCCCCGCAGTCTCGGCGCTCGAGCACCCGGTCTACGATGTCTGGGTCGTGGATTGTATGAAGGCCTCGAACTCGGCGTCCGACAACTCCGGCTGAAAATCAGCGTCAACCTTGAGGGCCGCCGCAAGGCGCTGCTTGTAGTCTGCGCGGTCGATCTCCGTAGCGCCGAACTGGCGTAAATGGTCGGTGACGAACTGGCTGTCGAGGAGTACGAATCCGCTCTTCTGCAGCCGCGCAGCGAGATGGCAAAGCGCGACCTTGCTGGCATCACGTGCACGCGAAAACATGCTTTCGCCAAAGAATGCGCCACCGAGGCTGACGCCATAGAGCCCGCCAATGAGCGCGCCGTCATCCCAGCATTCGACCGAATGGGCGAACCCCATCTCGAACAGAGCACTGTAGAGGTGCTCGATTTCATCGTTGATCCAGGTGTCAGGTCGATTGCCCTGCGGTTCGGCACAGGCGCGCACCGTGCCGATGAAATCGCTGTCGCAGCGTATCTCGAAGGGGCAGGTCCGGATGGTTTTTCGCAAACGGCGTGGAATGTGAAATGCATCGAGCGGCAACACGCCGCGCATGTCGGGATCGATCCAGTACAGATCGGTGTCGTGCCGACTCTCCGCCATCGGAAATATTCCGCTGGCATAGGCACCCAGTAGAAGTTGCGGCGTCAGTCCCGTCATGCGGCAAGCCTAGTCGCTCGCAACGAAACTTTCGAGCCAGTGAATGTCATAGTCGCCCGCGATGAATGACGGGTTGCCAGCGAGGCGCTGGTGCAACGGGATCGTTGTGGAGACGCCGGACACGACCATCTCTCCCAGGGCGCGCCGCAGCCGCATCAATGCTTCATCACGCGTGCGCCCGTGGACGATCAGCTTGGCCACGAGGCTGTCGTAGTAGGGCGGGATGCTGTAGCCGGCGTACAACGCGGAATCGACGCGGACGCCGAGCCCGCCCGGCGCGTGAAACTCGTTGATCCGGCCGGGTGAGGGCGTGAACGTCTCGGGGTCTTCCGCGTTGATCCGGCATTCGAATGCGTGGCCGTTGATTTTGATGTCCTCCTGCCGCAGGGACATTTCCTCACCCGCCGCAATTCGGATCATCTCGGCGACGATATCAATGTCGCAGATCATTTCGGTGATCGGATGCTCCACCTGCACGCGGGTGTTCATCTCGATGAAGTAGAACTCATCATTCTCGTAGAGAAACTCGAACGTCCCGGCGCTGCGGTAGCCGATATCGGCGGCTGCGTCGGCGCAGACCTTGCCGATGCGCTGGCGGGTCGCCTCGTCGAGGATCGGGCAGGGGGCCTCCTCGAGCACCTTCTGGTGCTTGCGCTGGAGCGAGCAATCGCGCTCGAACAGGTGGACGGCATTGCCCTTGCCGTCGGCGATGACCTGGACTTCCACATGGCGCGGATGGCCGAGATATTTCTCGAGGTAGACCGTCGCATCACCGAAGCCGGCCAGCGCCTCGGTCGATGCCATGTTGAATGCGTTCTCGAGGTCCTCGGGGCGCTCGACCACTTTCATGCCGCGCCCGCCGCCACCGGATGCGGCTTTGACGATGACCGGGTAACCAATGTCTGCGGCGATCGGAACGGCATCCCTGGCCGACCTCACGGCGCCGTCCGATCCGGGGACGACCGGCACGCCGGCGCGCTTCATCGCGTCCTTTGCGGCGACCTTGTCACCCATCGTCGCGATCAGATCCGAGCTCGGCCCGATGAAGGCGAGCCCATGTTCCTCGACGATCCGCGCGAAGTTGGCATTCTCCGAAAGGAAGCCGTAGCCGGGATGAATGGCGTCGGCATCCGTGACAGTTGCGGCCGACAGGATTGCGTGGATGTTGAGGTAGCTGTCCGCCGCGGGTGGTGGCCCGATACACACGCTCTCGTCGGCCAGACGGACATGCATGGCATTCGAATCCGCCGTCGAGTGAACCGCGACCGTCGAGATGCCCATCTCTTTGCACGCGCGATGGATGCGCAGGGCAATTTCGCCGCGGTTGGCGATCAGGACCTTGTTGAACATCGGGGCCGCCGGCCTGGCTTATTCGATAATGGCGAGAACTTCGCCAAACTCGACCGGCTGGCCGCTTGCGACAGCGATGCTTTGCAACGTGCCTGCGCGGGGCGCCTTGACCTCGTTGAAGGTCTTCATGGCCTCGATCAGCAACAGCGTCTGGCCTTCGCGCACTGCGTCGCCCGCTTTGACAAACGGTGGGTCCTCGGGGGCCTGGGCGAGATAAACCGTGCCAACCATCGGCGACGTGACGGCACCCGGATGTGCCGCTGTGTCTCCTGCTGGGGCCGCTGCCGTTGCAGGCGCAGCGGTAGGTGCGCCGGCAGACACAGGGGCGGGAGCGATCGCGACACCGGGCATCGCCACGCGCACACGCTTGCCGTTGTCCTCATACTCGATTTCGGCCAGGCCGGTTTCGTTCAGCAGGTCGGCCAGTTTGCGGACGAGGTCCGGATCAATGTCAAAGGGATCGCTCATTCGCTACAAATCCATTCGCGCCGCGAGCGCGGAAATCGCCAGCACATAGCTGTGGGAACCAAAGCCGCACACGACACCGGTCGCAGCCGCGCTGATATAGGATTTATGCCGAAACTCCTCGCGCGCGAAGATGTTCGACAAATGCACTTCGACGATCGGAATGTCGAGCAGGCGCAGCGCGTCGTGCACGGCGACCGATGTGTGGGTGTAGGCGCCGGCGTTGATCGCCAGCCCGGCCGCGCCCGTGCGGGCCTCCTGGACCCACGCCACCAGCTCGCCCTCATGATTGGTTTGGCGGAAGTCCAAAGTGAAACCCGCCACCTTGGCAGCGTCGGCGCAGAGCGCCTCGATATCGGCGAGCGAATCCCCGCCATAGATGCCGGGCTCGCGTTCGCCGAGCAAATTGAGGTTGGGTCCGTTCAAGACCCATATGGAACCGTGCTCTGTCACCCGACTCTTCCAATCAGCGTGTGGAAGCTCGCCGGTTAACACAGGCCGCGATTCAGGGCAATTGACGTGGGACATCGATTGGCGGCGATTGGGCACGAATTTCGGTTGGTTTGTCGCCAAATTGAACTATAAGGCGGCGCCTTAGCATCCGGCGGAACGGCAACGCGATGACCAAGAAAATCGAGCGTTTCTTCGACGACGCGGAAACGCGGACACCGTGTCTGGTGGTTGATCTGGACCGGGTCGTCGAAAACCATGCCTGCATGGCGGAACTGATGACCTGGGGTGAGATTTTCTATGCCGTCAAAGCGAACCCGGCGCCGGAAATTATCGCGCGCCTGGCGGCGTCCGGCTGCGCCTTCGATGCAGCGAGCCCGTCGGAAGTCGCGGCATGTCTGAAGGCGGGGATCGCGCCGGACCGCATTTCATACGGGAACACGGTCAAAAAGCTGTCGGACATTTCTTTTGCAGCCGGGCAGGGTGTTGATCTGTTCGCCTTCGATAGCGTCGGCGAGATCGAGAAGTTGGCGGCGGGTGCGCCGGGGTCATCGGTAGTCTGCCGGGTCGTCGTGTCCAATGACGGCGCACGGTGGCCGCTGACCCGAAAGTTTGGCTGTCATTCCGATGAAGCCGTCGCGCTTCTGAAGTGCGCTGCTGGGGCCGGATTGCGACCCGCAGGAATTTCGTTTCATGTCGGCAGCCAGCAAACCGACCCCGCGCGCTGGTGCGAGGCCATCACACTCTGCGCCGATCTGTTCGCACGCGCCGCAGACGCCGGCTTGTCTCTTGATGTGCTGAATCTGGGGGGCGGGTTTCCCGTGCCCTATGGCGACGGCGCAGTGCCCGAACTGGAGACGCTGTCCAACATGATCGATCAGGCGCTTGATGAAGCGTTTTCGGGTGCGCGCCCGCGGGTGATCGTCGAGCCCGGTCGCGCGATCGTGGCCAATGCAGGGGTCATACGCAGCGAAGTGATCCTGGTGGCCGAACGCGCCTATGACACGACGGAACGCTGGGTCTATCTCGATGTCGGGCGGTATGGCGGGCTCGCGGAATCCGAAGGCGAGGCGATCCGCTATCGCATGGATGCCGTTGGCTGCGACGGTCCGTCAGGGCCCGTTGTGGTCGCGGGGCCAACCTGCGACAGCCATGACGTGTTGTATGAGAATGCCATGTGCGTCCTGCCGCTCGTATTGAAGGCAGGTGATATCGTCACGCTCCATGACACCGGCGCCTACACCTCTACCTACGCATCCGTGGGCTTCAACGGCTTCGCACCCCTCGAAGAGCACTACATTTAGTTCGGATCGCCTGCACCAAGTCGCTGATTTCCTGAAGCCGGTGGGAGTAGGAGGGCGCTGCCCTCTCACCCGAACAGGAGGGCCGTTTCTGGCCCAAAGTTACCCATCGTCGCGTTCGCGACGAACGACCTTTTCGCCCCTCATCTTGTTCAATCGCGTCTGTAGATGCTCATCACCACGCCATTCGAAGTGGATGCAGTTTTCCTGAGACCTACGTTCGTGGGGACGGAACCTTCGTCGAATAAGCGTTTTCCCGAACCCACCACGACGGGAAACGTCCATAGCCGAAACTCATCAATGAGCTGGTGAGTGAGTAGGGTCTGGAGGAGTTGCGCGCTGCCGTGAACTTGTAGCAGCGGACCATCGCTTTCCTTCAGTTTCGCGATTTCTGCCGGCACGTCTCCTGTGATTTGCACCGAGTTTTCCCAATCGAGGCCATTTGTGCGCGATGTCGCGACATACTTGGTTGCGTCATTGAGCTTTTTTCGATGGGCTGACTCGGGGGCGTTTGGCCAGTACCCGGCAAAGGCATCGTATGTATTGCGACCAAACAGAAGGTCAAACGGTTGCGACATCGCCTCGCGCTCTACCTGCTCCATCACCTCGGGCCAGTAGCTGGTTGCCCAGCCGAAGTCACCAGAAGTGTCTTCCTCACGCATGCCAGGTGCCTGCATCTCCATGACACCGTCGAGCGTGATAAACGTCAAAATGGCGAGGTCTCTCATTTTCGACTCCCTAGTTCACGTTTCTTTTTCATTTTCGGTTTTTTAGGCGGAAGTGCTTGAACCGGTATTCCCCAGATGGCTCCTCGCAATCGTCGAGAGTTGAGGTCAGACCGCGTTAAAAGACAGGCTCATGTGGGGATTGGCTAGGCCCCGGTCAGAATACCGGCCCGGTCCTGAAGCTTGGCCAGTAGCCGGTCGAGTGTCGCAGCTTCCCCGGGTTCCAGCGCCGCCAGAAGATTGCGCTCATGCGCCAGGGCGACCGGTACGATCTTGTCGTGGATCGATTTCCCCTTGCGAGTCAGCCGGGCAATAACGCGTCTGCGGTCATCGGAATCAGAGCTTCGTGTGATCAGTCCATGATCGATGAGGCGGTTCATGGCGCGGCTGACCGTGACCTTGTCCATCGCCGTCCTGGCACAGAGTTCCGTCGCAGCATCGGGGCCGAAACGCCCGAGAACCGCCATCACGCGCCATTCCGGGACCGTCAGGCCGAATTGATCGTGATAGTCGCGGGCAATTGCGTTGCTGACCGTGTTCGAGAGGATCGACATCCGGTAGGGGAGGAATGCCTCCAGTGCGAGATGCGGCTTCGCGGAACCGTGAGCGGTCATGGACAAACCTTGAAATAGTTACATATGAAACTAAAATAGATAGCTGTCCGCGCCGGGTCAATCGCGCGCATCTCAGGTGACCGGAAAGAAGCAGCATGGCCGACCAGGCGAACGACTTGTGGGAAAACCCGATCGGGACCGACGGTTTCGAGTTTGTGGAATACTGCTCTCCCGAGCCGGAGGCGCTTGGTCGTCTGTTCGAACAGATGGGCTTCGCTGCAGTCGCGCGGCATCGCTCCAAGGATGTCACGCTCTACCGTCAGGGGGGCGTCAATTTCATCCTGAACAACGAGCCGGGAAGTTTCGCTGCGGAATTCGCGCGCGAGCATGGGCCGAGCGCCTGTGCCATGGCATTTCGGGTGCGCGACGCCGCGGCGGCCTTCGACAAGGCGCTGGACCGCGGCGGCGCCGAAGTGCCCAACCATGTGGGTCCTATGGAGCTAAATATCCCGACGCTCCAGGGTATCGGCCACAGCCGGTTATATCTGGTTGATCGTTACGGCGCGAAGGGGACGATCTACGACGTGGATTTCGAGCCCATTGCCGGTGCGGCGGCGGCGCCCGCGGGGCTGACCTATATCGATCACCTCACCCACAATGTTTACCAGGGCAACATGGACCAGTGGGCCGGCTTCTACGAAGACGTCTTCAACTTCCGCGAAGTTCGCTACTTCGACATTGAGGGCAAGCTCACCGGGTTGCGCTCACGCGCCATGACGAGCGCGGACGGAAAAATCCGGATCCCGATCAACGAATCCGCCGACGACAAGAGCCAGATTGCCGAGTATCTCCGCGACTATCGCGGTGAGGGGATCCAGCATATTGCGCTGGGTACGGGTGATATCTTCGCGGCTGTCGAGGCGTTGGCAGCCCGCGGGGTCAACTTCATGAACACGCCCGATTCCTATTACGAGGCGCTCGACACACGGGTTCCCGGGCATGGCGAGGATGTGACCCGGTTGCGCGCGAACAACATTCTGCTCGATGGCGCACCGACCGAAGACCAGGGGCTGCTGTTGCAGATATTCACCGATACGGTGATCGGCCCGATCTTCTTCGAACTCATTCAACGCAAGGGCAACGAGGGTTTCGGCGAAGGCAATTTCAAGGCGTTGTTCGATGCGATCGAGGAAGACCAGATCAGCCGGGGCGTTCTGCGCGACGAGGACTAGTCGCCGCTCGCCTCGAGATGGCCGCGTATCGCGGTGAAGACGTCTTCGAACATCTCGGTCGTCAGGCGGCCCGTGTTCGTGTTGTAGCGCGAGCAGTGATAGCTGTTCATCAGCAGGAGAGGCCGTCCGTTCTGGGCGATCTCATGTTGGGAGCAGTGGCCGAACTTGAATGCCGATTGTTTGTAGCCGAGCGTCGCGAGGGTGGCGTTGTGGGCGAGCCCGCCGAGCGCAAGGATGACCCGAAGCTCGGTCATGGCATCGAACTCTGAGATCAGAAATGGACGGCAGGCCTTCACCTCGGCACCGACCGGCTTGTTCTGTGGTGGCACACAGCGCACTGCGTTGGTAATCCGGCAGTCCGCCAATTCGATGCCGTCGTCGGGCCGTGCGGCGTATGTGCCATGCGCGAATCCGAACTTCACGAGTGTTGGGTAAAGCAGGTCGCCGGCATAGTCGCCGGTGAACGGACGCGCCGTGCGGTTCGCCCCCTTCAGGCCCGGTGCGAGTCCGACAATCAGCATGCGCGCATCCGTCGCGCCGAAGCTGGGAACAGGCCCGTTGTGGAAATCAGGAAACTTCGCCTGATTGTCCATCCTGAATTCAACCAGGCGCGGACAGAGTGGGCAGTCGGGGGTGGGCGCATCCATGGGCATCAATCGCCGTCGACTAAAAATACGGTTATCTCATCGGTGTCCGGCATGTCCTGAAATCCTGGTCTGAAATGCTAAAACACGCCAAAGAGATCAGGAAGCCGATGTCTCCATTCTGCGTGGTTTAGAATGGCGTTTTCCAACGTTTGTCTAGATAACTCGCGGTCGTCGGGCTGTCCAGATGCCGGCAGGCGCGGGCAATTTGGAGAATTTGCATGATCCTGATCGGTCTTGGCGCCAATCTACCCGGCGCCGATCACAGCACACCGCGTGACACGCTTGCGACCGCGCTTCGGGAAATCGAGGCTGCGGGCGTCACGCTGGTCGACCGATCCAGTTGGTATTCGAGCGCACCGGTGCCGGCATCTGACCAACCGGATTATGTGAACGCAGTTGCCGCACTGGAAACGGACTTGCCACCGGGGCCGTTGCTGACATTGCTGCATGAGATCGAAAGCCGGATGGGGCGGATCCGGACGGAGCGTGACGCCGCCAGGGTCATCGATATCGACCTGCTGGATTATCACGGGAGGATTGATGCCGGATGGCCGATCCTGCCCCATCCTCGTATGGCGGACCGGGCCTTCGTGCTCCGTCCATTGCAGGATATCGCGCCCGACTGGAGCCACCCGGTGACCGGGAAAGGCGTCGCTGCATTGCTGGCGGAAGCGGCAGATCGTGCAGATGTGCAGCCCCTGAAGCCATAATTCGCATTCCCAACCTTATTGCGGCGCACCCAAGCGCTTGGCATTTCGTGATTTTGTGCCTATATACAGGCCGAATTTCACGAAGGTCCGGAGACATCTGAATGGCCCGCGTTACAGTTGAAGATTGCATCGATAAGGTTCCGAACCGGTTTGATCTGGTCATGCTCGCGTCTCAGCGCGCGCGCGAAGTGTCGGCCGGCGCGCCGATCACGGTTGAGCGCGACAATGACAAGAACCCGGTGATCGCGTTGCGCGAAATCGCGGACGAGACGGTCGAGCTGGAGAATCTCCAGGAATCCCTGATCGTCAGCCAGCAGAAGCATGTCGAGTTCGATCTCCCCGAAGAGGATGAGGTCATCGAGCTGCTCGAGTCCGAATCAAACATTGCCGGCGTCACGCCGGATATGCCCGAGGCCGACGCGGAGCCGGGCGCGGACTCGGATATGCCGGAGATGCGCTTCGAGGATGCGGTGGACGAAAGCCAGGATTCCAAGAGCTGAACCGGCGTTTCAAACGGCGCGCTGCGCCGCCCCGACATAGCGCGGGAGCCATTCTAGATTTAGCCCGGACGCACGTGAGTGCAGCCGGGCTTTTTCGTGGGGCTCGGGCACGCGCAACGGGGTTATGATGTTGCGATGATGCGGCAAGTGGAACTGGTTGAACGGGTGCGAGCCTACGATCCGAGCGCAGACGAGGATGCGCTTAATCGTGCTTATGTGTTTTCGATGCAGGCGCACGGATCCCAGACGCGTGCATCCGGGGATCCGTACTTCAGCCATCCGCTCGAAGTTGCCGGCATCCTGACCAATTACCACCTCGATACAGCGTCGATCATCACGGCGTTGCTGCACGACACGATCGAGGATACCGACACGACTAGCGAGCAAATCGCGGAGTTATTCGGCGAGGAAGTGGCGCAGCTGGTCGATGGTGTGACCAAGCTGACCCAGCTTGAGCTGCAATCCGATCGCGCCAAGCAGGCGGAGAATTTCCGCAAGCTGTTGCTGGCGATGAGCCGGGACATTCGCGTTTTGCTGGTGAAGCTCGCCGATCGACTTCACAACATGCGCACCCTCGAACATGTGGGCAGCGAGGAGCGGCGCACGCGGATCGCGCGTGAGACCATGGATATCTATGCGCCGTTGGCCGAACGCATCGGCATGCATGACATCAAGGACGAACTTGAGGATCGGGCGTTTCGCGAGCTCAACGGCGAGGCGCGTGATTCCATTTCGAGGCGGCTGGGGTTCCTGCGTGCCGAGGGAGAGGATGTCGTCGAAAAGGTCGTGCGGGAACTGCGCGACGTGCTTGCAGAGGCTGGAATCGAAGCGGATATCGCCGGGCGCGAGAAGTCTCCCTATTCGATCTGGCGGAAGATGCAACGCCAGCAATCGTCGCTCGAACAATTGTCCGACATCATCGCCTTTCGCGTTGTCGTTTCGGACGTTCCCCAGTGTTATCAGGCACTTGGGGTCGTCCACAGTCGCTATCGGGTCGTGCCGGGCCGTTTCAAGGACTACGTCTCAAATCCGAAACCGAATGGGTACCGCTCGCTGCACACGAGCGTCGTGGGCCTGGTCGACCAGAGGGTCGAAATCCAGTTTCGCACCCGTGAAATGCATGACGTCGCCGAACGGGGTGTCGCGGCACACTGGATATACAAGGACATTGGGTCGGGTCCGGGGTCGAGTGCGACGAAGGCCGAAAGCCAGCAATACCGATGGCTGCAGGAGCTGTTGGAAATTCTGGAGAATGCGTCCGCGCCGGAGGATTTTCTGGCCCACACACGCCTGGAGATGTTCTCCGATCAGGTGTTTTGTTTCTCACCTCGAGGCGATGTGTATTCGTTGCCGCGCGGCGCGACACCGATCGACTTTGCCTATGCCGTGCACACCGAGATCGGTGACCGGGCGGTCGGGGCCAAGATCAACGGCCGCAATCTACCCCTGCGCACGGCCCTGCAGAACGGCGATCAGGTCGAGATTCTGACATCCAAGAATCAGACCCCGTCGCCGGAGTGGGAGAAGCTGGTGATCACCGGCAAGGCACGGTCGCGCATTCGCCGGGTCTTGCGCGAAGATCAGATGCGCCAGTATGTCGATCTGGGCCGCAACATCGTTGAAAAGGCATTTGGGCGCTTCGGCGAGACACTCGCGGACATCAACCTCGACACGGCCTTTCGAGAGTTCCATGCAGACTCACGCGACGATTTGTTCGCCATGGTCGGGCAGGGGGTCTACACCGGCAGCGATGTGGTGCGATCGATTTTTCCCGGCCGCACCGACGAAATCAGCGGCAAGAAATCGGGTGGGTCGATTTTTTCGCTACGCCGGCGGCGCCCGCAACTTTCAGACGGCGAATATGCCGTCCCGATCAGCGGTTTGACCCCCGGGATCGCGGTGCATATGGCGAAATGCTGCTATCCGCTTCCGGGAGACCGCATTGTCGGGATCATGACCACCGGCAAAGGCGCCACGGTCCACACGATTGACTGCATGACCCTCGAAGCCTTCGCGGACAGCCCCGAGCGCTGGATCGATGTTGACTGGGATCGTGAACAGGAGGGGATTGGCGCGCAGGTCAGTCGCCTGAATATCACCCTGATGAACGAACCGGGCAGCCTGGCCGAGATGGCGGAGACCATTGCGTCTGCACGCGGCAACATCACAAACCTGAAGTTCACGAACCGCACGGCTGACTTCTTCGACATGGTGGTCGATATCGAGGTTGAGGATGCGAAACATCTGAACAATATCGTCACCAGCCTTCGCGGCCGCCGCCCGGTCAGCACCGTCGAACGCGCGCGCAGCTAGGCGACGGCGTTGGCCGGCATAATCCGCGGGTTGACCTCGCATGCACGAACGCCAATTGTACCGGCGAACGTGAGAATAACGAGATACTCCAATGGCTTCTGATTTGCGCCTGGGCGTCAATGTCGATCATGTCGCGACCATTCGCAACGCGCGTGGCGGCGGGCATCCGGATCCGGTGAGCGCCGCGGCTGCGGCGGCCGCGGCGGGTGCAGACAGCATCGTCGCGCACTTGCGTGAAGACCGGCGGCACATTTCCGATGATGATCTGGCCCGCCTGATGGACACGATCAGAATTCCACTGACACTGGAAATGGCCGCAACGGACGAGATGCTGGAGATTGCGCTTCGGCACGCGCCACACGCCGTTTGTATCGTGCCGGAGCGCCGCGAGGAACGGACGACGGAAGGCGGCCTCGATGTCGCGTCGGGTCACAATCATCTGAAGCATTTCGTCGACCGACTGACGGGGAACAAGGCGATTGTCTCGATGTTCATCGAGCCGGACCGCCGCCAGATGGATGCCTCTCATTCGATCGGTGCGCCCGCCGTTGAAATTCACGTCGGGGCCTATTGCGATGCCGTGATCGATGGTGACGATAATGCCGCCGCAGCGCAGCTGACACGGATCGTTGATGCGGCCGCATATGGTGCGGGCCTTGGATTGCAGATCCATGCCGGGCATGGAATCACGTTCGACACGGTCTCTCCTGTCGCCGCGATCCTGGAGATTGTCGAGCTGAACATCGGGCATTTCATCATCGGTGAGGCGATCTTCGGCGGGCTCGACAGCTCAATCAAACGCATGCGCTCCCTGATGGATACGGCTCGCGCCGAGGCCCGGGGTGAGGTGAGCGCATGAGCGAGGACGACGCGCAAAGTCCACCTGCGCTTCCCATGTATCCGATGATCATTGGCCTGGGGAGCGACCTGATCGATATCACCCGTATCGAACGCACCCTGGAACGGTTTGGCGACAAGTTTGTGCAACGCTGCTTCACCGAGACGGAACGGGAGAAGTCCGACCGCCGGGCCAATCGGGCCGACAGCTACGCAAAGCGCTATGCGGCAAAAGAGGCCTGCTCGAAGGCACTCGGCACAGGCTTTCGCAGAGGCGTCTTCTGGCGTGATATGGGCGTGGTGAACCTGCCGTCCGGCAAGCCGACCATGGCGCTGACCAACGGGGCGGCTGCGCGCCTGGCGGAGATCACGCCACCGGGCATGAAACCTCTGATCGATTTGTCGCTCACCGACGAGCCACCGATCGCCCAGGCCATCGTAATTATCTCGGCAATCCCCGATCTGGGCGAGTGATCGCAGGGGCATTCATCGCGTTGCCTCAATTCGTGACTGGCGAAAAACCGGTCAGACAGTTAGAACCCGCGTCACTGCGCCCCACCCGGCGGCCATCGGACACATAATCGAAACGGGCAGGCATGGCGAAAGACCGCAACAAGAAAACCGGCGGCACCATGGAAACGGTGCGCACGATCATCTATGCGCTGCTGATCGCAGGCGTGGTGCGCACGTTCCTGTTTCAGCCCTTCAACATTCCGTCGGGGTCGATGATCCCGACCCTGTTGATTGGCGACTACCTGTTCGTGTCCAAATTCTCCTACGGCTATAGCCGCTTCTCTCTGCCTTTGGGGCTCGGCTTTTTTGAAGGCCGGATTTTCGGCAGCGCCCCGGATCGCGGCGACGTGGCGGTGTTTCGGCATCCGCCGACCAACCGGGAAGACTTCATCAAGCGGATCGTCGGAATGCCGGGCGACCGGATTCAGATGGCCGGCGGCCGGTTGAACATCAACGGGCAAGAGGTGCTCCGGCGGCGCATTGATGACCATATCTCGCGCGACCGTGGCGGCCAGGTGCGCCGGGTCCCGCAGTATGAGGAAACTCTACCGAACGGCCGAACCTATATTATCCGCGAGAGCTTCGGGGATCGCGGCCCGTCGGACAACACCCGTGAATTCGTGGTGCCGGCAGGAAACTATTTCGCGATGGGCGACAATCGTGATGACAGCAATGACAGCCGGGGCTGGGGTTTCGTGCCGGCAGACAATCTGATCGGCCGGGCGGAGATTTTGTTCTTTTCGACTGACGGCACGGCCGGTTGGCTGCAGCCATGGCGTTGGATCCAGGCCACCCGCTTCAATCGCATATTCGATTCCGTGGACTGATGGCGGTCGCGTCGGATCTTGAAGCACTCGAGCGCTTGCTCGGCCATGATTTTGCAAAGCGTGTGCTCCTGGAACGCGCGCTGACCCATGCCAGTCTCGATCCGGCTCAGTCCTACGAGCGCCTCGAGTTTCTCGGGGACCGGGTGCTCGGCCTTGTCGTCGCGCAAATGTTGCTCGATCGGTTCCCCGAGGAAAACGAGGGCCAGATCAGCCGGCGGTTCGCGGCGCTGGTGAATGCTGGCTCCCTATCGCAGATTGGTGCGGCGCTGGGGCTCGCCCATCATATCCGCGCAGGAGCAGGCGTCACGAATGAAGCGATCGTTGCCGATGTGGTCGAGGCGCTGATCGCCGCTATCTACCGCGATGGCGGATTTGCAGCGGCGGAACAATTTGTGCGCCGAATCTGGGCGCCACGCATCGAAACGGTATCGCGGCCACCGCGCGACCCGAAGACGGCATTGCAGGAATGGGCACAGGCGGGCACACACGGCTTGCCCAGCTATCACGATACCAGCCGTGAGGGACCAGACCATGCGCCGTCGTTTACGGTCGAGGTCCGAATCGAGGGATTCGAGCCGGTGCAGGCGGTCGGTGCGAGTAAACGTGCGGCCGAACGCGATGCCGCAGCTATAATGCTGCGGATGCTCGGGATTGATCCAGATGAGTGACACGTCAAACGAGACCCCAACCGATCCCCCGGCCGACCCCCCGGCCGAGAAGGCAACCCGTTGCGGGTTCGTCTCCGTATTGGGGGCGCCGAACGCCGGGAAGTCGACGCTGGTCAATCGACTGGTGGGCTCCAAGGTGACGATCGTCAGCCCGAAGGTGCAGACCACGCGCATGCGCGTACGCGGCATCGCGATCAAGGACGAGACCCAGATTATCTACACGGATACACCGGGTATCTTCACCCCGAAGCGCCGGCTCGATCGCGCGATGGTGGACGCCGCCTGGGGCGGGGCCTCGGACGGCGATGTGATCGCGGTGCTGGTCGATGCCAAGCGCGGTGTCGATCGGGACGTCGAGCGGATCATCGAAGGCCTGGAGATGCATTCCAGCCCCACGGCCCTGGTTCTGAACAAGGTGGACGGGCTCAAGCGCGAAGTCCTGCTGGCCCTGTCTGAGACCTTGAATGGCATGGCGCGGTTCGATTCTACGTTCATGATCTCCGCCCTGAATGGCAGCGGCGTGGACGATCTGGAGAGGTATTTTTACGGCCTGATGGCGCCGGGGCCCTGGCTGTTTCCAGAAGACGAGATTTCAGACCTTCCCCAGCGGCTGTTTGCGGCCGAGCTCACCCGTGAGAAGGCGTATTTCGTGCTGCATCAGGAGATTCCCTACGCCCTCACGGTCGAGACCGAGAGCTGGGAAGAATTCAAAAATGGCAGCGTGCGCATTGAGCAGAACTTGACCGTGGCGCGAGATTCCCAGAAGGGCATCGTCCTGGGCAAGGGCGGGCAAATGATCAAGCGCATCCGGGCCGAGGCACAGGAAGAGCTGGCCGAAATTCTCGGGCGCCCCGTGCATTTGTTCGTGCGGGTTCGGGTGCGCGAGAAATGGGCAGAGGATCCCAGTCATTTCCGCGACTGGGGCCTGCGCTACGATGCATAGATACGGACGATCCCGGCGACATGGAGTGGCGTGACGAGGGATTTGTGTTGGCGGCCCGGCCCCATGGCGAGGGTGCGGCCGTCGTCCAGATTCTGACGCGCGAACACGGCCGTCATGCCGGCCTCGTACACGGTGGGGCCTCGCGCAGCAAACGCGCCACGGTCGAGCCGGGAAACCTGGTCGACGCCGTCTGGCGGGCGCGCCTGACCGAGCATCTCGGCCGGTTCACGATTGAACCGTCCCGACATACCGCCGCCCAGATCATGGATGATCCCGCGCGGTTGGCTGCCCTGTCTGCGGCATGCGCTGTCACCGAGACAGTCATCCCGGAGCGCGAGCCGCATCCCGGCCTGTTCGACGCGACTGCCGCGCTGTTTGCTGCACTCACCCACGGTGATCAGGAGATCTGGCCTGCCGTGTATATCCAGTGGGAAATGGGCTTGCTGGCCGAATTGGGGTTTGGACTCGACCTGCAGGCCTGCGCGGCGACGGGAATGACGACGGAATTGGTCTATGTGAGCCCGAAAACGGGCCGGGCCGTCTCGCGCGAGGCCGGTGCACCCTATGCCGAGCGTATGCTGGCGCTACCCCGGTTTCTCCAGCCTGATGGTCGCGGCCATGGCGCCACGGCGGAGGATTTCACCGCCGGGCTGCGTTTGACGGGGCATTTCCTGGCCCGGCATGCATTCGACCCGCTGGACCGACCGTTGCCGCCTGCGCGTACGCGGCTCGAATCTCTCGTAAGTCGAAAACTGGACACGGCCAAGGACGGTGACGAGAAAGATACGCCGGTTTCTTGAGGTGACTCACGCGCACCCCCTAAAAGGGCGTGTCGTGTAACGGAGCATTGAGAATGACGGTTATTGGTGGTGAGATTCGTCAGGAGGCGTTCAAGGACGCCCTGAGCGAGCGCTATCTGAGCTATGCGCTCTCAACCATCATGGCGCGGTCCCTGCCGGACGTGCGCGATGGGTTGAAGCCGGTGCATCGCCGATTGCTGCATGCGATGCGCCAGCTTCGCCTGGATCCCGATCAGGGATACAAGAAATGCGCGCGCGTCGTGGGCGACGTGATGGGCAAGTACCATCCCCATGGTGACCAGGCGATCTATGACGCGATGGTGCGCCTGGCCCAGGAATTTGCGGTTCGCTATCCACTGGTGGACGGGCAGGGCAATTTCGGCAACATCGACGGCGATAACGCCGCGGCGATGCGCTACACCGAGGCGCGGATGACCGCGGTCGCCCAAGCGCTGCTCGACGGAATCGACGAGAACGCGGTCGACTTTCGTGACACCTATGATGGCGAAGGCGACGAGCCCGTCGTCCTGCCATCCAATTTCCCGAACCTGCTGGCCAATGGCGCAACCGGTATCGCAGTCGGCATGGCGACGAGCATCCCGCCGCACAATGTGGGCGAAATATGTGACGCCCTGGCGCATCTGCTGAAGACGCCCAACGCGACGATCGCCAAGCTGGTGGCGCTGATGCCGGGGCCGGACTTCCCGACGGGTGGCGTGCTTGTCGAGGATCGCGAGACCGTGGTCGAGGCCTATACCAGCGGGCGCGGCAGTTTTCGCATTCGCGCGCGCTGGGTGGAGGAGTCCCTGGGCCGCGGTCAGTATCAGGTCGTTGTCACGGAAATTCCCTACCAGGTCCAGAAATCGCGCCTCGTGGAGCGGATCGCGGAGTTGATGCATGCGCGCAAGCTGCCGTTGCTCGGAGACATCCGCGAAGAATCTGCCGATGACATCCGGCTCGTTCTGGAACCGAAGAGCCGGAACGTCACCGCCGAAATGCTCATGGAAAGCCTGTTCCGGAACACGGATATGGAATCGCGTTTCGGGCTGAACATGAACGTGCTCGACGCGGAGACCGTGCCGCGGGTCATGGACCTGCGCGAGGTGCTCCAGGCCTATCTGGACCACCGTCACAACGTGCTGGTGCGCCGGACGAAGTTCCGGCTGGAGAAGATCGCGGACCGGCTCGACGTTCTGAAAGGCTACATGGTTGTCTTCCTCAACCTCGACGAGGTGATCGCGGTTATTCGCGAGGAAGATGATCCGCGCGCCGTGATGAAGAAGCGCTGGGACCTGAATGATGCGCAAGTCGATGCGATCCTGAATATGCGCCTGCGCTCGCTGCGCCGGCTCGAGGAGATAGCCATTCGCGAGGAGATAGGGGGTCTCGAGGGGGAGCAGAAATCCCTCAAGGCCCTGCTGCGCGACAAGGCCGGGCGCACGAAACGTCTCGCAGAGGAAATCGCCGCCCTCAAGAAGGCCTTCGGACCCAAGACGGAGCTGGGTCGCCGGCGCACGGAAATTGCCGATGCGCCGGAACCTGTCGCCGTGCCGCTCGAGGCGATGATCGAGCGTGAGCCCGTGACAATCGTGTGTTCGGAAAAGGGCTGGGTGCGCACCATCAAGGGGCAGGGTATCGACCCCAAGGAACTGAAGTTCAAGGAAGGCGATGCCGGCAAATTCCTGATCCCGGCCGAGACGACCGACAAGCTGCTGGTGTTTGGAACGAACGGACGCTTCTACACCGTGGGCGTGGATAAGCTTCCCGGTGGGCGCGGGCATGGTGAGCCGCTGCGCTTGATGTTCGATCTCGGCAACGATGCCGATATCGTCACGCTCAAGGTCCACAAGCCGGGCGACAAGCTGGTGGTGGCATCCAGCGATGGGCGCGGGTTCATAGTGCCCGAAGACGAGGTTATTGCGCAGACGAAGAGCGGCAAACAGGTGCTCAACGTGCGTGGAGCTATCGAGGCGGTGGGTTGTGCGCCGGCCGTCGGCGACCACATCGCGATTCTTGGCCGCAAGCGAAAGATGCTGGTGTTCCCGCTGTCGGAACTACCGGAAATGTCGCGCGGCCGCGGGGTGAAACTGCAGAGTTACGCTTCAGGCGATAGTCTGGCGGATGTCGCGACGTTCGCGATGTCGGAGGGACTCACCACACGGACCGGTGATCGGCACCGGACCTTTGCGGCGGATGAGCTCAAGGATTGTATTGGAAAACGGGCCCAGTCGGGCCGCAAGGTGCCGAAAGGCTTTCCCAGCGCACCGCGGTTTTCATAAGTTTGCCGAGACCGGGAATTATTGGCACCGGGGCGGGAAGCTGTTAACAGACAGCGAACCCTAGTTTGGTGAATTGGAGGCATGAAATGCAGGTAACGGCAGGCACAGCGCCCACATTGATCGATGCGATTTGGCCACGGCAGTCCGGCGGGTTGCTCCGCATGGCTCTCTTGGCGGTTGTCGGTAGTGTCCTGATGGCGCTGTCGGCACGGACCCAGGTCCCGATGTGGCCGGTCCCGATGACGATGCAGACCTTTGCAGTGCTCGTGATCGGCATGGCCTATGGCTACCGCCTCGCAGGGGCGACACTTTTGCTGTATCTCGCCGAAGGTGCGGTCGGCTTGCCCGTTTTCGCCAGTGGCGGTGGCATCGCGTACTTCGCAGGCCCGACGACCGGATACCTTGTCGGCTTCTTCGTGGCGGCCGTGCTTGTGGGGTGGCTTGGCGAACGTGGCTGGGACCGCAGTGTCCCGCTCACCTTTGTGGCCATGTTCGGCGGCACCGTCGTGATATTTGCGCTGGGCGTCGCCTGGCTTTCGATCTTCCTGAATGATTTTCAAGCCGCATTGGCAAACGGGTTCAGCCCTTTCATTATCGGCGGGTTCGTGAAAATCGCACTCGCAGCCGCGGTCCTGCCGCTGGTCTGGAAGCTCGCGATCGGGAAACGCAGCGTCTGATTTCACGCACATGCGGGAACGCAAACGGCCGTCCGACCTCATGACGAGGGGGCGGCCGTTTTGTTTTGGTCGTCTGTCCTGACGTCGACGGCGTCGACTTAGAAGTTCAGGGAGATATCCCGGTGGATCGCGAGGCAGCTTGCGATGTCGCTGGTGATTTCCTTGGGAAGCCGATCCTGTAGGCGCAGTCCGATGGACGTTTGGATGGCTTGGTCATAAACGGTCAGGTCTGCAAACAATGCGGTCTCCGCTCGTTTACGCCATTCCAGTTCGGACGTGTAGGCCACGATGGATTTGGCGATCTCGGCGTTGGCCGTGTCCCGGTTGAGACGTCGCGGGCTCAACGCGCGCCGTGCCTTCGACAGCGGGCTGCGGATGTCATTCACTTGCGCCAGCCCCGACAGATTGTCGGTGATGAAGGCGCGGATTGCCGCCGAGGCGTCTTCCGGGCTGGCGGTGCGCACGAGATCCTGTAGGCCTGCGTATTTGTCCCCGATGGCTTCGAGGGCGCTTGTATCGGCGAGGATTGCGCGAATATCGCGGACCGGGCCGTAGGCGTCATCCACAGTCCGGCGATACGTCTGACGGGCTTTGCGCTCCGTTGACGTCAATCCGACGAATTGTTTCCGGAGATCCTTCCATTCGGCTGGTATACGCGTCAGCAGTTCGGCTTGGTGTGCGAGGAGATCTTCGATCTTCTGCTCGGCATCGCGGATGCCCTGGGTGTCGCCATCGCGTTTGAGTTGGAAAATCCCCGTCCGAATTTCGTCGACTTCCTCGTCGACATCGCGCGCGTCGGATTCCAGCCGGCGGACTTCGCGATGCAGCGGTTCATATCCTGGCGTAAAGCTCTCAACCTTGGCTGCCGCCGTGCGGACGCTCTCGACCAAGGCGAAGACGCTTCCTGCCTTGTCCAGGCCTGTCCGCAACGCATTGGCGTGGGCGTCCGGCAGGGCCGAGAGGTTGAGCTGATGGGCATTGTCGATGGCGGCCTGAATCTGGTTGCCGTTCTGATCGTAGAAGCTGAACAGATGCTCCTCGATGCAGGCCTGTAGGCGCGGGTTCTGCGGTGGTGGTGCTGTGTCCGCGGTCAGGAACGACTTGTTCGGTAGGAAGTTCACGAGGCTCGGGAAGAAGCCCACGATGGTGAGGCCGACGAGCTGCAGTCCGATGAACGCGGTCACGCCCTTGTACATATCGGTGGTTTTGACTTCCGGCGGTGCAACGCCGCGCAGATAGAACAATGCGAACCCGAACGGCGGCGTCAGGAACGACGTCTGCATGTTCACGCCTATCATGACACCAAGCCAGACGGCCGTGATGTTGGCCGAGGGGTCGGCGAGCAGGATCGGTGCGATAATCGGGACCACGACGACGGCGATCTCGATGAAATCGAGGAAGAAGCCGAGGACGAAGATTACGGCCATCACGACGATGAACTGGGCCCAGAATCCACCCGGAAGCCCGCCGAGAAATTCTTTGACGAGTTCTTCGCCGCCGAAGGACCTGAACGCCGCGGTCAGCATGGCCGCACCCAGTAGAATGATGAAGA
Source organism: Rhodospirillaceae bacterium (assembly GCA_018667335.1). Lineage (GTDB taxonomy): Bacteria > Pseudomonadota > Alphaproteobacteria > UBA6615 > UBA6615 > UBA8079. The sequence goes on from JABIVD010000049.1 coordinate 110,500, forward strand.
CCATCGACGTGGTCTTGGCGGTCTCGACCATCACCCCCTGCAGGGTCTCGTCGATCTTGAGGGTGCGCCAGGCGCTCCAGATGACCCCGACCAGCAGCCCGACCACCGCAATGGCCGCGAGACCGACTCCCAGCGCATCGGTGCTGTTGTCGATCGATTTGACGTTCAGGTCGAACTGACTGATCAGGAACAGGATCGCGGCGATCGAAACCACCGCCAGGATCGCGGGATAGAAGGCGCCGCGCTTGCCGTCCATCAGGCGATAACCGGCCATGATCATGGCGCCGATCGCACCGATGGCACCGGCCTGGTTCACCGTGGCGATGCCCATGATGATCGAGCCCAGAACGGCGAGGATCAGGGTCAGCGGCGGGACCAAGGCGAGGACGACGCGTCCGGCGAAGCGAATATCGTATCGCCCCTCATAGGGCACGGGCGGCGCGGAACCCTTCTTCAGGAAGGCGAAGATAAGGATGTAAGCGGCGTAGAGGCCGACCAGAACGATCCCGGGAAGCAGGGCGCCCAGGAACATGTCGCCGGCGCTGGTTGACGTGATGTCGAACGCGCTCGGCATGGAGATTTCGCCGGTTCCGAACTTGTACTCGAGCTTGCGTGCCGTGCTTGCCTGATCGGTCGCATTCGACAACTGATCGGCCAGGATGATCAGCACAATCGAGGGCGGGATGATCTGCCCGAGCGTACCCGACGCGGCGATGGTGCCGGTGGCGAGCGGCTTGGAGTAATTGTTGCGCAGCATCGCGGGGAGCGAGATCAGCCCCATCGCGACGACCGTGGCACCAACGATGCCGGTGGTCGCGGCCAGCAGTGCGCCGACGAAGACCACCGAAATGCCGAGGCCGCCCGGGACCGGGCCGAACAGCTGTGCCATCGTGACGAGCAGATCTTCGGCGATCTTCGAGCGCTGGAGCATGATGCCCATGAACACGAACAGCGGCACTGCGATCAGCGTGTCGCGTTCGACTTCCCAGTACACCCCGCGGAAGTTGGTCACCCCGGCCGTCAGCCACTGGACCGGTCCGTCTTGCGCGAAATAGGCGCCGACATCACCGGCGAAAACGGCACCGGTCAGCGAGGCGATGCCGATGGTGAGGATGGCCGCGCCAGGCAGTGCGAAGGCGACCGGGAAGCCCATGCCCAGGGCGCCCGCCATGATCAGGACCAGCAATGCTACGAAGAAGAGTTCCATCAGTGCCGATCCCGCGCGCTAGTCGTTGAGGCCGGCAGGGCGCGCCGGGCGGCCCGGCTCTTCGCGCAATTCGGCGGCGTTGGCGAGGAAATAGTTCATGAACTGGACCAGCATGGATACGGCGAACACGGCGAGGAACCCGGCCATGAGATATTTGACGAACATGCCGAAGCCGGCCTGAGTCGTCTCGAAGGCGAGGATCGGGCTGTTGATGACGGCGGCCTTCGACCACATGCCGAGCGAGATGATCACCCAGCACAGCGGCGCGCCGAGAAGGAGGCATCCGAGCACATTGACCCACGCTTTGCCGCGCGGCCCGAGGCCTGCATAGACGACATCGACACGGACATGGCCTTCTTCGACCAGGGCGTAGGCGCTGGCGAACAGGAACAGGCCCGCATACCAGAAGCGCACCAGGTCGCCCATGAAGGCCTGCTCATAGGAAAACACGAAGCGGGCGATCACGATCTGCAGTTCCGCGACCACCACCAGCAGGGCAAGCCAGCTGAATCCCAGTGTTTTCTTGAAATAGGCGATGACACAGGCCAGGCCGATCAGCGGCATGTGGAAATAGGTGCCGCGGAAGCGCGACTGGCCGAGTTGCTTCTCGAGATCGGCGCCAACGAAATAGCCGAGAAATCCCTCGACGCGCAGAAAGGACATGATGGCGTCACCCAGGCCGACGATAAAGACGGCCCAGAAGGCGGCACGGACGATGTAGGCGGCGATGGCACCCAGCCGGGCCGCCTCCACATGCATGAGGCGTTGGGGTGTCTTGATGACAAAACCGATAACGCCGAGGACCAGCACGAGGTAGCTGGCCAACTGAACCCAGCCGAGCGTGATGGACAGTCCGGACAATGGTTTGCGCAATGGATCGAAGCCGAACCAGCCCTGGTGGGCAAACAGGTTCGAGAGGCCGGGCCAGTCCTGCCAGAAAATCAGGTAATTGTTCAGGACAAACAGAAACCCAAGACCGACGACCGAAAGCGCGAAGGACCGCAACGCGAGCGGTGCGAAGTCGCTGTCGAGTGATGGTGACGCTGCCGTTGTATCCGTCATGGATTCCGCGAGGCTCGCTGTCCGGGAACAGGCTCGGACCCGAATGAGGTCCGTACCAAAAGACTAACGCAACATGGAAAGCGGAGCCCGAGGGCTCCGCTCCACATTGTCGCTATTGTCGTCGCACCTACAGGCCGAGGACGCGGTTACGCTGCTGGACATAGGCCTGGTCCGAAATGTTGGTCCAGGCGCCGACATCGGCACGTGACTTGAGGAAGCTGTTGTAGATGCGGCTCGACAGATCGCTGTGGGCCTGCACCTCCTCAAACACCTCTTCAGCGGCTTCGCTGAAGCTGTCGTAGATCTCATCCGAGAACTGACGAAGCTGGACGCCCTGATTGGTGATCAGGTCCTGGAGTGCCGCGCCGGACTTGGCGTTGTACTCAGACATCATCCAGTCATTCTCGGATGCGGCGGCTGCTTCGATGATGGCCTGGTCGGACTTCGACAGCTTGCCCCAGAACGAAGCGTTCAGGCCGAGTGCGAGCATGGCGCCCGGCTCGTGCATGCCCGGATAGTAGTAGAACTTGGCCGCTTCATAGAATTTCATGAAGGCGTCGTTCCATGGGCCAACCCATTCGGTGGCGTCGATCGCGCCGGAAACCAGGTTTTCATAAATCTGACCACCCGGGAGGGAGACCGGCGAGGCGCCGAGCTTGGCCATGACGTCGCCGCCAAGACCCGGGATACGCATTTTGAGACCCTTGAGATCGTCGGCTGAATTGATTTCCTTGCGGAACCAGCCACCCATCTGGACGCCCGTGTTGCCGGCCATCAACCCCTTGAGGCCGAATTCACTGCCGAGCTCGTCCCAGAGTTCCTGGCCGCCGCCAAAGCGGATCCAGGCATTCATCTCGGTGTAGGTCAGGCCAAACGGGACGGCGGTGAAGAACGCCCAGCCCGGATTCTTGCCTTTCCAGTAATAGTCGGCGGCGTGATAGCCCTGTGCGTTGTTCGATGCGACTTCGTCGAAGCTGTCGAACGCGCCCACGCGCTCGCCGGCGGCGAAATACTGCATCTGGATGCGGCCTTCACTCATGACCCCAATACGCTCGGCGAGGCGCTGTGCGCCGGTGCCCAGACCGGGGAAGTCGCGCGGCCATGTCGAGACCATCGCGAACTCAATCCGCTCCTGCGCGATTGCCGGTTTCGGGAAGGCTGAAGCCGCAGCGGCTGCGCCGGTGACGCCGGCGATACCGGCGGCTTTGATAAATTTACGTCGTTCCATGAATTGCTCCTTGGGGTGGGTTTTTTTGTGTTTGATTCCCTGACCGGATTTACAGACGTCCGCAAGGCCAGAGATATGCGAAATTTGACGATCGTGCATCGACCGCAAACGGTTGCAGAAACCTTAAGCCAGCGGGTGTATGGGCGCAACGGCACGTGACGCCATCCAAAAGTATGACGATCACGTATTTGTGGATTTCAGCGGGGCGGTTCGCTGGTGGGAAGCGGGTCGTCAGTCCAGCCTTTTGGCCCCAGATGCTCGATGGGCTGATAGCGGCTCTTGTACGTCATTTTGTCACAGCCCTCGATCCAGTAGCCCAGATAGACATAGGGCCGCTCGCGCGCCATTGCTTCGCGGACGAGTTGCAGGATGCTGAATGTGCCGAGGCTTCGACTATCAGCAGTTGGCTCGAAATAGCTGTACACCGCCGACAGACCTGTCGAGAGAATGTCTGTCAGGCACGCGCCCAGAAGGGCGCCCGATGCGTCGCGGATCGACATCAACTCGGTGTCGACGACCGAATCCTCGACCATGGCGCGGAAGTCCGAGAACGACATCGCGGCCATCTCGCCACCGCTGTGGCGCGCACGCTGGTACCGGAAGAAGAGATCGTAATGCTCGTCAGTTGCGAGCGCGGCCTCGGTGTTGACGATCAGGTCCGTATTCTTCTTCCAGACGCGCTGTTGCGAGCGGGTGGGTGTAAACCTCGCAACCGGGACCCGGATCGGAACGCAGCCATTGCAACCCGGACAAGCAGGCCGATACACGATGTGGTGTGACCGGCGGAATCCGGCCAACGCGAGCTGATCATGAAGGTCTTGCGCCTGTGCGCCGCGCAGTTCGGTAAAGAGGTTCCGCTCGACACGGCCGTCGAGATACGGACAGGGCATCGGACCCGTCCGGTAGAAAACAAGCGGAGGTTTTGGCGCTTGGGTGGTCATGCACAAATCCGGATGGAAAATCGCGAAACAGTGCGAATTCTAGCGATATCGAACGTGTCGCGCAAAGCGCTCCGCGTGGTGATTGCGGTGGTCAGCCGGAAGTTTGTCGGTCGTCGATCTCGGTCTTCCGGGCCGGCGTGATAGCGCCGGGTTCGTTCTTGTCGTTGACCCCGACGTCGCTGGGCCCGGGGGCGGCAGGCTCTGGTGCCGCCGGTAATGTGCCGCTGCCCAGATTTTCCACATCGAGTTCGAGGGGGAGTTCGTTCTCGCGCAGAAGGACGATGCTGATGCGACGATTCTGTTCGCTCTCCGGCTCGTTCGGCAGCAAGGGATCGGTGTCGGCGCGCCCCTGGACCAGCGCGATGCGTTTGGAACCGAGGCCGGATTCGATCAGGAGTCGACGCGCGGCGTTCGCCCGGTCGGAACTGAGCTCCCAGTTGGTATAGCCTTCGGCAGACCGATAGCCGCGCGAGTCCGTGTGCCCGCTGATTGAAATCTTGTTGGACAGCTGATTGACGACCCGTGAGACGAGCTGGACGAGCTTACGGGTCTCGGCATTTGGCTGCGAGCTGCCCAGCGCGAACATCGAATAGCCGGCCTGGTCAACCAACTGGATACGCAAACCTTCGGGCGTTTGCTCGATCATCAGGCTGTCTTCCAGCTGGGCAAGTTCGGGAACGGTCTCGATCGCCTGGCGGAGCGCGTCTGCGGCCGCTTCGAACTGGGCCTGTTCGCGCTTGGCCATCGCTTGTTGTATGGCGGCCTCGTCGACGTTGCCATCGGCGGCCTTGTCGGTCTCACCATTTTCGGCGAACTCGGTAGAGCCGTCCTGGGCGAATTCAGACTCGCCACCGTCACCGGCCGTAACCTCTTCACCCTCGACACCACCATCGCCGTCTCCTGACGGAAGCGGCGGCAGGGGTACGCTCGCGCCATCACTCTCGGCAGCGGCCGAGATCTTGTTGCCATCGATCGCAACGGTCTTGCCGCCGAGAATACCGCCCGAGCCGCTGCCCGGTGACGCGATGGATTCCGGCGAAAAATAGTCAGCAATGCCCGAGCGCTGTTCCTCGGTCGTTGCGTTCAGCAACCAGAGCAACAGGAAGAACGCCATCATCGCGGTTACAAAATCGGCGTAGGCAACTTTCCAGGCGCCGCCATGGTGGGCGTGTCCGCCTTTCTTCACCTTCTTGATGATGATGGTTTGCTGGTTTGGATTGCCTGCTTCAGCCATATCCGCGCTCGCTGTGCCGGCGCCGGACTAGGCGGGCACGTTCTCGGTCGCTTCCTCGAGCTCGGCGAAGGTCGGACGGACGCTGCTGAGCAGCGTCTTGCGTGCGAATTCGACCGAGACCGCCGGCGCATTGCCCGCGACATGGGCGAGGATGCCGGCCTTGAGGCAGACCAGATATTTGCTGTTGGCTTCCTGCGCCATCTTGATGGCACTCGCCAGCGGGCCGACGAAGCCGTAGGCAAGGAGAATGCCGAGGAATGTGCCGACCAGGGCGCCACCGATCAGCTTGCCGAGAATCTCCGGCGGCTCGGTGATCGAACCCATGGTTTTGATGATGCCCAGCACGGCGGCGACGATACCCAGTGCGGGAAAACCGTCACCGAGGAGCTGCATCGCAGTCGCGATCTGCTCGTCTTCGAGATGGTGGACGTCGAGCTCTTCATCCATCAGGGCTTCGAGTTCGTGCGGGTTTTCCGAGCCGAGGGTCACGAGGCGCAGATAGTCGCAGAAGAATTCGATGCCGTGGTGATTGCTGACGAAACCCGGGAAGTTTGCGAAGAGCTCGCTGTCATGGGGATTCTCGATGTGCTGTTCGAGTGCGAGGTTCCCCTTCGCCTTGGCCAGCTTGAACGTGACGTACATCATCGACAGGAGTTCGAGATAATCCTGTTTGGTGCTCGAGGGGCCTTTGAGGGCGGTCTTGAAGCCTTTGCCGGTGGATTTCAGGACGCTCTTCGGGTTGGACGTAATGTAGGCGCCCACACCAGCACCGCCGATGATCACCAGTTCAAAGGGTTGAAAGAGAACAGCCAGCTTGCCGCCCATGGCGACGTAGCCGCCGAGCACACTACCAAGCACAACCAACCATCCAACTAGTACAAGCATCGCATCACTGGCCCAATGAGAGCGGGGAAATCCGCTGGACCTAGATTGACGAGGATAGGTTAAGAAGCGGTTTAGGTCCGGCTCTAGGTCCGGCTCTAGGTCCTGTGGGTTCCGGGGGGGGCGGCGACGTCGCTCAACAGGCGCGTGGGCAGGCCGGCCTCTTCCAGTTTGGCCACGATTTCCGCGGCGTGCGCGGCATTTCGCGTCTCGACCACCGCGTCGAGATCGGTTTCCTTCACCGGCACATCAAAGAACATCCTTTGATGCACGATTTCGACAATATTTCCACCGGCATCGCCGATCAGCTGACTCACCTGCGCAAGATTGCCGGGCGCATCGGTGATCTGCACGCGCAGACGCACCATCTGGCCACCCCGCACGAGTCCGCGCAGCAGGACGGAGGCGTAGAGACGCATGTCGATGTTGCCGCCGCTGACCAGCAGCCCGACACGGCGCCCTGCGAATCGAGGTCGGTCCTGCATCACTGCCGCGAGTGGAACGGCGCCCGCACCTTCGACGATGACCCCGCCTGTATCAGCCATCAGTTCGACCGCCGCCTCGATTGCGGGTTCGTCCACCGCCACCATGTCGTCCACGAGGTCTTTGACGATTGGCAAGGTCCGCGCTCCGGGCGTTTTCACGGCGATTCCTTCGGCCAGCGTCGCGCCCGTGCCTTCTATATGTTTGCCGGCGAGCGCGGCCTTCATCGACGCATAGAGCTCGGCCTCGACCCCGATAATCTCAACCGACGGCATGCGCGCCTTGAGTGCGATGGCGCAGCCCGCGATCAAGCCGCCGCCGCCGACCGGGATCAGGACCACGTCCAGGTCCGGCGCATCCTCGGCCATCTCGAGCCCCGCTGTTCCCTGGCCGGCGATGATCTGGTCGTCGTCATAGGGATGCACGAAGGTCAGGCTCTCGGACGCCGCGAGTTCGGTAGTGTGGCTCTGGGCGGCCGCGAAACTGTCGCCCTCGAGGATGACCCGGGCGCCATATCGTTCCGTGCGGGTCACCTTGGCGAAGGGCGTTTCACGCGGCATGACGATGGTCGCCGCGATGCCCATCCGTTCGGCAAAGTAGGCGACCCCCTGGGCATGGTTGCCGGCCGAGCAGGCGATGACGCCGCGGCTGGTTGCGGGGTCGATCACGCCCAGCCGGTTTCGTGCACCGCGCGCCTTGAATGATCCGGTGAGTTGCAGGCTCTCGAGCTTGAGATAGATCTCGCACCCCGCCTCACGCGACAGACCGGGTGCCGCGACCGTTGGCGTACGCACGACATCGCCGGCGATCACATCCGCGGCGGCTTCGATATCTGCGATGGTTACCGTCATGGCGTCAGCTTGAGCTCGGATGTAGCAGCGCGCCGGACTTCGTCGCGCGTGCCATTTAACACGATGTAGCGACCATCCCGCCATGCCGGCGCCAGGTCGCCAAAATGGGGTGATGCGATATGCCCCGACTGGCCCGGCGCGATCATGAACCGCGCCTCGCCGGGGTTGGCCATATCGAAGATCGCGCGCAGGCCGGGACCGTGCACATGGGGAAACAGCCCGTTTCCCGGCGAAGCATAGGTGCCCCGGTTGATCGTGTGATTTCCCCCGCCCGTCGAAACGCGCGGTGCGAACAGGCCGGAAAAGGGGCCGGCAAACCGCAGCAGGATGTGTTTGAAGGCGGCTCTGTGTGCGTCTCCCCAGCGCCACTTCTGCCGGTCGGTCCCGTGTTTGTCGCCGATATCGTCCAACGCCGTGATGAGCGCGTTGACGGCGATCGTCTCGCAGGCTTCGGCGTTCGGGGTCCTGGCGTCATCGCACCAGCTACGCCGTTGCGTCAGCATGTTCGTGAGGGCCCGAACCGGAACACCGCGATACGCCGTTGCCAGTTCACCAAGTTCGTCGTCGATCAGGCGGGCGCGCAAGGCGTTGGACCATGCCGCGTAGACGAGGGGCTCACGCCGGTCGGCCGACATGGCACCGTCCCATTGTTTGAGCGCCGCAACAGCCGGTGTTGTGGCGTCGTCCGGGCGCAGGCTGTCGAACATGGCCTGTGCGAGGGACTGCGCACCCAGGGACACGACATCATTCTGGATTGCGGCGAAACTGTCGGACGTGTGAACGGGTGTTTGCGCCAGGAGATCGACGATCCGTTGTGCGCGGAAACCCTCCGGCCAGTCATTGGCGATCGTGTGCGGATAGTCGCGCGCGGCCACGCGGTTGTTCGCATTCACGACGATGCCGGATTCCGGATTCTGGCTTTGCGGCAGGTCGTCGAACGGGACGAAGCCTAACCAGTCATGCTCGCCGGTCCAGCCGACGTGGGGGCGGTTGCCCGGCCCGCCGGGTCGAATGGGAAGACGGCCCGCGCTCACGAAGCCAAATGTCCCGTCGCGATGGGCGTAGGCGATGTTCTGCATCGGCGCATGAAACCCGCGAATCGCTGCGAGGAATTCGGCCACCGTATGTGCAGCATTTATCCCGTGGACTGCGTCGGCGGTGGCATCATCCTCGCGCAAGGCCGCGAAGGCGAGCGACACCACCGTGTCCGCTCCCGCAACCGATCGCGCTCCGGGAGAGATGTCCGAGATGACAGGGCCATGGCGCGTGGTCCGCACAGTCAGGAGCTCGGGTGCGGCCCGGCCGCGAACCCGAATGGTCTCGACGCGGGTCTCGAACGGTAGGCTGCCGCCCGGTGTCAGGTACCGGTTCGGGTCGGCGGGGTTGAGCCGTTCGATAAACAGGTCTTGCGTGTCCGCATGGGTCGTCGTTAGGCCCCAGGCGAGGTGGCTGTTCTGTCCAATCATGAAAAATGGCTGGCCGGGCAGGGCCGCACCTGAAGCCGAAAAGTCCGGCGCCACGATCCGGGCGAGGTGCCACATGCCCGGCGCGTTCAGGCCAAGATGGGGGTCGTTGGCCAGGAGGGGCTTGCCCGATTGGCTGCGCGATCCGCCGACCACCCATTCGTTCGAGGCGCTGGCGGCCGGGAAAAAATCGGGAATCGCGGCGGCCAGGTCGGTGAGTTGCGCACGCGTCTCTGGAGACATCGCCAATGTTGTCGGGCTGCTGTCGGGCTCGTCGGGCCAAAGGTCGCGAATTTGCTCGGCGCTGAGCGTTCCCGACAATTGCGCCTTCAGGATTTCGGTGCGCCAGTCACCAGCCAGCAGAATCGCCATCAGGCGAACCCAGGCGGCGCTGTCTGCCGGGCGCCAAGGCTCCGGTTCGATGCCCAGCACGATCATCTCGGCGGGGCGGCGGGTGTCGGGGCTCGTGAGCCAGGCATTGACCCCTTGTGAATAGGCCTCGACCACAGCGCGGGCTTCCGGTGACAGCGATCCGACGGAGGCCTCGGCCAGCTTGTAGATGCCGAGGGTTCGCATGAACCTGTCGCCAGGCAGCCCCAATGGCCCAATGACCTCCGACAGCCGTCCAGCGGCGGTGCGACGGGTGAACTCCATCTGGAAGAAGCGATCCTGTGCGTGCACGAAGCCGAGCGCGCGATAGGCATCGAGCTGGCTGTCGGCGAAAATATGTGGCACCGCATGCGTGTCGCGAAGGATGGTCACAGGCCCGTCGAGCCCGGCCAGTTGCGCATCGCCGCCCGTGTCTGTTTGGGCGGTTGCGAAGATCAGCACTACGATTGCGCCGGCCAGCACCACCAGCCCGGCCGGCAGTGCAATCAGCGCCGCGACGGCACCAGCGATCCCGTAGATGTTCCGCATCGGCGTGGCCTAGATATCGACCTGATAGGTCTTCCAGGGCGTGACATGGGCAACCCGGTCATAGAACCCCCGGCCGCGGTAATTGTCTTCGGCGGTGAACCAGCGTAGCCAGGACCAGCCCCGGCTGCGACCGATCTCTGCGATGGCGTTGATCAGCGCGTCGGCCGCGCCGCTGCCGCGCGCGTCTTCCGATACAAACAGATCGTCGAGGAAGCCGGCCTCGGTGCCGGACAATGGTCGGGCGAGGCTGCGGAAATGCGCGAGACCGATTGGCTGGCCGCTCGCATCGCGCGCGAGAAGGCATTCGGTCTGCTGGGCGGGGTCATGTATCCAGCCCCAGACGCGTTCGATGACATCCGGATCGTCGGGCATTTCGTAAAAACGCCTGTATCCCTGAAACAAAGTTGCCCACGCAGCCTTGTCTTCGGGTGCTGGTGGTTCGATTTGAATGGTCGCCATGAGAGGTCTCGCCGGCCGTTTGATTGTTGGTGACGTGGGTGAGCGTGCGCTAGGTTCGCGCGCCATTTCGACACCCAGTAGGACACGACGTTAGAGGCATGATGAGATGCGGTCACGGTCTTTCCGAGGATTAAGCCAAAAGGGCTTCCATCGCCTGCACTACACCGAGTGGGGCGAGCCGGATGCGCCTGTTGTTCTGTGTGTGCATGGGCTGACCCAGACGGCGCGGTCGTTCGACCGGCTGGCCGAGGTCCTGGCTGCTGATCGGCGTGTGATCTGCCTGGATGTCGTCGGGCGCGGTCGAAGCGGCTGGCTCGCCGACCCCGCGGGTTATGACTTCCCGCAATATCTTGCCGACGTGAACGCACTAGTGGCCAGGCTCGGGGTGGACCGCGTCGATTTTGTCGGAACCTCGATGGGCGGGCTCATGGGCATGCTCCTTGCTGCGATGCCGAATACGCCCATTCACAAGCTGGTCGTCAACGATGTGGGGCCGTTCATTCCGAAAGCTGCGCTGGAGTGGATTCGCGACTATGTGGGCACCGATCCCGAGTTTCCCGATCTGACGGCTCTGGAGGCCTATCTGCGGCAAATCTGGGCACCATTCGGAGACCTGGATGACAGCGAATGGGCGCATCTTGCAGAAACCTCTGCCCGCAAGGCCGAGGATGGTTCGTTTGCGTTGGCATATGATCCGGCAATCGCCGTGCCAATGAAGGCAGCTCCGGCGACGGACGCGAACCTTTGGCCTGTGTGGGATGCGATCGCCTGCGACACGCTCGTGGTACGCGGTGCCAAGTCCTTGCTGCTCCCCGCTGACACGGCCCGGCAAATGACCGAGCGCGGTCCGAAGGCGGCCCTGGTCGAGATCGCCGGTGTCGGGCATGCGCCGACGTTTTCGCGAGCTTCAGAGATCGAGCCGGTTGTGGCGTTCTTGCGCAAATGATCGAGCGGTTGGCCGGTCTCGCTCCATTTCGCGCCCGCACGCCCTGGTTCGGCGGCGATATGCAGACCCTCCGTAATACGTTCATGCGTGACCATGCGGATCTCGATCCATGGCCGGGGGAGCGCGTGTTCTTTCGGGCGAGCAATGGCGATCGCCTCAACGGCGTGCTGCATGCTGCTCGCGATGATCGACACGCGCTGGTCGTTCTCGTGCATGGCCTGACCGGTTGCGAGGACAGCGCCTATGTGCGCGCCAGTGCGCGCCATTTTCTGGAAGCGGGATATGGGGTGCTGCGTTTGAACCTGCGCGGCGCACAGCCGTCGCGTTCGGACTGCCGCCAGATGTATCACTCCGGGCGGAGCGAGGATTTGGCACTGGTGTTCGCGTACCTGGCCGAACAGGGATATGGCGCGGACCGGATGTTCGCGGTCGGATATTCGCTTGGCGGGAACATTCTGCTCAAATATCTGGCGGAAGCCGGACCAGATGCATGCGTGTCACTTGCTGTCTCGGTTTCCGCGCCGTTGGACCTGTCGGCCGTGTCGCGTCGCCTGGAGGCGCCGCGCAACAGGCTCTATCACCGCTGGCTATTGGACCGGATGAAGCTGGATTGGGGTGGCGGGCCGCTTGACCTCGGTCCGGCACAGCTTGCAGCGTTGGAACGATCCACGTCGATTCGCGAATTCGATGACGGCGTGGTGGCACCGAGCAACGGGTACGCGGACGCCGAAGATTATTACGCACATTGCGCGGCGGGGCCGCGTCTCGGCGAGATCGCCGTCCCTACGCTATTGGTTCACGCGGCCGACGACCCGTGGATACCGGCCGAGATTTACCGGCGCTATGAAATGACCACGCCATCAATTGTCTCGATCGCGCTGGCGTCGGGTGGGGGGCATGTCGGATTTCACGGCAAGGATGGTCGCTGGCATGACAAGGCCGCGCTGGGATTCTTCGCTGACGCCGGTGGTTGCGCTGCCCACCAATAGAGCCCGCGCAAAGAAAAAGGGCGCCCCGACCGGGGACGCCCCTGAATTCAAACCCGGAATGGGCTACTTCGGTTGCGGGACGATCCGCAGATACGGGCGCGGCGCGTTCCAGCCGTCCGGGTAGGCGGCCTTGGCGTCTTCGTCGGACACGGCCGGCAGGATGATGACGTCTTCGCCATTTTTCCAATTTACCGGCGTTGCCACCTTGTGATTGGCGGTGAGCTGCAGCGAATCGATGACCCGCAGGATCTCGTCGAAGTTACGACCCGTGCTCATCGGATAGGAGATCATCAGTTTGACCTGCTTGTCGGGTCCGATGATGTAGACGTTGCGGACGGTCGCGTTCGTGGCCGCGGTGCGGCCTTCGGAGGTGCCTTCCTCGGTCGCGGGCAGCATGCCGTAGGCTTTTGCTACCGTAAGCTCACTGTCGCCGATCAGCGGGTAGGTGACCTTGGCGCCCTGGGTTTCTTCGATGTCGGCGAGCCATTTTTCATGGTTGTCCACCGGGTCGACACTCAGGCCGATGATCTTGACGTCGCGCTTGTCGAACTCGGGCTTGAGCTTCGCCATGTAGCCGAGTTCGGTCGTGCAAACCGGGGTGAAATCCTTGGGATGCGAAAACAACACGCCCCAGCTGTCGCCCAGCCAATCGTGAAAATTGATCGTGCCTTGTGTCGTCTGTGCCTCGAAGTCGGGCGCAGTATTTCCGATCTGTACCGTCATGTTGGTCTCTCCTCGTTCTTGATCCCCACCGGCGGCCGGGTATCGACCACCGCGTCGCATATTTGCGCAGTCAAAATGACAACCTGATGGTTAGTTAGAGCGCAGGGCCACTAATGACAAGATAGATGCGTGAATTGAGAAATTTACGCAGAAATCACGTGAAATTGATGAGACGACTAACCATCCGTCTCGGGCGGGATTTGTCCTGGCTTTTCTTGACCGGGTTGTTCGTCTTCAAGGATGTCGTGTTCTGTTTGCCAGTGCGCGATGTGCTGCTGGATTGAGGCCAGGATGTCATTCACGGGGGTATCGAGGCCGTACTGTTGCAGGATCGGTTCCTGGATCGCGAATTCCGCACGCACGAACTGCAACCACTTGAACGGTATCGGGGCCGTGGGGCGCACCTTGGGCAGTTCGATGAACTTGAACATCAGGTAGGGCTTTTTGCGGGTGCGGGTGATCGAGGCGACGATGCCACGGCGCACCTGGCTTGAGTGGGCAATGAACTGAATATTCTCCCAGGGAATCGTGCCGACCAGCCATTCGCGGAAGAAGACGCCATTCTCATCGATCAGCACCTGGGGGCTGCGGTCGCGCAACCGAAAGACAGTGACGACCGCCCAGATCAGCGCCGCGGCAATCAACACGCCGGCAAATCGCCAGGAATCCTCGATCGGTCCCTCCGCCGCGAACGGGATGATCAGGCACATGGCCGCCAGGGCCAGGATCGCGAGCAACCGCCAGGAATGTACCTGGCGGTTGTACCGGACGATCAGGGGTTCGGGCGCCTCGGTTGATGCCGGCGCTTCGTCGTCAGTGGTCATTGAGGAGCCGCGCGGCATCGATCGCGAAATAGGTCAGCACGCCGCTGCAACCCGCGCGCTTGAACGCCATCAGGGTTTCCATCATCACCCGTTCATAGTCGAGAGCGCCGTTGTCGGCTGCGAAGCGCAGCATCGCGTACTCGCCGCTGACATTGTAGGCGAAGGTCGGGATGCCGAACTGCGACTTCACCCGCTGGATGATATCGAGATAGGGAAGGCCGGGTTTCACCATGATCATGTCGGCGCCTTCGTCGATATCGAGCGCAACTTCGCGCAGCGCCTCGTCGCTGTTGGCCGGATCCATCTGGTAGGTATCCTTGCTCTCGCCCTTCAGGAACCCGGCGCTGTCGATCGCGTCGCGGAACGGGCCGTAGAAACCCGATGAGAACTTCGCTGCGTAGGACATCAGCAGCACGCGGTCATATCCGCCCGCGTCGAGCGCCTTGCGCAGCGCGCCGATGCGCCCATCCATCATGTCCGATGGCGCGATGATGTCGCAGCCGGCTTCCACCTGGACCAACGCCTGGCGGCACAGCGCCTCGATGGTCTCGTCATTGACCACATGGCCGTCGCGTACAATCCCGTCATGGCCGTCCGAGTTGAACGGGTCCAGCGCGACATCGCACATGACGCCGATATCCGGGTGCGCGTCCTTGATCGCCCGGATCGCCTGGCACATGAGATTGTCAGGGTTCCATGCCTCCGCGCCGTCGGGCGTCTTCAGCTCGGCCGGCGTCGCGGGAAACAGCGCGACGGACGGAATGCCCAGCGCCTTGGCCTCGCCGACGGCGGCCGGCAGGCGATCGGGTGAATAGCGGATGACGCCCGGCATGGTCGGGATCTCTTCGGTCCGGTCCTTGCCGTCACACACGAAGATGGGCCAGATGAAGTCATCCGGGGACAGGTGATTTTCGCGCACCATACGGCGCGTCCAATCCCAGCGTCGGTTTCGACGCATGCGTGTCTGCGGGAAGACACCAACCGGTGTCGAGGGGCCGCGGGCCATGACCGCTCCTGAGCAATGTCTGAAAGGGCCGGAAACATAGCCGCAACCGGCCGCAGGACCAAGCCCCGCACACTTTCCCTGGCGAGCTATCTGCGCCTATAGTTTTGGAAGGGATTTATGTGGTTTTCAGGAGTAACCCGCGCTCGGGTGAGCGCAACAAGATTTGGGGGCAGAACATGGCGAAGCCGAAAGTCATTGTGAACATGTATCCGGTGTTGCCGGCCACGGGTGAGGCGGACCGCGCCGCCAAGCGGCCGATCGGGCGAAATTCCGAGATCTACAACACTGTGCTGCACGAGATGGTCGACATCGTCAAAGCGGCCGATGAACTTGGCGTCTGGGGCGTCAGCACCATCGAACATCACCTGCATTCCGAAGGCTACGAGCTGGCGCCCAGTCCGGGGATCGTCAATGCCATGTGGTCCCAGCATGTGAAGAATGCCCGCGTTGGGACGATCGGATATGTCGCGGCGACGCGGGATCCGATCCGCATGGCGGAGGAAATGGCGGTCATGGATCACGTGACCCAGGGTAAGTATTTCGCCGGGTTCGCGCGCGGCTATCAGGCCCGGTGGGCGCATATTCTGGGCCAGTCTGTGGACGCCCAGGCGACGGCGTCCGATGGCAGCGAAGTCGATGAACGCAACCGCGAACTGTTCGAGGAGCGGGTGCTGCAGGTTGTCGATTGCTGGAAGAACGAGACCGTCGCGTTCGACGGCAAATATTACCAGGCGCCTTATCCCTTCGACACCGGGGTCGAAAATTTTCCCGCAGCACCGGTCGCACAACGCATGGGCGCGCCGGGCGAAATCGACGCGGACGGCACGACCGTTCGGCGTGTTTCCGTTGTCCCGCAGCCCTACCAGGACCCGCATCCGCCCGTGTTTGTCGCCGTCAGTTCCAGTCCGGAATCGATCCGCTTCTGTTCGCGCAACGGTTTCTCGCCGGTGTATTTCACCCCGCTCGACCACCTGGTCGAACTCGCCAAAGTCTATGTGGATGAGGGCCTCAAGACCGGTCGCGATCTGCAGTTTGGCGCGAACCAGACAATTGTCCGTTGGCCGCATTTCTCACGCGACAAGGCGCATTTTCGCGAGCAGCTCGCGGCCTACGACGCCGAGTTCTACAAGAACATCTACGGTTCCTTCTTCCCGTTCCTGGTCGACGGTGTCGACAGCGACGAGGCCATGGTCGATCGGATGGTCGATACGGGTATCTTCATCGGCGGATCGGTGGAGGACACGATCGCCGAGTGGAAGCACACCTATGAGCGTATCCCGTCGGAGTATATCTGCCTCATCTGGCACTATGCGATGTGCCCGAAGGAGAGGGTGATCGAGGAGCTTGAAATCTTCATGGAGAAGGTGCTGCCGGAGCTCGATATTCCCGATTTCGACGAGGTTCAGGCTGCCGAATAGCGGACTTTTCAGTCGGAATTGCGCGGAATTCAGCTCCGATCCACGGCGATTGCCTTTGTTTCATGAAGGATTCAGGGGCCACGCGCGGTTTAAGCCATCCTTAACCTGTGCCTGCGATCCTGAAGGCTCGAAATTTGAGCTCGGAACGTGGGAGACGCAGGCAATGAAACAGACATATCTAGCGACGATCGTCCTGCTCGAACGGATGCACCGTCAATTTCTTGAGGTGATCAAGTCTGAGCTCGAAGGTCACGATATTCGCGACATCAACAACGTGCAGGCCCTGATCCTCTACAACATCGGTGGCGACGAGATGACCGTCGGGGAGCTGACCCTGCGCGGCTATTATCTGGGTTCTAACGTGTCCTACAACGTCAAGAAGATGACCGAGCATGGTTATCTTCATCAGGAACGCTCGTCCCATGACCGACGCTCCGTGCGCGTGAAATTGACGGAGAAGGGCCTCGAGCTCAGCCGTCTGCTCGAACAGATGTTCGAGCGTCATGTGGAAGCGGTGGCGGACTCGATCGACGAAGACAAGCTCGGAGCGGCAAACGAAAGCCTGCGGGACGTGGAGCGGTTCTGGCTCCAGCAGCTGGGTTTTGGCCCGCGTGTTGCGGAGTTCTCCCGGGTCGAGACGGCGGCCTAGACGCAAGCCGACATTCCTTAGACAACAAGAAAGGGCGGCTGCATGTGCAGCCGCCCTTTTTCTTATCCGGATGTTGCCGGTTTTATCGGTCGCGTCAGGCCTGCAAATCGTTGGACAGCAGCGCCGTTGCATCCTCGCCATGTTCGGCCAACACATGCTTGAGTTTGCCGAGGGCCTTGGCCTCGATCTGGCGGATGCGCTCCTTGCTGACGCCGAAGCTTTCGCCGATCTCCGACAGGGTGTTCTTCTTTTCCTGCAGGAACCTGCGAACGATGATCTGACGTTCGCGGTCACCCAGTGTGTCCAGGGCATCCTCGAGCCAGGCCGTGCGGACTTCGCCATCGTGATGCCAGGCCGTGATGTCTTCCGGGTTGGGGCCGCCGTCTTCCAGCATGTCCTGGAATTCGAAGTCATCCTCGTCGCCATAACTCGCATTCAGCGAGTTGTCGGGGCCACCCAGATGGGCTTCCATGCGCACAACGTCGCGTGTTTTTACCTGCAGCCGTTCCGCCACGCGCTCGCGGTCCTCGTCGGTCAGCGTGCCGTCGGGGCCGGTGGCGAGCTGGGCGCGGACCTTGCGCAGATTGAAGAACAGGCGGCGCTGGGCCGGTGTCGTCGCGACGCGCACGATCGACGTGTTGCGCAGGATATGGTCCTGGATGGCGGCCATGCACCACCAGGATGCATAGGTCGAGAACCGGGCGTTGTGGGACGGGTCAAACCGCTGCGCGGCTTCCATCAGGCCGATATTGCCTTCCTGCACGAGGTCGCCGACCGGCAAACCATAGCCGCGAAACTTCCAGGCGATCCGCAGCACAAACCGCGCATAGGCCTCGATCAATTCGTGGAGTGCGGACTCGTCCTTCTCCTCGCGCCAGCGGCGGGCCAGGTCAAACTCGTGCTCCCGTTCCAGTATGGGGGCCTGCATGACGGCGTTGGCGTAGCGTCGGTTTCCACGTTCGATTGCCTGTGATGCGAATGCAGCCATAATATTTCAGTCCTTTGACAACTCGGCGCGGGGGGCTATATCCCGCAAGGATCAACAATTCTATTGGTTTCGACTCGATACGAATAAAATATACGCACGATCCACTACGGTTACAAGATGATATCGACTCGATATTATCCAGTTGATATAAGGTTGCACCGAATTCGGGCCGATTACCGCGTAATGAGAACAGGTAAATATGTGCGCGCAAGCCACTGATAACATTGATAAAGATGAGCTTTCGCGGCTCCTGGACCGTCTTGGCAGGATGTCACGTGGGTTGCAGTATTGTCATGGCTTGAACCCCGCCCAGTGGGACTGTTTGCGGTTTATCGGGCAGGCGAATCGCTTTTCGCGGACCCCCGGCGCATTGGCATCCTTTCTCGGGACAACGAAGGGAACGGCGAGTCAGACGCTGAATGCACTCGAGAAAAAAGGCTATCTCAGCCGTGTTCCCGATCCCGACGATCGCCGTGTGCGCCATATCGAACTGACGGATCTCGGCGCGAATTTGCTGTCGGAAGACCCGCTCAACTGCCTCGACAAGGCGATATCCAATCTTTCGCCGGAGACGGTGGACACGATGGCCGCCGGCCTGACACGGTTATGTGCGGATATGCAGTCACGGTGCGGCGGGCAGGATCTGGGAATTTGTCAGACCTGCGGCCATCTCGAAGGCACGACGGAGACGGGGAACATGATGTGCGGCCTCAAGCAGGCGGAACTCACCTGTGAAGACGCCCGGCGTTTCTGTGTGAATTTCATGCCGGACGCCGACACCGAAAGCTGCTGAAAAGCCTGGGCCGTCTCCGGGTCAGGCTCCGGTAAACGCCTGCAGCCCCGTCTGTGCCCGCCCGAGGATCAGGGCGTGAATATCGTGGGTGCCTTCATAGGTGTTCACGGATTCAAGATTCATCACATGCCGGATGACGTGATACTCGTCGGAAATGCCGTTGCCGCCATGCATGTCGCGTGCGACCCGGGCGATATCCAGCGCCTTGCCGGCATTGTTGCGCTTCATCAGTGAAATCATCTCCGGCGCAGACTTGTCTTCGTCGATCAGGCGGCCGAGGCGCAGGCTTCCGTGCAGGCCCAATGTGATCTCGGTCTGCATGTCCGCGAGCTTCTTCTGGATGAGCTGGTTCGCCGCCAACGGGCGCCCGAACTGCTTGCGCTCGAGTGTGTAGTCGCGTGCTGCGTGCCAACAGGCTTCGGCGGCACCCATGGCACCCCAGGAGATGCCGTAGCGCGCCTTGTTGAGGCAGCCGAACGGGCCGCCGAGGCCGCGGGCTTCGGGCAACTTGTTCTCTTCCGGCACGAAGACCTCATCCATGACGACTTCGCCGGTGGCCGACGCGCGAAGGGAGAATTTCCCCTCGATCTTGGGTGTGGAGAGTCCCTTCATGCCGCGTTCCAGGATGAAGCCGCGAATCACATCCTCGTCGTCCTTTGCCCAGACCACGAACACGTCGGCGATCGGCGCGTTGGATATCCACATCTTCGCGCCCGACACCGAATAGCCGCCATCCACGGATTTGGCCCGCGTGACCATGCCGCCGGGATCGGAACCATGGTCGGGCTCCGTCAGTCCGAACGCGCCGACCCATTCACCGGTCGCCAGCTTCGGGAGATATTTCATACGCTGGTCTTCCGAACCAAATGTGTAGATCGGCCACATGACCAGAGACGACTGCACCGAAAGTGCGGAGCGATAAGCGGAATCGACCCGCTCGACCTCGCGCGCAATCAGCCCGTAGCAGACATGGTTCACACCCGCGCAGCCATACTTTTCGGGCAGGGTGGAGCCCAGCATGCCGAGCGCGCCGAATTCGTTCATGATGTCGCGGTCGAAGGTCTCGTTGCGGTTGGCCTCAATGATCCGCGGCAACAGCTTTTCCTGGCTATAGGCCCGAGCCATGTCGCGCACCATCCGCTCGTCTTCGCTGAGCACATCGTCGAGGAGCAACGCATCATCCCACTGAAAACGCGGCTTGTCGCCGCTGGCGCGTGTCGGTTTTGCGTTGTCTGACGCGAGACTCATGACTTCAACTCCTATTGTGCGGGCGCCATGTAGTCAGCGGTGCGCCGCAATATTCATGTGATCGATTTGTTGTCTCAAAATATGAGGCGCAGCGCCTCAGTCCCTGACGGTTTCGAAGTCGCCCGGTGATGTGATTTCCAGCAGCTCGCAGTCTTCCGACATCCACAGAGCATCATGGGGCAGACCGTCGGGCTGATAGAAACAATCTCCCTTGGAGACGCTTACCTCGCCTTCACCCTCGAACCAGAATCGTGCCTCGCCCTGGAGCACGTAGATCATTTGGAATTCCGTCATGTGGGCATGCTTGCCGGTGTGATGATCGGCCGATGCGTCGGCAATGCGAATGACGTGGGCGCTGAAATCGCCGTTCGTCGCGTTTCGGATGCCCAGATCGCTGTACTCAAAGTCGCTACGCAGCCCGGTTTTCCATTCGGCGTCGCGCGCATGCTTAACGTTAAATTTGTGTTTGCCGGGTTTCATGGTCTACCGCCTTTACGAGAATTGTGTCGAGGCGATCATACGACGGTGCTTTGGCGCTGACCATGAGTGAGGAGAGCAAGCGAATGGCCGGAAAACCTCAACCGAAGTCTCGAAATTTGGGGCTGGGCAATGTGATTTTCGAGTTTTCCGCCATGGGGAACGCCGTGAAAGTCTGTGCGATCGATCCTGATTCCGGGCTCGAGGTATCGATTGTCGGGCCGGTGAACGCCGGCGAGGAAGCGTTGCGTCGCACCGCGATGGCGAAGCTGCGCTATATGTTGGACAAACGTCAGCCGCCGTCGCTGGATCGCCGGGGCGTGTTCGCCTGATCAGGTTTTCTGATGGGCCGCGCCGCTAGCGCGCGCGCTTGCCGAGGCCAATCTGCTTGGCGAATGCCGAACGCTGTTTGGCGTAGTTTGGTGCCACCATCGGGTAGTCCGCCGCGAGGCCCCATTTGGCCCGGTACTCTTCCGGCGTCAGATTGTAGGCGGTGCGAAGATAGCGTTTGAGCATCTTCAGCTTCTTGCCGTCTTCCAGGCAAATAATGTGGTCGGGGGTGATCGAGCGCTTAACGGGGACGGCAGGTTTTTGTTTTGTCTGAGCGCTGGCTGCGTCGCCGCCGAGACCTTCGAGGCTGCCGTAGACCGATTGGATCACATCTGAAATCTGGGTTTCCTGAATTGGGTTGTTGCCGACATATGCGGACACGACTTGCGTGGTCATCCGCAGAAGGTGATCGCGAGACAAGTTGTCAGGATTGTTATCGGTCATTTTCCCCCCGGGTCCCGCGACTGCTACGGCGCGCAGTTGGCAATCGTGATCGCACGCAGTCCCAAGCCAGTCAATACGCCTTTCGAATAATCGTCAGTACTTTTCGGCAATAGCGAAATGATCAGATGGAACTGGACTAAACTCCGACTTTGAGTTCGTTAACGAAGCCCCACTTTTTGTGTCAAAGACTTCGCCTGCACTAGCAACAAAATGCTGCAATGCAGAAGAATAAAATCGGTCATTGTCCACACCATTTCACCGCGACAGCTTGTGTATCGCTGGCGGCGAATGACGAGATGTGGTAATTCGAGCGCGTTCTGATATCCCAACTTCAGCGACGTTCAAACGGACTTGATGCATGAGCGAAGGCACGATCGCAATCGCGGCCGACCACGCGGGATACGCCCTGAAGGAAGATCTCAAGGCAGACCTTCTGGAACGCGGCGTGACCGTCCTTGATCTTGGCACCGACAGTGATGCCTCCGTCGACTATCCCGATTTCGGGAAAGCGGTCGGCGAAGCGGTCGCGGCGGGCGAGGCGAACCAGGGCGTCATCATCTGCGGCACCGGCATCGGTATATCCATTGCCGCCAACCGAATTGCCGGTGTGCGCGCGGCACTCTGCCATGACGCGACGACTGCGCGCCTGGCGCGAGAACACAATGATGCAAATGTCCTGGCTCTGGGCGCCCGCGTGCTTGGGCACGAGGTCGCGCGGGACTGTCTGCGCGCTTTTCTGGATGCGCAGTACCCCGGCGGTGAACGGCATGATCGGCGGGTTGGAAAACTGGGCTAGCAGATACGGTTTGGTGTCGAGCGGCGGGGCGCGGCGTACGACGTATACGTAGATGAACGAGTGGCAGAGGAACGAGTATGTCGATGACGAGTGAAACCCCGGACACGGGCAATGTGACGGATGGATTTTTCGACCGCGGACTTGCCGAGGCCGATCCGGACATCTTCGACGCGATGCAGCGTGAACTGGGACGCCAACAATCCCAGGTCGAGCTGATTGCATCCGAGAATATTGTCTCGCGTGCCGTCATCGAGGCGATGGGCTCGGTGCTGACCAACAAATACGCGGAGGGTTATCCCGGGCGCCGCTACTACGGCGGCTGTGAATTCGTCGATGTTGCCGAAGAGTTGGCAATCGAACGCGCGACGCGGCTGTTTGGTTGCTCGTTCGCGAATGTGCAGCCCCATTCGGGCGCCCAGGCGAACCAGGCGGTCTTTTTGGCGTTGTGCAAGCCGGGTGACACCGTGCTCGGCATGTCGTTGGCGGCCGGTGGCCATCTGACCCACGGCGCGGCACCAAATCTCTCGGGCAAATGGTTCAACGCCATCCAGTATGGCGTACGCCGAGATGATGCGCGGATCGACATGGAAGAGGTCGAGGCGCTGGCCCGTGAACACAAGCCGACACTGATCGTCGCCGGCGGTTCGGCCTATCCGCGGGTGATCGATTTCGCGAAATTCCGTGAGATCGCCGACGCGGTGGGGGCCTACCTGATGGTGGACATGGCGCATTTCGCCGGGCTGGTTGCCGGTGGCGCCCATCCGAGCCCGTTCCCGCACGCGCACATCGTCACGACCACGACCCACAAGACGCTCCGCGGTCCGCGCGGTGGCATGATTCTGGCGGATGACGCGGATCTCGGTAAGAAGATCAATTCAGCGGTCTTTCCGGGCTTGCAGGGCGGGCCGTTGATGCATGTGATCGCGGCCAAGGCGGTGGCGTTCGGCGAGGCGTTGCAGCCTTCGTTCAAGACCTACGCGCAACGGGTTGTAGAGAATGCGCACACGCTGGCGGCGACTTTGGTCGAGGGCGGGGTTGATATCGTCTCGGGCGGCACCGATACGCATCTGATGCTGGTGGACCTGCGGCCGAAATCGCTGACCGGAAATGTCACCGAGGTCGCACTCGAGCGGGCCAGTCTGACCTGCAACAAGAACGGCATTCCTTTCGACCCGGAGAAACCGATGGTCACGTCGGGCATTCGGCTCGGCACCCCGGCCGGCACCACGCGTGGCTTCGGCCCGGCGGAGTTCCGCCAGGTCGGCGAGCTGATCGTGGAGGTGCTCGACAGTTTGAGTGGCAACCCGGATGGTGATGCGCAGGTCGAGGAATCGGTCCGTCGACGCGTAGAAGAACTATGCGGCCGGTTCCCGATCTATCCGGCCGGCTGATCAAATCGATACAACAAGAATAGAGACGCGAGAGGAAACGCAATGCGCTGCCCGTTCTGTGCACACTCCGACACACATGTGAAGGATTCGCGTCCAACCGAGGACAACACCGCGATCCGTCGCCGACGCGCATGCCCCGATTGTGGCGCGCGCTGGACCACATTCGAGCGGGTCCATCTGCGTGACCTGACCGTGATCAAGAAGAATGGTCA
Organism: Rhodospirillaceae bacterium; assembly: GCA_018667335.1. Classification (GTDB taxonomy): domain Bacteria; phylum Pseudomonadota; class Alphaproteobacteria; order UBA6615; family UBA6615; genus UBA8079. The sequence goes on from JABIVD010000049.1 coordinate 134,462, forward strand.
GAGGGTACCCTTTGATCGCGACAAGCTGGAAAGCTCAATGCGCATATCGCTGCGCAAGCGGCCGGTGGATGCCGATCGCGTGGAACGCGTCATCAGTGGCATTGTCCGGCGGCTCGAATCTTCGGGTGAGACGGACATTCCCTCCGATGCCATCGGAGAAGCGGTGATGGACGCGTTGGCAAATCTCGATTCCATCGCCTATGTGCGATTTGCCTCGGTCTACAAAAACTTCCGCGAAGTTCGCGATTTCGAAGATTTTATCGGGAACGAGCATTTGTCAGCTGACGGCGAACCGATCGAAAACGATTGATCGCGGGCGGCATTCGCTCAACCTTAGTCTCATGCACACCGATCAGGATTTCATGGAAACAGCGCTGCGGCTTGCGCGGCGCGCGTTGGGGAATGCCTGGCCCAACCCGGCAGTCGGCTGCGTCATCGTGTCAGGCGGTCCCGAACGACGTGTGCTGGGGCGCGGCTGGACCCAGCCCGGCGGCCGTCCGCATTCGGAGACTGTGGCGCTCGACCAGGCGCGGGCGCGCTTCGGTGCTGCGGCGTTGGTCGGGGCGACGGCCTATGTGACGCTGGAACCATGCAGTCATCTGGGGCGCACCCCGCCCTGTGCGGATGCATTGATTGCTGCGCGGGTGGCGCGGGTGGTCGTTGCGTGTGGAGACCCTGATGCACGCGTTGCCGGAAGGGGCATCGTGCGCCTGCGTAAAGCGGGCATCGAGGTCGATACCGATGTTTGCCGCGAGGCAGCCGAGGATATCAACGTCGGTTTCCTGACCCGCGTCAGAGAGGGTCGGCCGATGGTTGCGTTGAAGACGGCGACGACATCGGACGGACGGATCGCGACCCGTACCGGGGCGTCTCAGTGGATCACCGGGGCTGCGGCACGGCGCCATGCGCATCTTCTGCGTGCGCAGCATGACGCCATCGCCGTGGGTATCGGGACTGCGCAAGCCGATGACCCGAGCCTGACATGCAGATTGCCCGGTATGGAAGGGCGTTCGCCGGTGCGTGTGGTGTTCGATTCCCATCTGCGGATATCGCTGGAGTCGGAACTCGTGCGGACGGCGGCCGAAGTTCAAACGTGGGTGCTGTCGGCGGCCAAGATCGACAAGGAACGGCGGAACGCCCTGGAAGGGGCGGGTGTCATGGTCGTACCCATCGAGGATGTCGTCGACGGGCAGCCCGAGCCGGGTGCCGCTCTTCGGGCGCTTGGCGCGATGGGGGTCACGCGCCTGATGGTCGAGGGGGGCGCGCGACTGTCGACCGGATTGCTGCGTGCGGGCCTCGTGGATCGCCTTCTCTGGTTTCGCGCGCCATCCCTGATTGGTGGCGACGGATTGCCGCCGTTCGGTGACCTCGGCGTGGGCGATGTGTCCGAAATGCCGACCTTCAAACCGATATCTCTAACGCCGGTCGGTGACGATACGCTGGAAATTTTCGCCCGCGTGCCGTAACCAAGCGCGATGTTCACAGGAATTGTCACAGATGTGGGAAGGATCGCCGGGATCCAAACCCAAGACGTGGGTCGTCGACTGACCATCGAGACCGCATATGACACGTCGGGTATCGATATCGGCGCTTCGATCGCATGCAACGGCGCTTGCCTTACCGTGGTTGAAAAGACCGCATCGAGTTTCTCTGCCGACGTATCAGGAGAAACACTCGACAAGACGACAAGCGGCGGCTGGGGTGTCGGCACGCGGATCAACCTTGAGCGTGCCCTGCGGGCCGCTGATGAGTTGGGTGGGCATTTGGTGCTTGGCCATGTTGATGGTGTGGGTCAGGCGGTCGCCATCGAACGGGAAGGCGACAATCACCGGGTCAGCATCAAGGTGCCCGATGCGTTGAAGCACTATGTTGCGTCAAAGGGCTCGATCACGGTCGATGGTGTCTCACTGACTGTGAATGAAGTGGACGACGCGGTGTTCGGGGTGAACATTATCCCCCATACATGGGACAACACGTCCCTGGCCGACATCGTTGTCGGAACGGAAGTGAATATCGAAGCGGATGTTATCGCGCGCTATGTCGCGCGTCTTTTGGAACGGGATTGAACGTGACAGATAAAACCGAGGGCTTGCGCAGTGCCTCCAAGCAGGATGGACAGCGCGCCGTGGACGATGAACAAATCTTGTCGCCGATCGAGGACATCATCGAGGATGCCCGCAACGGCAAGATGTTTATTCTCATTGATGACGAGGATCGCGAAAACGAAGGCGACCTCGTTATCCCGGCTCAGATGGCGACGCCGGACGCGATCAATTTCATGGCAACGCACGGACGGGGCCTGATTTGCCTGACCCTGACCCGTGAGCGAACCCAGCAGCTCGGCTTGCCGATGATGCCCCAGACCCAAGGTCAGCGTCTGGCGACGAACTTCACGGTCTCCATCGAGGCGGCGGAGGGGGTGACCACGGGTATTTCTGCACCCGACCGGGCGCGAACGGTTACGGTGGCGATCGACCCGCGCTCGACGGAGGCCGATATCATCACGCCGGGCCACGTGTTTCCGCTGGCGGCGCGTGATGGCGGCGTGCTCGTGCGCGCCGGCCATACGGAAGCCGGCGTCGACATTGCACGACTTGCCGGGCTCAACCCCTCAGCCGTGATCTGCGAGATCATGAATGACGACGGTACGATGTCGCGGTTGCCGGACCTGATCGGGTTTGCCCAGTTTCACGGCCTCAAGATCGGTGCGATTGCCGATCTGATCGCCTATCGCCGACGCAATGACCGGATCGTCGAGCAGTTGATGGAGCATGATTTCCACTCGCGCTTCGGCGGTCATTTCAAGTGGCACGTCTATCGCAACACGGTGGAATACGCCGAGCATCTGGCGATCGTGAAAGGGGAGATCGATCCCGACAAGCCGGTGCTCGTGCGCATGCACTCATTCTCCATCGGCGCCGATGCGATGGGCAGTATCGATGCCCCTGACTCCGGAATTCTCCAGCGGTCGATGGAGCTTATCGGTGAAGCGGGTGCCGGGGTGATCGTCCTGATCCGGGATACCTCGCCGACATCTTTGTCCGATCGCATTCGTCAGTTCAGCAGTGCGCCGAGAACGCCCGTCAACGAACTGCGCAACTATGGTGTTGGTGCCCAGATCCTCGTCGATCTGGGGGTCCGTGATATCATTCTGTTGTCGAATTCACAGCGCTCGATCGTGGGCCTCGAAGGCTTCGGCCTCAGGTTGATCGAGACCCGTCCGGTGACCGATACCGTATCCGGCGATTGAGAAAGAAGGCGATGTCCGACAAACCCCACATCATGATTGCGGTCTCGAAATACTATGAGGAGATCGCCGACCATCTGCTGACGGGCGCACTCGCCGTGCTCGATGAAGAGGGTGCGTCCCACGAGGTCTACGAAATTCCGGGCGCGTTTGAGATTCCCGCCGCGATCGCGACAGCCATGCGGTCGCCTGAGTTTTCGGGCGGTCGCCGGCGGTTCGACGGTTACGTGGCGCTGGGCTGCGTGATCCGCGGCGAGACAACCCATTATGACTATGTGTGCCAGGAAACAGCGCGTGGTTTGCAAGACCTGGCAATCAAGCATTGTCTGGCGCTGGGTTTTGGGGTCCTGACCACGGAGAACAAAGATCAGGCGATGGCACGAGCGTCCGTTGATCAGGGCAATAAGGGCGCCGATGCGGCGAATGCCTGCCTGCAGATGGTCGCATTCAAGAGCTCATTTCGAATGTTCCCCCGCTGATGGCTGGTGATAGCGAGGCGACCGCCTCTGCAGGGCGCAAATCAGGCGCGTCGGCGCGCGGCGCGGCGCGGTTGCTGGCCGTGCAGGCGCTCTACCAGATGGACATACGCGGCGGCACTGCCGAATCCACGGTCATGGAATTCATCGAACACCGCACAGATGCGCCGACATCGGCGGACAGCGATGAGGGTTTGGCGGATCCACGCGACGCGGACAAGGCGTTGTTTGCGGATTTGGTGAACGGCGTGGCACGGGACCGCACAGATTTGAACGCGGCGCTCGATGGCTGCCTCGATGGTGCCAATACGATGGAGCGGCTGGAGCCGCTGCTACGCGCAATTCTGGGTGCTGGGGCCTACGAACTTCGATCGCGAGACGATATTCCGGCACGGGTCGCGATCAGCGAATATGTCCGGCTGACCGATGCGTTCTTTGAGGGCAAGGAACCCGGCCTGGTGAACGCCGTGCTTGACCGGCTGGCGCGCGTTGTACGCAATGCCGAGACCACCAAGCGCAAGCCGGCTGCGGTCGCGGACGAATCCGATGACGAGGCGCCGGCCGAAGATGTCGTCGAAGCTGCAGCCGAGGAAGATACGGCCGGGGACGATGCGGTCAAGGACGGGACCGACCATGGCGCGCGGGATTGACGAATTTGATCTGATCCGACGTTACTTGGCACCGCTCAGTGACGGTGAGCCGGGCGCTCTCGGGCTGCGGGATGATGCCGCCTGGTTGCGCCATGACCCGGGAACGGAGCTCGTTGTATCGGCGGATGCCATCGTCGCGGGCATTCATTTTCCAACCTCGACTGCACCCGCCGATGTGGCCCGTCGCGCACTGCGCGTAAACCTGTCGGATATCGCCGCCAAAGGCGCACGCGCACGCTGCTACACGTTGGCCCTGCAACTGCCGGACACAATCGATGAGGATTGGGTTGCGTCGTTTGCGTCCGGTCTTGCCGAGGACCAGGAGACGTATGGTGTTTCGCTGCTCGGCGGCGACACGACAGGGACTTCGGGCCCGTTATCGTTAAGTATTAGTATATTTGGACAAACTACTGAAAATACTATGATTAAAAGATCGGCGGCAAGCGTCGAGGATGATGTTTACGTCTCCGGGACCATCGGAGATGCGACGCTTGGACTGGCCTCAATCATGGGCGCAGTGGTTGTCGAGAGCGACGAAGATCGCGCCTTTCTTGAGGGCCGTTTTCTGCGGCCGGAGCCGCGGGTTTCGGTGGGCCCGGCATTGGTTGGCACGGCCGCCGCGTCGGCGGACATATCCGACGGCCTTGTGGCAGACCTCGGCCATATTTGCACCGCATCGAACGTCTCGGCGGAAATCGATCTTTCGTCCGTTCCCCTGTCTGACGCGGCCCGACGCTTGGTAACGGACAATCAACCATTGCGAACTAATCTGCTCACCGGCGGTGACGACTACGAAATCGTTTTCACGGCCCCGGTATCGATGCGCGAGACGGTTGTCTCGATCGCACCGACAACCGGTGTTTCAATCACACGGATCGGACGCATGATCCCAGTGACCGCCGGTAAGCCGGGTGTCACCGTGCGCGACGAGGCCGGGAACACAGTGAAGGTGGGCATTGGCGGATACCGACACTTCGGGGAAGGCGAGCCGCGCTGAAAACGAGGCCGCGATCCGCGCCATGCGTGCGGGACGAAGCACCGACACGTCCACAAGTCCCAAGAAAAGCAAAAAAAAGCTGCTCGTGATCTTGCTGCTCGCCGTTCTGGTCGGCGGCGGTGGTGCTGCATTCAAATTGCTGATCGCCAAGGATCCTTCGACCGTTGTCGAAGTGCCGGTGCCCGAACCCGAGGTCGTCGAGCCTGTAGAGCTTACCTACATCGACCTCGCCCCGTTGTTCATCCCGTTCCAGACGGAAAAGGGCGCGCGACATAAGATCGTTGTGATGCTCTCGCTGGAGGTCGGCCGGGCACGCAACGAAGACAAACTTGTGCGGTCTTTGATGCCGCGGCTTCGCGAATCCTATGTCCGTGCCCTGACGTCACGGCCCTTTCCGGGCGTCGAAGACGGATCGATCGAGACCGTCTATCTGAAGAACCGAATCCGTGCGGAAAATATCCGATTGCTGGGGCTCGGCGTCGTCAACGATGTCCTCGTGCGCGATATCCGCGTATTGCCGGGCTGACTCATGAAGAAGATTCTCATTCTTGTGGTGGTTGTCCTGCTCGCAGGCGGCGGAGGTGCTTTCTTTCTCCTGGGCGGGAAGTCGCCTGAGACGGTGGAGGAGGCCAAGCCGAAGGATGAAAAGCTGGTGTTCCGCGAGCATCACTATATGCGTCTCGACACAATCACCGTGACCCTGTTCGAAGGTGACGCGGTGGCCGGCCTGTATACCGCCGCCTTGACGCTCGAACTTGCCACGGCAGCACAGCGGTCCGTTGTGTCTGCGGCGAAATTCCGATTGCGCGACGCCATGCTTCGCGATCTCCACAGTTTGGTCGCACGCCGCAAGGGTATCGATATTCCGCTGGATTCCGTGAAACGGCGGATGCGGGGTACCGCGATCCGTGAGCTGGGAGCCGATGTTGTGGTCGATCTGTTTGTCGAAAACGTGCTGCGAAAAGACATCGAACAGAAGGACGGGTGACGCAAGGCTGCTATTCACAGCAATGACTTGTGTTTTCTGAGGTCATGCAGGATGTTCGCCCCATGATGCTCAAACGTAGTTCCCGCAACGTCGCGATTCTCTCGATGTGTCAGGCCTTTGGCCAGACACAGATGATCCTCATCTTCTCCGTCTCGTCCATCATCGGCGCGACCATCGCGCCGAATCCGGGCTGGGCGACGGTGCCGATCACCTTCCAGTTCGTGGCCATGACCATGTCGACGGTGCCGGCCGCGTTGTTGATGAAGAAGATCGGGCGGGCCAATGGTTTCATTGCATTTCTGGTCGTCGGATCGACTGGCGCGGCGTTGATGATCTATGCGCTCGTGGATCAGAGCTTTCTGCTGTTTTGCCTGGGCTCGGCCCTGTTCGGCAGTTCTGCCGGTGCGAACCAGCAGTTCAGATTCGCTGCCGTTGATGCGGCGGATGAACACTTCAAATCCCGCGCTGTCAGCCTGGTGCTTGCCGGCGGCGTTTTCGCCGGACTGGTCGGGCCCACCCTGTCCTCCGTCGGCTACGACGTTATTCAGCCGATACTCTATGGCGGCGTGTTTGCCATTATTCTGGTCCTGCAGGCGCTGATGATCGTACTGCTGTTCGTCACCGACATTCCGCCGCCGAGCGAACAGGAACGCAGCGGTCCCACGCGCTCAATGCGCGAGATTGCCTCCCAGCCGGCCTTCATTGTGGCCGTGATGAGCGCGATGATCGGCTACGGCGTCATGAACTTCGTGATGCTGTCTACGCCGATCTTCATGCATCTTCATCCGACCCATCCGTTTGGTCAGCTCGACATCAACAATGTCATCATGTGGCATGTGCTGGGCATGTTCGCGCCGGGCTTCTTCACCGGCTGGCTGATCAAGAAATATGGCGACCTGAATATCATTCTCGCCGGCGCCGTGATCTCGGTGGTCTGTTTGGCGGTGAATTTCAGCGGCGATTCAATGGTTCATCTGCGCGTCGGCATGGCGCTGGTCGGGCTTGGCTGGAACTTTATGTTCACTGCTGGCACCACCCTTCTGCTCACCACTTATACGCCGGCGGAAAAAGCGAAGGTGCAGGGCATCAACGACCTGTTTGTGTTCGGCACCGTCGCGGTGTGTTCACTGGCTGCGGGCGTGGTCTATCAGGCCCTCGGTTTCTTCGCCGTGAACCTGGCATCCGCGCCGCTTCTGGTGCTGGTTGTCATTGCAGTGTTCTGGCTGCGCGGGCATCGCAGGGCGGCCGTAGCCTGATCCTTCGGTTCACTGCCTCAGTCTTAATGCACGTGCGCGGTTGCCATGCAGCCACCTTTTTGGCATGTTCCCGCCGCTTTTACGGGCCCGGGTGATTCGGCTCCGCACTGCGGCATTCGCCGTCATCGCCCACGTGGCCCAACAAACTAGAAACCAAAGGATATTCACAATGGCTCCCATCGTCTGGTTCGCCATCGCATGCGGCGGTTTGGCCGTTCTGTACGGCATCTGGGCATCCCGATCTGTCCTCGCGCACAGCGCGGGTACCGAACGGATGCAGGAGATTTCAGCTGCCATCCAGGAAGGTGCGGCGGCCTATCTCAACCGCCAGTACCGTGCCATCGGCATGGTCGGCATCGTAATTGCGGTAATCCTGTTCTTCCTTCTTGGTTGGACTGTTGCGCTCGGTTTTGTAATCGGCGCGGTGCTTTCGGGTGTCACCGGCTATATCGGCATGAACATCTCGGTCCGCGCAAATGTGCGCACGACCGAGGCGGCGCGCAGCAGCCTGGCAGAAGGCCTTTCGGTGGCGTTCCGTTCGGGTGCGGTGACCGGCATGCTGGTCGCGGGGCTCGCCCTGTTGGCCGTTGCCGGCTATTTCGGCTTCATGGTGTGGCTGGAGCAGCAGGGGCAAGCGGGCGGTCGTGATCTGATCGATGCGCTGGTTGCGCTCGGCTTTGGTGCGTCGCTGATTTCGATCTTCGCACGCCTCGGTGGCGGCATCTTCACCAAGGGTGCGGATGTCGGTGCCGATCTCGTCGGCAAGGTCGAAGTGGGTATCCCAGAGGATGACCCCCGCAACCCGGCTGTGATCGCTGACAATGTCGGCGACAATGTTGGTGACTGTGCCGGCATGGCCGCCGATCTGTTCGAGACCTATGCGGTCTCGATCGTGGCGACCATGGTGCTGATCTCGATCTTCCTGGCCGGCGATCCGTTGCTGAACTCGATGATGGTCTATCCGCTCGCAATTGGCGGTGTCTGCATCATCGCGTCGATCATCGGCACGTTCTTCACCCGCCTTGGCAAGAGCCAGAACATCATGGGTGCGCTCTACAAGGGCTTCGTAGCGTCTGCGGTTCTCTCGCTCATCGGCGTGGCGATCGTCACCGAATGGGTGATCGGCTTCGATGCGCAGGTCGACGTTCCCAAGGGATCTTTCTCGGGCATGGACATCTTCCTGTGCGCCGTGGTTGGGCTGGTTGTGACCGGCCTGCTGATCTGGGTGACCGAGTACTACACGAGCACCGAGTATCGCCCCGTGCGTTCGATTGCTCAGGCATCGACCACGGGTCACGGCACCAACGTGATCCAGGGTCTGGCGATCTCGATGGAGGCCACCGCGGTCCCGGCGCTCATCATCTGCGCCGCGATCATCGTCTCGTTCTCGCTGGCGGGCCTCCTGGGCATTGCCATTGCGGTGACGGCGATGCTGGCTCTAGCCGGCATGGTTGTCGCACTCGACGCCTACGGTCCGGTGACGGACAACGCAGGCGGCATTGCCGAGATGGCCGAGCTTGACGAGAATGTCCGCAAGACGACGGATGCGCTCGACGCGGTCGGCAACACGACCAAGGCGGTGACCAAGGGTTATGCGATCGGCTCCGCCGGTCTCGGCGCTCTGGTGCTGTTCGCGGCCTACACCTCGGATTTGGAGTTCTTCATCTCCACGTCGGCTGAGCATCCGTATTTCGCGGGTGTTGTGCTCGACTTCTCGCTGACCAATCCCTACGTGGTCGTGGGCCTGTTCGTGGGCGGCATGCTGCCGTTCCTGTTCGGTGCCATGGGCATGACGGCGGTTGGCCGCGCGGCCGGTTCGGTCGTGGTCGAAGTCCGGCGTCAGTTCAAGGAAATCCCGGGCATCATGGAAGGCACGGGCAAGCCGGAATATGGCAAGTGTGTCGACCTGCTGACGCGCGCGGCGATCAAGGAGATGATCATCCCCTCGATGCTCCCGGTCCTGTCGCCGATCGTCCTGTTCTTGGTCATCCTGTTGATCGCTGGCAAGTCGGCAGCCTTCTCGTCACTGGGCGCAATGCTCCTGGGCGTGATCGTGACCGGACTGTTCGTCGCGATTTCCATGACCGCCGGCGGCGGCGCATGGGACAACGCCAAGAAGTACATCGAAGACGGCAACCATGGTGGCAAGGGATCCGACGCGCATCACGCGGCGGTGACCGGCGACACGGTTGGCGATCCGTACAAGGACACGGCTGGTCCGGCCGTGAACCCGATGATCAAGATCACGAACATCGTGGCGCTCCTGGTGCTTGCCGTGCTGGCAAACCTCTAGGCGCAACCATCGTTTGTGGAGGACCCCCGGGGCGCATGTCCCGGGGGTTTTCTTTTGGGCCGGGTTTCTTCGTGGGCCTGGTTATTTTGTGGGGGCGTCGGTTTGAGACGTTACTGGGGTTTGTGACGTTTACTGGCCGCCGCCGGTGCCTGCGAATCGGCCGATATTGCCGAACAGTTGCTGGATCAACGACAGTTCGTTCCCCGCAGTCGGGGTCACCCGGCTGACCAGTTCCACTTCCCGGCGGTCATTCTCAGTGTAGGTGAAGACATCTTCCACGACTTCACTATCGTCGAAGACGATGGCGATAATTTTCCGTTCAATAAGCTCGGGTTCGAAAAACGCGACGGTTTCCGTCCGCTCGGACATGTAGTACCAGACGTTGGTGCGAAAGACGCCTTCGGTTGACGGGCTTCCCAATGCTTGTTGGACGTCACGGCGGCTGGTCTCGCCAGGTTCGATCGCCGCAAGGGCGTCAGGATCCGGCTCCTGTCCGCGCACATTGACAATGGGTGCGCAGGCGCTCAGCGCAGCGAGCAAGACAAGGATGCGACCGTGTCGGACAAACAATTTCATCGGGCAGACAGTTCCGCGGTTCGCGTTGTTGTGGATCAGATCGGGCAGGACGATGGCACTCGCCGTTTCGCCGTGTCAACCAATCCGGTGAATAGCAAATTTCGATGCGCAAACTGACATGATGAACTGGATTCGAGAACGTAAACAGCGACGGGAACTGGCAACGCGATTGCTGGAGGTCGTGATTGACCAAGCGCGCCGTCCAGCTTTCTATGCGACCTACGGTGTGCCCGACACCATGCTCGGCCGATACGAGATGGTCTGCCTGCATGCGTATGTGTTGCTGCGCCGGCTGAAACGGATCGGGGGGCAGGGGCCGCGCATTGCGCAAACGCTGCACGATCAGATTTTCGATGATTTTGATGTTGCGCTGCGCGAAGCGGGGCTCGGCGACATGGGTATTGGCAAACGGATGAAGAAACTGGCACGAAATTTACATGGACGGATCTCGGCCTATGAGCGTGGGTTGGCGGCCGGCGATGAAGAGATGGCCGCAGCCCTGCGCCGAAACCTCTACGCGAGCGCAGAGCCTTCTGACGCCGAGGTGGCGGCGATGATCGCCTATGTCCGCCGGGCACGAGCCGAGGTTGACGCATGCACGCCTGAGACGCTCTGGGAGGCCCGTTCGGTGTTTCCAGACCCAGAGCCCGGTTCCGGCAATGTGCCCCAGGAAGGTGCGGCATGACCGAGACCGCCGCGCCCGAACTGTTGCGATGCCTCTCGATCGCAGAATTGTCACCCGCCGAACGCCAGGTCGAGAAAATCCATGTGGAGGCGGTTGAATGCGCAGCGATTGCCAAACGCCTCGACATCCTTTCGATCGAGAGTTTGTCGGTGCAGCTGGAATTGTTTCGCGATCTCACGGGTGACGTGACCTTGGTCGGCCGGATCGTGGCAGACATCGTCCAGGCCTGCGTCGTTACCCTGGAGCCGGTCACGCAACATGTGGATGCGCCTCTTTATCAGCGGTTTTCCAGCCGTGCCGAGGAGGAGGAGGGCGAAGACGAAGATCCTGTCGAGCCCATTGTGGATGATGAAATCGAGGTCGGAGACGTGATCGTGCAGAACCTGTCCCTGGCCCTCGATCCCTATCCCCGCGCGCCGGAAGCAGAGTTTAAAGAGGTCGATGACGAGGCCGGAAAACCCACCGGACCGTTCGCGGTGTTGGCCGTGTTGCGCGATGGCGGAGAAAAATAGTTCGTATTGACCAATGTTTTCCGTCAGAAAACTTGCGATTCGCTTGCTCAGCGGTGCATTTTTGGATAATTAGCAGCCGCCCCCCGGCATGCTCAGAAATTTCATACTTCCCGCGAAAGGGAATCAGATGGCTGTACCCAAGAAGAAAATTTCAAAATCCCGACGCGGCATGCGTCGTTCTCACGACTCATTGAAGCAGCAGGCCTATGTTGAGGACGCGACGACGGGTGAGTTCCATCGCCCCCATCATGTCGACATGAAGACCGGCTTCTACAAGGGTCGCCAGGTCATCGAGGTCAAGGAGAAGATCTAGAGGCCAAGCCCGGACTCCGCGTCCGGCAGGAGAGCGGACCCGTTGAGCGAAATCATCACCATCGCCCTGGACGCCATGGGCGGCGACGACGCGCCGCACATTGTTGTTGCGGGCGCAAATATTGCCCGGCGCCGGCACCCCGATGCCCGCTTCGTGCTGTACGGCGACGAGGCGGATCTCACCGCGCGCGTCGCGAAGCAGCGCGGGCTGTCTGACTTTGTCGAAATTCGCCATGCGCCCGAGGGCGTTGCCGCGGATGCCAAGCCGTCACAGGTTGTGCGCAGTGGCCAGGAGACGTCCATGTGGCGTGCGATCGCAGCCGTCAAGGAAGGTCAGGCCGATGGCGTGGTGTCTGCGGGAAACACCGGTGCGTTGCTGGCCATGGCGATGCTCGTGTTGCGGCGTCTCCAGGGGATTGACCGCCCGGCGATTGCGTCATTCTTTCCGACCTTGCGTGGCGAAACCGTGATGCTCGATCTGGGCGCAAATATCCGCTGCAACGAACGAAACCTGGTCGAGTTCGCAATCATGGGCGAAGTGTTTGCCCGCACCATTCTCGGCATCGAAAACCCGACCGTAGGCTTGCTGAATGTCGGCGCAGAGGAAACCAAGGGAAACGACGCTCTCAAGGATGCCGCGCAACTGCTGCGCGATCTTGACCTTCCCGGTGAGTTCGTCGGCTTCGTCGAGGGAGACGATATACCGGCCGGTGCAGTCGATGTTGTGGTGACGGACGGATTCACCGGCAACGTCGCCCTTAAAACCGCCGAAGGTACGGCCAAGCTTATCAATGCCTTCGTGCGTGAAACCTTTCGCAATTCGTTCTGGGCCAAGATCGGTTATATCTTTGCCAAGCGTTCATTCGACAAGCTGCGGAACCGCAGCGACCCCCGCCGGTATAACGGGGCTATGTTCCTGGGCCTCAACGGTGTCTGCGTCAAAAGCCATGGCGGCACGGATGCCGTTGGGTTCGCAACCGCCATCGGAGTAGCGATCGATATGGTGAAGTATGGTGGCAACGCCTCTTTGAAGACGACGGTGGAGCGGCTCGAACTCGAAGCCCTGCGCCCGCAGGCCTCGGCGGCGTTGTGATGGTGCGGCGCTCGATCGTGGCCGGCATTGGCTCTTATTTGCCGGAGCGGATTGTGACGAATGCCGAGCTCGCCGCGCGTATCGATACGTCGGACGAGTGGATCCAGGAACGCAGCGGCATCCAGCAACGTCATATTGTCGCCGACGGTGAGATGACATCAGATCTCGCAACCTGCGCGGCACAGCGTGCGCTCGCGGCCGCGGGCATGGAGCCCGATGATATCGGGATCATCGTTGTCGCGACATCCACACCCGATGAGACATTCCCGGCCACGGCGACGGTGGTCCAGTCGAAGCTCGGCTGTGCCAATGGCTCCATGGGCTTCGACGTTCAGGCGGTGTGCTCCGGCTTCGTATTCGCCCTGGCGACAGCCGACAATTTCATCAAGGTTGGGCAAGTCGACACCGCCCTAGTCATCGGCGCCGAAACATTCTCGAAAATTCTCGACTGGGAAGACCGCTCGACCTGCGTGCTGTTCGGCGATGGTGCGGGTGCCGTGGTTCTGAAGGCCGGTGAGGGTGATGGGTCGAGTGCGGATCGGGGCGTCCTTTCAACCCATCTGCATTCCGACGGACGGTTGCATGATTTGCTGTATGTGGACGGTGGCCCATCGTCCACGGGTCAGGTCGGGCATTTGCGCATGGAAGGCCGCGAGGTTTTCAAACACGCGGTCACGAAGATGTCGGAAGTGACCATCGAGGCGTTGGAGGCGACGGGTCTCCATGCAGACGACATTGACTGGTTTGTACCCCATCAGGCCAACCGGCGGATTATCGACGGCACCGCGCGCAAGCTCGGCATCACCGGGGAACGGGTTGTGGTGACGATCGGTCAACATGCCAACACGTCCGCGGCGTCCATTCCTCTCGCGTTGTCCGTTGCGGTTGAGGACAAGCGCATTCAGGAAGGCAATCTGGTGCTTCTGGAAGCCATGGGCGGCGGTCTGACCTGGGGATCCGGAATCGTACGCTGGTAGCGCCGCGCTAAATCCGAGATTCAATTTTTTAGATTAACCAATCTGAACAATCCTTTGATATTGACGCATTTATGCTGTCGCGGTACCGTCGTGCAAATCAAAAATGGTGGGAGAGCAGGCGGTGAATGACACGATCACACGTGCGCAGTTGACGGAGGCCGTTTACCAGGAGGTGGGGCTTTCGCGGAACGAATCCGCCGACCTCGTGGAATCGGTCCTGGATGAAATGTCGGACTCGCTGATCCGCGGCGAAATGGTCAAGCTGTCGTCTTTCGGCAGTTTCCAGGTTCGCCAGAAAGGCCAGCGAATGGGGCGCAACCCGAAGACGGGTGAGGAAGTGCCTATCCTGCCGCGCCGGGTACTGGTGTTTCGACCGAGCCATGTCCTGAAAAAGCGCATCAACGACGACCCGGGCGCAACCCCGGAGCCGATGTCCGCACCGAGCTTCGCGTCTGAAGGTGCGATTCCGGAACCCGATACCTCGTACTAGCCGCGCGGATGACCGACACAGGAAATCTGTCAGTGCGTCGCAGCAGCAAGTCTGCCGCTGCATTCCGCACAATCAGCGAGGTCGCATCCGACCTTGATGTGCCGCAACATGTCCTGCGGTTCTGGGAAACCAAATTCACGCAAGTCCGGCCGATGAAGCGCGGCGGCGGCCGCCGTTACTATCGACCCGAGGACGTGGATCTGCTGCGCTCGATCCGTGCGCTCCTCTACGACGACGGGTACACGATCAAAGGCGTACAGAAATTGCTCAGGGAGGGTGGCCTGAAGTCGGTGGCAGCCGACGCGTCGCCGGCGCCCGCCAGCCCCGCACCTGTCTCTGCACCCGCCGCGCCGCAAGCCGCTGTCGCCGCGGGTATCTCGGTTGACCAGCGCAAGGAATTGACGGCGATCCTCGGCGAACTCGATGCGGTCCGAAAACTTCTCGATTCTGCGAGCTAGACGGGCTTCAAACCCGAAACGTAAGTCTCTATAGTCCCGCCGTTCGGTCGGGACGTAGCGCAGTCTGGTAGCGCATCACACTGGGGGTGTGGGGGTCGCAGGTTCGAATCCTGCCGTCCCGACCAACGATTTTCATGGGTTAGCCGATCGGCTGGCCCAATTTTTTTGCCCGTCTGGAAATCGCTGCAAATTTCTCGCGGTTTTCTCCGTCGCATCAGAAAGTGGCAGCCGTTATTCGTGTTGCTGCTGTAGATTGTTCCGGAACCTCGACATATTGCTCTGCATCGCCGAATGGAACCTCCATGCCAGGCCCGGATATTATTACACTCTCTATGACAGAGATCGCCCGGCGGATCGCCGCCGGTGAGACCACTGCCGTCGCCGTTGTCGAGGCGTGTCTTGCGCGCATCGAAGCGCGCGAGGGCGATCTCCACGCCTGGGCTTTTGTCGATCCTGAGCTGGCACTCGAACAGGCACACGCATGTGACCAGGCAACGCCGGAGGGTTTGCTCCACGGCGTGCCGCTCGGCATCAAGGATATTATCGACACCCGCGACATGCCGACCGAAATGGGCTCGTCGATCTACGCTGGCCGCCGCCCGCCAGCCGATGCGGCCTGCGTCGCCCTGGTGCGTGGCGCCGGGGCGGTCATTATGGGCAAGACGGTGACGACCGAGTTTGCTGGCAGTCATCCCGGCCCGACGACCAACCCTCACAATGCCGCGCACAGCCCTGGCGGGTCGTCGAGCGGCTCGGCAGCTGCCGTCGCCGATTTCATGGTGCCCGCTGCCTTCGGTACCCAGACCGGCAGTTCGATCCTGCGGCCGTCGGCCTATTGCGGCGTCATCGGCTACAAGCCCACCTTCGGCACCTACAACATCGCGGGTATCAAGGCGGCGGCGCAAAGTCTCGACACCCTGGGCCTGCATGTGCGCGACCTGGACGATATCCAGCTTCTGACGGCAGTGTTGATCAACCGGCCATTCGAGCCGCTGAAGGCCCCGGCGGCCCGCCCGAGGATCGGTGTCTGCCGCACCCCCTTGTGGGATGCAGCGCAAGCGGAGACCCGGGCAGCCCTGGATGATGCCGTCTCCCGCCTGGAGCAGGCCGGTGCCGCGCTGTGCGACGTCACCCTGCCTGCCGCCTTTGCCGGTCTCGAGGAGGCCCGTATTCTCATCAACTGCTATGAGCGCAGCCGGCACATGACCAACGAATGGCGCGATCACCGTGGCGCCCTCAGCGACAGGCTCCAGGTGGTCATGCAAACCGGCCTCGATACACCGTATGAAGATTATGTGGCGGCGATGCGTCTGACCGAGGATTGCCGGCAGCAGAGCGATGTCCCGTTCGACGACCTCGACATCCTGCTCGCGCCCTGCGTCGACGGCGAGGCACCCGAGGGCCTGGAAAATGGTGGCAACCCGCGTTTTGCGGGATTGTGGACGGCAATCCGGCTGCCCGCTCTCTCCCTGCCGACCCACACGGGCCCGAACGGGATGCCGATCGGCATCCAGCTGGTCGGCCGCTATCGCGACGATGACCGCCTCCTGAGCGCAGCAAAATGGGTGCTGGAAAAACTCGGAGCACCCTCGATCGGGTGATGCCGTTCTAGCCGGGCCAATTTTCCACGGGAATTACCGCGACCGGTCTTTGAGCGCCACATCGTTGGCAATACGCGGCGCGGCGGTGTCCCCGAAGGTTGATTTCCATGAGCGCGTGCGCTGCCAGGGCTTCTACAGAACCGACACCAGATTTGTCTCGACCAACTATCCCATCCTGGTCTTTCCAAAAAACTCCGGTTGCCACCGAATGCATGGGTATGTCACGCATGGCGCTACCCCAATCCTACTGTTAACCATCCCTAGATGCTTGTTGGGTTAACAAGTTGAATACGAACGTCCGCTCTAACGAATCATAAAAGCATGACGACAACGTCTCCCGGTACAAGCCTGATCCACGATGCAGACGGTATCGATAGCGATTCCGCCGAAGACCTTGTGCATCCGGAGCTTGTGTACGAATTCGCCCGGCGTCAGGGGACTGGCTCTGCGGCATCGATCGCAGTGGCATTGATTGCCACGGGCGTTCTATGGGGGCAGTTGCCGCTCGAAATACTGCTCTCCTGGACCGCACTTCAGGCCGTGCTCGCGATTGCCAGCTGGCTACGTTGGCGCCCGTTTACGGACCGCGACATACTCGAAAGCAGGTCCCTCCCGACTGCGTTTGAGGCGAGCGTTTGGAAACTGGCGTCCGGCGTCTTGTGGGGCATGACGGTGATTGCCTCACATGTTTATCTGACAGCGCCATTCGACGCGTTTCCAATCTTGATCATCGCCGGAATGGCCGCCGGTGGGACCAGCACGTTGTCAGCGTTCTGCGAGGCGGGTAACGCATTTGTTGTGGGTATTTTGGTGCCGACTGCTATCGCGTGCGCCCTGGCCGGGACAATTATCGATCTTTCGTTCGCGGTGCTGGCGCTGCTTTACTTGGCGGCAATGCTCGCTACAGTCCGGGTCAATCACCGGGCAATCCGGGGCGTGATATCGGCGAGAATACAAACTGAGAAAATGCGCGAAGCCTTCCAGGTGGAGCGGGAGACCTGGTTGGATGTCTCGAACACGAGCGAAGCATTTGCGATCTTCGACGAAGATGACAAATTGTTTGTCTGGAACGTGGGCTATGCCGAGCTGATGCAAGTGCCGACCGACCTGTTGCGGCGCGGCGTGACGCGTACGGAAATGATCCGAAAATCGCGTCAGCCTGCCATCGTTTCTGCCGGTGTGGAGACGATTTCCAACTGGATCACCCACAACAGCCACCTCGCTGCTGACCGGAGCGTTTTAGAGTTTGATGGCGGCGTGTGGATTCGCCGCAGGATGACGAAAACAGACAAAGGCTATTTGGCGGTAAGTTTCGTCGACGTTTCTGAGCTCAAGAGTGCGGAACAGGCCCTGGTTGAGAGCGAAGGCCGTTTTCGCGCAATCGTCAACAATCTGCCGGGCGGAGTTATTCTTAAAGACCGCGACTTGCGCGTCCAATTGGCGGTGGGAGCTATCTACGAAAACGTTCACGCGTTGACGGGCGATGAGCGCATCGGAAAGACCATATTCGACCTTATGGCCGAAGATGATGCGGCTGCAGTCGATGCGATGGATCGGTTGGTTCTGGCGACAGGGAAGGGTTCGGAGCGTCTCGAGCACTATCCCGGGGTAGATGGAACTGCCCTCGATCTCATGAATATACGGTTCCCGATTCTGGATGACGCGGGTGAGATTGTCGGTGTTGGTGCCCTGACACAGGACGTCACGGAACAGCGCCGGACGGAAGCCCAACTCCAGCAGTCACAAAAAATGGAGATGGTCGGTCAGCTGACGGGCGGCATCGCGCATGATTTCAACAATCTTCTCACCGTTATTCTGGGCAATGCCGAGTTGCTGGCCGATCACGTATCGGCCAATCCGATGGCCGAGAAGTTACTGCGCAATATGCTGCGCGCCGCGGAACGCGGCGGCGACCTTACGCAGCGGCTGCTCGCATTTTCGCGGCGCCAGAACCTGCAGCCGATTGTCGTCGACGTCAGCAAAACGGTCACCGATGTCATGGCGCTGCTCGAGCGGACCCTCGAAGAACGAAACACGCTGCGGTTTATCGACGGCGACACGCTGCCACACGTGCTCATTGACCCGGTTCAACTCGAAACTGCATTGATCAACCTGACGGTAAACGCCCGCGACGCGATGCCCGATGGCGGCATGATCACCTATTCGGCGACGGAGATCGTAGTCGAGCCCCGGTCGGATCCGGTTGAAGAGGGTGGCGATCTGGCGCCGGGACGTTATGTCGAACTGTCGGTCAGCGACAATGGGGTGGGTATGCCGCCCGAGGTTGTCGAACATATATTTGAACCGTTTTTCACCACCAAGGAACAGGGTAAGGGGACAGGTCTGGGCCTCAGTATGGTTTACGGGTTTGCGCGTCAGTCCGGCGGTCATGTTTCGGTGACGAGCGTCGAGTGGGGCGGAACCGTTGTGAAACTTTTCCTGCCGGTCGCGCCGGAAGCGGCGATGAGCGAGACCGAACAGGACCCAACCGGAGTGGCGGCCGAGGGCGGGTCCGAGACGGTATTTGTTCTCGAAGATGATGCGGACGTTCGGGCCTTCGTTGCGGCCAGTCTTTCAGCCAAAGGCTATTCGGTCGTTACGGCCGGCGACGGCGTCGCGGCGATAGACCAGTTGAACAATGGCCTGGAATTCGATCTTCTTTTGTCCGACGTCGTTCTGCCCCGGGGTGTTACCGGGCCTGAGTTCGCGCGGCACATGCACGGACGACACCCCGACATACCTGTGTTGTTCATGTCGGGTTACACTGATGATGCGCTGGAAGGCGCGGATTTACCGGAAATCGGCTACGATCTGATCCAGAAGCCGTTTTCGCGTGAAACGCTCTATGCGCGGGTGCGCGAATCTCTCGATCGCGTATCTGCGTGAGCGAAGCAAAGAGGCCAAAGCGAATGACCGACACGAAGGCAGACAAGATCAAGGTTTTGGTCATAGACGACGATGATCTGGTGCGCGACACGCTTCAGGCGATATTGGAAAATGGTGGCTTTGAAGTGGAGCTTGCCAACGGCGGTCTTGAGCTCGAGCGACGGCTCGAGACGTTTGTCCCTGATGTCCTGATCACGGATATCTTCATGCCGCGCATGGACGGGATCGAAGTCATTCGCGAAGTTCGGAAGAAATTCCCGGATATCAAGATCATTGCGATGTCGGGCACAGGACATGTGGAGAATTCGGAAGGTAAACCGATGATGCTGGAGATGGCGAAGGGAATTGGGGCCACGGCCAGCATACAAAAGCCATTCCGGCCGCAGGAAATAACGGACATTGTGACGGAATTGGCCGGGACGTAGACCGACGGCTGTCTGCACCAAGACGCCGGTATCTGCCGGTTGGCAACGGGTCCTCCATCGAGTGACCCGTTTTTTTGTTCCCGCGACGGACATCGGGGCGTCGAATGCTGGGGGATGTCGAGAAATTGTTAATTTTTCTGCGATACAAATTGGTCCGCAACGGGAAACCATGAGGTTGGGAAGTGAGCGAGACCAAGCAAGCGATTCCGGAAGTTGTTGAACTCAGTCATGCGTTCTTCAAGCCATTTTCGAATCCACATTTTCGGATGTCCGACCCGACCGACGAGAAGCCGGTATTTTCCGGCCTGCTCGGGGAACAGGTGATTGCGCTTCCACTCAAGGGGATCGCGCGTGAGCTGGGTATCGCGGAGGACTCCAAGGATGGGCTGATGCTGGATCTCGTTGGACAGGCGTTGCGCTATGTGACGATGTTGCAGATCGGGGATCCGATGCCGGCCGAAATGCTCACCGGCGATGCGTCATGGGATCCGGAGGCGCGTCATCGCGACTTCTCTCGCCAGCGCGTGACGATGCAATTGGTATCCTGGCTGTCCGGTCAGGAGACCCTGATTACCGACCCGGTCGAACTGCAACAATTGTTCGACGATCCGAACACCAAGAAAAAAATCAACGATGCGTTTGCGGAAGCGGCAAGGGAACTCGAAGTTCAGGACAAGGAACAGGTGACGCAGAAGGTCGAGGAGCTGGCCGAGGAGCTGTCATACATCGAGGCCCTGCGCGACCGCTACAAAGACATCTGCGGCCTGCAGGACAAACTCTCGGCCTTCCGTCAGCAGTTCCGCAATCAGGCCAGCATGCTCGCGGAAATCGAACCGATCGTCCGTTTGATCGAGGTGCCGGTCAAAAACCTCGCATATGACTTCGACGTGGTTGACGCACAGACCGGCGAGATACTCGCGGTACTCAAGACCCTCGATGCTCAGCGCGAGTATATTCGCGAGCAGCGTGACGAGTTGCATTGCCGGCTCATGGCCTGGAATGACACCTTGCGAGATTGGGAAAATGTTATTCCTGGGTCCGAACCCTATGGGATGATGGACAAGCTGCGCGACCTTTATCGCTTCCTGGCACCAAGGTTTATGCCGGTGGATGAATGGGTTTTGTTCCATTCCGGGCAGGATAAGGACAAGGAGAAAATTTCCTCGGCGATGACCTGGTAAGCGAAGCAAAAGCATTGCTTGCTGGATAAAAAACGCCAGACAACGGAATGTTGTCTGGCGTTTTTCGTGACCGCGAACTGATTTTTTGTTTGTTAGTCGAACAAGGCGTCGATGTCGTCCTGGGAGATGGCCTCATCGGTGAGTGCGGGGCCGTTCAGCAGGGCCTCATCGCCTTCGCGCTCATCCACCCCGTCGTCCGGTTCATCGAACTCGGGACCGAGGAGGTCCTGCAGGTCCTGCAGATGCGTGTCGACGAGTTCCAGCGTTGTCATCACTTTTGAAATTCGCTGACCGGTGAGATCCTGGAAAACGCAGGCTTCGAAAATCTTTGAACAGTTCTCCTGCACCAGAGCGGAGTAGCCCGCGTCCGACGCGTCAGCGCTGCTCATGATCTCGGCCGAATCCATGATCGTGTTCGAAGCTTCTTCGGTCGCCTTGACGATTTCGTCCATCTCGAGCAAAGCGGCCGAGACATTCTTGGTTTTGAGTTTGGACGGACGCAGGGCGCCGATCTGCTTGCGCGCGTCGACGATTGTCCGCGCCAGCTCCCATACCTCATCATAGAGTATGTCGGCTGGTCCCTTCTTGACCGCGGGCTCCATTAGAACTCTCCGATCACGGAGGTCAGTTTCGACCGGAGCGTGGCGGCATTAAAGGGCTTCACGATGTAGTTGTTCACGCCGGCCTGTTTGGCAGCCACGACATTCTCGGTCTTCGATTCGGCTGTGACCATGATGAAGGGCAACTTCGTGAGTGTGGCATCGGCCCGGACGGTCTTGAGCAGCTCAAGGCCGGTCATCGGCTCCATGTTCCAGTCAGAGATGATCAGGTCGTACTTCTTGGAACGGAGGGAATCGAGGGCGGTAACGCCGTCGATCGCTTCATCGATATTCTTGAAGCCCACCTCGTTCAGAAGGTTGCGGATGATCCGGAGCATCGTCTTGTAGTCGTCGACGATCAGGATGCTCATATCTTTTTTGTTTGCGGTCATGATTACGCTTTCGTTGAGTTCGCAGTTGTTCCAAATGCGCGGCGAATGCCATGCGCCTGATCACAGGGATACCCGATGGGAGTAAATGACGGATTAATTTCAAGCCGATTCACCGCGCCAAAGGGCACGCGTAAAAACTCGCTCAAAGGCCCGTCCAAATTTAAACAATTTTAAGACTTGCAGACGATGATCATCGCTCGAACCGGCCGCGCCCCTGCCAATGGGCAGATGTGAAGCGCCAAGGAAATAAAAAAGGTACTGGGTCCATGGATGATCTTCTCGCAGAATTTTTGACCGAAGCCACTGAGGGTATTGAGCTGCTCGATACCGAATTGGTGGATCTCGAACAACGTCCGGACGACCCGGCGTTGATCGGGAACATCTTCCGGGTTCTCCACACGATCAAAGGAACATCCGGATTCCTCGATTTGCCGCGTCTCGAATCCGTGGCGCATGCCGGCGAGAATGTCCTGGGCAAGTTCCGCGACGGGGAGCTCGAAGTGACCCCTGACGCAGTCGGCCTCATTCTCGAGGCCATGGACCGGGTCAAGGATCTGGTCTCGTCGATCGGTGAGATGGGTCATGAGCCGGCCGGAGACGATAGCGACCTGATCGGGCGCCTCGATGCGGGTATGCGCGGTGAGTTTGGCGGCGCAGCGACTGCGCCGGAGCCCGAAGCGGCGCCCGAACCCGAAGCAGCAGCTTCAGAAGAGCACGAAGAAGCAGTAGCGTCAGAAGCGGGCGAAGAAGCGCCGGTGGTGGATGACGGCCGGTCGACCTATGAGCGAATTGGCGGGCTGTCGACGATCGATGCGATCTGCGACGTGATGTATCGCCATGTTATGGCGGATGAACGCCTGAGCGATATTTATGCCGCCGGCGATGTGGATATCATCCACGGCGTGTTCCAGAACTATTTGTGCGAGGCGACGGGCGGCAACAAGTCGGACGACAGCTACACACTGACCGATGCCCACGCGGAGCTGCGTGAGGCGGGCATGAAGGACAAGCATTTCGATGCAACCTTCGCGCATTTCTCCGTGGCGATGGCCGAACTCGAGATTCCGGGTCAGGATATGGCCGTTCTGGCGGATGCCTTTGACAAGGCACGTGGACAGGTTCTGGCCCAGGAATCAGTTGGCGAGGTTCCCGCTGACGAGGCGGAGGTGACCGAGGTCGACGGCGAAATCGTCGAGGACGCCGCTGAGGTCGCCGCTGAGACCGCTGTTGAGGTTGCGCCGACAGAGGATGCGCCTGCCGAGAAGGAGGCCAAGATAACGCCGACTTCAATCGCCCAGTCGTTGCGTGTGAATGTGGATGTGCTCGAAAACCTGATGACCGTTGTCAGTGAGCTGGTGCTGACCCGCAACCAGCTGATGCAGATTCTTCGCGAGAGAAACAAGACCGAGTTTGATGCACCGCTTCAGCGGCTCAACCAGGTGACGTCGGAACTTCAGGAAAGCGTCATGCAGACGCGCATGCAGCCGATCGGCAATGCCTGGAACAAGTTGCCGCGTATCGTTCGCGACATCTCTCACGAACTGAACAAGAAGATCGAGCTCGATATGTCGGGGGCCGAGACCGAACTCGACCGTCAGGTGCTCGACCAGATCAAGGATCCGTTGACCCATATGGTTCGCAATTCCGGCGACCATGGGCTGGAGACACCGGAAGAGCGGCTCGCCGCAGGCAAGCCCGAAACCGGCAAGATCAAGCTCTCGGCCAGTCACGAAGGTGGACATATCATCATCGTGATCGCCGACGACGGGAAGGGCATCCCGGTCGGGAAAATCAAGGCCAAGGCGATCGCCAATGGTTTGACGACCACGGCCGACGCCGAGAACCTGACCGACCAGCAGATCCTGCAGTTCATCTTCAAGCCCGGTTTTTCGACGGCGGAGAAGGTCACGAATGTCTCGGGACGCGGCGTCGGTATGGACGTGGTCCGCACCAATATCGCCAAGATCGGCGGGACAGTCGATCTCCACTCCGTTGAGGGCGAGGGATCACGGTTCACAATCAAAATTCCGCTGACCCTGGCGATCGTCCAGGCGCTGATCGTTCAGAGTGGTGGCGACCGTTTCGCAATTCCCCAGACGGCTGTCACCGAACTCGTCCGCACCAGCGAGTCCTCGGGTTATCAGATTGAAAGGGTCAACAACACGGCGGTTCTGCGCCTGCGCAACCGGCTGCTGCCGCTCGTATCGTTGCGCGAGCTGTTGGAGATCGACGCAAAGGAGGATCAGGGCGAAGAGAGCTATGTCGTTGTCGCGCGCTTCGGATCCTATGCGTTCGGCATCATGGTCGATCAGGTCTTCGATACCGAGGAGATTGTGGTCAAGCCGGTCGCGCGCGCGCTGCGTGATCTCGCGCTCTTCTCGGGCAATACAATTCTAGGGGACGGCAGCGTCGTGATGATTCTCGATCCGAACGGGATCGTAATGGCCAGTGGCAACGATGCCGTTGAACAGTCTGACTCCGAACTCGAGGCGCGCGGTGACGGCAATCAGGCCGAAACATCATCACTGCTGCTGTTCCGTTCGGGCGAGGGTGCTCCCAAGGCATTCCCGCTGGAGCTTGTCGCGCGAATCGAGGAGATCGATTTGTCTGGCGTCGAGACTGCCAATGGCGGTCCGGTGATCCAGTATCGTGAGGGACTGATGCCGTTGGCACTGATCGACGGGGCTGCGCCCCTGGGCTCGGAAGGCCGTCGTCCTGTGCTCGTTTTCTCCGATCTCGACCGCTCCCTCGGCCTCGTGGTCGACGAAATCGTGGATATCGTCGACCACCGTATCGAGTTCGAAAGTCAGGGCAATGCACCGGGAATTCTCGGCAGCACAATTATCGAGGGACAGGCCACCGATCTTCTCGACGCCGGTCATTATCTGAAATCATTCGGTGGCGACTGGCTGTCTCGATCCAAATCGGACGGGGCCGCTGGCGATGCTGCGAAGCGGAGAATTCTCCTGGTCGAGGACAGTCCGTTTTTCCGGAATCTGCTGACGCCGTTGCTGCAGTCGGCTGGTTACGACGTCTGTGCGACAGAGAATGCGGATCAGGCCCTGGTGGTTCTGGAAGAGCAGCCGGAATTCGATGTGATCGTGTCCGATATCGAGATGCCGGGTATGAGCGGACTGGAATTCGCAACCAAGTTGCGGAGCTCGGAAGCCTGGAAGGACACGCCGCTTCTGGCGCTGTCCAGCCACGATACCCAACAGGATATCGATCGCGGCATTGAGGCCGGTTTCGACGAATATATCGCCAAGGCCGACCATTCCGCTCTGATCGACGTTCTGTCGCGCTCGGCAAACCCCGTAAAGAATGCCGCCTAGCGCGGATTTAAAGACAGGAGAGTCCCGATGTCTTCGGAAACAATTGAACTTTGTGAATATGTCACCGTCGTGATCGACGGCCAGAGCTTCGGGGTACCGGTTCTGCTGGTTCAGGATGTCCTGCGCGAGCAGCCCCTGACCCACATTCCCCTCGCCCCTGCCGAGATCGCGGGGTCATTGAACCTGCGCGGACGTGTGGTGACCGCGATCGACTTGCGCACGCGCCTCGGTGTGGAACGCCGTGTCGACGATGCCCCGTCGATGAATGTCGTCGTGGAACAGGACGGCGAGCTCTACAGCCTGATCGTCGATGCTGTCGGCGATGTGTTGGCGCTCACGATGGAAACATATGAGCCTTCGCCGGTGACCCTCGATCCGCTTTGGCTGGATCTGACAGCCGGGCTACATCGCCTGGACGATGATTTGATGCTGATTCTCGACATTCGCCAGGTACTCGGAGAGGCGGTCGCTGAAGCGGCTTAATCGAACCTGGTACTGATGGATACAAGAAAACCCCGCCCGGCGAACGCCGGGCGGGGTTTTTTGTTTGGCTGCGTGAATGCCGTTTAAAGCAGGCCGACTTCTTCCAGCTTGGTGCGCATGATCTCTTCGTCGAATGGCTTCATGATGTATTCGTCCGCACCTTCCATGAGGGCGGTCTGAACGTCTTCGAGATCATTGTTCGCCGTACAGAACAAAATGGTCGGCGTTGTCCCGCCGGGGACCGTTCGCAATTCACGCATGAAGGTGATGCCGTCGACGCGGGGCATGTTCCAGTCGAGCAGGATCGCATCCGGCATCTGCGCCTGGCAGGCCACGAGCGCTGTGTCACCGTCATCGGCTTGTTCGGTCTCGAAACCAAGCTTGTTGAGGATGTCGCATGCCACGTGACGGACGAACTTCGAGTCATCAACGACGAGGAATGATTTGGATGACATATTGATCTCCTTGGGAATCATATGGCGCGGGCCCTAGGCGGCCGCTTCCTTGGGGTGTTGAATTTGGTAGAGGCCCTGTCGGTCTGGATGGCGTTCGTAGGCGTTCGTTAGTCCGATCATGGTTTCGGCGGCGCCGAGCACGAGGAACGCATCCTTCTCGCTGGCGCTGACGATGGATTCGAGGACCGTCTGCTTCGTGGACTGATCGAAGTAGATCAGGACGTTGCGGCAAAAAACGATATCGAACACGCCCAGGGAACGGGGGTTGTCGAGGAGGTTGAAAAACCGGAAGTCGATCTTCGACTTGATGTCCGGCTTGATGCCCCAATTGTCTCCGTGCTTCTCGAAATTCTGAATCAGCATCTTTGCCGGCAGACCACGCTGAACTTCGAACTGTGAAAACACGCCTTCCTTTGCGCGGTCGAGAATGGCGTGTGAAATGTCGGTCGCCACAATCTCGATTTTCCAGCCATCAAATGCGGCGCCCATGTCCTTCAGGATCATCGCCAGTGAATAGGGCTCCTGGCCGCTCGAGCAGGCGGCACACCAAATTCTCAATCGCCGCCGGCTGGCACGTGTTTCGAGAATATGGGGCAGCATGACTTCGCGAAACGCGTCGAACGGCTTTTTGTCGCGAAAGAAGAAGGATTCGTTTGTGGTGAGTGCATCGGTCACTTCGCGCAACAGTTTCTCGTCGCGCGAGGTGCGGATGGCGCGCAGAAGCTCGGGTACGTCTGCATGTTCATACTGTCGCGCGATCGGTGCCAGCCGGTTGTCCACCAAATAGGCTTTCTCGGGGCTGAGGACGATCCCGGATCGGTCCTTGATCAGATCACAGAAATATTCGAAGTCACCGACGCTCATGATGCTGCTCCCCCGACAATACGCATGACAGCGGGCGCGAGGGCATCGATATCCAGAATTTGCCGGCATATCCCGGCCTGAGCCACGGCCCCCGGCATGCCCCAGACGACACTGGAGGCCTCGTCCTGGGCCAGGACGGTGCCGCCGGCCTCGACCGCCTTCTGGCAGCTGTTTTTGCCGTCCGATCCCATGCCGGTCAGGATCACGGTCAAAAGGGAGCCGCCATAGATGTCGATCAGGCTCTCCAACATGGGATCCACGGACGGGCGACAGAAATTCACCTTGGGTGCTTGCGAGAGGCGAATGACGGCGTTCCCGCGAGTCCCCTCGATCAGCATGTGATTGTTACCCGGCGCCAGATAGGCCGTGTTGGCTTCAACCCGCTGACCGTTGCTGGCCTCCATGACATTGCGGCCCGTGTCGCGCGTCAGATGTTTGGCGAGCAGCGCAGTGAAGGTGGCCGGCATGTGCTGGGTGATGAAAATGGGAAGCGTCATGGAGGCGTCGATCTTGGACAGGAAACGCGTCAGCGCCTGGGGCCCGCCGGTCGAACTGCCGACGACGAGTACTTCCGGCTTCTTCACGGGCCCGGCCTTCAGCACGATCGGTGCGGGCGGCGCGGCGGTTGGCGTCGGCCTGGGGGCGACAACGGCGCCTGCGGGCCGCACCCGCGCTGTGCCGCCGCCGAGAGCGTGAATCATCTCGATGAGCTCACGCTTGAAGTCATCTGCAGTGCTGAGCCCGGCGCCGGAAGACGGTTTGGCCACGCACTCGGTCGCGCCGGCGGCGATTGCGCGCAGGCTGGCATCGGCATTTCGTTCCGTCAGGGTCGACGCCATCACGATCTTGACGTCCGGTTTGACTTCCAGAAGCAGGGGGATGGCCGTCAGGCCATCCATCACCGGCATCTCGATATCCAGGACAATGACATCGACATCGTCGGTCCGTTTGAGCGTTGCGACGGCGGCTTCGCCATTGCCGGCGGTCGCGACAATCTCGATCCCCGGATCGGGGTCGACGAAACGCCGTATCAGGCCCCGAACCACCGCGGAATCATCGACCAGCATTACCCGGACGGGCGCGCTGCTGGAGACTGTCGTTTCGACTTCTGCTGTTTGTGTCATGCGCCGGACCGAACTCGTTGTGATGTTTTTGGCGCGCTCGTGCGATGAGGGCGCCGTCGGTCCACAAAACTACAATGCGACCTGTAAACGAGGGATTAAGTCCGCGGACAATTTGGGTTTTGGTGAATTCCGATGCGGCAACGTTGGTCGTGCACAAAAGTAACAAACCTCATGGCCGACGGTTTTGCGGATTTCATCTGCCTTCGACCGGCAACAAACAAAGAATGCCGGATTTAACAATAAATTGATCTTTTCGAGGGATTATTCCTCTGCAAACCGCATGAACGCACCGGAAGACCGGAGCCATTGGCGGATATGCGTGCTGCAGAGCCGCCTAACAAGAGAAGGTTAAATTGGTCATGTCGAAATTACTCCATAGCGTCCGCAACAAGATCGTCTTGTTGCTTCTGGTTTTTGGGGCGCTGCCCGCACTCGTGATGTTTGCGATCACATTCAGCCAGACCCATGCCGTTGAACTGGCACTCGAAGCAGAATATCTGTCCACGGCCCAGGGGGTGACTGACGTCATCGATCGCAACCTGTTCGAACGCTATGGCGACGTCCAGGCCTTCGGTCTCAACACCGCGGCTCAGGACTCGCTGAACTGGCGCAGGCCGAGCGCGGACAATCCGCTGATTGGCGCCATGAATGGGTACATGACCGGCTACGGACTTTACGACCTTATGTTGCTGGTCGACCTCCGGGGCGATGTTCTCGCCGTCAACTCTGTCGGCCCAACGGGCGACCCGATTGATACGGACGGATATTATCGACGCTCGTTCGCGGATACGTCATGGTTCAAAAATGCGATCGCCGGGAACTATCTCGAGGGCAGCAATGGCCTCACCGGCACGGTCGTCGAACAGCCCCATCGCGAAGCCGACATCGCCAACCTGTATGGCACCGACGGCTTTGTGCTGACCTTTGCCGCACCCGTCAAGAATGCGCGCGGCGATACGGTCGCGATCTGGGTGAACTTCGCCAACTTTGGCCTGGTCGAGGAAATCGTTTCCTCCTTCTATGAAGTCTTGAAGGGAAACGGAAAGGCAAGCGCCGAACTGACGATTCTCGATCCTGAGGGCAGAATCCTCGTCGACTACGATCCGACCACCAAGGGTTATGAAGGTCTCGCCGGTTACAAGCGCGACCCGAAGGTTATCGGCGAATTGAACCTGGCCGAGCTTGGCGTTCCTGCCGCGGTCGAGGCGGTCAAGGGCAACTCCGGTTCCATGGTTGCGCACCACGCGCGCAAGGGAATCGACCAGGCGACGGGTTTCGCGCACTCCGATGGTGCATACGACTATCCCGGTCTGGGATGGTCGGCGCTGGTGCGCGTGCCAACAGTAGAGGCCTTCACTCTGTGGTCGAACCTGATGCTCATCCTGGAGTTGAGCATCGCTGCGGCCGTCGTTTTGATTGTCGCAGTCGGTTGGTTCATCGGTCGCAAGGCTGCCGCGCCGATCGTCGGCATGACTGCTGCAATGCAGGCTCTCGCCAACGGCGACCTTGAGGTCGATATTCCGGGCCGCGAGAGCAAGGACGAGATCGGCTCAATGGCGGCGACAGTCGAGGTGTTCAAGCAGAACGCCATCGAGCGTGTGTCGCTTGAGGCCGACCAGAAAGCCAAGCAAGAGGCCGAGTCGAAGCGTGCGAGCGTGATCGAGGAGATGATTGGCGAGTTCGATGATACAGCCAAGCGTTCGCTGACCAGCGTCAATGCATCGGCCGAGCAGATGAAGTCATCGGCGACGTTGATGACATCGACGGCAGACGAGGCAACCCAGCGTTCCTCGTCGGTGGCTGCGGCAGCTGAGGAGGCGACAGCCAACGTCCAGACGGTCGCCACGGCGACGGAAGAACTCTCGGCCTCGGTCGAGGAAATCTCCCGTCAGGTTGCTCAGAGCGCCCAGATGGCGCGTTCTGCGGTCGATACGGCCAACGCCACCAACGAGAAGGTCGAAGGTCTGGCCGAAGCTTCCCAGAAGATCGGTGAGGTTGTCAGTCTGATCAATGACATCGCGGCCCAGACCAACCTTCTGGCGTTGAATGCGACCATCGAGGCTTCGCGCGCCGGTGAGGCGGGCAAGGGCTTTGCGGTCGTGGCATCCGAGGTGAAGTCACTGGCCACCCAGACGGCCAAGGCGACCGAGGAAATCGGTGCCCAGATTGCGGCCATTCAGGGCGAGACCCAGGAGGCCGTTGGCGCGATCCAGGAGATCGGCAAATCGATCACCGAGATCTCGGACACGGCGACGGCGATTGCCTCGGCTGTCGAGGAGCAGGGTGCGGCGACGCGCGAGATTGCTGAAAACGTACAGCAGGCTGCCACCGGCACTCAGGATGTTTCGTCGAACATCGTCGAAGTCTCCCGTGGAGCCCAGGAAACGGGTTCATCGGCACAGGAAGTACTCGGTGCCGCCGAAGAGCTCGGGAACCAGTCGGATGAGCTGCAGGCTGCAGTCTCTACCTTCCTCGATCGGGTGAAGGCCGCCTAGGTCTCTCAACATGAAAACGGAAAGCCCCGCTTCGGCGGGGCTTTTTTTGTCGGTTGGTAGCTATCGGGAGTGAACGATCCCGCGATTCGATCACGGTATTTCTGCGTGTTAATCGGACAGAAAGATTTTTGCTCTATTTCTACACATTACCGTGACTTGCGTTGGTTATTGATTTGATCGCCGGTCAACAGCACCCTCAAAGCCGGGATACGAACAATGAACAGATTTGGAAACAGCATCGCGTGGCGATTGATCTTGCCGATCCCCGTGGTCCTCGTCGTCATGATCGCCGTCGCATGGTATTTCCTGCCGCGGGCAATCGCGGACAACGTTCGTGAAAGCGCCGTTCAGTCGGCTGTGCAGACCGTCAATCAGTTCAAGACGCTGCGCGGCTACTATACGAAGAACATCATCAAGAAGGTCTTGGCCGACGGTTCGCTGAAGCCAAGCATTGATCATGCGGGCAAGCCGGGGACCGTGCCGCTGCCGGCGACCCTGATCCATGATCTGGGCGCGCTTTTCAAGGATCAGGCCACGCGCTTGAACCTGTATAGCGGCTTCCCGTTTCCCAACCGCGCCAGCCGCGTCCTTGATCCGTTTCAGCAAGAAGCCTGGGACACACTGTCGCTGAATCCCGATGAAATCTTCGTTCGCGAAGAGGTCGTTGATGGTCAGAAGATGGTTCGCGTGGCCGTCGCGGACAAGCTCGTCGCGGAGGGCTGTGTCGCGTGTCACAACGGCCGTGCCGACACTCCGAAGAACGATTGGAAGCTTGATGACGTCCGCGGGGTACTCGAAGTCTCCACGGTCATCGAGCCTCAGCTCATCGCCGGCGCAACGCTGAGCCGAAACACCATGTTCGGTGCGTTTGGAGCCGGCCTGCTGTTGCTCATTGCAGTGGTGCTTGGTGCTCTCAGTATCGTCAAGCCACTCAAAGCCATGACGAATGTGATGAAGCGCCTGGCATCCGGTGATAACGACGTCGAAATCCCTGCGCGTAACAGCAAGGACGAGATTGGTTCGATGGCGGAAGCGGTCGAGGTGTTTAAACACAACGCCATTGAACGCGCCGAAATGGAGGTCGAACAGGCCGAAAGACGCGAGACCGACGATCTGAGGACCAAACAGATCGAAGATCTGATCGGTGAATTCGATGGCACCGCCAAGCAGGCACTGGGGTCGGTTTCGGCCTCTGCGGATCAGATGAAGTCATCGGCGTCTTCGATGACCGTGATGGCGGACGAGGCGAGCCAGCGTTCGTCGAGTGTCGCGGCAGCGTCCGAACAGGCGACCACGAACGTCCAGACAGTCGCGACGGCCGCCGAAGAAATGTCTGCCTCGGTCGAGGAGATATCGCGTCAGGTGGCACAAAGCGCGGAGATGGCGACAAACGCCGTCACGCGCGCCAACGCCACCAATGAAAAGGTCGAGGGCCTGGCGGCCGCCGCGCAGAAGATTGGCGAGGTCGTCAGTCTGATCAATGACATCGCGGCCCAGACCAACCTGTTGGCGCTGAATGCGACCATCGAGGCCTCGCGTGCCGGTGAGGCCGGCAAGGGCTTCGCGGTTGTGGCGTCGGAGGTGAAGTCTCTGGCAACGCAGACGGCCAAGGCGACCGAAGAGATCGGTGCGCAGATTGCCGCGATCCAGGGCGAGACCGAGGAAGCGGTTTCGGCGATCCGCGAGATCGGAACGTCGATCACCGAGATCTCGGAGACTGCCACTGCGATCGCATCTGCGGTCGAGGAGCAGGGTGCTGCGACGCGAGAAATCGCCGAGAATGTGCAGCAGGCGGCTTCCGGTACGCAGGATGTTTCGTCGAATATCGCCGAAGTGTCGCGCGGTGCCCAGGAGGCGGGATCGGCATCCCAGGAAGTCCTGACCGCCGCCGAGGAGCTCGGGGTCCAGTCGGACGAGCTGCAGGCGACCGTGTCGTCCTTCCTCGATCGGGTGAAGGCCGCCTAGTCGGCCACCTACAAACCATGAATTGAAAAGCCCCGCTTCGGCGGGGCTTTTTGTATGTGGATGGCGACGGGTCAGACGTCGAGGGCGATGCGCCCCTTGTCGGTCAGGCGGCAGACCAGCCAGTCCGGCTTGATCGGGTTATCGAACCATGGTTCGGCGAAGCCCTGCCGGATGCAGGCGCGGACCGTGCGGTCGCTGAACTTCTGGCCGTCGCGGTCGAACAGGGGAAGCTTGCCGCCCGGCTGTTCCAGCCCACGGGCAAGCCACGCACGCTGGGGGCCGCTTAGATTGCCGCGAGAGACAGACTTCCGGTCGCCGCGCGTGCGATGTGGCTGCAACGCGACGACATTGCTCTGTGCCGCGTTCTGCGCCGCGAATTTTCTGCTGCCGGCCATGCCATCCCCCATCGGTGCAGCCCGTTTGCGAAGCTGCCGATGCGCCGGATCGTAGTGTACAATGTCGCCCACGCCAAGCATCCGTCCTGAAGGGTCCAAATGTCCGGAGAAAACCGGCCAATTTCCGCCGCAAGCTTGATCTACGTGACTTGCGGTTCGGTTAACGAGGCGCGCCAGATCGGTGACACGGTCGTGCGCGAGCGGCTTGCGGCATGCGCGAATATCATCGACGGCATGCAGTCGATCTATTGGTGGGAAGGCGCAGTGCAGGAAGGCGCCGAGACGATCCTCATACTGAAGACCGCCGTAGCGAATGTCACCGCGTTGAGCGAACGCGTGAAGGCGTTGCACAGTTACGATGTGCCTTGCGTTGCGGAAATTCCGCTCGGCGGCGGCAACGCCGATTATTTCGACTGGATCGTCGCGGAGAGCAACGTGAATCCGAGATGAGATGCGCGGATCAAGTCCGCGCATGACGTTTGTGGGGTTTTAAAGGCCTAACCACCCCGTCATGGCCGGGCTTGACCCGGCCATCTCATCGCGATCATGCGAGAGTCGCGGGCGCGCCGCGGCTTTGCTATAACCGGGGCAAGCCATCACATTCACTGGATATGCGGGAAAGACCCATGAGCGACAAGGTTTGGAAGATTTATCTTTCGGGTGAGATTCATTCCGACTGGCGCGAGCAGATCGAGAACGGCTGCGCCGAGGCGGGCCTGCCGGTCTCCTTCGCAGCCCCGATCACCGTGCATGACAATTCAGACGATTGCGGCGTGGCCGTCTTCGGGTCCGAGCCGGACAAGTTCTGGCACGACCATAAGGGCGCGATGCTCAACTCCGTGCGCACCTCGACGCTGATCGAGCAGGCCGACGTGGTCGTCGTGCGCTTCGGCGAGAAATACAAGCAGTGGAACGCAGCCTTCGATGCCGGTTACGCATCAGCACTGGGCAAGCCGATCATCACCCTGCATCCGCCCGAGCATGATCATGCGCTGAAGGAAGTGGACGCGGCGGCCAAGGGCGTGGCCCGCGAGCCGTTCCAGGTGGTGCAGGCGCTGGCCTATGCCATCAACGGCGGCATGCCGGGCCAGTGGTACAAAGCCGAGGCTGCCGAGTAGGAATTGTTGCGTGCCGATCACGGTTTGAATGCCGCCATCCAGGCCCCAATGTTCCACGCACTGTCGGCGTAACGGGGTTGACGAAAGGTTCAACCATGCGGCGACGGGGTTTTCTGAAGTTGGGCGCCGGCATTGCGGCGGGCATGCCATCGCTGATGGGTGGCGGTGCCGCCGCGCAACTCGTGTCTCCCGGCAATCTACCGCCGGATTTGGAAGTCCGCCCCAGCCCGCCGACCACGCCGTTTCTGGCCCCCTTGCAGATTCCCGCGATCAAGCAGCCGATCAACGGGGCGGGTCTCGTGCCGGCGCCCGATCCGGCGCGCCATCAGCGCTATGACGAGTTTCCACCGGCCAAATTCTACGAACTCCACGAGCGCGCGTTCCTGCATACCTACCACCCCGAACTGCCGCCGACGCCCAGTTGGGGCTATGATGGCAGCGTTCCCGGACCCACGTTCCATGCCCGGTATGGCGAGCCGTTCCTGGTGCGCCGTTTCAATGATTTGCCGGCCGACCATACTGGCTATGGCCTGCCGTCGACGACGATGCATCTTCACAATATGCACGCGGCCTCGGAGAGCGACGGCTTTCCGATTGATTTCATCGATTCCGGTGAATGGTGGGACCATCACTACTGCATGTTTCCCGCCGGGATGGACCCCCGCGAGAAGCTGACCCTGCTTTGGTATCACGACCATCGTATGGATTTCACGGCGGCCAATGTTTATGCGGGCCTGACCGGATTCTGTCTGTTCTTCGACGAGCATGACACCGGCGACGAGAATGATACGTCGCCACTCGCCTGGCGCCTGCCAAGCGGCAAATACGATGTGCCCCTGATCATCCATGACGTGCTGTTCGATGTGAAAGGCAATGCCGTCTTCGACATCTTCAATACGGAAGGCTTCCTCGGCGACAAGATGACCATCAACCGGATCATTCAACCGTATTTGAATGTGGAGCCACGAAAATACCGCTTCCGTCTCCTGAACGGCGGGCCGTCGCGCTTTTACTCGATGGTTCTGTCAACCGGTCAAAAGTTCGTCGTGCTGTCGAACGACGGCAATATGATGCCCGCACCGGTCGAGGTCGACCGGCTGCCGATGGCGGTGGCCAACCGGTACGATTTAATCATCGATTTCTCGCGCTACCGACCCGGCGAGCACGTCGATCTGGTCAATATTCTCGAGCAGTTCGATGGGGGTGGGCCGACCGGCCGAATCCTCGACCCCGGTATGCCGATGATGCGCTTCAATGTGATCGAGGCGACGGGCCCGGACAACAGCCGCATTCCCGAGCGCATGCGCGAACTGCCGCCGGTGGATCTCTCTGAGGTGCGCGCGCACCGCGAATGGGATTTCGACTACACGGGCGGGATGTGGACCATCAACGGCAAGCATGCCGACATGATGAATTCGGATGCCGACATCCAGGAGGGTTCAGCCGAGATCTGGACCCTGAGGAACGCGGGATCGACCTGGTCCCATCCGGTGCATATCCATTTCGAGGAGTTCCAGATTCTGGAGATCAACGGCCGGCCCATCGCGCCGGGCAGCTTGCTGAATTCGCGCAAGGACACGTTCTGGCTCGGTCCGAACCAAACCGCGAAGCTGTTCTTTCGATTCAGGGATTTTCACGGCCGCTACATCCTGCATTGCCACAATGTTGTGCATGAGGATCACGCGATGATGCTGCGCTGGGACATTTTGGAAAACTTGGCATGACCGGGCGCGGCCTCCTCATCGCGGCCCTGCTGCTCGGAGCGTGTTCACCTGATCTGGCCACGCTGCGGCCGGATTTTCAGGGCAGCCGGTTTCTGCACCCATACCCGCAACCCGCACCGGGCCGCACGATCCAGTGGAGTTCGCTCGACGGATCGACGACCTATGCCCACCCGCCACCGTCGCTGTTTGAGCCGTCGAACCCGTTCACGGATCCGCCGGGCAGCAATTTTATACGCAGCGTGAATTCAAACCTGTTTGACGGCCGGGGGCGCGAGATGCCCAACACGCTGCCCTCGACACCGGACACGCCTTACAACCTCCACGATGGGCCGGTGCAAACCACGGCCATCGACCGCCGCTCGCCAACCTCGGATATCGATGACGTCCTGCGGACCACGATGGCGTCGGCCGCGCGCGGCACCCTCGATATGGCGCGCGTACAAGAGGCGATCGATATCCTGGAAGGCAACCCTGTCTTCCCGGAGCGGACCTATAACGGGTTTCCGTTGCTGCACTACGTCTTCGGTACCCAGGTGCGCTCGGTTGACCCGATCCACGATGCTGCCGGCAATCTCGTGGGCGGGAATGTCGATATTCATCAGCTCTGGTACGATTCCCACATCGAGAGCGACACCGCCTTTATCGACGCCTCCGAGATGTTCGATGTGCCATGGACGATCACCTATACGGTCGATGTCCTCGCGCAGGGTTCGGATGATTTCGCACCCTTCATGTTCATGGTCGACGACCCGTATCTAAGCCCGCCCGGGGCCCCGCCACGCCCGCATGCAGCGCTCGATCAGTCGTTTGTTCCGATGCTGGAAGGCACGCGCAACGTCATCAAGATCAAGATGACCAAGGCCAAATACTGGAACCTGACCTATCACTGGGGATGGCGCGTGCATCCGCCGCGCATCCAGGTGACCGAGAATGCGGTCAAGAGCATCAACGGGCGCAAGCTGGTCGACTTTGAGCGCCGGGTGTTCGGAGACAATCCGCGGGCGAGCCGGGAAGAACAGCTCGCTGCCATCTCGAAAATCGGGGACCTGGCACCGGCCAAGCGCATGTGGAATGCGTTTCGTGCCGCGATGGCCAGCGGCTCGGCCGCGGCGGCACTGCCGCACCTCCAGGTGGCGGATGAGGCCTTCTTCGACTGGCAGGACCGCACGAAGTTGCCCGCTGGCGTAACCAGCGACCCGGATGCGGATGTGACCCTGCTGTATGCCAACAACACGATCTACGGCGAGATGAAGGGCGGCGGGATTGCGCGGCTGTCGCAATGGGACGAACGCCCACAGAATGTTGTGGTCTCACTGATCAACGCCGATCATTTCGTACACGGCTACGTCAACGTGGATTTTGGCGGGCTGCGTGGTTGGGAAAACCAGTATCAGTCGACGGTCGCGGGCGGGGGATCGGGTGCCTGGTTCACGTTCGGCCGCGCCCATTGGTGGGTCAACGCGGGTGGTCCCTGGGGGCTGATCGATGTGCCGCCCTTCGAGGATGGCGAACCCGGGCGGCACCGGGTCGAACTGGCGTTCGATTTCGAGCCCTCACGGCGTCTGCGGATGTATCAGTTCGACCCCTATCACCATAACGTCGCAATCTTCTCGGTGCATTGAGATGGCGGGCGTGAGGCGAATTCTTGCAATTGGGGTCGCGGTGGGCATGGCCGCGCTCGCATCGACGCCACCGGTTGCCGCCGAAAACATCTCGATCCCGGGATATGGCGAGCTGACACTGTTTGCTGTCGCCAATGGGGGCCTGCTGGTCCAGGACGGCGCACTGGGTGCCACGGTCGAGGGCGACACACAGAGCCAGTTCCAGACCGTCAAATCTGTGGTGGGTGTCAACTGGAACTGGGACATAGGCTACAGCCACAAATTGCTGGCGCATTATGAGTATGGCGGTGAGTTCGCCAAATTCAGCGAGACCATCGACGACGCCAAGCCGTTCCGGTCGTGGATCGGCGTGTCGAACGCCCTCGGTGCGTTGACCTACGGCAAGCAGCCGACCGGCTACTTCAAGAACTACGGCACGCTGATCGACCGGTCGCAGGATTTCTACGCAACCGGTTATACGACCCCCCATGCCGGCGGGATCAAGATCGAATCCGACATCATCAAATACGCCACGTCGTATGGCCGATGGTTGTTCGATGTGGACTACCGGCCGGCCTTTGTCGGCAATTCCACGGCGGTCGATAGCAGCATCGGCGTTTCGGGACAGTTCCGTCAGTATCTGGGCCGGATCACGTTCGGCGGCGGCTGGCTGCGCGAGGAACTGCGCGGTGGTGGTGACCGTGACC
This sequence comes from Rhodospirillaceae bacterium, assembly GCA_018667335.1. Classification (GTDB taxonomy): domain Bacteria; phylum Pseudomonadota; class Alphaproteobacteria; order UBA6615; family UBA6615; genus UBA8079. Next base: position 172,819 of record JABIVD010000049.1, read on the forward strand.
GGGTTGGCGGCGCGGTGGAGTATCGCAGCGAACAATGGTCGTTGGCCTTCGGCGCTCATCTGCTGGACGACGCCACTCCACACCGCGCGCGGTCGCTCAATCTGCTTGGGACGTTCCAGCTCACCCAGGACAATGCACTGCATCTCAGTCTGGCAACGATCGACGACGATGACGTCTACGAATCCTTCCACGGCACGGGGTTCTATCTGGATCAACGGTTCGGCAGCCAGTGGCGTATTTACAGCGAGGGCGCGCTGACCCGCGCCGAGGCGGCCGGGGGCGGCCCGCACGCCCTCAACACGCAGATTCTGTTCGGCATACGCTATGACTTCGGCAATGTTTTTTATTAGGCGCCGCACCCTCGGCGGACTGTCGGTCGGGCTGGCCTTGCTCGCCGGTATGAGCACGTCGTTGGCGCAGGAGTCCCCGTTTACCAACAAGAACACGGCGGGCTGTTTCAACTGCCATGCAATGGATCCGGCGCAGCTGGCCGCGCCGCGCCACCCGCCGCCCAAGATCGCCGGACAGAATGCCGACTATCTGGCCGCAGCGCTGCGTGACTATCGCGATGCGGCGCGCAGCCATTATCTCATGAACAGTCCTGCATCGATGATCCCCGAGGACGCGATCCAGGCGTTGACCCTATATATCGCGGGTCTCGCTGCGGACCAATTGCCCCGGCACGCACGTCCGGCTCCCGACCCGGCCGCGCGCGCACGTGGTGCGCGATTGGCGGCAGAGCGTTGTGGTGAATGCCATACGAGTGCCGGTTCTGGCAGTGGCGGGCCGGGAATTCCGAGCCTGAATGGTCAGTATGCGGGATACATCGTGGCCGCCCTGCAGGACTACCGGCTCGGGGTGCGCCACGACGATCCGATGCAGGACGTCGCAGCGGCTCTGACCGACCGGCAGATGGCCGATCTGGCGCTGTTTTACGAATCGCTGAAGGGCTTGTTTCCCGCCAGACCCTGAGTTTGCCTAATCCGATGCCTTTTGCTGCGCGTAGCTGAGCGCCTGGTCCAGGTCGGCGATGATGTCTTCCACCGTCTCCAGACCGATCGACACACGCACCACATCCGGGCCCGCGCCCGAGGCGATTTGTTGCTCCTCGGTGAGCTGGCGGTGGGTGGTCGAGGCCGGATGGATGATCAGCGAGCGCGTGTCGCCCAGATTGGCCAGGTGGGACAATAACTCGACGCTCTCGACGGCCCGCACGCCGGCCTCGTAGCCGCCCTTCAGGCCGAAGGTGAAGACCGAGCCCGGGCCCTTGGGCAGGTATTTCTTCGCCAGGGCGTGATACGGGCTGGATTTGAGGCCGGCATAGGACACCCACGCCACGGCAGGGTGGCCTTCGAGGAATTCTGCAACGGCCTGGGCGTTCTGCAGATGCCGGTCCATGCGCACCGGCAGACTCTCGATGCCGGTCAGGATGTTGAAGGCGTTCTGTGGTGCCAGGGTCGGGCCCAGATCGCGCAGGGCGACAGCCTTGGCCTTGGTCGAGAAGCCGAAGTCGCCGAACGTCTCGTAGAAGGTGAGGCCGTGATAGGCCGGGTCGGGCTCGGTCATCGACGGGAACTTGTCGTTCTGGGCCCAGTCGAACTGCCCGCTCTCCACCACGACGCCGCCCATCGACGTGCCGTGGCCGCCGAGGAACTTGGTCATCGAGTGGATCGAGATGTCCGCGCCCCATTCGAACGGGCGGCAGAGGTAGGGCGTCGCCATCGTGTTGTCGACGATCAGCGGGATGCCGGCGTCCCTGGCGATCTCGGCGACGGGCTCCAGGTCGACGATGATGCCGCCGGGGTTGGCCAGCACTTCGAGGAAGATCGCCTTGGTCTTGTCGTCGATGGCATTGCGAAAATTCTCCGGGTCGGCCGGATCGACGAAGTTCACATGCCAGTCGAACTTCTTGAAGGTGTGGGTGAACTGGGTGATCGAGCCGCCATACAAATTGCGCGAGGCGACGAAATTGTCACCCGGGTTCATCAGCACGAACATCGCCAGCATCTGTGCGGCATGCCCGCTGGCGCAGGCGACCGCGCCGCGGCCGTCTTCCAGTGCCGCCACCTTTTCCTCGAGCGCGGAGACCGTCGGGTTGGTCAGGCGCGAGTAGATGTAGCCGAAGGTCTGTAGGTTGAAGAGCGAGGCCGCATGGTCGGCGTCGTCGAACACATAGGCGGTCGTCTGATAGATCGGCACATTGCGCGCGCCGGTCTTCTCGTCCGGAGACGCCCCGGCGTGGATCGCCAGTGTCTCGAAGCCGGGCGGGCGTGGGTCGTTCTTGTTGTCGCTCATGATGTCGTCCTAGGCCCTGATCCGGCGCGAGCGCCTTGAGGTGATCACCTTGGTGTTGATGCCGCTCCAGCCCAGTTCGCCGGAAAGGCGGGCGAATTCGATCTTCGGGCAGCGGTCCATGATCACGGTGATGCCGGCATCCTCGGCCTTCTTCGCCGCCTCGTCGTGGCGCACGGTCAGCTGCATCCAGATGACCTTCGTGCCCACCTCGATGGCCTCGTCGACCACGGGCGGCACCCGTTCGGACCGCTGGAAGATATCGACCATATCGATCGGGACGGTGATGTCCTTGAGGCTCGCGACCACCTCTTCACCCAGCAGGGTCTCACCCGCAGCACGCGGGTTCACGGGGATCACCCGGTATCCCTTGTCCTGCATATACTTCATGGCGAAGTAGCTGGGCCGGTTCCAGTTGGTGCTCGCACCGACCATCGCGACGGTGTTCACATCGCGCAGGATGCGGCGGATCTGCCAATCGGGATAATAAAGCTCGCTCATATTTCTTGTCTTCGCTCTGGGGGGCTAGGCCGTCGCCTGCAGGCGGGGCAGTTCGATGGCCGGGCAACGGTCCATGATCACGGTCGCGCCGGCGGCCTCGGCCTTGGCCGCGGCCTCCTCGTTGATGACTTTCAGCTGCATCCAGATATAGGGCACGCCCAGCGCGATCGCTTCGTCGACGACGGGTGCGACCTTCCAGGGCAGGCGGAAGATATCGACCATGTCGATTTTCTCGGGAAGGTCGGTGACGCTGGCGTAGACCTTCTCACCGTGGATCTCCTGACCGAGCGCGTCGGGATTGACCGGATAGACCTTGTAGCCCTCGTTCTGCAGGTAGCGCATGACCCGCCAGCTGGCCCGGGTCTCGCCGCGCGGGCTCGCGCCCACCAGCGCGATGGTCTTCACGTCGCCGAACAGGGTGCGGAGTGTGTCGTCGGTATAGGAAAGATCGCTCATGTTTTAGTCGTCCTCCGAACGCGGGTCTGAGCGGGGGCCCTGGTCCCATTCGGGATCGCGTTTCTCGATGAAGGCGTCGATGCCTTCGGCGGCGTCCCGGTCCATCATGTTGCGCGCCATCTCGTCGCCGGCAAACGCATAGGCATCCGTGATGCCCATTTCGAGCTGGCGGTAGAAGGCCTGTTTGCCGAGTGCGAGCGCGTGGGCGCTCTTGCGTGCGAGCTTGGCGGCCAGCTCTGCGACGTCTTCGTCGAGCCGGTCATCGGGGACGGCCCGGTTGATCAGACCGATCTCCGCCGCGCGCGGCGCTTCGAGGAAATCGCCGGTCAGCAGCAAATCCATCGCGTGCTTGCGCGGGACGGCACGGCCTACCGCCACGCCGGGTGTCGAGCAGAACAGGCCGACATTGATGCCGGAGGTGGCAAGTTTTGCATCGTCTGCGGCGACGGCCAAGTCACAGGTCGCCACCAGCTGGCAGCCGGCAGCGGTGGCCAGCCCGCGCACCTTGGCGATGACCGGCTGGGGCAGGCGCAGGACGGACTGCATCATCTTCGAGCAGGTCGCGAACAGCTCCTGCTGGTAGGCGAGGCTGTAATTCGCGCGCATCTGCTTGAGATTGTGCCCGGCGCAGAAGGCACGGCCGGCGCCCTCGAGCACGACCACCCGGACACTTCGATCATCGGCTATGTCGTCGAGTTCAAGCTGCAGGGTCGCGAGCATGCCCTCGGACAGGGCGTTGAGCTCGTCGGGCCGGTTGAGGGATAGCGTGGTAACGCCGTCCGCGCCGTCATTGTCCGTGCGAATCACGAAGGGGGCGGTGTTTGCGGTGGGTTTTTCAGCCGGTTTTAGTGGGGTTTCGGTGTCGCTCATGACGGTTCCGTTGTGGGTGTTGTGCTGACCATGGGCCGGTTCGTGGCGTATGACAATGTGCCTCCGGGAGCCGGGCCGTACAAGAGTTTGTAAGCGGCAGGGTATTATAATACCGTTCTCGTAAGCCTATGCAGAAAAACACATAATTGGGTTTGACTTCACCATTCCTGTGCCATAGAACCCTGACGCCGCTGCCCGAACCATTGTGGTTCCGGTGGCGGCAACTCGTTCGTGGCGAATACCTGCCGAAACGTTCGAGACAGAGATATCAGGAGAAGGTGGCCAGCGCCATGAAGACATATTCAGCGAAACCCAGTGAGGTTGAAGCCAAGTGGTGGATCATCGATGCCGAAGGCATCGTGCTCGGCCGTATGGCGTCGATCATCGCAATGCGCCTGCGCGGCAAGCATAAGCCGATGTACACGCCGAACATCGATTGTGGCGACCATGTCGTCGTGATCAACGCCGACAAGGTGCGGCTGACCGGCAAGAAGCGCGAAGACAAGATCTACTACTGGCACACCGGCTATCCGGGCGGCATCAAGGCCCGCACGGCAGACAAGTATCTCGACAGCCCGCAATCCGATGTGGTTGTCCGCAAGGCGGTCGAGCGGATGCTGCCGAAGACCAAGATGGGTCGCGAACAGTATCGCAAGCTCAAGGTATACGCCGGGACCGAGCACCCGCATGAGGCTCAGCAGCCCCAGGCGCTCGATGTCGCTTCCATGAACGACAAAAACAAGAGGGGCGGCGCGGCATGACCGACGAAACCCAGAATACTGAAGTTCCCGCCGCGGGCGAGACCGCTATCGCATCTGCCGCCGCGGCACTCGCCGAGGCCACCGGCCAGATTCAGGCCGAGCCCAAGATCGACGAGCATGGCCGCACCTATGCGACCGGCAAGCGTAAGGACGCGGTTGCCCGCGTCTGGATCAAGCCGGGCACAGGCCAGCTCACGGTCAACGGACGGACGGGCGAAGTGTATTTCGCGCGCCCGGTGCTGCGGATGGTCCTGTCCCAGCCGTTCCAGGTCACCGACCGGCTCGGTCAGTACGACATCATCTGCACGGTTACCGGCGGCGGGCTTTCGGGCCAGGCCGGCGCGGTGCGCCATGGCATCTCCAAGGCGCTCATGCTGCGCGAGCCCGAGCTTCGGCCGATCCTCAAGAAGGTCGGCATGCTCACTCGTGACAGCCGCGTCGTCGAGCGTAAGAAATATGGTCGCGCCAAGGCACGACGCAGCTTCCAGTTCTCGAAGCGATAGTCTTACAAATACAAATAATCGTTATAAATCAAGGGGTTGGATGATTTCCAACCCCTTTTTATATGAGGCGCAAATGAAGCGCACTCACCAAAACCTGCGGGTTTCCTAAAACTAAAACTTGTTGATAAGACGCAAAAGAGACACAATAAGTTTCCAGTTCTTATATTGGA